>JAFANP010000003.1 GCA_019232625.1 Alphaproteobacteria bacterium | reverse complement strand
GCGGGCGCGCCGCCATCCTTGAGCGCGGATGCGTCCTCACCCTCGGCGAGGATCATGGCGATCGGCGTGTTGACCGCGACGTCGGCCGTACCCTCGGGCACCAGGATTTTGCCGAGCGTCCCCTCGTCGACCGCCTCGACCTCCATGGTGGCCTTGTCGGTCTCGATCTCGGCGATGACATCGCCGGCCTTCACCTTGTCGCCCTCGCTCTTGACCCACTTGGCGAGGTTGCCCTTCTCCATCGTGGGCGACAGCGCAGGCATCAATACGTCTACCGGCATTGGATGATCTCTACTTCGCGAAACGAGA
Source organism: Alphaproteobacteria bacterium (assembly GCA_019232625.1). Taxonomy (GTDB): domain Bacteria; phylum Pseudomonadota; class Alphaproteobacteria; order Sphingomonadales; family Sphingomonadaceae; genus Allosphingosinicella. The sequence goes on along the minus strand of JAFANP010000003.1, from coordinate 46,014 downwards.
AAGGTTGGCGGAAGCCGCGTATGCGGCGGTTCCGAGCAGCATGCAGGCGATGAACGCGACCAGCGCCTTGTTGACCGGCATCACGGCCGCTTCGCCGCCGCGACGGATGCGCCCGAGCGCGAATGGCCAGGCAACCGGCGACAGCAGCAGCAGCGCGCGATTGCCGCCCTGCGCCATCAGGGCGCGGGCACAGAACACCGCGCCCGCGATCCAGCTCGCGAGCGCGCCCGCAAAGCCGAGCACCGCCAGGATGGTGGAGAGACTGGGCATGGGAGCTTAGCGGTACACGTCGGTCCAGAGTTCGGCGGGATCCGGCTCCTGATCGTTGGTGGCAAACTCCGCGGCCTCGTTGACGATGTCGCGCACCTCGGCGTCGATCTTCTTGAGCTCGTCCTCGCTCGCGAGCTTCTTCTCGAGGATGCGCGCGCGCACCTGCTCGATCGGATCGTGCTCGGTGCGCATCTTCTGCACTTCCTCGCGCGTGCGGTACTTCGCGGGGTCCGACATCGAAGGGCCGCGATAGCGGTAGGTAAGCATCTCGAGGATGTACGGCCCCTTGCCGTCGCGGCACCATTGCGTCGCCTTCTCGCCGGCCGCGCGCACGGCGCGCACATCCATGCCGTCGACCTGCTCGCCCGGAATGTTGAACGAAAGCCCGCGCTTGGAGAGGTCGGTGGTCGCCGAGGAGCGGTTGATCGCGGTGCCCATGGCGTAGCGATTGTTCTCGATGATGTAGACCACGGGGAGCTTCCACAGCTCCGCCATGTTGAAGCTCTCGTAGACCTGGCCCTGGTTGGCCGCGCCGTCGCCGAAATAAGCGAGGCAGACGCCGCCGTCGCCGGTATATTTGTGCTTGAAGGCAAGGCCGGTGCCGAGGCTGACCTGGGCGCCGACGATGCCGTGGCCGCCGTAGAAGCGGTGCTCGACGCTGAACATGTGCATCGAGCCGCCCTTGCCCTTGGAGATGCCGGCGGCGCGGCCGGTGAGCTCGGCCATGATGACCTTGGGATCGATGCCGTAGGCGAGCATGTGGCCATGGTCGCGATAGCCGGTGATCACAGAATCCTTGCCCGGCTCCATCGCCGACTGAAGGCCGACGGCGACCGCCTCCTGGCCGATATAGAGGTGGCAGAAGCCGCCGATCAGGCCGAGGCCGTAGAGCTGGCCGGCGCGCTCCTCGAAGCGGCGGATGAGCAGCATCTGGCGGTAATATTCGAGAAGCTCCTCGCGGCTCGCCTGGTAGCGGGTCGGCTCGGGCGGACGCTCGCGATTGGGGGGCGGCGGGGGAGCGGAGGCGGTGTCGGTGCTGGCGCGCCTGGGGGTTGCTGCCTTGGCCACGTTGAGGCTTCCTGTCCGGTTGGAATGGGCGGCTCTATGGCGGCAAACGCCAAGCCGCGCAACTTGTGCCCGTCGCGCCTTCCCGCGCGGCGGCCGCCGCGCGCGCAGCCTATTGCGGGATGTCGATGACCACCTCGTCGGGGCGGACGAGGCCCAGATCCTTGCGGACCAGCTCGTCGGCGAGATCCGGATCGGCGCTGCGCGGGTCGAGCAGGCGGGCGCGATGGGCGAGCCGCACATGCTCCTGCTGCAGGCTGGCGAGCTCGACCAGCTTCTGCTCCTTCTGCCGGCGATAGTCGCCCCAGCTCAGGATGCCGTTCGAGCCGACGATCGCATAGCCCAGGAAGTTGGCGATGATGAGGAGCGCCACGGCCGGCCATGCCGCCCGCTTGATGAGTTCCAGGGAATTGCGCCTACCCGCCGCCATTTGGTTAAAGAATCAGGAAAAGCGTCCGGAATCAAGCTTTTTGCGCGAGATTCGCGATATTTCCGGCAGGGCGTGCCGCGGCCGGGGCGGAGGCCGCGCTCAGGCCGGTCGGCCGGCGAAGACCGACCGTCCCGCATAGCGCGCCATCGAGCCCAGATCCTCCTCGATGCGGATGAGCTGGTTGTACTTGGCGAGGCGGTCCGAGCGCGCCAGCGAGCCGGTCTTGATCTGCCCGCAATTCGTGGCGACGGCGAGGTCGGCGATGGTCGTGTCCTCGGTCTCGCCCGAGCGATGGGACATGACGGCCGTGTAGCGGGCGCGCTGCGCCATCGTCACCGCCTCCAGCGTCTCGGACAGGGTGCCGATCTGGTTGACCTTGACGAGGATCGAGTTGGCGAGGCCGCGGCCGATGCCCATGGCGAGCCGCTTCGGATTGGTGACGAACAGGTCGTCGCCGACCAGCTGCACGTGCTCGCCGAGCGCCTCGGTGAGCCGCGCCCAGCCTTCGAGGTCGTCCTCGGCCATGCCGTCCTCGATCGAGCGGATCGGATAGTCCCGGACCAGCGCGGCGAGATAGTCGGCATTCTCCTGCGGGGAGAGGGTGAGCCCTTCCCCGTCGATATGGTAGGCGCCGTCGCGGAAATATTCGGTGGCGGCGCAGTCGAGGGCGAGGACGACGTCGTCGCCCGGCGTGTAGCCCGCTTCCTCGACCGAGCGCATGATGAAATCCAGCGCGTCGCGCGCGGAGGCGAGGTTCGGCGCGAAGCCGCCCTCGTCGCCGACCGCGGTCGAGAGGCCCGCATCGTGGAGGCGCTTCTTCAGGGTGTGGAAGATCTCGGCGCCGCAGCGCACCGCCTCGGCGAGGCTGGGGCTGCCGACCGGCATGACCATGAATTCCTGGAAGTCGATCGGGTTGTCGGCGTGGGCGCCGCCGTTCAGTATGTTCATCATCGGCACCGGCAGCATCTGCGCCGCGACTCCTCCGACGTAGCGGTAGAGCGGCAGGCCGCGCGCGTCGGCGGCGGCCTTGGCGACGGCGAGGCTGACGCCGAGTATGGCGTTGGCGCCGAGCCGGGACTTGTTCTCCGTGCCGTCGAGATCGACGAGCAGCGCGTCTATCTCTCCCTGGTCCTCCGCATCGCGGCCGCGCACGGCCTCGGCGATCTCGCCCCGCACCGCGTTGACCGCGTCGCACACCCCCTTGCCGCCGTAACGGGTGGGGTCTCCGTCGCGGCGCTCCACCGCCTCGTGGGCGCCGGTCGAGGCGCCCGAGGGCACCGCCGCGCGGCCCTGCGACCCGTCGTCGAGCAGCACCTCCACCTCGACCGTCGGGTTGCCGCGGCTGTCGAGGATCTGGCGGGCATGGACGTCGAGGATGGCGGTCATTGTTACGGCCTCGTTCTGAACTATATCGGGAGCGGGATCGGCTTAGCCGGGCGGCTTATCGGCGCGGCGCGCGCGGCGCAACTTTCGTCGCGGCGCCCGGAACGGGAAGCCCGCCTCGCCGGTTTCGGGTCCCGAGCGTCACCAGATCAGGAGAAGCAGCCATGCCCCCCCGCCCCGACGAACTGCCGGAAGGCACGGACCACATCATCAACGGCGCCATGGAGACGAACGGCGACGGCGGCGGAGCGGCCGGCGGCGGCTTCGTCGGCGCGGGCACAAGCGGCGACGACACGGGCGGCACCGCCGCGAGCGGAGGAGGACAGGCGATGGCGACGACGGGCGATACGGGCACCGGCGGCGGCGACGAAGGCGCCGGGGTCCGCGACCAGCTGAAGAACCAGGTGAACGCGCTGCGGGGCCAGGCGGGCGACCGCGCCCGCGAGTTCGCCGAGGGCGGAAAGACGCGTGCCAGCGACGCGCTCGAGGAACTGTCGAGGGTCGTCGCCGACACGGCCGACTCGATCGACGAGCGGCTCGGCGGCCAATATGGCGAATATGCCCGCCGCGCCTCCGACGCCGTGTCCGGCTTTGCCGACACGCTGCGCCGCACCGACGTCGACGAGCTTTACGGCAACGTCCAGTCCGCGGTCCGCAAGAGCCCGGGCATCGCCATCGGCATCGCCGCCGTCGTCGGCTTCACCCTCGCCCGCCTGGTCAAGGCCGGCCTGAGCGAAGGCGACGGTCCGGGAAGCCGCGGCTCCACCGGCAGCGACGGGACGGCCGGGGCCTGATGCTGGACGGGCCGACATCCTCGCCCGGCGAAAGCTCGATCGGCGAGCTGTTCGGGAAGCTGGCGGAGGACGGCAAGGCCTATTTGCGGGCCGAGGCGAACCTCTACCGCACGGTGGCGATGCGGCGCGTCGGCCTGGCGCGCAACGGCGCCATCGCGCTGGCCGCGGCCTTTCTCCTGCTCAATGCCGCGCTGATCGCGCTTCTCGTCGGCTTCGCGATGCAGCTCGCGAAGCTGGTCGGGCCGGCATTGGGCGGGCTGATCGTGTTCGCGGTCGTCGCCGTCCTCGGCTTCGTCCTGGTCCGCTACGGCGCAGCGAAGCTCGGCGCTCTGGGCGGGGACGAGGAAGAGCGGGCCGCCCTCGCCGGCGGGGAGAAGACGGGATGAGCGCCCCGGAGATCCTGCGCGCCCGGCGCGAGGCCGAGGAGGCGCGCCGGCGGCTCGCCGCCACGGCCGCCGAGCTGCAGCAGCGGCTGAGGCCGGGCACGATCGCCCATAATGCATGGGACGGGGTGAAGGAGCGCAGCGGCGAGCTGGCGGAGGACGCGGTCGAGGCGGTGAAGGCCCGGCCGGTGGTCGTCTCGGCGGGCCTTGCCGCCTTCACCCTCTTCCTGGCGCGCGGCTCGATCAGGTCCGTCGTCTCGCGCCTGTTCCATTCCGGCGCCGGCGACGACGACCTGGTGACCACCCGCCTCGACAGGCACGATCGCAATTACGACCTGACGGCCCCCGTGACGGAGCGGCCGGTCAAGCAAGGAGCAGACGCATGAGCACCTCTTCCGACACCGCCGGCACGGCGACCACCACCAATCGCGGCGCCGAGGGCGCCGGAGAGACCGGCAACGGCCGCCTGTCGGCGGTCAGCACCAAGGCCGCGGACGCCTACCAGGCGGCGCGCGACCGCACCTCGGCGGCCTATGCGGCGGCCCGCGAACGGGCCGGCGACGTGAGCCAGCGGGCGGCGGAAAGCATCGACTCGGCGCCGCTCGTCGCCGTCGTCGGCGGGCTCGCCCTGGGCGCGATCGCGGGCGCCCTCCTTCCACGCACCAGCCGGGAGGAGCAGCTGCTCGGCACCGCGGGGCGCCGCCTCACCGACAGCGCCCGCGACGCGGTGCGCGCGGCGCGCGACGCCAGCCGCGAGCAGCTGGACGGCTTCACCGACCGGGCGATGGGCGCGCTCAAGAGCTCGGCCGGGGCCGCCGCGGACTCGGTGCGCAAGCGCTGACGCCGCCGGCGGAGGGCCTTGCCTTCCGCCGCGACGCCGTCCATCGGCCCGGCATGAGCAAGCTCCACCTCGTCTTCGGCGGGCGGGTCAAGGATCCGCGCGGCCTCGACTACGACCTCGCCTCGATCGACATCGTCGGCGTCTATCCCAACTACGCCGCCGCGCTCGAGGCCTGGCGCGGCGCGGCTCAGCGCACGGTCGACGATGCCGAGATGAAATATGTCGTCGTCCACCTCCACCGCCTGCTGGAGCCGGACCTCAAGGACTGACTCGGCTGGCGGTCAGGCGTGGCGCCATTTCCACAGGAGGAGGGGGCGGGCCAGGACCAGGCCGGCGACGAACCCGCCGACATGGGCGGCGATGGCGATGTCGACGTTCATCGTCGTGAGGAAGAGCGATCCGACCGCATATTGGAGGAGCGCCCAGGCGGCGATCATCCACAAGGCGTTGAGGAAGGTGGCGGCGACCGCGCTCGCGACGTTCACCCGGTTGCGACCGAAAAGCATCGCATAGGCGCCGATCACCGCCGAGATGGCGCCGCTCGCCCCCACCATCGGCAAGGCGACGTGCGGGCCGGCCGCGAACTGCGCCCCCGCCGCCGCATAGGCGCCGACCGCGTAGATGAGCAGAAGCGCCCTGGAGCCGAGGATCGCCTCGACCGACCGCCCGCAATATACGTGGATGATGAGGTTCATGAACAGGTGCGCGAACCCGGCATGGACCAGAGTCGCCGTGAGCGGGTTGAGCAGCGCCGTCGCCACCCGCGCCGCCGCCGTCCCCTCGCTCAGCCGGTCGGGCAGGAAGCCGAGCAAGAGCGCCGCGGCCTGGGTGTAGCCGCCGATCCACATCGCCGCCCATGCCGCCGCCGTCACCGCCGCGATGAGCACCGTCGCCGGCGCGCGCTGCCAGCTTTCGGGCGGACGCATCTCCGTTATGCGCCGGTGGCGCGGCGGCCGGATCAGATGAACTCGACCTTCTCGATCGCGTAATAACGGTCGCCCGAGGGAGTGGAGACCTCGACCTCGTCGCCGACCGAGCGGCCGATGAGGGCGCGGCCGAGCGGCGAGTTGTAGGAGATGCGGCCGACCTTCGCGTCCGCCTCGGTCTGGCCGACGATCTGGTAGGTGACCGGATTGTCGTTCTCGTCGAGCAGCTGCACGGTCGCGCCGAACACCACCCGGTCCCCCGACAGGGTCTTCGGGTCGATCACCATCGCGCGGCTCAGCCGGTCGTCGATGTCGGCGATCTGCGCCTCGACCTGGCCCTGGCGTTCCTTGGCGGCATGGTATTCGGCATTCTCCGAAAGGTCGCCGTGGCCGCGCGCTTCCTCGATCGCGTCGATGATCGCCGGGCGCTCGACGGTTTTCAGGTGCCGGACTTCCGCCTGCAGCTTCTCATAGCCTTCGGCCAGCATCGGCATCTTGTCGACGGTCGCCATTAGTGTTGCCTTTCGTCAGAAATTCGAACGGGCGGCCCCCTTCTCAAGCGGCCGCCTCTCAAGAGGCTGGTTGTCGGGATCACGCTCTGGAGGCGTAATAATAGTCCTGGAGGGACCGGACTTCAAGGCTGTGCTCGCGCTGCGCGGCGATGGCGCGGGTGACGGCGACGCTCGACGCGGCGGTGGTGAAATAGGGCACCTTGGCCATCAGCGCCGACGCGCGGATCGAGGCGGAATCCTTGTGGCTCTGCCAGCCCTCGGTGGTGTTGAAGATGATGTCGACTCCGCCGTCCTTGATTCGGTCGACGATGTGCGGGCGGCCCTGCGCCACCTTGTTGACGCGCTCCACCTCGATGCCCTGCGCGCGCAGATAGTCGGCGGTGCCGCCCGTCGCGACCAGGCGGAAGCCGAGCTCGCCCATCGCCCGCACCGCAGGCACGATCAGAGGCTTGTCGCTGTCCTTGACGGACACGAACAGCGTTCCTCCCTCCGGCAGGGTGAGGCCCGCGCCGACCTGCGACTTGAGGAAAGCCTTGGCGAAATCGCTATCGATTCCCATGACTTCGCCGGTGGACTTCATCTCCGGCGAGAGGACCGGGTCGACTCCCGGGAAGCGCGCGAAGGGAAAGACGGCTTCCTTGACGGCGATGTGCGGCACGTCGCGGTTGAGGGGCAGGAAGCCGATCAGCTTCTCCCCGGCCATCACCCGGGCGGCGATCTTGGCCACGGGGGTGCCGATCGTCTTGGCGACGAACGGGACGGTGCGGCTCGCCCGCGGATTGACCTCGATGAGGTAGACGACCCCGTCCTTGACGGCGAACTGGACGTTCATCAGCCCCTTGACGCCGAGCGCCAAGGCGAGGGCCCGCGCCTGCCGCTCGATCTCGGCGACGACCCTCCGATCGAGGCTGTAGGGCGGAAGCGAGCAGGCGCTGTCGCCGCTGTGCACCCCCGCTTCCTCGATATGCTGCATGACCCCGGCGATCACCACGTCGTCGCCGTCGCAGATGGCGTCGACGTCGACCTCGATCGCGTCGCGCAGATACTGGTCGATGAGCACCGGGCTGTCGCCCGACACTTGCACGGCGGTGACGATATAGTCGTCGAGCTGGGCGGGGCCGTCGACGATCTCCATCGCTCGGCCGCCCAGCACGTAGGAGGGCCGGGTGAGCACCGGATAGCCGATCCGCTCGGCCACCGCGACCGCCTCGTCGCGGGAGCGGGCGATGCCGTTCTCCGGCTGCTTGAGGCCGAGCCGGTTGACGAGCGCCGCGAAGCGCTCGCGGTCCTCGGCGAGGTCGATCGCGTCGGGCGAGGTGCCGAGGATCGGGATTCCCGCTTTCTCCAGCGCCGCGGCGAGCTTGAGCGGCGTCTGGCCGCCGAACTGGACGATGACTCCGGCCAGCTTGCCGCGGGATTTCTCGACATGGAGTATCTCGAGCACGTCCTCGGCGGTGAGCGGCTCGAAATAGAGGCGGTCGGACGTATCGTAGTCGGTCGACACCGTCTCGGGATTGCAGTTGATCATGATCGTCTCGAAGCCGGCCCCGCCCTCCCCCGAGCCGAGCGCATAAGCGGCATGGACGCAGCAATAGTCGAACTCGATCCCCTGGCCGATGCGGTTGGGGCCGCCGCCGAGGATGACCACCTTGCGTCGATCGGAGACCTGGCTCTCGTCCTCCGGCGCGCCGAAGCTCGGCGCCTCGTAGGTCGAGTACATGTAGGGCGTCTTCGCCTCGAACTCGGCGGCGCAGGTGTCGATCCGCTTGAAGACGGGGCGGACTCCGAGCTTGTGGCGCAGCGCCCTCACCTCCTCCTCGGTGGTCGCGCCGATCATCGCCTTGACCGCGTCGTGGATCAGGCCGTGGCTGCGGGCGCGGGTCTTGACGCCGGTGCCGCGAATGCCCGCGGAGCGCAGCGCCAGCTCGGCGAGGCGGCGGTCGGAAAAGCCCATCGCCTTCAATCGGCGAAGGCCCGCGGCGTCGTTGGGCAGGCCCTCGGTCTCGACCCGCCGCTCTTCGGCGACGATCTCGGCGATGCGCTCCAGGAACCACGGGTCGTAGCGGGTGATGGCGTGGATCTCGGCGACGGTGAAGCCTTCGCGCATCGCCTGGGCGGCGACGAGCAGCCGATCCGGCGTCGGCCGCGCCAGCGCCGCCTCGATCTCGACCCGCGGCGCGCCGTAGAGCTCGCGCACCCCGTCGAGGCCGATGAGGCCGGTCTCGAGGCTGCGCAGCGCCTTCTGAAGGCTCTCGTGGAAGCTCCGGCCGATCGCCATCGCCTCCCCCACCGACTTCATCGCGGTGGAGAGGAGCGGCTCGGCTCCCTTGAACTTCTCGAACGCGAAGCGCGGGATCTTGGTGACGACATAGTCGATGGTCGGCTCGAACGCGGCCGGGGTGACTCCGGTGATGTCGTTCCCGATCTCGTCCAGCGTGTAGCCCACCGCCAGCTTGGCGGCGACCTTGGCGATCGGGAAGCCGGTCGCCTTCGAGGCGAGCGCCGACGAGCGCGAGACTCGCGGGTTCATCTCGATGACGACCAGCCGCCCGTCCTCGGGATTGACGGCGAACTGGACGTTCGATCCGCCCGTCTCGACGCCGATCTCGCGCAGGCAGGCGATGCTGGCGTTGCGCATCACCTGATATTCCTTGTCGGTCAGCGTCAGCGCCGGAGCGACGGTGATCGAGTCGCCGGTGTGGATGCCCATCGGATCGACATTCTCGATCGAGCAGACGATGATGGCATTGTCCGCGCGGTCGCGGACCACCTCCATCTCATATTCCTTCCAGCCGAGCACCGATTCCTCGATCAGCACCTCGTCGGTCGGGCTTGCGTCGAGGCCGCCGGTGACGATCGCCACGAACTCCTCGCGATTATAGGCGACGCCGCCGCCGGTTCCGCCGAGGGTGAAGGAGGGGCGGATGATCGCCGGAAGGCCGACATGGTCGAGCGCCCGCATCGCCTCCTCGAGGCTGTGGGCGATCTGCGAGCGCGGGCTCTCCAGGCCGATCCGCTCCATCGCCTGGCGGAACTTGAGGCGGTCCTCCGCTTTCTCGATCGCCTCCGCGTCCGCGCCGATCATCGTGACGCCATATTTGGCGAGCGTGCCGTCCTTGAACAACGCCAGAGCGGTGTTGAGCGCGGTCTGCCCGCCCATCGTCGGAAGCACCGCGTCGGGCCGCTCCCGCGCGATGATCCTGGCGACGAACTCCGGCGTGATCGGCTCGATGTAGGTGGCGTCGGCGAGCTCCGGGTCGGTCATGATCGTCGCCGGGTTCGAATTGACGAGGATGATGCGATAGCCCTCCGCCTTCAGCGCCTTGGCCGCCTGCGTGCCCGAATAATCGAACTCCGCCGCCTGGCCGATGACGATCGGGCCGGCGCCGATGATGAGGATCGAGGAGATGTCGGTACGCTTGGGCATTGCTTATCAGTTAACCTTGTGGCAGAAATGCTCGAAAATGGATGGGTTGCCATGGCCGGACGAAAAACGAGCGGGGTTGCGGAGGAGCGTGCCGGCTTTGGCGGCCTTGCCGTAGGGCCGGCCGATGGCGCCGGCCCGGCCGAGCGGGGGGGCGATTGGGTGCATAAGCTGATTGCGATGACCCGGCCGGGCGTGGAGATCGAATTCCCCGAACGCTCCCTGGGAGAGCGGCCGGTCCCGTTCGAATATGACGATTTTAGTTGATACCAACGTCTTCAGTGAAATCACCAAGCCACGCCCGGATCCGCGTGTGGTCGAATGGCTCTTTCGAAACCGTGACGACACGCTGCTTTCGACGATCGTCGTTGCCGAGCTTGCGGTGGGAATAAGGGTGACGCGAGGCGAGCATAAGCGCGCGCTGCTCCTTCCCTGGCTGGAATGCCTGGTCGCGGACCATGTGGGGCGGATCGTCGCCTTCGAACTGGCCCACGCCGTCAGATGGGGCGAGTTCGCGGCTTCAGTGCTGATTTCCGACCAACGGGTGGGGTCGCGCCAATTCGATACGCTCATCGCGGCGCAGGCCATCGCCCTTCGAGTCCCGCTCGCTACGCGCAACGTCCGCGATTTCGAGCCACTCAGCATCCGCCTGATCAATCCATGGGCGGCATGATCGTGGATTGTCCCAAGTCGCCCCACAGGCCCGCGAGAGGCCGGCCGCCTTCTCGTTCGCCCTGGCGTCATCAACGGCAAAACGGCCCTCATTCCGGCGCCCGATCCACGCCTTCGATATAGGCGAGGTGCAGTCCGTGCCGCTTCGACCACCGGGCGACGCAATGCCGCTGCCGCGGCGAAGCGCCGGGGCTGAACAGGAACAGGAGCCGCGGCTCCTCCTCCTCCTGCAGCACCTCCCCTTCCGCAAGCCCGCAGGCGCGGCTGACGGTGGAAAGCTCGGCATCGGAATAGAGGCGCGCCGCGGGCGTGACGCAGCCGGAGAGGATGAAGGGCAGAAGCAGGCCCGGCAGGATGATCGCGCGGCGATCCATCAGCGGACCAACCACATCGTCAAGGCGGCGAGCGCGCCTCCGGCGAGGGCCGCGCCGGGGACGAGCGGATCCAGGAGGCGGCGGCCGAGCGTCCGCCGCGGATCAAATTCGAAGCATCCGGCGACCCCGAAGCGCGAGTGGAAGCGATAGACGTTGCACTCGCGCCAATAGTCGCAATTGACCTCGAACCAGCGGATCCCCGGCGGAGCGATCTCGACTTCGCGGCGGTCGCCCTCGCCCTCCCCGCCGGGCTTGAGGAAGCCGCCGTCGAGCAGCTCCGTCACGGCCGCGACCGCCCGTCCCGAATCCTCGTCGTCGCGCTGGGCGGCCATCTGGAGGCTTCGGATCGTCGGCGGATAAGCCCCTCTTTCCCAATGGACATAGGCGCGGGCGAGCGCCGTCACGGCGGCGCCCGACAGCGGCATGCGGGCCACGTCCGCCTCGATCCCCTCCGCCGCCTTCATCGGCTCACCGACCGGCCCCGAGAGCCTGGACGAACTTGGCGAACAGATAGGCGCTGTCCTGCGGGCCCGGGCTCGCCTCCGGATGATATTGGACGCTGAAGGCGGGACGGTCGGTCAGCTCCAGCCCGCAGAGGCTGCCGTCGAAGAGGGAGATGTGGGTCGCCCTCGCATTCTCCGGCAGGCTGTCCGCCTCGACGGCGAAGCCGTGGTTCATGCTGGTGATCTCGACCCGGCCGTCGGCGAGCCGCTTGACCGGGTGGTTGGCGCCGCGGTGGCCCTGGTGCATCTTCACGGTCCTCGCGCCCACGGCGAGGCCGAGCAGCTGGTGGCCGAGGCAGATGCCGAACAGCGGCAGCCGCGTCTCGAGCAGCCGCCGGATGACGGGCACCGCATATTCCCCGGTAGCGGCGGGATCGCCGGGGCCGTTGGAGAGGAAGAGGCCGTCCGGCGCGTGCGCCATCACCTCCTCGAAGCTCGCGGTGGCGGGAAGCACGGTGACCCGCGCGCCGGCATCGGCGAGGTTGCGGAAGATGTTGCGCTTCGAACCATAGTCGATCGCGACGACGTGAGGGCGATCCTCGCCCCCCTCCCCTTCGCCATAGCCTTCGCCGAGCTTCCAGCGGCCGCCGGCCCAGCGGTACATCTGCCGGCACGACACCTCCTTCGCGAGGTCCATGCCCTCCAGCCCGGGCCAGGCCCGCGCCCTCTCCAGCAACGCGTCCAGGTCGAAGTTACCGTCCGCCCGGTGGGCGATGACGCCGTTCGGCGCCCCTTGCGTGCGGATCCTGCGGGTGAGCGCTCGGGTGTCGACGCCGGAAAGGCCGATGCGACCGTTCGAGCGCATCCAGGCGTCGAAGGTCTGGGCGGCGCGGAAGTTGGAGGGCTCGGTCACGTCCTGACGCACGATCGCGCCGAGCGCCCAGGGATTGTCCGCCTCGACGTCCTCATGGTTCGCGCCGACATTGCCGATGTGGGGGAAGGTGAAGGCGATGACCTGGCGCGCGTAGGAGGGATCGGTCATCACCTCCTGATAGCCGCTCATGGCGGTGTTGAAGACGATCTCGCCCACCGCCTCGCCCTCCGCGCCGAAGCCGCGTCCCCGGACGATCGTGCCGTCGGCCAGCACCAATACGCCCGTCGCCCCGTCAGGCGCAGGCGTGGGCTTGGCGTGGGCCATGGGGCGGGCACTCCTCGTTGGAACTGACGATGTCGCTAAGCGCCGACCGCTAGGGCGCGGGGGCGGCAGCGTCAATCTATTAAACTCCCCGCCCCGCCGCTATCCTGCCGCGCCTACCCGAAGAAGAGAGCCGCATGATTCGCGACGACATCAAGGCCGCGCTGGTCACATCCATGAAGGCGGGCGACAAGGCGAGGACTGCCACCCTGCGCCTCGTCCAGTCGGCGGTGAAGAACCGCGACATCGAGCTGCGCACCGCCGCCGCGCCGCCCGCCGACGACGACGCGACGTTGATCGAGGTTCTGCAGAAGATGATCAAGCAGCGCCGCGAGTCGATCGCCCTCTACGAGCAGGGCGGACGCGCGGAGTTGGCCGACCAGGAGAAGGCGGAGGTCGCCGTGATCGAGACCTTCCTCCCCGCCCAGATGGACGAGGAAGCGGCCAAGGCGGCGATCGAGGCGCTGGTGGCCGAGACCGGCGCCGCCTCGGTCAAGGACATGGGCCGGGTGATGGCCCTGGTGAAGTCGCGCTTCGCCGGCCAGATGGACATGAGCCGGGCAAGCGCCCTGGTGAAGGCGCGGCTCGGCTGAAAATCCCCCCTCCCCGACGGGGAGGGGGCTAGGGGGTGGGCATGGCGGACAAGCCGCGCAGACCGACGAAACGTGCTCAGGCCCTGCGTAACGGCGCCACCGATTGCGAGCGCCTGCTCTGGCTGGAGCTGAGGCAGCGGCGCCTGGAGGGGCATAAGTTCAGCCGGCAGATCCCCGTGGGGCCGTTCATCTGCGATTTCGTTTGCCGGCGTCTGAGACTCGTCGTCGAGTTGGACGGAGGTCAGCATTCCGCCGCGGCCGAGGCGGATGCACGCCGGACGGCCTTTCTCGAGGCGGAGGGATATCGCGTGATCCGCTTCTGGAACAACGATGTGATCGAAAATCTGGATGGGGTGCTTCGGGCGATCGACTCGGCGCTTGAGGCATGCCCACCCCCCAACCCCCTCCCCGTCGCGGAGGGGGAAGCGGCGTCCGTATCCCCACCCCCAGCCCCTCCCGCGAGCGGGAGGGGAGTTGGGGAGCCGATCCCTCCCATAGGCGCCAGGGGCGCGGCTTGACCCTCTCGCCGGCCTTTCTCGACGAGCTGCGGACCCGTACCTCCCTGTCGGCGCTCGTCGGACGCACGCTGAAGCTGCAGAAGGCGGGGCGGGAGTGGAAGGCCTGCTGCCCGTTCCACAAGGAGAAGACGCCGAGCTTCTACGTCAACGACGAGAAGGGCTTCTGGCATTGCTTCGGCTGCGCCGTGCACGGAGACGCGATACGGTGGCTGACCGACGCGCGCGGCCTCCCGTTCATGGACGCGGTGAAGGAGCTGGCGGAAGCGGCGGGGATGGAGGTTCCCGCCGCCGACCCGCGCGCCCAGGAGAAAGCCGAGCGGGCGGCGGGGCTCCACGACGTGATGGAGGCCGCGCAGCGCTGGTTCGAGGACCAGCTCGGCGGACTCGAAGGGGGCGAGGCGAGGGCCTATCTCGAGCGGCGCGGCATCTCGGACGCGACGCGGCGGCGCTTCGGCTTCGGCTACGCCCCCGATGCCCGCGGCCGGCTGCGGGCGGCGCTGCGCGACCTCGGCGATCCGATGCTGGTCGAGGCCGGCCTGCTGATCGCCCCCGAGGGGGAGCGCGAGCCCTACGACCGCTTCCGAGGCCGCCTCACCTTCCCGATCCGCGACCGGCGCGGACGGACGATCGCGTTCAGCGCCCGCATCCTCGGCGCGGGCGAGCCCAAATATCTCAATTCCCCCGATACGCCTCTGTTCGACAAGGGACGGAGCCTGTTCAACATCGACAAGGCGGCCGCGGCGGCCCGCTCGGCCGGTCGGGTGATTGTGGTCGAAGGCCAGATGGACGTCATCGCGCTCGACCAGGCCGGGATCGGCGAGGCGGTGGCGCCCCTCGGCACGGCGCTGACGGAGGCGCAGCTCGGCCTGCTGTGGCGCCTCTCCCCTTCCCCCATCGTCTGCTTCGACGGGGATTCCGCGGGGCAGAAGGCGGCGATCCGGGCGGCGCTGCGGGCGCTGCCGCAGATCGGCCCTGACCGCTCGCTGGGCTTCGTCACCCTTCCCGCAGGCCAGGACCCGGACGACCTCGTCCGAGCCGGCGGGCGGGCCGCGCTCGAGGCGCTTCTGGCGGCGCCGGAACCGCTCGTCGACCGGCTCTGGAAGCACGAGCTGGCGGCGGAGCCCCTCGCCACCCCGGAGCAGCGGACGGGCCTTCGCCGGCGCCTCCTCGACCACGTCTCCGCCATTCAGGACGGCGACGTGCGCGACCAGTATCGCTCGGAGCTGCTCGACCGGTTCGAAGGCGCGACCCGGCCGCCGGCGCGGCCGCAGCCTGGCCGGCGCGATTTCGTCCGCGGCCGCTTCCAGCCGCCGCCGCGCCCCGCCTCGGCGGCGGCGAAGGCGGTCGGCAGCCTCGGCCTCTCCCCCCAGGTGGCGCGCGCGATCCTCTCCGGGCTGCTGCTCCACCCGCAGGTGATCGCCGAGCATTCGGAGGGCGTGGCGGGCCTCGCCATGCCGGACTCGGCGACTCGGCAGCTGCGCGACGCCCTGCTCGAGGCGGCCCTTCTCCACGGCGCGCTTGATCCGGAGCGGCTTCATACCATATTGACCGGCGCGGGCGTCGCTCCTCTTGCCGAGGGGCTGCGCGGGACACGCGGGCTGGCCTTCTCCTTCAACCGCCGTGATGCCGACCCGGAACGTGCGTCTCGCGATCTCGTTCTGGTCATCGACACATTGGCGGCCCAGCCGGGCCTCCACGCCGCCCTCGAGGCGGCGACGGCGCGGCTGAAGGAGACGGGCGACGAGGCGGCCTTCCTGGAGCAGCAGCGGCTCCGGGCGGCACGCGACGAGGGGGAGAGACGGCTCGCGGCGCTGATCGAAGGCGGCGCGGCCTGACGGAGCAATTTAGGGCGAATAGATGGCGAAGACGAACAATGCGGTCGAGGCGGACGAGAAGCAGGAGGGCGGCGACGCCCCGCTGATCGATCTCAACGAGGCCTCGGTCAAGAAGCTGGTCGCCCGCGCCAAGAAGCGCGGCTACATCACCTATGACGAGCTGAACGACGCCTTGCCGCAGGACCAGATGTCCTCCGAGCAGATCGAAGACATCATGTCCAATCTGAACGAGATGGGCATCAACGTCGTCGAGAACGAGGAGGCGGACGAGGACGACGACCGGGCGGCGGAGCCCGAGATCGACGCGTCGGACGACGGCGCCGAAGGCACCGAGGGCGAGCGCTTCGTCATCGAGAAGAAGAAGGAGACGGTCGACCGCACCGACGACCCGGTGCGCATGTACCTGCGCGAGATGGGCGCGGTCGAACTGCTCTCCCGCGAGGGCGAGATCGCCATCGCCAAGAGGATCGAGGCCGGCCGCGACACGATGATCTGGGGCCTGTGCGAGAGCCCCATCACCTTCAACGCCATCATCGGCTGGTCCGACGCCCTCAACCGCGGCGACATGCAGCTGAGGGAGATACTCGACCTCGACGCGATGCTGTCGAAGGGCCCCACCCCCGAGCAGGTCGAGGCCTCCGAGGCCGGCGCCGACGGCGACATTTCCGAGAAGACCGCGGGCCCCTCCTTCAAGGAGGAGGACGAGGTCGAATCCGCCCCCGCCGAGGAGGAGGACGACGAGGAGGACGGCCTGGTCGAGCGCCGCGCCCGGCCCCAGTTCGAGGAGGAGGACGAGGACAATACCCTCTCCCTCGCCCAGATGGAGGAGACCCTGAAGCCGCAGGCGCTGGAGCGCTTCGCGACCATCACCGACCTCTACAAGAAGTTCTCGAGAATGCAGGGTTCGCGCATGGAGGCGATGAGCGCCGGCCGCGACTTCCCCAAAGGCGACGAGACGAAGTACCAGAATCTGCGCGAGCAGCTCACCGCCGAGGTGGAGAGCGTCCAGTTCCACAACGCCAAGATCGAATATCTCGTCGACCAGCTCTACAGCTACAACCGCCGGCTGACCGCCTTGGGCGGCCAGATGCTGCGCCTCGCCGAGCGCCACAAGGTGCCGCGCAAGGCCTTCCTCGACGCCTATATGGGCCACGAGCTGGACGAGGGCTGGGCGGAGCGCGTCTGCTCGACCGACAAGAAGTGGAACGCCTTCTGCACCACGGAGAGCGAGGCGATCGAGCGCATCCGCGGCGAGATCGCCGAGATCGCCCAGGCGACCGGAATGAGCCTCGCCGAGTTCCGCCGGATCGTGAACCAGGTCCAGAAGGGCGAGCGTGAGGCGCGAATCGCCAAGAAGGAGATGGTCGAGGCCAACCTCCGCCTCGTCATCTCGATCGCCAAGAAATACACCAATCGCGGCCTTCAGTTCCTCGACCTCATCCAGGAAGGCAATATCGGCCTGATGAAGGCGGTCGATAAGTTCGAATATCGCCGCGGCTACAAATTCTCGACCTACGCGACCTGGTGGATCCGCCAGGCGATCACGCGGTCGATCGCCGACCAGGCGCGCACGATCCGAATCCCGGTCCACATGATCGAGACGATCAACAAGCTGGTCCGCACCTCCCGCCAGATCCTCCACGAGATCGGCCGCGAGCCGACCCCGGAAGAGCTCGCCGAGCGCCTCTCCATGCCCTTGGAGAAGGTCCGCAAGGTCATGAAGATCGCCAAGGAGCCGATCAGCCTCGAGACCCCCATCGGCGACGAGGAAGACAGCCACCTCGGCGACTTCATCGAGGACAAGAACGCGGTCATCCCGGTCGACGCCGCGATCCAGGCGAACCTCAAGGAGACGGTCACCCGCGTCCTCGCCTCGCTGACGCCGCGCGAGGAGCGCGTGCTACGCATGCGCTTCGGCATCGGCATGAACACCGACCACACGCTCGAGGAGGTGGGGCAGCAGTTCAGCGTCACCCGCGAGCGCATCCGGCAGATCGAGGCCAAGGCGCTGCGGAAGCTGAAGCATCCGTCACGGTCGCGGAAGATGCGGTCGTTCCTCGACCAATGAGGAGGCTCGCGGCCGCGCTCGTTCTCACGGCCGCGACGTCGCTCGCCGCACCCTGTCTCGCGCAGTCCGCTCCCGATCCGGTCGCCGCGACGGCGCCGGTCGATCCGGACCGGCTGGCCATCGCCGAGGAGGTGGTCGCCCTCGCCTTCCCGGTCGAACGACGGCCGGCAATGTTCTCGCGCATCAACGACGCCCTGATGTCGCAGATGCGAGCGGCGCTTTTCGGCGGCATGGACGGCCCCCCGGACCCCGGCGCCGAAGCGATATTCCAGCGTTATTTCGAGCGGGTCAGGGCCGAGAGCGACCGCCTCAACGCCTTGATCTCTCCCCAGCTCTTCGCCGCGGTCGCGCGGGCTTATGCGCGGGCCTTTACCCGGGACGAACTGGTCCAAATCCGCGCCTTCGCCGCAACGCCGGCCGGCGCCAAATATCTCCACCGGGCCCCGGAGCTCCTTTCGGACCCCGACGTCGCGGCGGTCAACACGGCGCATTTCCAGCGCGCCATGGACGCGGTCGCGCCGCTGACGGCCGACGCGCGGCGCGAGCTCGCCGCTTATTACGAGAAGCGCTCGAGACCGACCAGGCGCTAGCCGCTCCACCGGGGGAGGTGAAGGCGCGTGCAGAGGAGGCTGGCGCGCTCAGAGAGCCGAAGTCTGCGATCCCGTCGCAGGAGATGCGGATCTTCCCTGAACCAGTCACGTCATCCCGGCGAAGGCCGGGATCCCCTCCTTCGCAGCCCGCCGACGCAGCGCGCCCTCGGTCCGTGCAGCCGTGCGTGCGCCGGCGGCGAAGGCCGTTCACGCAAAGGCGCGAAGCCCCCCTCTCCGTCATGCCGGACTTGATCCGGCATCCACCTTCTCTATCCTGGTCTGCGTTACGCAGGAGAGCAGGATGCGCCCTTCGACGAACTTGCGCTCATCAGCCGCTCAAGACAGGCTGCGGCATCGGCATGAACACCGACCACACGCTCGAGGAAGTCGGGCAGCAGTTCTCGGTGAGCCTCGAGCGCATCCGGCAGATCGAAGCCAAGGCCCTGCGCACGCTGAAACATCCGTCACGGTCGCGGAAGATGCGCTCATTCCTGGACCCGTAGGTCGAAGAGGTTAGCGCCTACCGTGCCCCTTTTAGCCCGCCACCGGCTGATCATCGGGGCACTCCTCCTCCTGCTTACGGTTTCGGCGGTCGGGAATGTCATTCTCTACGGCAAGGCGAGCCGGCCGCTTTTTGCCGAGGGCGATCGCCCGTTGATCGAACGTACCGTTGCCCATTTCGCAGCCTTGAACCGAACCAGTGACTCGGAGGTCCGGGCACAGAGCTTTCCCCTCGTGCTTCACCTAAGTGATCGAACCTGCGTTGAATTGCGGCGCGATTACGGTCGAGGCCATCGAGGCGCGTGTTATGACCGGCGAGACCGGTTGCTCGAAGAGGTGGAAAGTGTGGGAGATTTTTGATGGGAGTGCAGCGGGCAGATCGAGGCGAAGGCGCTGCGGAAGCTGAAGCATCCGAGCCGGTCGCGGACGATGCGATCTTTCCTCGACCAATAACCCTTCCCCCCCTCTCCCCCAAGGGGAGAGGGTCGGGGTGAGGGGGCTCTGAACCCGAGGCAACGCTGCCACGCCGACATTCACGACGCTTCCTTCGCCGCTTCGCCGCTTCGCCGCTTCGCCGCTTCGCGTGAAACCATCCAGCACCCCTCGCGGTCCAGAAAAATGCGGAGCTTCCTCGACCAGTGACCGCGCAAGGCTTCCCACTCATCGAGGCCGAGCCGGAGGCGACCGAAGGTCGCCGGAGACGACCGAAAGGTCAACGCGCTCCGCAAGCTGAAGCATCCGAGCCGCAGCCGGAAGATGCGGTCATTCTCGGACCAGTAGCCCCCTTCCCCCTCTCCTCCTTGCGGGAGAGGGTTGGGGTGAGGGGGCTCTGAGTCCGAAGCAACTCTCCCACGTCCCCGCCCACCAAACCGCCTTCTTCTTCGCGGCTTCGCGGCTTAGCGCGAAACTATCCAGCGCCTCTGAGCGGCACCGTGGTCGGATTGTATCTCAGGCAACGACACGAAGGCGGCTGTACGATTGTATGCTGAGGCGCTTGCGAGCGCGACGGTACTCCGCAACTCAATTGGCCGGGGGATTGGCTGATCGCGCGCAAAACCGTAGGGTCCCTCGGCCCGTCGAGCAAACTGCTACGCCACCACTCCGCACTTCGGAAGCGGAGACCAAAAGGAAAGGCCAGTCTCCCGGCTCGATCACTCCTACGGGAAGGGCAACACGGCGGGCAGGGACGGCGCGCGCTCTTCCTGCCCGCTGCTATCCCGCCATATATGCCCAATCATAAATCAAGGAGATCGGGTTGCCTCGACGCTTGAACTGTTTCGCGCCGAGCGTGCGTCAACGCTTCCGTGATCTTGCTGAGAATATAATTCGAGCCTGAGTGCGCCCGACCGGCGAATCCCGGATGGCTGTCAAACTCGTGCCTCTGCCGCCGAAGATAAACCTCGAACGCCGTCACTACCTGCACTGATTGATTGAACAGAACTCGCCCGGACCGATTCTCTGTTTGCATCAGGTCGTAAACGCGCGCTGAAAGGTGTTTGTCGTTCATCGGCGTCGTTGGGAGTACCGACGCCAGATATTCGATTCGTCCCGATAGGATGCGCATGTGCGCCCAACCACTGGCCGTCGCCTTCACATTATCGCGATCCCGCACCGTGTCCGGTGAGGATGTATCTACCTCGATTAGTCCCTTCACAAGGCAGAAGTTGATGGCATCACGAATGTCTGATCGGACGAAGCCGATCGACTCTAATTGAGTGAGGAGACGCGGAACGCCGACGAAGCCCATTTGCCCATTGTCCCCTCTAACCTTCCTGTGACTTATCAAGAAGAAAAGCATTTCAGGTATCAGCAGGTTCGTGGGCCTTTCCCAGCGGCTGTCGCAATTGAAGACGTTGGCAACAAAACCTGTGTTGTTGTTGAAGAAGCGAAAGTCCTGCCGCATTAGCGCGCGCAGTATCCTATATTCCGGAAATGTCTTGGAGTCGGCTCCCCTAGCAATTGAGGCGATTACCTCTTCTGGCATATGCCCCGAGGTGATAATCGCCATGAACATATCAAGCGCACGCCGGACATTGCGCCCCGCTAGAGCTTCTAGAATGCGAGACACATTGGTCGGGCGCTGAAATAGTTCTGTGTATACGGCCCTGAGGAACTCGCCGGCTCTAGTCTTTGGATATACGATTGTTGGGCCTGCCCTAGGGGTAAACTCGAAGTGCTCCGGCCCTTGGCTTGCGAGGTATTCTAAGCTGAGCTCAAGGCGCTTCCTTACAACATCAACAAAGCGTGGTGGGCTAATATGAAAGATTTGGCCCGTCCTATACGTGTCCAGAGGTGGCTCGTTCTTGTACGCCTCGAAAGTAGAGTCCCGCATTTGAAGTATGACTAGGCAGCGAGTCTGATCCATGAACCAAAGGGCAGTTTGGAATGCGACGAGTTGTCCCCCCGTCTCGCGACGGTCCACGTTATCAAAAACAACTATAAGGTTTTCAGCCCGATCACCTTGCAGGTAGCGCGCTATCCCTTTCGTGAGCTTGAGAGGATCAAGCCGCCATTGCTCAATATCGCGAGCTCGCTCCAGTTCTCCTCGCCCGACCTGGACTCCCTCCATTCGCTCGTAAAATGCCTTGCGGTCTGCTAGGTCGTCTGCAAATACGCGCTCTTGATCAGAAGCATCCCTCAGATCTAGTGGCGCACCCTCTTCAATCACGCTCCTAGCGAAGACCTCGCAGACCCAGTCGTTCCAACGCGAAAAGTCCTCGGGCGGATTGATGAAATTAATAAACGCCCAATGATTCTTGGCCGCCAGTGGCATCGGCTGCAAAAACTCTTTGTACCTTCTCGCGAAAAGCGATTTTCCTGCCCCGACGCCGCCCGTTACGAGCTGGATGTCGCCTCCCACCGACTTTTTCTCGTTGAACGCGGTGATAGTTTTAGTGATCTGTTCTGACTTCCGACGGCTTGTAACAATCTCGGTCCGTCTTTTGGCCCGCGACAGCCTGCCTTCAAAAAGGACTCTAAAATGCGGTCATAGCTCGTTACCTCGTTAGACGAGATGTACGCTCGGCTATATATTTCCTCATCCGTAGTTTGATCTCGCGAAGAGAAATAGCGCCTCAACACGGGACTTAGGTCCGCCGCGAAGGTGTTAGGCTCGATCCGGGAGGCAAGCTGGTTAGGCCCGGCACCTTGGTTGAAAGGCCGTTTAAAGTTGGGAGCACGCAGGGCCTTGCTGATAGGCAGCGCCAGCGCAGCGAGTGCATCATTTCCAAGGAGACTGGATATGCGCTCAGAAGACTGGCTCCCCGGATCGATGTCGGACACGGGAACTGAAATCAGCGGTTCAGCATCCCAGTGGCCGGCAAGGATTTCGATGCCGTCCGTGGCAAGCACTCGAGAGCATGGATTCAAACCCGAGGGAAACGATCGGTTGATTTCCAAAGCGTACAAGCGTGCTTCGGCGTACGCTTGATACACGTCCTTTCCAGGCGCCTTAGCTTCGATGACGAACACCGGCAGCGACTGCTTGTATACACAAAAATCGGGTATGTACCCGACCTTACGTTTCGCGCCCTTCCCGATGTCGCGCGCAGCGATACCCCCCTTACTTCGAATGTCCTCCAACGGAATTGCAAGGTACCCGGCACGGGTAAGTAGGGGGAGGACGACGCGAGTTTCTACATCGCCTTCCGAGGCATCGGTGGGAACGCGTTCCATGATGCAAGTTCTGCCAGACTTACCAGTCATCGACAACCGAGTGAGCACTCCGGAGGGGCGGCATCGACGGACTTCCGCACTGTCCCAACCCCACGCCCAGTTGCACCCCTGGTTCACCCGAGAGCTGTTTCCAACAGCCGCCTGATTGCCTCGGACCGTGACAGCTTCGGCTCCTGCCGCGGTTTGCCAGAATGGAGCAGCAATTGTCCGCTGACAAATGAAAGTGGAAGGAGCGTCACGGAACTGAATTCCGCGACGCGTCGGACGGGCTCGCGCGGCTGAGGCCTCTCGACCCGCCGGCCGCGTCTCTCGCCGAAGCTCGGCCTTGCTTCGCAAGCCCTCCCTTCCGCTCGGCGCTCCAGGCTGGAAAAACCACCCCCCGGACCCCATCTCCCTTCAGCAACAGGACAAAAACAGGAGCCCCCGATGGCAGGCGGCTGGTCGCGCGATGGCGCGGTGCAGGATCAGATCGACGATACGGTGATGGACGCGGTGCTGGCGGCGCGGGCGCGGCTCGCCGCGGCGGCTTCGGCCGGCGAGGGCGAGACGCATTGCGTCGAGTGCGGGGAGGATATCCCCGAGAAGCGGCGGCTGGCCATGCCGGGCGCCAGGACCTGCGTCGCCTGCCAGTCCGGGCGCGACGCTCGGACGCCGACCGTCGGGATCAACCGGCGCGGAAGCAAGGACAGCCAGCTGCGCTAGGAGCGCGGTTCGCGCCGGCTGAGCCCTTCCCCTCGATCCTCCTTCCGCGCTTCGCGCGGCCCCTCCACCACCCTTCGGCCGGTCCCCCTCCCCTGCGAATGCAGGGGAGGATCCGGAGGGGGAGAGCTGGAGACGGCCGCGTGACTGTCGCCAGAGGGCGCGACGGTCACTGGAAGGGCGCTCGGCGGCCACGACGGCTGTCCCTCGCCGCCAACCTGTTCCCTCCTCGCGCCCGCGCTGCGTCGGCGGGTCGCCGGCTGTCCGGCCCGGACGAAATCTGCTATGGGGGAGTGCCGAGCACGGCCATGCATCTCTCTCAAGGGAGGCAGTTATGAACGCTCGCACCTGGTTTGCCGCCTCGCTGATCGCCCTGGCCGCCCTGGCGGCGCCGGCCGCCCATGCGCAGCCCAAGGCGCCGCCGCGCGATCCCAACCCGACCCACGACCCCGACGTTCAGGCCGGCTACGACCGGACGCGCCAGGAGATACTGGACCGGCGGTCGCAGGAGGGCACTTCGAACGGAACGTCGACCGCGCCCAGCGGGACGGACCGGTCGGAGCACGATCACGGCCACCAGGACTGCCGGAGCGCCGGGGTGTGCAGCGACCAGGCGACCTACAAGGACGACGGGACCACGCCTCCGCCCCGGCCGAACCGGGTGTCCGGCTGACGAGGCGCGCCGCCGGGCTCCAGGCGGCGGCGCCGATCGGGGAAGAGGCGCCGGTCTCCCGGCGGTGGCTGCGGCTGCGGGAAACGGATGGAGGAGACGGACGATGAACCACCGGAGACTGGCCGCCGCTCTCGGCCTGATCCTGGTCGCCGGTTCGCCGGCGGCGGCGCGGCCGCCCGAACGGGAGGTCCTTGCGGGGGCTCCGGCGGCCGGTCCGGAGGCGCGATATTGCCTTCGGGTGGAGCCCGCCACGGGCAGCCTGATCGAGCGCGTCCTGTGCTGGACCCGGCGGCAATGGTCCGACCAGGGCGTCGACGTCGACCGGGAATGGGCGAGGGAAGGCGTCCGGGTCATCGCGTGAAGCCCGGGTGCCCGGGGACAGTCTGGTGACAGTCACGTGACTGTCACCAGACTGTCCCCGTGTGCGCCCGCAGCGTCGGAAGGCGCTTTGGTCGCGCGGGGCTTGGAAAGCCGCGCGGGGGCGCTAGCCTCCGTTCGTCCGCCGCCCGGAAAGGAGACGATGCCGATCCGCCGCCCCAGCCCCCACGCCCGCGCCGTCCCCAGCGCCCGCGCGAGCTCCAGCGCCCGCCCCCGCCCCAGCTCCAGCTCCAGCTCCAGCGCCCGCGCCCGCGCCCTCCTCGCGCTCGCGCTCGCCGCCTCGCTCCTCGCCGCCGGCGGCGGCGCGGGCGGGGAGCCGCCCAAGATCCACAAGCCGCGGCCCGCGCCCCCGTCCGCCGGGGCGATGGCGCCGCTCACGCCGGCGGAGATCGACGACACTCTGACCATCGGCGGCGACGACGTCGCGGCGCGCGAGGTCGAGACCCGGCTCAGCGTCGACGTGCGGGTGAACGGCCGCGGCCCCTATTCCTTCGTCGTCGACAGCGGCGCCGACACGTCGGTGGTGGGGCTGCACATCGCCCGCGACCTCGAGCTGCCGCTCGGCACGCCGGCACTGCTCAACAACATGACCGACCGCAACATCGTCGACCGGGTCAAGGTCGACTCGCTCAGCGTCGGCCCGAGCACGATCCGCGACCTCCAGCTCCCGGCGCTCCGCGAGCTCGACGTCGGCGGGGCGGGGATGATCGGGATCGACGCGCTGCGCCGCCAGCGCCTGATGCTCGACTTCGAGAAGCACCTCATCAAGGTCGAGGACGCGGCGAGGCCGCCGCGCCGGGAGCCGGGCGAGATCGTCGTCGTCGCGCAGCTGCGCCGCGGCCAGCTGATCCTCACCCACGTCCGCATCGGCGGCCTGTCGCTCGACGCGGTGGTCGACACCGGCTCGCAGATCACCATCGGCAACAAGGCGCTGCGCGACAAGCTGATGCGCCGCCACGCCAATCTGCGCAAGATCACCGCGATCGGAGTCACCGGCAAGGAGATGGAGCTGCAGGTGGGCACGATCGACGAGCTGCGTCTCGGCCCGGTCACCTTGGCGAACGTGCCGATGGCCTTCGCCGACGTGCCGCCCTTCGAGGCGTTCGGCCTCTCCGACCGGCCCGCCCTCCTGCTCGGCACCGACCTCCTCGAGACCTTCCGCCGCGTCTCGCTCGACTTTCGGGCGCGCAAGGTCCGCTTCCAGCTGAGGCGCTGCAAGCAGCTCGTCGCGATCAACGTCGTCTCCTCCGTCTCCCTGACCCGCCTCTCCTCCGCCCCGGAGGCCTGCGCGCACTAGGCGGCGGGGCGGGCGGCGGGCGGGCGGAGAGCCGCGGCATCCGGGTAAGCGTCCGGGGACACGTGATTCTTCGCGAAAAAATGCGTGTCCCCCCTTTGAGCGGCGCTCGCTTTCGAGCACAAGACACGCGTCCCCGTCGATCCTCCGCGGGCGGGGGCGCCGATTCTCGCGGCGTAAGGCGCGGAGACGGGTCGCGGGGAGGCGCGGCATGGGCTTGAAGACACTGACCTATACCAGCCGTGCGAGCATCGACATCAAGGCGCGGGACGTGCTCGACATCCACCAGATCGCGCTGGAGCTGAACGCGCTCGACGGGATCACCGGGCTGCTCGCCTTCGACGGCACCCGATTCCTTCAGATACTCGAGGGCGCGCCCGAGGCGATCGACGACCTGATGGCGCGGCTGCACGCGGACCGGCGGCATTCGGCGATCGAGATACGCCACGAACAGGCGATCGCGCGGCGCTCCTTTCCCGAATGGTCGATGCAGCTGGTCCGCGTCAGCGCCGGCTATTTGAGGGCGCGTGCGGAGCTCGGCTCCGTCCTCCCGCCCGGCGTCGCGCCGGGGGTGCGGGCGCTGATCCTCGGCATGTCCGACGGCCTGTCGCGCAGCTTCGAGATGGAGTGAGGCGGACGCCGGCGTCCCCCTCTCCGCCGGGGCGGACGGATGGCGAAATTTGCCAAATGTTGGCTTAGGTTCCGGGTCGGGGCCGGAACGATCTTGTCGCCCCTGGGGCGTAAGTGTTTGCGAAGAGGAGAGAATGCCGGTTTGGCACGGCTTGTGCTGAGGGGGGCGATGTGGCGGGTTTCGGCCCGCATCGTCACCCAGATGCCAGGAAGGAAGAAGCCGATGTCCAGCCCCCAGCCCCAGCCGCTCCCCCAGCCCAGCCTCCTCACCCGCCACGACACCCTGCTCGGGGTGTGCGAGGCGCTCGGCGAGGATTTCCGCTTCAACGCCAATTGGCTGCGCATCGCCTTCGCCGTTTCCCTGCTGTGGAACCCGGCCGCGGTCATCGGCCTCTATCTCGCCCTCGGCCTGCTCGTCGCCGCGTCGCGCTGGCTGGCGCCCAACCCGCGCCCCGCCGCCGCCGCCGCCGAGCCGCTCCCCGCCCCGGCGGTGGCCGCCGAGGCGCAGGACGAGGCCGAGCCCTTCGCCGTCGCCGCCTGATCCGGGGCCCGAGCCCCGCCTCGCCGGCCAGGAGCCCGATCCGCGCCGCCGTGCGAAGGATCGGCGCTCCGGGGGCGCCCGACCGCCGGGAGGGACGGACGGGCGCCCTTTCGCCGGTCCTAACGCCGCGTAAACCGCGTCTTTACGGCATTGATATAGGGGAGGGCGCGTAAGGCCGTGGCATGCGGCTTTCGGGAGGGCATGGAATGGCTTCAG
The DNA here is from genome assembly GCA_019232625.1 of Alphaproteobacteria bacterium. Lineage (GTDB taxonomy): Bacteria > Pseudomonadota > Alphaproteobacteria > Sphingomonadales > Sphingomonadaceae > Allosphingosinicella. Next base: position 19,091 of record JAFANP010000003.1, on the reverse strand, counting down.
CTTCGCTCGGCACGGCGGCGGCCCCGGCCCGGCCCGGCGCCACGCTGCTCGCCTGCGTCGCCGCCGAAGGCAGCGCCGCCCATCCCTGGCCGCGATCGCCGGCCCTCGCCGCGCCGCCCGAAGGCTCGCGCAACCTCGCCGACCTGCTCCACTTCCTGTGCATCCTCCACGGCCGCTATCCCGGGGTCGTCGACCATGCCGCCGACCGCACCGTCGACCGCGGGGCGCGGGCCTGGCTCGCCGAAGCCGCCTACGCCTTTGCCGGGGAGCGCGCCTATCTCGCCAGGCTCGCCGTCGCCGCCGGCCCCCTCCCCTCCACGCCCGGCGCCGGCGACAGCGACGCCGCGGTGCTCGGCCAGCGCCACGCCATCGAGATGCTCGCCTGCTCGGAGCGCAACGGCTGCGCGCTCGGCGCGGCGATGGCGGTGGTGCTCGACTGGGCGGCGATCCGCCGCGCGCTCGACGCCGCAGCCCACCGCCTGGGGATCGAGCCGCCCGCCTATCGCGCCGCCGATCCGGCGCTCGTCGCCTCCGTCGCCGACGCCTTCGCGGCCGCCCCGCCGGCCGGCCGCGCTTTGCTGTTCGGCGCGCAGCAGATCCTCGTCCAGCATTACGGCCTGTGGGACCTGCTCGAGACGCGCAGCCAGGCCCGCGCCGCCGCCTGACGCGCTTCCGTCGCCCCGGCTCGGGCCGGCGCCTCGCGGAGGCGGCGCCTTTTCCGACCTGAGATCCCCGCCTTCGCCGGGGCGACGGGCCGGCGCGCTTGCCTCGCCTTCCCCGGCCCCCTATCCCGCCTCCATGCGCTTCGAAGGCACCCCCGATTACGTCGCCACCGACGACCTCAAGGTCGCGGTCAACGCGGCCGTCACCCTGCGCCGCCCGCTGCTCGTCAAGGGCGAGCCGGGGACGGGCAAGACCATCCTCGCCCACGAGATCGCCGGCGCGCTCGGCGCGCCTCTGATCGAATGGCACGTCAAGTCGACGACGAAGGCGCACCAGGGGCTCTACGAATATGACGCGGTTGCCCGGCTGCGCGACGGCCAGCTCGGCGACCCGCGGGTCCACGACATCGCCAATTACATACGCCGCGGCAAATTGTGGGAGGCGTTCACCTCGCCCGCGCTCCCCGTCCTGCTCATCGACGAGATCGACAAGGCGGACATCGAATTCCCCAACGACCTCCTCCAGGAATTGGACCGGATGGAGTTCCACGTCTACGAGACCGGGGAGACGGTGCGCGCGGCGGAGCGGCCGATCGTCGTCATCACCTCCAATAACGAGAAGGAGCTTCCGGACGCGTTCCTGAGGCGCTGCTTCTTCCACTACATACGCTTCCCCGACCGAGAGACCATGCAGGCGATCGTCGACGTCCACTTTCCCGGCATCCAGGGCCTGCTGGTCAGCCGGGCGCTCGACATCTTCTACCAGGTCCGCGAGGTGCCGGGCCTCAAGAAGAAGCCGTCGACGAGCGAGCTGATCGACTGGCTGAAGCTCCTCCTCCACGAGGACCTGCCGCTCGACGTTCTTCAGTCGCAGGACCCGAAGAAGGCGATCCCCCCGCTCCACGGCGCCCTCCTCAAGAACGAGCAGGACGTCATGCTGTTCGAGCGGCTGGCCTTCATGGCCCGGCGGCCGGGAAGCTGAGCGCGGTGGCACAGGCGCGGGGCGCCCTGGCGGCGGGCACGGCCGTGCTGCTCGCCCTCGCTTTGGCCCCGCCGGCGGGCGCGAGGCCGCCCGAGCTGGCGCTCGGCCCGGACGGCCGGCTCGCTCCGCCGGCCGACATCGCCCTTCCCGAGACGCTGGGCGGGCTCAGGCGCACGGTGATCGCCCGCGGCAGCTCGCTGGTGGCGGTCTACACCGGGTCGGGCGCCGCGGCCCCCGCCGGCCGATGGGTCTCGGTCGAGGTCATGCCGACCGACACGGTGGTCGACCTCAAGCGGATGCGCGCGCTGAGCCGCGCCGGCCTCGGCCCCAAGAAATGGGAAGGCGCCGATCGGACGATACTCGAGGAGGGCCGCTTCGCCTGGCCCGGCCATCCCCATGCCCGCACCTTCAGGGGCGCCTACGCCGCCGGCGGCACGCGCCGCGACTATTGGCGCGCCTGGGACGGCGGCTATGCGGTGACGGTGACGGTAGAGACGGCGCGCGAGCCCGCCGCGGCGGCCGATGCCCTGGCCGCGGCGGCGGCGGCGCGGGTGTTCGGCGCGGGCTCCTAGAGTCGATCCTGTTCAGTTGGAATCGTCACCCCGGACTTGATCCGGAGTCCATCTTCCTTTGTCGCCTGGTGAGAAGAAGGTGGATGCCGGATCAAGTCCGGGATGACGGATCAGCGTTTCAGTTCCAGCAAGACGGACTCTCGAGGCGGTGCTTCGGATTGAAACATTCCGCTCATCCTGAGGAGCCGGTGAGCTTGTCGAACCGGCCTCGAGGGACCGTCCTTCGATACGGGACCCTTCGACGCCGCCTGCGGCGTCGCTCAGGACAGGCTCCGCCAAGCTCAGTCCCTACCCGGGATGAGCGGATCAGCCTACTCTCGGATGAGCGGGGCTGCGCCGAACGAATCGCCGGCCTCATTCGTCCAGGTCGGCCGGGTCCCAAGCATAGCCGAGGAGGTCGGCGGGCGTGCAGTCGAGGGCGGCGCACATCCGCGCCAAAGTGGCGAAGCGGATTCCGCGCACCTTGCCGGAGCGGAACAGGGAAAGCTGCGTCTCGCTGAGGCCGATCCGCTCGGCGAGCTGCTTGCCGGTCATGCCGCGCCGGGCGAGCGCCGCGTCGAGCGTCACCGTCACGGGCATCAGAGTATCTCGTCCAGCTCCCGGCGCATCGCCGCCGCCTCGGCGAGGAGCCGGGCGACGAGGACGAGCGTCGCCCCGACCACCCCGAGGGTGATCGCCGCCACGTCGTAATGGGCGACGGGGCCGCGCCCCGCGGCGGCGCGCAGCAGCAGCGGGGTCGCGAAGACGTTGACGAGCGCGCCGAGGAAGAGGGCGAGGCCGACCCGGCCGAGGAGGCGCGGCACGACGAGGTCGAACAGCTCGCCTTGCGCCAGCGAGACCGTCGCCCGCCGGATCGTCCAGATCGCCCAGAGGTAGAAGAGCATCGGCAGCCGGTAGACGAGGAGCTGCCAGTGCGGATAGCGCCCGCTCGCCACCACCGCCACTTCCATCGCCTGGGCGAGCGCCAGCACGACGAAGACGAGCGTCACCAGCGCCGCGAGCAGCCGGCTGCGCGCCCGCAGCGTCTTCAGACCGTCCGAACCGGCATCCATGAATTTAACCTTGACTTAAATTCGTAGCGAAAGCAAATTTAAGTCTGAGTTAAAGAGGAAGCTCGCATGACCTTAGCGCTCGAGACTGTCGGACTGACCAAGAGGTTCGGCCGCGGCGGCCCCGGCGCGGCGGCCGCGGTCGACGGAGTCTCGCTCCGCGTGCCGGCGCGGGCGGTCTACGGCTTCCTCGGCGCCAACGGCGCCGGCAAGACGACGACGTTGCGCCTCGTCCTCGGCCTGCTGCGGCCGAGCGCGGGCGAGGTCCGCCTCTTCGGCCGCCCGGCGCGCGACCGGCGGGCCGAGCGGGTCGGCGCGCTGATCGAGGCTCCGTCGCTCTACCCCCACCTCACCGGGCGCGAGAATCTCGCTCTGACGCGGCGGCTGCTCGGCCTTCCCGCGGCGGAGATCGACCGGGTGCTGGAGATAGTGGGCCTTTCCGACGCCGCCGGGCGCACCGCCGGCGCCTATTCGCTCGGCATGCGCCAGCGGCTGGCGATCGCCCGGGCCCTGCTCGGCCGCCCCCGCCTGCTCATCCTCGACGAGCCGACCAACGGCCTCGACCCGGACGGGATAAGGGAGATGCGGGCGCTGCTTCGCCGCCTTCCCGAGGCCGGCGACACGACCCTGATCGTGTCGAGCCACCTCCTCGCCGAGGTCGAGCGGATCGCCACCCATGTCGGGCTGCTGCATCGCGGGCGGCTGCTGGTCGAGGCGCCGCTCGAGCGGCTGCTCGGCGGCGGCGGCGCGGTCGAGGTGGGGATCGCCGACCGCGGTCGCGGCGCCCGGATCCTGCGCGAGGCGGGCTTCCGGGTGTCGGCGACGGACGAGGACGGGCGGCTGCTGGTCGAAGCGCCGGACGCTCCGCCGCCCGACCCGGCGGCCATCGCCGCATTGCTCGTCGCCCGCGGGGCGGCGCCGTCGCACCTCGCCCGCCGCCGCCCGTCGCTGGAGAGCGTCTACCACGCCGCCGTCGCCCGCCCCGCCTGAAGGGAGGAAAGGATGCTCCTTCGCTACCTCGTCGCCGAAGCGCTGAAGCTGCGCCGCTCGCTGGTGCTCCTGCTCTGCGGCGCGGCGCCCGCCTGCGTCGTCGCAATGGGCGTGCTGGTCGCGCTCGACCGCAAGGCGGCGGTGCCGCTCGGCCAGTTCTGGATGTCGTCCGCCGCCTTTTGGGCCTTCGCCATGCTGCCGCTCGCCGTCACCGCGCTCAGCGTCCTCCTCGCGCAGATGGAGCATGGGCCGCGCACCTGGGACCATCTGCTCACCCTGCCCGGGGCGCGGCCGCGCCTCTATCTCGCCAAGGCGCTGATCCTGATGGCCCTGGTCGCGGCGATGTCGGCGCTGCTTGGCCTGCTGATCCTCGCCGCCGCCCCCGTCGTCGGCGCCTTCCATGCGGTGACGGGCGAGGTCGACGCGGCGCGGCTCGCCGGGACGCTGGCGCGCATGGCGGCCGCTTCCACCCTGGTCTGCATGCTGCAGCTGTGGACGGCGCTCCATTTCCGAAGCTTCGTTCCGCCGCTCGTCCTCGGCATCGCCGGCACCTTCGCGGCTCTGGCCGCGACGGGCGCGCGGCAGGGCATATATTTTCCGTGGCTGATGGCGGTGCACATGCTGGCGCCCGAGCCCGCCCACCAGCAGACCGCCTTGCTTCTGGGCGGAGCGGGCGGGCTGGCGGCGATGGCGGCGATGCTCGTCCACCTCCACGTCCGGGAGGCGTGAGGGTTCCTCAGAGGCGCATCTCGTCGTCGCGATAGGCGAGCTCGAAATTGCCCCAGCGGCGGCCGGCGACCCAGAGCGGCACGAACACGTTCTTGACCGGCAGGTAGCGGCCCTCGCCCAGGTTCATCCGGTAGGTGACGAGCATCGCCTCCTTGTCGCTCTCGATCGCGCGGCGGGTGGCGTCGTCGATGAAGTTGCGGCGGTTGCGGCAATGCTGGGCGTTCCAGGCCGGATCGCGGCCCTGCGGCTGCGAGCGCTCGGTGATGTGGGTCGGGAGGTAGCCGTTGACGTCGCTCATCACGCAGCCGACGTGACGCGGGTCCGACGCATGGAGGCGGTCGAGAACCGGGCGGACATGGGCGTCCGCCCAGTCGCAGAAGCGGGTGGAATATTGCGTCGGATTGGTGCCCGGCATCGGCACGTAGTCCGTGTCGAAGACGTCGCCCTCGGCGATCTCGCCGCGGGCGAGCGCCGCCTCGATCATCGCTACGACCTCTCGGTTGGCGGCCTGCGCCCGGTCGATGAACGCGCTGTCGTCGATGCGCACGCCGCAGCTCGCCAGCCGGTCGAGCATGTCGCCGGAAAGCTGCTCGAGCTGGGCGAGCCGGTCCTGAGCGCGGTGGAGCTGGCCGCCATTCTCCCGAGCGTCGGCGGCGAAGGCGGAGAGGCCGGATTTGACGCTGTCGACGCTCTGCTGGATGAGCGCGGTCGACTGGGCGATGCCGTCGGTTTGGCGGTCGACCATGGCGACGATGTCGGCGACGTCGCGGACGGTCGCGGTGACGGTGGCGAAGCCGCCCTGGGCGCTGCGGCTGCGCTCGACCCCGGTCTCGATCTCGGAGGTGACGGCGGAAGCTTCGCGGGTGAGCGAGAGGATCGTCCCGGCGATCTCGCTGGTGGCGGCGCGAGTCTCGTGGGCGAGCTTCTTCACCTCCGCGGCGACGACGGCGAAGCTGCGCCCCGCCTCCCCCGCCCGGGCCGCCTCGATGGTGGCGTTCAAGGCCAGCATGTTGGTCTTGTAGGCGATGCTCTCGATCGAGGCCGAGACGTTCTGGACCCGGCTCATCGCCTCGGCGAATCCGGCCATGCGCTCGCCGAGGCGGACGACGAGGTCGGTGAGGCCGCTGAAGATGGCGATCGTGTCCTCGATCGCGGCGCGGCCGGCGCCGAGCTTGTCGCGTGCCTGCTCGGCGAGGATCCGCGCCTCGTCGGTCGCCTCGGCGACGCTCGCCTGGTCGAGGAGGAGCCGGCTGGTCACGTCCTCGAGGGCGTCGAGGGTGGCGAGGTTGGAGGAGATGCGGCCCGAGACGCCGCTGACGTAGCCCGAGACGTCGCTGCACTCGATGGCGAGCGCGCCGCAATTCCTTGCGACGATGTTGATAGCCTCTCCGTCCGCCGCATCAACCCCCAAGCTCGCCACGCCTGTCTCCTGCCCCGTTTTTCCTTGCCGCCACGGCTAGGCGAAAATGGTTGAGGCGCGGTTAACCAACCGGAAGAGGTGGAAACGGTGGTGGCCCGGCAAGGATCGTTGCGCTACGCCCTTCGCCGATGTTCTTCTCCTTCGTCGACGAGTTGCGCGCGGCCGGGATCGCGGCGAGCCTCAAGGAGCATCTGCTCCTCCTCGAGGCGCTCGACGCCGACGTGATCCGCGCCAGCCCGGAGGAATTCTACTTTCTCGCCCGCGCCACGTTCGTGAAGGACGAGGGCCTGCTCGACCGGTTCGACCAGGTCTTCGGCAAGGTGTTCAAGGGACTTTCGGCGGATTACGGCCCCGGCGCCGTGCCGATCCCGGAAGAATGGCTGAGGAAGGTCGCCGAGCTTTATCTGACGCCCGAGCAGATGGAGGAGATCAGGAGCCTGGGCTCTTGGGAGGAGATCATGGCGGCGCTGAAGGAACGGCTGGAGGCGCAGAAGGAGCGGCACCAGGGCGGGTCGAAGTGGATCGGCACCGCCGGCACCTCCCCCTTCGGCGCCTACGGCTACAATCCCGAGGGGATCAGGATCGGCCAGGAGGGCGGCCGCAACCGCTCAGCGATCAAGGTCTGGGACAAGAGGGAGTTCAGGAACCTCGACAGCGCAAGGGAGCTCGGCACCCGCAACATCAAGGTGGCGCTGCGGCGCCTGCGTCGCTTCGCCCGCGAGGGCGCGGCGGAAGAGCTGGACATGGACGGCACCATCGACGGCACGGCGAGAAAGGGCTGGCTCGACATCCGTATGCGCCCCGAGCGGCACAATGCGGTGAAGCTGCTCCTCTTCCTCGACGTCGGCGGCTCGATGGATCCCTACGTCACCTTGTGCGAGGAGCTGTTCTCGGCGGCGACGAGCGAGTTCAAGAACCTCGAATTCTTCTACTTCCACAATTGCCCCTATGAGAGCTTGTGGAAGGACAATCGCCGCCGCTTCTCCGAGCGGACGCCGACCTGGGACGTGCTCCACAAGTTCGGCCACGACTGGAAGCTGGTCTTCGTCGGCGACGCGGCGATGAGCCCCTACGAGATCACCCATGCCGGCGGCTCGGTCGAGCATCATAACGAGGAAGCCGGGGCGGCCTGGCTGAAGCGCTTCGTCGACACCTATCCGAGCGCGGTCTGGCTCAACCCCACGTCCGAGGAATATTGGGGCTACAGTCAGTCCACGGGGATCGTGCGCCGGCTGATGAAGGAGCGCATGTACCCGCTGACCCTGGACGGCCTCGACGACGCGATGCGCACGCTCAGTCGCAAGAGCTGAGGCGCAAGGGCCCTTCCCTTCAGAGCAGGAAATCGGCGGCGGCGAGCGGCGTGGCGCTGTCGACGGTGAAGGCGAAGTCCGCCGCCCCGTCGCCGTTCACGTCGCCGCTCACCTCCCACGCGCCGCCGTGGCGCTCGGCCCGAAGCTCGCCGGCGGCGCCGCTGAACGCCGAGTCGCCGATCCAGGTGAAGGCCTCGTCCTCCGACGTCGCGCTCACCGCGTCGATCAGGGAGACGTCGATGCGGTCGCCCGATGCGGAATCGAAGTCGGCGATGCGATCGACGCCGGTGTCGCCGTCCAGGAACTGGAAGGTGTCGGCGCCCGCGCCGCCCTGGAGGAAGTCGCGGCCGTCCTCGCCGCGCAGCAGGTCGTCGCCGGCGCCGCCGTAGAGGCGGTCGTCGCCGGCCCCGCCGACCAGGCCGTCATTGCCGTCTCCGCCGAGGAGCCGGTCGCGCCCCGCGTCGCCGAGCAGCACGTCGTCGCCGCCGCCGCCGTCGAGCCGGTCGTCGCCCTCCTCGCCGATAAGGTCGTCGTTCCAGGCGCCGCCGAGAAGCACGTCGTCGCCGCTGCCCCCGTCGAGGAAATGGTGGATCCAGGGCTCGTCGAACCGGGTGTCCGGCGCCACGATCCGGTCGTTCCCTTCCAGGCCGTAGGCTACCGCGCGATCCGGAAAGGCGGTGCCGAAGACGAGCCTGTCGTCATGGGCGCTGAGCAGGATGATCCGGTTCTCGCCGCCCGAGGCGCCGAAGGCGGAGCCCAGCGCCTCGACGTTGCGAATGGCATGGCCGTTGAGGCTGCCAGTCCCGCCCGTCCACAGGCCGCCGAGGTCGAGCGCGACGCCGACCGGGCTCAGCGAGAAATCGAAGCGGACCGTGTCATAGCCGCCGCGGCCGTCGACTTCGGCGGGCGCCGTGACGAGGAAGTCGTCGTCTCCTTCCGTGCCGATCCACGCCTCGCCCTGAACAGCCGAATGCTTCGCCGCGTGACCCATGCTCTTTCCCCCCGCCGGCCGGACGGGATCGTCCGGGCCGGGTCCAGGCTAGACGGCAAGGCTCTCTAAAACATGGGGATTGTTGGTAAACGCTCACCAGTCGCCGGCGAAGTCGACGACGTGAAGGGTGAGATAGAGGCCGGTGAGGCCCGCCGCTCCGAAGCCGAGCAAAGTCGCCCCGGCCCGGGTCGCCCAGCCCCTTCCCGGATCCCGCCAGGCGAGCGCCGCATCGGCGAGGAGGATAACGGCGGCGGGGCCCGTGAGCAGGGTCAGGAGCGCGAGCAGCCAGCGCAGCACGGCCGGCGCCGAGAAGAGGAAGGTGAAGTCGATGGCGAGGGCGATGCCGAACAGCCCCCAGGCGGCGATCGTGGCGAGAACGAGCCGAAAGGCGCGCCGTGCCCAGCGCCGGACCTGCGCGTCCCTCTCCGACGCCGGCGCACCCGACGAGTCCTTCCCGCGGCGCCTGCGGCGGCGCCGGACCAAGGCGGTCAGTCCCCGCGCAGGCAAGGCGAGGAGAAGGATTGCGAAGCTGAAGGCGGCGAAGATCGGCACCCAGACGACCTGCGCCGGCGCCCGCTCGAACTCCGCGGCCGGATAGAGCGCCGCGCTGGCGAGGCGCGCGACCCGGCCGTCGGCGCCGCGGGTGACGGCGAGCGGCACGCCGCTCGTCGCCTCGACGAAGTGGTCCCGGCCCGCGGGCAGCCAGCGCGTCATCCCGCCTGGCGTCTCGATGGTGAGCGAGCCGTCGCGTTCGGCCTTCACCGGCATGGTGTTGAGCAGGCCGCTGAACATGAGCGGGCCGGAGACGATGCGGCGGGTGCTGACATAGTCGCCGGCCACGTCGGCGGCGGATGAGGGTCCGGTGGCGCGCGGCGCCGGCGCGAGCGGGGCGACGAGCCGGTCGATCGCCGTCCTGAGCAGCGCGTCGCGCACCTGCCGCGCCTGCTCTCCCGGCCCCTGGCCGCTGAACACATAATACCAGCCGAGGCCCTGATCGGGTAGCAGCTCCAGGTCGGTGGCCAGCGTCGTCATGTTGCCGGCATGGCCCGCATAGCGGACGCCGCGATATTGGCCGACGAGGAAGCCCAGGCCCAACCCGTCGGGGAGGCCCGGGCCGAGCGGCTTCTGGAGCGAGAGCATCGTGCGCAGCGTCCCGGCGGCGACGATCCGGCCCTCTTCCCCCTGCCCGCCCCGCAGCAGCGCCGCGAGGAGTCGGCCCATGTCGCCGGCACTGGGCGTGAGCGACCCCATCGGCGCCAGCGGCGTCAGCCGGAAGGGGCCGGGTCTGTCGCTGCCGTCATCGTAGGTCGAGACGAGACGCGGCCGAAGCGCCGGCGGCACCGGCTGGAGGACGGTGGAATGGCGCATGCCGAGCGGAGCGAAGAAGCGCCTCGCCACCACCCGCTTCCACGGCTCCCCGCGCAGCCGCTCGACGATATAGCCGGCAAGCGCGGCGCCGTAATTGGAATAAGCGACGACGCTGCCGGGCGCGTGGACCCGCTCGGGAATGTTGTCGCGCAGCCGCCGTCCGAGCGGCTGGGAGAGATCCTGATCGAAGACGCCGTGGAAGCGCTCGGGAAAGCCGGCGCTGTGGGTCATCAGGTGGCGCATGGTGATCGCCCGGCCGAAGGCCTCGGGAATGCGGAAGTCGAGATAGGCATTGACGTCCCGGTCGAGATCGAGCCGCCCCTCCTCGACGAGCTGCATGACGAGCAGCCAGGGCACGAGCTTGGAGATGGACGCGGCTCGGAACAGGCTCGTCTCGACGTCGACCGGGCGCTTCGTCGCCCGATCCGCATAACCATAGCCCTTGGCGAGGATCGGCCGTCCGTCGCGCACCACCACCAGCGCCCCGCCGGGCAGATCGAGCCGCTTCATCGTCGCCGTCATATACGCGTCGAAGAAGCGCGCGATGCTTGCATCGTCGGCCTCGATCCGCGGCTGAGCAGGAAGCGGAGCGGCGCCCAGCGCCAGCAGGAGGAAGGCGGCCAGGATCCTTCCGATCCTCGCGAGATTCGAACGGATACGCACGCAAACCCCTCCCTCGACACGAATGGGAGCGATGCTAGGAGGGCGCCTACTCCAGAGAAAAGCGACGATGCCGAGTAGGTTGAAGAAAGTGGAGGACGGACGCACGGCGCGGATGCTGATGGAGGATTCGCCGCGCCGCCGGCTGCTGCTCAGCTTCGTCGCCCGGGCCCGCAGCGTCTCGGACGTGGCCGCTACGGAGGGGCTGGCGATCGGCGCCGCCCACCATATCGTCACCGACCTCCTCAAGCGCGGCCTGCTCGGGATCGAGCGCGAGGAGAAACGCGGCGGCCGGCCGATCAAGCATTATCGCGCCGTCGCCGCGCGCTATTTGCTGCCGCTCGAGCATGTCTCCGGCTCGCCCGGCGGCGGCCTCGCCCGCGAGCTTCGCCGACGGCTCGACGACGAGCTCGCCCGCTCCGACGAAGAGGGCATCCTGCTCGACACGGACGGGGAGGGACAGCCGCGAGTCTCCTGGTTCGGCGCGCGCGGCCGGCGGCGGTCGGTCGGCGAGTTCTGGCAGATGCTGCGGCTGGGCGAGGCCGATGCGGCGGCGCTGATCGGCGAGATAGACGCTCTGCTGGAGCGCTACCGCGCCCGCTCGGGCGAAGGACGGGAGTTCCTCATCCACGCCGCCGTCGTGCCGCGGCGCGAGCGCGGGCGTCAGTAGAGGAGGTAGGGTCGCCGTTCCTCTTCCCACGCTTGCTCGTCGGGAAGGGCGAGGCGGTCGAGGTCCGCGGGGGCGGCGGCCGGATCGTCCACCCATTCGCGCAGCAAGGGGCTGCCGTTGATGACGTCTATGGCGAGCTTGCCGAACTCATATTCGTAGGGAAAGTCGCGCCACAAGGCATAATCGGGCGCGAGGCGCCGGATCGCCTTGAAGGCGAGCGCCTGGAGCCGCCACGGGCGGAAGGTACGATGGTCGTAGGCCGGCCCTTCCGCATGGATATGGAGCCCGCTGCACAGGCGCCCGGCATGTTTGTGGAAGGTCGGCTCGAACCAGATCTCGCGCAGCGAGCAGCCTTCCAGCCAGTGCGGCGCCAGTGACCGCATCTCCGCGAGCAGGGCGCCGGCGTCGATGTCGGGGGCGCCGAATATCTCGAGCGGGCGGGTCGTCCCCCTCCCCTCCGACAGCATCGTCCCTTCGAGCATCACCGTCCCCGCATAGGCGCGGGCCATCGAAAGGTTGGGCGCATTGGGGCTGGGATTGACCCAGACCCGCTCGGACGGCCACCCGAAGCCCGGGGCGGCGTCGGGCGCATAGCCTTCCATCTCGATCACCCGATAGTCGACGGCGAGCTTGAACCGGTCGACGAACCAGCGGCCGAGCTCGCCCAGGGTAAGGCCGTGGCGCATCGGCACCGGGCCGGCGCCGACGAAGCTTTCCCAGCCTGGCCTGAGCGTCAGCCCCTCGACGGGGCGGCCGGCGGGATTGGGGCGGTCGAGGACCCAGACCGCCTTGCCGTGCGCGGCCGCGGCCTCGATCACGTAGAGGAGCGTGGTGATGAAGGTGTAGATGCGGCAGCCGAGGTCCTGGAGATCGACCAGGAGGACGTCGAACGTGCCCATCGACTGCCCGGTCGGCCGCCGCACCTCGCCGTAGAGGCTGAACACCGGGATGTTGTGGACGACGTCGGTGAAGTCCTCGGATTCGACCATATTGTCCTGCTTGTCGCCGCGCAGCCCGTGCTGGGGGCCGAATGCGGCGGTGAGGCGCATCTCGCCGAGCGCGGCCAAAGCGTCGAGCGAGTGGGTGAGGTCCGCCGTCACCGAGGCGGGATGGGCGAGGAGGGCGACCCGCCGGCCCTTCAGCGGGGCGCGGAGGGCGGGATCCTCGAGAAGCCGGTCGATGCCGAATTTCATGGCCGCCCTGCTGGCGGGACTTCGAGTCGAAAGCAATCGGGATGATGGAAGTCGGGCTCTCCCGGCGGATGCGCCAGCGCCCAATAGGAGCGCGTGCCGTCGCTTTCCTCGACCACCGCGGTCAAGCTCATCCTGGCGCCCGGCGCCAGGAACGCCTCGCGAACGAGGACGACGTCCAGCTCGTAGGCGGCCGGGAAGAGCGACTTCCGGTCGTCCGTCCGGGAATCGACGAAGTGGGGCGCATGGGCCAAGGGCAGCGCAACCCTCCCCTGTCGCCAACCGGAGAAGGAATAGGCGTTCCACGCGCTCAACGGCGCAAAGTTGAGCTCATGATAAAGCGACCCGCCCGGAGGCTTCACGAACAGCTCGAAACAGGTGTGCTCCCAAAGCTCGTCGCGGCGCTCGGGCCCGTGCCCCGGAAGGGCGAGCGCCGTGGCCGGGGTCACCGCGTAGGAGAGCATGACGGCGTCTCCGCTCCACATTCCGACGGCGACCGAGCGGACCGATTTCGCGGGATGGCGCGGATGCGCGACAAGCCGATGCTTTCCCACGAACTCCATGCTAGGCGCCGCTCCCGATGACCTACCGATCCGACCTCCTACGCCTGCTCGACGAGCGCGGCTACATCCACCAGGTGACCGACGCCGAGGGGCTCGACGCGCTCGCCTCGAAGACGGTGGTGCCGGCCTATGTCGGTTTCGACGCGACCGCGCCCTCGCTCCACGTCGGCAACCTCGTCTCGATCATGATGCTGCGCCGCCTCCAGCAGGCGGGCCACAAGCCGATTGTGGTGATGGGCGGCGGCACGACCAAGATCGGGGATCCTTCGGGCAAGGACGAGAGCCGCCGGCTGCTGAGCGCCGAGGCGATCCGGTCGAACATCGCCTCGATCCGACGCACCTTCGAGCGGTTCCTCACCTTCGGCGACGGGCCGACCGACGCGATCCTGGTCGACAATGCCGACTGGCTGGACGCGCTCGGCTATATCCCCTTCCTGCGTGACGTCGGCATGCACTTCACGATCAACCGAATGCTGAGCTTCGACAGCGTCCGGTTGCGGCTCGAGCGCGAGCAGCCGCTGACCTTCCTCGAGTTCAACTACATGATCCTCCAGGCCTACGACTTCCTGGAATTGTCGCGGCGCTCAGGCTGCCGGCTGCAGATGGGCGGGTCGGACCAGTGGGGCAATATCGTCAACGGCATCGAGCTCGCCCGCCGCATCGACGGGACGCAGCTCTACGGCCTCACCACGCCGCTCCTCACCACCGCGGACGGCGGCAAGATGGGCAAGACCGAGAAGGGCGCGGTGTGGCTCAACCCCGACAGCCTCAGCCCCTACGATTACTGGCAGTTCTGGCGCAACACGCAGGACGGCGACGTCGGGCGGTTCCTGCGGCTGTTCACCGACCTGCCGCTCGACGAGGTGGCGAGGCTCGAGGCGCTCGAGGGCAGCGGGATCAACGTCGCGAAGAAGATCCTCGCCGACGAGGCGACGGCGCTCGCCCATGGCGCCGCGGCGGCCGAGGCGGCGGGCGAGACGGCCCGCAAGACGTTCGAGGAAGGCGCGGCGGGAGACGCGCTGCCGACCCTCAAGGTGGCGGGGCGGATCCTCCTCACGGACGCCCTCCTCGGCCTCGGCCTCGTCGCGTCCAAGAACGAGGCGCGGCGGCTGATCCAGCAGGGCGGCGCCAAGGTGGACGGCGAGAAAGCCGTCGAGGACGCCACGATCCTGGTGGACGGCGAGGTGCGCATCTCCGCGGGCAAGAAGAAGCACGGCCTCCTCCTCCCCTGATCCTCCCCGTTCCGGGGAGGATCAGGGGAGGCCATAGGGTGGCCGCCGGGGCCTGCCCGAGGTCGGCGGGGAGGTTTCTCAGCCGCTGCGGAGCAGCTCGACGGCGGCGTCGCGCTCCATCAGGTAGAGGAGGATGCGGGCGGCCTGGCCGCGCGGGCCCTCGAGGCCGCCGTCGCGATCGACGAGGAGGCGGGCGTCGTCGCTCGCCGCCTGGGCCAACGCGGATATCTGCTCCGGGCCGGCGAGGCGGAAGCGCGCCTCCCCCGATTGCCGAGTGCCCAATATCTCGCCCGCACCGCGAAGCCTCAGATCCTCCTCGGCGATGCGGAAGCCGTCATTGGTCTCGCGCATCAGGGCGAGCCGGGCCCGGGCGGTCTCGCTGAGGCGGTCGCCGCGCAGCAGCAGGCAGGTCGAGCGCCCCTCCCCCCGGCCGACGCGGCCGCGCAGCTGGTGGAGCTGGGCGAGGCCGAAGCGGTCGGCGCCCTCGACGATCATCAGCGTCGCGTTGGGCACGTCCACTCCGACCTCGATCACCGTCGTCGCGACCAGAACCGAGATCGACCCCTGCTGGAAGGCCGCCATCATCTCGTCCTTCTCCGGCCCCTTCATCCGGCCGTGGACGACGCCGACCCTGTCGCCGAAGCGCAGCCGCAGCACCCGCGCCCGCTCCTCCGCCGCAGCCTGGTCGGACGCCTCGCTCTCCTCGACCAAAGGGCAGACCCAATAGGCCTGGCCGCCGCGGGCGATGTGCCGGGCGAGGCCGTCGACCACCTCCGGCAGCCGCTCGGCGCTCAGCACCCGGGTCTCGATGGGCTGGCGGCCGGGCGGCATCTCGTCCAGCCGGCTCACGTCCATCTCGCCATATTGGGTGAGGGTGAGGGTGCGCGGGATGGGCGTGGCGGTCATGACGAGGAGGTGCGGCGGGCGCTCGGCCTTGGCGGCGAGCATCATCCGCTGGGCGACCCCGAAGCGATGCTGCTCGTCCACCACCGCGAGGCCGAGCCGCCGGTAGGCGACCGCCTGCTGGAAGATGGCGTGGGTTCCGACGAGGATGTCGATCGAGCCGTCGGCCAGGCCCATCAAGGTCGATTCGCGCGCGCGGCCCTTCTCCCGCCCGGTGAGGATGGCGACGTTGACCGGCAGGCCGGCGAGCTGGCGCGTCAGCGTGGCGAAATGCTGCCGGGCGAGGATCTCCGTCGGCGCGAGCAGCGCCCCCTGCGCGCCCGCCTCGACCGCCACCAGCAGCGCCTCGAGCGCGACCAGGGTCTTGCCCGAGCCGACGTCGCCCTGGAGGAGGCGCAGCATCGGCACCTCCTGCTGCAGGTCGCCCTCTATCTCCCCCATCGCGCGCCGCTGCGCGCCGGTGGGCGCGTAGGGTAGGCGGAGCAGGCGCCTCAGCCGCCCGTCGCCGGCGAGCGGGAGGCCGCGGCGGCGGCGCGAGCTCGCCCGGACCAGCATCAGCGCCAGCTGGTTGGCGAAGACCTCGTCATAAGCGAGCCGCTCGCGCGCGGCCTCCTCTCCCTTGCCCCCGTGAACGGCGGCGAGCGCCTCCTCCCAGCCGGGCCAGCCGCGCGCGGCGAGCAGGCTCGGCTCGATCCATTCGCGAAGCTTTGGGGCGCGCGCCAACGCCTGGGCGGCGAAGTCGGCGAGGCGGCGGTGGGTGATCCCCTCCGACAAGGGATAGACGGGCTCGCGCTCCGGCAGGTCCGTCGCCTCCTCCGGCGCGAGCACGTAGTCGGGATGGACGATCTGCAGCTCCTGCCCGTACATCTCCATCCGGCCGGAGACGACGCGCGGCGCGCCGAGCGGCAGCTGCTTCTTCGCCCAACCCGGATTGTTGAAATAAGCGAGCGTCAGGTAGTTGCCGGCGCGGTCGGCGGCGTGGACACGGAAAGGTCCCCGCGGCCCGCCCTGGCGATAGTCGACCGGCGTCACCAGGACCGTCACCACCCGGCCCGCATCGGCCATATCGAGGAGGTCGATGCGCTTGCGGGCGATCCAGCCGGTGGGAAGGTGAAAGAGCAGGTCCACCACCCGCTCCAGCCCGAGCCGCTTCAGCGGCTTCGCGAGCGCCGGGCCGACGCCCTTCAGCACCTCCACTTCGGCGAAGAGCGGATTGAGGATGTCGGGGCGCATGGCGCCTCTTAATCAATCCTCCCCTGTACGGGGAGGGGGACCGCGCGAAGCGCGGTGGAGGGGCCGGCACGGAGGCTGGAGCATCCCCTCCACCATGCTGCGCATGGCCGCCTCCCCGTGCCGGGGAGGATTTTACTTTGGCGGGGAAGCCCCTACATGGCCTCCTCACCAAGCCGCCTGGTTTTCCAGCGCGGCGCTTTTCGCATGGAGCCCAAGCTGGACCGCGACGCCCGCCTCAAGCGCCTGCGCTTTCGCGCCTGGCACCGCGGCACGCGCGAGGCGGACCTGCTGATCGGCGGCTTCTTCGACGCGCAGGGCAGCTGGACGGAAGCCGAAATGGCCTGGTTCGAGGCCTTGCTCGAGGAGCAGGACGTGGACGTCATGGCCTGGGCGATCGGAACCGCGGCCCCGCCCGAGCGCTTCGAAGGACCGCTGATGCGGCGCCTGCAGACCGTCAATTATATCGAGCATCCACGCTAGTGACCGACCTCCAGAAGATCCTCTCCGCCCGCAAGCCGATGACGCTCGCCGGCGCACCGGCGGGGTTCCTGCCCTGGCTCGCGGCCGACCTCGCCCGCGCCTCGAACGGGCGCGCCGTCTTCATCGCGCCTGACGAAGCGGCGATGCGGGCGCTGGCGGACGCCGCCACCTATTTCGCGCCCGAGCTGGAGGTTCTGAGCTTCCCGGCCTGGGACTGTCTTCCCTACGACCGCAGCTCGCCCTCGCTCCGATCGACCTCCGAGAGGCTTGCGACGCTCCACGCCCTCCAGCGCAAGGCGGAGAAGCCGCAGCTCCTCGTCACCACCGTCAACGCCGCGACGCAGCGGACCCTGACCCCTTTCCGAGTCCGCCAGCTCGTCGCCCGCCTGGCGCCCGGCGAGCGGATCGACCTCGCCCGCCTCACCTCCTTGCTCCAGGCCAACGGCTATGTGCGCACCGACACCGTCGCCGACGCCGGCGAGTTCGCTGTGCGCGGCGGCCTCGTCGACCTCTTCCCGGCGGGCGAGAGCGACGGCCTCAGGCTCGACTTCTTCGGCGACGAGATCGAGAGCGTGCGCCGCTTCGACCCCGCGACCCAGCGCACCACCGGCACGGCCGAAGGCGGCTTCACCCTCCTCCCGGCGTCGGAGACCCTCCTCGACGAGGAGAGCGTCAAGCGCTTCCGCTCGCGATATCGCGAGGCGTTCGGCGCCACCGCGACCGGCGACCCGCTCTACCAGGCGGTGTCGGAAGGCCGCCGCCTCGCCGGCATCGACCATTGGCTGCCCTTGTTCGAGGAACGGCTGGACACCTTGTTCGAGCATCTCGGCGCCGACGACCTGGTCGTCCGCGACACCCACGATGCCGGCGCCGCCGACGCGCGGTTCGAGGCGATCGCCGACTATTATCAGAACCGCAAGCGCGCGCAGTCGTCGGATCCGGGCAGCTATCGCCCGCTCGAGCCCGGCACGCTCTATCTCTCGCGCGACGAGTGGCAGGGGCTGATCGAGGCCCGGCCGCTCCACCTCGCCACCCAATATCACGAGCCGGAAAGCGCCACCGTGCTCGACTTCGAGGTCGACGCCGCCCGGGACTTCGCGCCGGAGCGCTCCCAGAACGCCAACGTCTACGAGGCGGTGGTGGAACATGTCGCCGGGCTGCGCCGGGCGAAGAAGAAGGTCGTCCTCGCCAGCTATTCGGCAGGCGCGCGCGAGCGGCTGAAGGGCCTGCTGGCCGACCATGGGCTGAAGAAGGCGGTCGAGGTCGGCAGCTGGCAGGAGGCGCTGGGAGTCGCATCGCCTCCCCTCCCGCCTGCGGGAGGGGCCGGTGGGCCGTCCGACGCCCGCGCCGACGGCGGCAGCCCCACCCCTCAATCCCCTTCCGCAAGCGGGAAGGGAGGATCGGGTGCGGTCGCCCTCGCCGTCCTGCCCCTCGACCACGGCTTCACCACGGACGAGGTCGCGGTGCTCACCGAGCAGGACATGCTCGGCGACCGGCTGGTGCGGCGGCGCAAGCGCAAGAAGTCAGCGGACGCCTTCCTCAACGAGCTCGCCACCCTCACCCCCGGCGACCTCGTCGTCCATGCCGATCACGGCATCGGCCGCTACGAGGGCCTGACCCAGATCCCGGTCGGCACAAGCCCGCACGATTGCGTCGCGCTCGAATATGCGGGCGGCGACAAGCTCTACATCCCGGTCGAGAATCTCGACATCCTCTCCCGCTACGGCTCCGGCGCCGACGGCGTCGCGCTCGACAAGCTGGGCGGCGAGGCGTGGCAGCGCCGCAAGTCGCGGATGAAGGAGCGCATCCGCGAGATCGCGGGCGAGCTGATCGCTACCGCCGCGGAGCGTGCGCTGCACCCGGGCGACGTCCTGGAGCCGGACGCGAGCGGTTACCCGAGCTTCGTCGACCGGTTCCCCTATGAGGAGACCGACGACCAGGATCGCGCGATCAACGACGTCATCGACGATCTAAGCGCTGGCAAGCCGATGGACCGGCTGGTCGTCGGCGATGTCGGCTTCGGCAAGACGGAGGTGGCGCTGCGGGCGGCCTTCATCGCCGCGATAATCGGAAGAGCACACGTCTGA
>JAFANP010000037.1 GCA_019232625.1 Alphaproteobacteria bacterium | reverse complement strand
CCTCGAGCAACGACTCTTATGCGTCGAACACGGCCTATGCCGTGACGCGCAGCTACAGCGTCAACGGCTTGAACCAGTATACCGCCGCGGGCCCGGCGACCTTCGCCTACGACGCGAACGGCAATCTCACGTCCGACGGCGCGACGACGTTCGTCTACGACGCGGAGAACCGGCTGGTGTCGGCGAGCGGCGCGAGGAGCGCGACCTTGTCCTACGACCCGCTCGGCCGGCTGTGGCAGGTGTCGGGCGCTTCCGGCACCACCCGGTTCGTCTATGACGGCGACAGGCTGATCGAGGAGCATGACGGCGCGGGCACGCTTCTGCGCTACTACCGCCACGGCCCCGGCGCCGACGAGCCCTTGATGTGGCTTGAGAATGTCGGCGGCGGCGGCTGGGACCGTCGCTTCCTCCACGCCGACCACCAGGGCTCGATCGTCGCCGTCGCCGACGCCGCCACCGGAGGTCCTGCTGCGCCGGCACGTCACCTCCGCCGGGCGACCGTCTCCATTTGACGCGCGAGGGGAGGGCGTGAGAGGCTGGGGCCTTGTAAGAGGGCCGAGGTGTCCGACATGCTCCTTCTCGACGCCTATGCGCCCGCCGGCCCCGGCGGGGGCGGGACGCTGGTCGCGGCGATGGACTGGATCGAGGGGACGCTGCTCGGGACCGTGGCGACGAGCGTCGCTGCGGTCGCCGTCGCGTCGGTCGGGCTGCTCATGCTGAGCGGGCGGGTCGACTGGCGGCGCGGCGCCACGGTCGCGCTCGGCGCCTTCATCCTGTTCGGGGCCGGGAGCGTCGCCGCCGGGCTTCGCTCCGCCGCCGCCGGCGGCGACGCCTGGGCGCCGCTGCCGCCGCCCGCCGCCCCGGCCCCGGCCCCGGCCGCTCCGGCCGCTCCGGCCTCGCCGCCCCCCGCCGCGCCGCCCGCCGCCGATCCCTATGCGGGGGCCAGCGCGGGGCCGCGCTGAAGCCGCGGGCGCAGGCGAGGCTCAGTCGTCCTCGTCCTCGCGGCCGACGAGGTTGAGCTCGCGCGCCTTGATCTGGCGGGTCATGCACCAGTGCATCAGCGCGTCCTCGCGGCCGTGGGTGATCCACACCTCGCGCGGCCGCAGCTCGGCGACGGTCGCGGTCAGCTCGTCCCAATCGGCATGGTCGGAGACGATCAGCGGCAGCTCGACGTTGCGCTGCCGGGCGCGCTGGCGCACCCGCATCCAGCCCGACGCCATCGCGGTGATCGGGTCCGGCAGGCGGCGGGACCAGCGGTCGTTGAGCGCGCCGGGCGGGGCGACGACGATCCGTCCCCGCATCTCGTCCTTCGACGCGCCGGTGGCGGGACGAATCTCGCCCAGCGCGACGCCGTGCTCCCGGTAGAGGTCGCAGAGGCGCTGGAGGGCGCCATGGATGTAGACCGGCGCGTCGTGGCCGCGCAGCCGCAGCTCGGCGATCAGGCGCTGCGCCTTGCCGAGCGCATAGGCGCCCACGAGGACGCAGCGGTCGGGATTTTCGTGGAGCCGGCCGAGCAGGCGGTCGACCTCGGACGTGGTGTCGGGATGGCGGAAGACGGGGAGGCCGAAGGTCGCCTCGGTGATGAAGATGTCGCAGGGCACCGGCTCGAACGGGGCGCAGGTCGGATCCGGGCGGCGCTTGTAGTCGCCCGAGACGACGACCCGCTCGCCCGCATGCTCAAGCACGATCTGGGCGGAGCCGAGGACGTGGCCGGCGGGGACGAAGCTGACGTCCACCTCGCCGAGGCGGATCACCTCGCCATAGGCGGCCGCCGTCCCGCCCGGCTGCGGCCCGTAGCGGCAGTCCATGATGGCGAGCGTCTCGGGCGTCGCCCACACCTGGCCGTGGCCGCCGCGGGCATGATCGGCATGGCCGTGGGTGACGAGCGCCCGCGGCTTCGCGTCGCCGGGATCGACCCACGCGTCGGCGGGGCGGACGTATATGCCTTCGGGAAAAGGCTCGATCCAGGAACCGAGGCGGGCCATCGGGAGCTATAGGGGGAACCCGGCCGCCGCCGTCAAGGCGCGGCCCAAAGCCGAGAGGAGCTCGCGCCATGGACCTGGCCGGCGTCAACTGGAGTCTCATCACCGTCATCGGCCCGCTGCTGCTCGCCGCAGTGCTGCTCTGGGCCTTCCTCAGGAACCGCAGCTCGCGCCGCGACGTCGACCGCAGCGAGCGCGGCGCCCGCGAGGTCTACGACGAATCGGAGCGGGTGCGCCGCACCGGCGAGGAGGAGAAATAATTCTCCCCTCCCTGCACGCAGGGAGGGGTAGAGGTGGGTACGTCGATGAAGGCCAGTGATCTTCCGGAGACTCACCCACCCCCGGCCCCTCCCTGCGTGCAGGGAGGGGAGACGCTCCCCGCCTCGATTACATCCTGGTTCGCGGCCAAGGGCTGGACTCCGCGGCGGCACCAGCTCGAGATGCTCGCCGCGGCGCGCGCCGGGCGCAGCGCGCTGCTCGTCGCGCCGACCGGGGCCGGCAAGACCCTGGCCGGCTTCCTCCCCTCGATCGCCGAGCTCGCCGAGCGGCCGACGGACGGGCTCCACACGCTCTACATCTCGCCGCTGAAGGCGCTGGCGGTCGACGTCCAGCGAAACCTCCTCACCCCGGTGGAGGAGATGGGCCTTCCCATCCGGGTCGAGACCCGCACCGGCGACACGCCGGCCGACCGCAAGGCGCGGCAGCGGGTGCGGCCGCCGCAGATCCTCCTCACCACGCCCGAGTCGCTCAGCCTTCTGCTCAGCCACGAGGACAGCCCCGGCCTGTTCGCAGGGCTTCGGACGGTGGTTGTGGACGAGGTCCATGCCTTCGCCTCGGGCAAGAGGGGCGACCTGCTGTCGCTCTCCCTCGCCCGGCTGCAGCGCCTCGTCCCGGACCTGCGCCGGGTGGCCTTGTCCGCCACCGTCGCCGATCCGGAGGCCTATCAGGGCTGGCTTGCGCCGCACGGCGATTCGGAGCTGGTCGACCTCGTCGTCGGCGATCCGGGGGCGGAGCCCTCGGTCGCGATCATGCTGCCGGAAGACGAGCGCATCCCCTGGTCCGGCCATAGCGGGCGCTGGGCGGCCGTGAACGTGATGCGCGAGATCGCCCGGCACCGCATGACCCTGGTCTTCTGCAACACCCGCAGCCTCGCCGAGCTCATCTTCCAGGATTTGTGGACGGTGAACGACGAGGGGCTGCCGATCGGCATCCACCACGGCTCGCTGTCGGTGGAGGCGCGACGCAAGGTCGAGTCGGCGATGGCGGCGGGACGGCTGCGCGGCCTCGTCTGCACCGCCAGCCTCGACCTCGGAATCGACTGGGGGGACATCGACCTCGTCATCCAGATGGGGGCGCCCAAGGGCTCGTCGCGCCTGCTCCAGCGCATCGGCCGGGCGAACCATCGCCTCGACGAGCCTTCCGAGGCGATCGTGGTCCCCGGCAACCGATTCGAATATCTGGAGGCGCGCGCCGCGCTCGACGCGATCGAGCGCCGGGAGCTCGATCCGGACCATTTCCGCCCCGGCGCGATCGACGTCCTCGCCCAGCACGTCATGGCGGCCGCCTGCGCGGCGCCCTTCACCGAGGAGGCGATGCTGGCCGAGGTGCGCTCCGCCGCGCCTTATGCCGGCCTTTCCGAGGCGCTGTTCGGCCAGGTGCTCGCCTATATCGAGAATGGGGGCTATTCGCTCAGGGCCTACGACCGGTTCCGCCGGCTCGCCCGCGGCGCCGACGGGACGTGGCGGGTCTCCCATCCGCGCTTCGTCCAGCAGCACCGGATGAACGCCGGCATCATCGTCGACGCGCCGCTCCTCGACGTCCGCTTCCGCCGCGGCCGCAAGCTCGGCACGGTCGAGGAATATTTCGCCTCCACCCTGTCGCCGGGCGACACCTTCTTCTTCGCCGGCCTGGTGCTCGAGGTGGAGAAGATCGACGGCACGGACCTCATCGTGCGCGCGACCACCAAGTCGGCGCGAATCCCGACCTATGTCGGCACCCGAATGGCGATGACCACCAACCTCGCCGACCGGGTCCGCGCCTTCCTCTGGGACCGCGGCGAATGGCCGCGCTTCCCAGACGACGTGCGCGACTGGCTGGAGGTGCAGGGCGAGCGCTCGCTCCTCCCGCGGCCCGACCAGCTGCTCGTCGAGACCTTCCCGCACGAGCACCGCCACTACATGGTCTGCTACAGCTTCGAAGGCTGGAACGCCCACCAGTCGCTCGGCATGCTGATCACCCGGCGGATGGAGAGCGCGGGGCTGAAGCCGCTGGGCTTCGTGTCGAACGACTATGCGCTGGCCTGCTACGGGCTGGAGCCGATCGCCGACCCGGCCGCCTTGCTCTCGCCCGACCTGCTCGAGGACGAGTTCGTCGAGTGGGTGCAGGGCTCGAACCTCCTCAAGCGCGCCTTCCGCGAGGTGGCGGTGATCGGCGGGCTGGTCGAGCGCCACCATCCCGGCAAGCGCAAGTCCGGGCGCCAGGTCACCTTCTCGACCGACCTCATCTACGACGTGCTGCGCCGCTACGAGCCCGACCACCTGCTGCTCCGCGCCGCCTGGGAGGACGCCAAGGGCAAGCTGACCGAGGTCGGCCGCCTCGCCCGCCTGCTCGACCGGGCTCAGGGCACGATGGTCCATGTCGCGCTGGACCGGGTCTCGCCGATGGCGGTCCCGGTCCTGGTCATCGTCGGGCGCGAGGCGACCGCCACCGGGACGGCGGACGACCAGCTGCTGATCGAGGCGGAGAGCCTCGCCGAGATCGCCATGCGGCGCGACTAGACCATGATCGCTTCAGGCTGAATCAGCCTGAAGCGATCATGGTCCAGACATATATCAAGAGCCTGATTCACGCCTCAGGTTGAAACGCCACCGGCGTTTCAACCTAAGACGATCAGGCGCTAGGCCGAGAAATCGGGGCCGAAGCGGCGGTCGTAGCTTTTCTCGCGCCGCTTGAGGAGCCGCAGGGCGACGAGTCCGCCGAGGATGGCGGCCGCGGCCGGGATGCGGCGGCGATGGGCTGGGGAGCCGGGTGGGATGGCGGGTGCGGTCGCGGCGGGCGCGGGCGTCGCGGCAGGGGCCAGGGCCGGCTCGTCCTTCGCCTCCATCGCCTGCTGGCGCTCGAGCTCCGAGTTCAGCTCGCCGCCCATGATGACGATGTAGGCGGAGAGGTAGAGCCAGGTCAGGAAGACGACCACGCCGCCGAGCGAGCCGTAGGTCTTGTTGTAGCTTCCGAAGTGGGAGACGTAGAGGCCGAAGCCGATCGTCCCGAGCAGCCACAGCAGGGTCGCCGCGGCCGAGCCCGGGGTCACCCACATCCAGGGCGCGTCCGGTCGGCTGGGCGCGAAGCGATAGACGGCGGCGAGGCCGAGCGCGACGGCGAAGGCCGTCAGCCCCCAGAACAGCGCCTGGAGCAGCAGGTGGACGACCGGCGAGGAGAAGGGAAGGAGGCGCTCGATTGCCGCGCTCGCCGCGATCGCGGCCCCGGCGAGGAGCAGGACGAGGAGCCCGCCCACCGTCATCGCCAGCGACACGGCGGTGGTCTTGACGAAGCCCCGCGTCTCCTTGACCTCGTAGGCGATGTTGAGCGCGGTGACCAAGCCCGAGGCCCCCTTGCTCGCTCCGTAGACGGCGATCGCGATCGCCACAGCCAGGCTCAGGCCCTTGGCGGATTTGGGGGTCTGGGTGAGGCTCTTGAGCTGGTCGGAGATGAGGGACGCCGCGTCGCGCGGCAGGGTGGCGAACAGCTTGCCGATATGCTCGGCGACCGTCGGCGGATCGGCGGCGAGGCCGTATACCAGCACCACCGAGGCGAGCAGGGGCACGAAGGCGAGGAAGGCGAAGAAGGCGACGCCCGCGGCGAGGAACCCGACATTGTCGTCGCCGGCTTCCTTCCAGGTGCGGACGAGGACCTGTCGCCATTGCGACCAGGCGGGCCAGCGGACGGGTTGGATTGCCATGGCGGCGAGAACCGGGCGCGAAGGCGGGGGTTCCGTTACCGGCGCCGGCTGGGGACGGTTACCGATCCACGAGCGCTTTCGAGAACTCTCGGCGGCCTGTGGATCGGTAACTGTCCCCTCTTCAGCCTCACACCATCGCCCGCGGGTTGGAGAAGACCCGCGTCACCTCCGGCTCGAAGCTTTCCAGCGGATCCACGTCGAACGAAGGGTCGAAAGCGGGGGCGTCCCATTCGTCGACCAGCTTCTCGGCGAAGGCATACCAGGGCTCGTCCCGGAAACGCTCCCGGCCCTCCGGGTCCTTGCCGAGGTGCTCGAAATAATAGCGGCCCTGGAATTCCTGGTGCCAGTAGATCGCGTGGTAGAGGTCTTCGCGCACGTAGGGCTTGAGCATCTCCGCGGCGATGGCGCCGTGATTGGGGATGGAGAAGAGTTTGCCGAGGTCGTGGCACAAGGCCGCCACCACCTCCTCGTCCGAGGCGCCGGCGCGGCGGGCGAGGGTGCCGGCCATCAGCGAGTGGGTCAGCTGGTCCGCCGCGAAGCCGACCTCGATCTCCTTCAGCCGGGCGAGGCTGTCCATGATCTGACGCGCCGCGGCGCTCTTCTGGTGCCGGCCGTGCTCGGCGGCGATGTGCGCCCAGTCGCCGGCGGTGCCGTTCCTCATGTCGGTGAACATGCGGCTCTCCTCTCTTGCCGCCGGAGGATAGACCCGGCGCGAGGCGGCCGCTAGTGTCTGCGCCGCGCCGGCCGGGGGGCGGCCGAGGGAGCAAATTCGAGTCTATGGCGTCCGTTCCCGAAGTGCCGTGCGACAGCCTGGCCGTCCTCGCCGAGGGCGGCGAGATGGGAGAGCGGATCCGGGGCTACGACTGGGCCTCGACGCCGCTCGGGCCGCCGGCGGGCTGGCCGCAGGCGCTGAAGACGGCCGTCGGCATCCTGCTCAGCTCCAAATTCCCGATGTTCCTCGCCTGGGGGGCGGAGCTGCGCTTCCTCTACAACGACGCTTATGTCGACGTGCTCGGCGGCAAGCATCCGGCGGCGCTCGGCCACGCCTTCGAGGACATCTGGGCGGAGATCTGGAGCGATATCCATCCGCTCGTCCAGCGCGCGCTCGCGGGCGAGGCGACCTATTGGGAGAATCTGCCCCTCACCATGACCCGCAAGGGCTATGAGGAGCAGACCTGGTTCACCTTCTCCTACAGCCCGCTGCGCGGCGACGGCGGCGAGGTGGAGGGGATGTTTTGCGCCTGCGTGGAGACGACCGACACCGTCCTCGCCGCCCGGCGCCGGGTCAGCGAGGCCGAGCGCCTGCGCCGGCTGTTCGACCATGCGCCGAGCTTCATGGCGGTGCTGCGCGGACCCGACCTCGTCTTCGAGATGATGAACGCGTCCTACCTGCAGCTCGTCGGGCACCGCGACCTCGTCGGCAAGCCGGTGCGCGAGGCGCTTCCGGAGGTGGAGGGGCAGGGCTTCTTCGAACTGCTCGACGAGGTCTATCGCAGCGGCGAGGCGTTCACCGGGCTGGGCATACCCATCCAGCTCCAGCGCGAGCCCGGCGCCCCCGCGGAGGAGCGCCTCGTCGATTTCGTCTTCCAGCCGATCACCGACGCGGACGGCTCCGTCAGCGGCATCTTCGCCGAGGGCTACGACGTCACCGAGCGCCACGTCGCCGAGGAGGCGCTGCGCGAGAGCGAGGCGCGGTTCCGCCTGATCGCCGATTCGGCGCCGGTGCCGATGTGGGTGACGCGGCTCGACCGCACGCGAAGCTTCGTCAACCGGGCCTATGTCGAGTTCCTCGGCATCAGCTACGAGGAAGCGATCAGCTTCGACTGGCGCACGGTCATCCATCCCGAGGACGCCCCCCGCATCCTCGCCGAATCGCTCGCGGGCGAGGCGAGGCTCGAACGGTTCGAGCTGGTCGGCCGCTACCGGAGCCATGGCGAGTGGCGCTGGATTCGCTCGGTCTCGCAGCCGCGCTGGGGGGCCCAGGGGGAGCATGTCGGCTTCATCGGCGTCGCCCACGACGTGACTGAGCTCAAGCGCGGCGAAGCGGCGCTTCGCGAGGTCAACGAGACGCTCGAGCGGCGGGTCGCCGAGCGCACCGGCGACCTCAGCGCGGCGCTCGACCGGCTGCAGGCGGAGGTGGGTGAGCGCCTGCGCGCCGAGGAGGCGCTGCGCCAAGCGCAGAAGATGGAGGCGGTCGGCCAGCTCACCGGCGGCATCGCCCACGATTTCAACAACCTGCTGACGCCGATCATGGGCGGGCTCGAGCTCATCGCCGGCCGCGTCGAGGAGCCCAGGCTGAAGCGGCTGGCCGAGACGGCGCTCGAATCGGCGCGCCGCGGCGCGAAGCTCACCAGCCAGCTCCTGGCTTTCTCCCGCATCCAGCGGATCAGCATGAACGCGGTGGCGGTGAACGGCGTCATCGAGACGATGCAGACCCTGCTTCACCACACGATCGGGCGCGCCGTGACCATCGAGACGCGGCTCGATCCCGAGGCGGGGCACGCGCTGTGCGATGCAAACCAGCTCGAGAACGCCATCCTCAACCTCGCGATCAACGGGCGCGACGCGATGCCGGAGGGCGGCCTGCTCACCATCGCCACGCGCCGCCTCGACCTTGCCGCCGGGCCGGATCACGAGGCCGGAGAGTTCGTGCGCGTGACGGTGACCGACACGGGCCACGGCATGGCGCCGGAAGTGATCGCCCGCGCCACCGAGCCCTTCTACTCGACCAAGCCGCTGGGGAAGGGGACCGGCCTCGGCCTCGCGCAGGTCTACGGGATCGCGCGCCAGTCGGGCGGGACCCTGCAGATCGAAAGCGCCCTCGGCCGCGGCACCTCCGTCCACCTCCTCCTTCCCGCTACCGCGCCGCCCGAAGGCCGCGGCGACGGCGAGCGCGGCGAGGCGGTGCCGGAAGCGGGTCCGCGGCGCCGGGCGCGGATCATGGTCATCGACGACGACGGCGACGTGCGCGCCTTCCTCGCCGACTCGCTTCAGGGCCTCGGACATCTCGTCCTCGCGCTCGAATCGGGGGAGGAGGGCCTGGCCAGGCTGGAGGAGTGGCCGGCGGATCTCGTCCTGGTCGACTATGCCATGCCGGGAATGCACGGCGCCGAGGTCGCCCGCACCGCCCGGCAGAGATATCCGCGGCTGCCGATCGTCTTCGTCACCGGCTATGCGGAAAGCGAGCAGATCGAGCGGGCGGTGGGGCCGGACGTGCCGGTGCTGAGGAAGCCCTTCACGATCGCCGAGCTGGCCGCCGCGGTGGAGGGGAATCTGGCTCCGGAGCGCGACCGCGGCGGAGCTCGCCCGGACGCCTGAGCGCCCCTTGCCCCCGCGTCCTCCGGGCCCCTTGAACCCGCATTTTCGCTTCCTAGATCGCCGTCGTCCGGCGACCTTTTCGCGGTGCCGGGCCTGTACCCGCGGGGGGCTCCGGCTCTTGGGCGGCGCCCCTCATGCAATGTTGCTCAACGGAGGACATGGACCATGAGAAGCTTCGATTTCACCCCCTATCGCCGTTCGACCATCGGCTTCGACCGGCTGTTCGAATTCCTGGAAAACGCCAATCGCGAGCAGGGCGACAATTATCCGCCCTACGACATCGAGAAGCTGAGCGACGATCGCTACCGGATCACGCTCGCGGTCGCGGGCTTCAGCCCCAACGACATCGACATCACCGCGCGCCAGAACCTGCTGACGATCACCGGCCGCAAGGCCGAGAATCGCAGCCGCGACGGCAGCTTCGTCCACATGGGCATCGCCACCCGCGCCTTCGAGCGCCGCTTCGAGCTGGCGGACTTCGTGCGCGTCGAGGATGCCGACATGAAGGACGGCCTCCTGTCGGTCGAGCTCGTCCGGGAGATCCCGGACGCGATGAAGCCGCGCAAGATCGAGATCAACGGCGCGGCGCCGCGCACGCTCGAAGCCGAGGCGGGCGCCGAGCGCGCCTCGGCCGAGGAGGAGCACGCAGCCGCCTGACCGCTTTTTGGCGGCTGGCTACGGACCGGCGCCGGGAGGTTACGACCGGCGCCGGTTTTTTGCGCCAACTGCCCGGACTTTCCGGTTGTAAGTTGCGCTGTGCAACCTATTTCGGCTCTCGTTCCCCGAATGGAGGCACGGCTCGAGCCGCGGCGCAGCTATGAAGTTCATGAAGAAGTTCGGCCATCCCTTCGCCCTCGCCGTCGAGGGTTTCCTGGCCGTGGCGCTGGTCTTCATCGCCGCCAACCCGGTGGTGCTGCATCCCAACACGGCGGGCGCCACGGCGCAGTCCGAAGCGATCCTCGCCGAGCTGACGCGCTGAGCGCTTGATGCGCCGCCCGGGGCCGCTATAGCGGTCGCCGATGGTTCGCTTTTCGTTCTGTGGGCACGAGATGCTCGCCCTCCCGCAGGGGGCGCTGTTCCTGCCGGGCCGGCGCGCCCTCCTCCTCGCCGACCTTCACCTTGAAAAGGCGAGCTGGTTCGCGCGGCTCGGCCAGATGCTGCCGCCCTACGATTCGATCGCGACCCTCGCCGACCTCACGGCGCTCGCCGTCTCGACCGGCGCCGAGGAGATATGGTGCCTCGGCGACAGCTTCCACGACCGCTTCGGCTGCGAACGCCTGCCGGCGCGGGCGCGGGAGATGCTGACGGCGCTCACCGCGGCGACGCGCTGGACCTGGATCACCGGCAACCACGATTCCGGCATCCTCGACCATTGCGGCGGCCGGATCGTCGAGGAAGCGGAGGTGAACGGCCTCCTCCTCCGCCACGAGGCCGAGCCGGGCGAGACGCGCCCTGAAATCTCCGGGCACTTCCATCCCAAGCTGCGCATCACCCATCGCGGCCGCCGCGTCTCCCGCCGCTGCTTCGTGGCGACCGAGCGCAAGCTGATCCTTCCCGCCTTCGGGGCGCTCACCGGCGGGCTGGATGCCGACCATCCGGAGATCGCGCGCGCCGTCGGCGGCGCGGCCGAAGCGCTGGTGCCGGTGGCGGACAGGCTGCTGAGGTTCCCCATCGCCGCCTGACCCGCCCGGCGGCGAGAAGGCGGCGCGATCGGTCAGCCGCGATACAGGCCCGGGAAATTGGCCTTGAGCGCGGCGAGCTTGGGAGCGTCCCAGCGGCGGATATAGGGGTGGTCCGGGTGGAGCCGCTCGAAATCCTGGTGATAAGCCTCGGCGGGGAAGAAGCCGCCGCTCTCGATTCGGGTCACGACCGGCGCCGGGAACGCCTTGGCGGCGTTGAGCTGGGCGATGTAGGCCGCAGCGGCGCGGCGCTGCGCCGCATTCTGGGGGAAGATGGCCGACCGGTAGCTGGGGCCGCTGTCCGGGGTCTGGCGGTTGAGCTGGGTCGGATCGTGCGACGAGAAATAGATGCGCAGCAGCTGGCCATAGCTGACCACCCTGGGGTCGAAGACGATGCGCACCGATTCCGCGTGGCCGGTCCCCTCGCCCCCCACCTTCTCGTAGGTCGCGTCGGCGGCGCGGCCGCCGGCATAGCCGGAGACGACGTCGCGAACGCCCTTCACATGCTCGAACACGCCTTCCATGCCCCAGAAGCAGCCGCCTGCGAGCACCGCCACCTGGTTTCCCGCCGTCGCCGGGACGTCGACCTTCGGGGCGGGCGC
Organism: Alphaproteobacteria bacterium; assembly: GCA_019232625.1. Lineage (GTDB taxonomy): Bacteria > Pseudomonadota > Alphaproteobacteria > Sphingomonadales > Sphingomonadaceae > Allosphingosinicella. The sequence continues at coordinate 42,293 of JAFANP010000037.1, read as the reverse complement.
GGCCGAAGCTTCGGCGGGCGAGGCGGTCGGGCCGGACGCGAGCAGGAATCCGCCGGCGGCGAGCGCGGCCATTCCTGCCATCGCGGCGAGCGTGAAGCGTCCATTCATGTCGAGTCTCCGCTTAGCCGGGCGGGGATGAGGCCGCGCAGCGAATTGCCGATGAAGAAGCCCTTGCCGAGATGGTCGACGGTGAGGTCCGCTTCAATGGCGCGTCCCTCCTCGATCAGTCTTTCGCGCAGCACGCCGGGCAGCAGGCCGCGCGCCAGCGGCGGCGTGAGCAGCCTCCCGTCCCGCTCGGCGAAGAGGCTTGTGAAGCTTCCCTCGGTAAGGAAGCCGTGTCGATCCTCGAAGATCGTCTCGAAAGCGCCGCCGCGCGCCGCGTCGTAGAAGCCACGGTCGCTGGTCTTGTGGCGGAGCCGGAAATCCTCCGCCTCGACCGGAAGGCGCGCGATGCGCACCGCCACCGGCCCGGGCGGCGTCGCCGGCAGCGGGCGCGCCTCGATCGCGATCGCTCCGGTCCGCGACAGGCGCAGGCGCAGCTTGCGCGGCGCGCGCAGGAAGAAGGTGGCCGCCTGAAGCTCGTTGCGGGCATTGTGGCGGTCGAAGGCGAAGCCGAGCGCCTCGGCGCTGCGCCGCATGCGGGCGAGATGGCGCTCCAGCTCCGCAATCCCCTCCTCAGGGTCGAAGCGCATCGTCTCGATGAGATCGAAGCTGCGGCGCGTCTCCACAAAGGCTCCCTTCGCCAGGCACTCGCGCCACTCCGCCGCCGGCTCGCTGTCCGCAACGATCCCCGAGCCGAGACCGATCCGGGCACGGGACGCGCTTTGGGGAAGCACGAGCGTCCGGATCGCCACATTGAACGCCGCTTCACCGTCCGGCGCAAGCCTGCCGAGGCTGCCCGTATAGGCGCCGCGCGGACCGCGCTCGAGCGCCGCGATCGCCTCCATCGCCCGGATTTTCGGCGCGCCCGTCACCGAGCCGCACGGGAAAGCGGCCGCGAGCAGGTCCACCGGCCCTGAATCCGGGTCGAGCTCGGCGGTGACGGTGGAGGTCATCTGCAGCACGGTCGGGTAGGTCTCCACGGCGAACAGCTCCGGGACCTTGACGGTCCCCGGCACAGATACGCGGGAGAGGTCGTTGCGGATGAGGTCGACGATCATCAGATTTTCGGCGCGCTGCTTGGGGTCTTCCGAGAGCGCCGCGGGCGCCGCGCCGGCCGGCAGCGTGCCCTTCATCGGCCTCGCCGTCACCCGCCGCCCCTCGAGGGTGAAGAACAGTTCGGGCGAAAAGGAGAGCAGCCAGGTGGTGCCGGTGAAGACGACGCCGCCCCATCCGCCGCGCGCGCGGCCGCGGAGCGCGGCGTAGAGGGCGAGCGGATGGCCGGCCACCGCCACCTCGGCGGGGAAGGTGAGGTTCGCCTGGTAGATCTCGCCGGCGAAGATCAGGCGCCGCGCCTCGGCGACGGCCGCCTCGTGCGCCTCTCGCGCGACCAGCGGCCGGGGCGCCGAGGCCCAGGCGCCGGCCGGGTCGGGGAGAAGCGCGGCGATATCGGCCTCCTCCTCCCACGTCTCGAACAGGCCGAACCACAAAAGCGGCCCGTCGCCCGCCGGCAGGCCGGAAAGCTTCCGCTCGAGCGCGAAGCCCGCTTCATAGGCGAGGAAGCCGGCGGCGTGCCGGCCGCATCCGCGCAGCCGCTCCAGCGCCGGCCCGACCTCCGGCAGCGTCGCGGCCTCGATCGTCCCGACCGGATCCCGGTAGAGCCGCGCCGTCCCGCCGGGCCGCTGGTCGTCGAGGAGCACCAAGGCCCTGCCCGCTTGCCAGAAGCCGGCGGGAGGCCCATCTCGCGGCCGGTCAGGAGAGTCCATGGTTTCCAGCGTTTTCGACCTCTTCAAGATCGGCGTCGGCCCCTCGAGCTCCCACACCATGGGTCCGATGACGGCCGCCTGCCGGTTTGTCGAGACGCTGGCGCAGGGCGGGCTGCTGGAACGCGCCGCGCGGGTGGAGGTCGCCCTCTACGGGTCGCTCGCGCTGACCGGGAAGGGCCACGCCACCGACCGCGCCATCCTCCTCGGCCTGTCGGGGGAGCGGCCGGACGGGGTCGATCCCGACGCCGCCGACGCGATCGTCGCCGACATACGCGCGCATCGGCGCCTGCGCCTGAACGGCCGCCGCGAGATCGCCTTCGACGAGGCGCAGGACCTCAAGTTCCTCCAGCGCGAGCGGCTGCCGCATCATTCCAACGGCATGCGCTTCTGCGCCTTCGACGCCGGCGGCGGCGCCCTCCTCGAGCGAGTCTATTATTCGACCGGCGGCGGCGCGGTGGTCGACGAGGCGGCGATCGCCCGCAACGCGCCGCCCGACGGCGTCTGGGACATACCCTATAATTATCGCTCGGCCGACGAGCTGCTCGCCATCGTCGAGCGGGAGCGGCTGAGCATCGCCGACATCGCCCGCGCCAACGAGCGCGCCCACCTCTCCGAGGAGGAGATTGACGCGCGCCTCGCCGGCATCGCCGGCGCGATGTCGGCCTGCATCGACCGCGGCATGGGCATCGAGGGCGAGCTGCCGGGCGGGCTGCGCGTCAGGCGGCGGGCGCCCGGGCTCCACAAGCGGCTGATCGACCGAGCCGAGCGCACCCTGTCGGACCCGCTGACCGTGCTCGACTGGGTGAACCTGTGGGCGCTCGCCGTGAACGAGGAGAATGCCGCCGGCGGCCGGGTCGTCACCGCGCCCACCAACGGCGCGGCAGGCATCGTCCCGGCGATCCTGCGCTACTATCAGCGCTTCACCCCCCATTCGACCGACGAGGGCGTGCGCGTCTTCCTCCTCACCGCCGCCGCGGTCGGCTCGCTGTTCAAGGAGAACGCCTCCATCTCCGGCGCCGAGGTCGGCTGCCAGGGCGAGGTCGGGGTCGCCTGCTCGATGGCCGCGGCGGGCCTCACCGCGGCGCTCGGCGGAACGCCGCGGCAGATCGAGAATGCCGCCGAGATCGGCATGGAGCACAATCTCGGCCTCACCTGCGATCCGGTCGCCGGGCTCGTCCAGGTGCCGTGCATCGAGCGCAACGCCGTCGGCGCGGTCAAGGCGATCGAGGCGTCGCGGCTGGCGCTGGCCGGCGACGGCTCGCATCTCGTCAGCCTCGACCAGGTGATCGAGACGATGCGGCGCACCGGCCTCGACATGAACGAGCGCTACAAGGAGACGTCGCTCGGCGGCCTCGCCGTCAACGTCGTGGAGTGCTGAGCACGCAGCCCATTTACAGTCGTACCAAATATGATACTACCGACTCTTCGGGCGAAAGTCCGAAGCATCCGGCAACCTACCCGGAGAGCACCGATGGCCATAACGTGCGAGGGGAGGGATACCCCTCATGTTCGAAGTTGTGTTCTACGAGACTGCGTCGGGAAATGAGATTGTCCTCGATTTCGTCCGTCAGCTTTCGGCCGAGGAGAAGAAGGTCGTCGGGGAGGATCTAAAGACGGTTCAGATAGGTTTTCCCATGGGTTTGCCGCTGTGCCGCCCTCTCGGCGATGGGCTTTACGAGGTAAGATCGTCGCTGCCTTCGAAGCGCGAGTTCCGGCTCATCTTCTACTTCGATCGCGATCGCCAAGCCCTCTGGTGGTTCACGCGATTTTCAAGAAGAGCGCCAAGCTTCCAAAGGCCGATCTCGACCTGGCTCGAAAGCGAAAGGAGGAATTTCGGTAAGAGGAATATAGACATGCCTGAAACGGATAATGTCCGTTCGTACGAGGGGCTTAGGTCTCTCGACGACTTCCTTGATGAGGAAAGTATTCGGGAAGAGGTCACCGCCCGGGTCATCAAGCGCGTGATAGCCATGCAGCTGCAGCAGGCGATGGCGGACCAGAAGCTGACAAAAGCGCGGATGGCGGAGTTGATGGAGACGAGTCGGGCTCAGCTCGCGCGCATCCTTGATCCGGACGAGCACAATGTGACTCTGGACTCGCTGACCCGTGCCGCAAAGGTGCTGGGGCGGCGGCTGTCGGTGGAGCTTATTTGAAGCGGCTTGCTCCCGCGCACCCGGCTCCCTAGCGTCCGCGGGCTCAACGACAGGGGACCTCCATGCGTCACGCCTTGTTCCTGCTCGCCGCCGCCTCCGCAGCCGCCCTCGCCGTTCCCGCCTTCGCCGACGTGGACAAGCCGGCGGCGATGGTCGCCGACGGGGTGCCGCCGATACCCGACGAGCTCGCCGCGGCGACGCGCCCCTACATGGAATTTCGCACCGCCGGCTTCCTCGGCTGGAATCCGCAGACTCGCGGCATCGCGGTCTCGACGCGCTTCGGCAACGTCAACCAGGTGCACGAGGTGGCCTCGCCGGGGGCGATGCGGCGGCAGGTCACGTTCGAGCAGGACGCCATCGCCGGCGCCTCCTACGCGCCCAAGGTGGGCGATGTGATGGTCGTCCAGAAGGATGTCGGCGGCAGCGAGTTCTGGCAGCTCTACCGGCTCGAGCGCGGGCGCCTCATCCTCCTCACCGACGGCAAGAGCCGCAACGAGATCAACACCTGGAGCCATGACGGCCGCTGGCTCGCCTACACCTCCACACGCCGCAACGGCGCCGACAGCGACCTCTACGTCGTCGACCCGCGCAACCCGTCGAGCAACCGCATGGTGGCGCAGGTGAAGGGCGGCGGCTGGGCGGTCGCCGACTTCGCGCCGGACGGCGGGAGCGCCGTGGTCGCCAACTACATCTCCGTCAACAAGACCGACCTCTACCGGCTCGATCTCGCCACCGGCCGGATGACCCCGATCGGCGACCATTCCAAGCCGATCTCCTACGGCGCGGCGCAATTCGCCCCCAACGGCACGCTGTGGGTGACGTCCGACGAAGGCTCCGACTTCCAGCGGCTCGGCCGCCTCGACCCGGCCACCGGCCGGTTCACCGCCGTCGCCCCCGAGACGCGCTGGGACGTCGAGAGCTTCGACGTTTCGGAGGACGGCCGCTTCATCGCCTATGTCGTCAACGAGGCGGGCACCAGCCGGCTGCGCCTGCTCGATCCGCGCACCGGCAAGGCGCGCGCGGTGGCCAAGCTGCCGGTCAGGGTGGTGTCGGGGCTCGAAGTGTCCCCGTGGGGCGAGATCGGCCTCACCCTCTCCTCCGCCCGCTCCCCCGCCGACGCCTATTCGGTGAACCCGGCCAGCCTCGCCGTCCGCCGCTGGACCCAGTCGGAAACGGGCGGGCTCGATCCGCTCGTCAACGTCGAGCCGCAGCTCGTCCAGGTGCGGAGCTTCGACGGCGAGACCGTCTCCGGCTTCCTCTACCGGCCCGACCCGGCGCGCTTCCCGGGCAAGCGCCCGCTGCTCGTCAACATCCACGGCGGGCCCGAGGGACAGTCCCGCCCCGGCTTCCAGGGCCGCAACAATTATTATCTGAACGAGCTCGGCGTCGCCCTCTTCTACCCCAACGTCCGCGGCTCCACGGGCTTCGGCAAGCGCTTCGTCGCGCTCGACAACGGCCCCTCCCTGCGGGAGAACTCGGTCAAGGACATAGGGGCCTTCCTCGACACATTGGCGCGAGACCCCGCGGTCGATCCGGCGCGCATGGCGGTGACGGGCGGCAGCTACGGCGGCTACATGTGCTATGCGAGCGCGATCCGCTACGGCGACCGCCTCAAGGCGGCCAATTGCATCGTCGCAATCTCCAACTGGGTGACCTTCCTCGAGAACACCCAGAGCTATCGCCGCGACCTCAGGCGGGTCGAATATGGCGACGAGCGCGATCCCGCCCAGCGCGCGCGGCTTACGGAGATCTCGCCGCTCAGCCGCGCCAAGGAACTGCGAATCCCCCTGATGGTCCAGACCGGCGGCAACGATCCGCGCGTGCCGCCGTCCGAGGCGGAGCAGATGGTGAAGGCGGTGCGCGCCAACGGCGTCCCCGCATGGCACCTGCTCGCCCAGGACGAAGGCCACGGCTTCGCGAAGAAGGCCAACCAGGATTTCGCCTTCTGGGCGAGCCTGCTCTTCTGGCAGCGCAACCTGTTCGGCGGCAACTGAGCCCTTCCCTGCGCGCAGGGAGGGGAGGCTAGCGGAGCTTCGCCGCCAGCCATTCCTCGATGGCACGGTAGGAGGAGCGGCCGCGCGGCGGGTCGTCGGCGAGGCCGGTGGCGAAATAGGCGATGCCGCGGCCGCTCGCCGGGTCGATCCACAGGCCGCCGCGAAGGCCGTAGGCCTCGCTGGCATGGCCCAGCCGCGGGCGGCCGTCGCCGAACGGGTCGTCGGCCGGCGGGCATTGGGCGAGGCGCTGCACGGCAAGGCCGTAGCCGCAATAGAAATGCTCCTCCGTCTCGCCGTTCGCCCCGTCGAACCGCCAGTGGAGCCGCTCCATCTCCTCGAGGCTCGCCTCGGAGAGGAAGCGGGAGCCGTCGGGGAGCCGGCCGCGGCGGAGGAGCAGTCCGCCGACCTTGGCGAGGTCGGCGATCGAGATGCGCAGCCCGCCCTGCGGCGAGAAGATCGCGCCGTTGGTGCCGGGCCTGTAGCCCGTGAGGTCGCAGCCCCCGTCGGGCGCGGCGACGCCGGGGCAGTCCGGGCGCCGGCCGCGCAGGTCGTCCTTCCGGACGCTTCCGTCGATCCCGTAGAGGACGACGGCGCGCGCCACCGTCTCGTCGCTGCAGGTGGTCCAGTTGAGGCACGCGTCCAGCTTCAGCGGCGTGAAGACCAGGCGCTGCATGAGGCCGTCGAACCGCTCGCCCGTCGCCGCCTCCATCACGCTCGCCACCACCGGAAAGCCGAGGTTGGAATATTGGAAATAGGTGCCCGGGCGGTGCGCGGCGTCCCAGGCCTTCGGGTCGCGCAGGGAATCCTGGAGTCGGCCGGTGGCGGGGATCAGCCAGTAATCGATGCCGTCGCGGATGCTGGAGCGGTGCGAGAGGAGGAGGCGGAGCGTGATCGGCGCATCCGGGAAGGCGGGGTTGCGCAGCGTCCAGCCGAGATAGTCGGAAACGTCGCGATCGAGGTCTAGCTTGCCCGCCTCGACCAGCCGCATCGCGCCCAAGGCGACGTGGAGCTTGGTGATCGAGGCGATGCGGACCGGGTCGCGGATGGTGAGGACGCGGCCGTTCGCGCGGTCGGCGAGGCCGGACGCCCCGGCGGCGCGGACTCCGCGCGCGTCGAACGTAGCCCAGGCCCAGCTCGCCGCCGCCGGCGGGGCGGCCGGCGGCGCGGGCGTCGCGCAGGCCGCGGCGAGCGGGAGCAGGAAAAGAGAGAGGCGCCGGATCATGGCCGCAGCCTAGGGTCCGTACTCGATACCGGCAATGGTCGGGATCGCCCGGAGAAGGCCGCCGGCAAGGAGGATGGCGCAGGCCGGGCTGGTTGCCCGGACAAGCCATTCGACGTAGCCGGCGGCCTTCTCCGGGCGACCGCCCTTCGGCTGGCTGCTTGCAGCAGCCGCTCAGGGCGGCGGGCCGATTATGGGCCAGGGCTTCGTCCCTCGTCGGTCACGATGCGTCAGCATCGCTCCCTCCTCGCTCCTCGCCCTGACCCATACTCGACTCCGTCACGGCCGTTGCCGGTATCGAGTACGGACCCTAGCGCCTGCAAATCCGCCATTTCCTAAGCGGATTTCACCTGCCAAGGTCGCTCGCGACAGGATCGGAGGTGTGCGTGAAGGCTCTCGCTTATTCCCTTGCCGCGCTGATCGCGGTCGCGCCGGCCGCTGCGCAGGCGCCGCGCGAATGGTCGGCGGACCAGGTGCGCGAGGTGCTCGACAAGACTCAGACGATCCGCCTCGCGCCGTCGCTCGACCATCTCTCGGCGGGAGAGCGCACGGCGGTGGCGAAGCTGATCGAGGTCGGCCGCATCTTCCAGGATATCTACGAGCAGCAGCGCCACCGCGATGCGCGGGTCGCCCGCGCCGCCTTGTTCCGCCGCACCGATGCCGACGGGCGCGCTCTGCAGCGCCTCTACCGGCTCAACCAGGGGCCGATCGCGACCAACCTCGCCAACGGCCGCGAGCCCTTCCTGGCGGTGCCCGACGCGCCGCCGGGCAAGAACGTCTACCCCTGGGGCCTCACCCGGGCGGAGTTCGACGCCTATCTCGCCGCCCATCCCGCCGAGAGCGCCCGCCTCACCGACCTTCGCTCGGTCGTCCGCCGCGCCGAACTGGCGGTGCTGAAGCGCGACCTCGCCAAGCTGCGCCAATATCCGGTGCTCGACACGCTTCACCCGGGCCTGCGCCAGCGGATCGAGGCGCTTCACCGCGCGCCCGATCGGGCGACGCTCTACGCCGTCCCCTATTCGCTCGCTTATGCGGACGAGATGGTCCGAAGCCACGCCCTGCTCAACGAGGCGGCCGACTCGGTCGAGGCTTCGGACTGGCAGTTCGCCCGCTATCTGCGCAACCGCGCGCGGGACCTGCTTTCCGACGATTACGAGAGCGGCGACGCGGCGTGGATCACGGGCCGGTTCAAGAACCTCAACGCCCAGATCGGCGCCTACGAAACCTATGACGACGAGCTTTACGGCACCCGCACCTTCTACGGGCTCAGCCTTCTCGCCACCCGCAACGCCGAATCGGCGGCACTCCGCCAAGCGATGAAGGGGATGCAGGCGCTGGAAGACAGCCTGCCCTACGATCGGCACAAGCAGGTGATCGAGAACATCCCGGTGGGAGTCTACGACGTCGTCGCCGATTTCGGCCAGACGCGCGGCGGCAATACCGCCACCAACCTCCCCAACGAGGCCTATTCCGCCGCCCGCTACGGCAGCACCATCCTGCTGCGCGCCAACATCATGCGCAATCCCGACATCTTCAAAGGCTCGGGGGACGTGTGGAGCGCGGCGGTGGCGCCCGGCTTCGTTCCCCATCTCACCGCCGACTCCGGTTTCTACCGGACGCTGTGGCACGAGGTCGGCCATTATCTCGGCCCCGACACCACCCGCGACGGACGCGAGCTCAACACCGCGCTCGGCGCCGATGCCGGCCTGCTCGAGGAGATGAAGGCGGATCTCGTCTCGCTCTACGTCGGCAAGGCGCTCCAGCAGCGCGGCTATTACACCGCCGACCAGCTCCGCTCGCTCTATGCCAGCGGGATATTGAGGACCCTCCAGAACAACAGGCCGCGGCGCGAGCAGCCCTACAACATGATGCAGCTCATGCAGATGAACTGGTTCCTCGACCGCAAGGTGCTCAGCTTCGACCCCGCGACCGCCAGGCTGTCGATCGACTATGATCGCTACCACGCCGCCGTCGGCGACCTGCTGAAGCAGGTGATCGCGCTCCAGGAAGGCGGCGACCGCGCCGCAGCGGAGGCGTTCATCACCCGCTGGGGAGGCTGGGACGACGGGCTGCACGGCAGGCTTGCGGCCAACATCCGCGCCCAGCAGCGTTATCGGTTCAGATTGTTCGACTATGCGGCGGTGACCGGGTAGGAAAAGGCGGTCAGCGCGGCTCGAGCGCGGGCCGAGCCACCACCTCCATGGTCGAGACCGAGCTCACCCGGCCGTCCGTCACGACGACCTCCATGCCGAGCGCGCCCGCATGGCCGCAGACCCAGACGACGGTGTAGCGGCCCTTCGCCTGCCTCATCAGATTGTGCGCCGCGCATTTCGCCAGACGCCGCAGCGACGCGGCTTCGCGGGGGGTGACCGCGCCCGGGAAAGCGGCGGCCATGTCCTCGCCGTGGGCGACCGCCTTCACCACCGCCTTCACCGCGTCGGCCTCGGCGTTGGCGGAGGCGGCCGAGGGCGCGGCCAGGAGGACGGCGCCGGCCATCATGATCGCGTTTCGCATGGGTGGAGCTCCGTGGGTCGCCGGGGGGCCGGCCAGTCTACAGCACAGGCGTGCGCCCGCAACCGGTCCCGGCCCGCCGGGCGCCTTGTCGGCGTTACGCGCGGTCCCCTGCGGGGCGGCGGGGAGGATCGAGCAAGTATCGGAGAATCGCGTCGGCCGCTTCCTCCGCGCTCGTCGCCGTGGTGTCGATGCGGATGTCCGGCCGCTCCGGCGGCTCATAGGGCGAGCCGATGCCGGTGAAATTGGGGATCTGCCCGTCCCGGGCCTTGGCGTAGAGGCCCTTGGGGTCGCGCCGCTCCGCTTCGGAGAGCGGAACGTCGACGAAGATCTCGACGAACTCGCCCTCCGGCAGCATCTCGCGCACCATCCTTCGTTCCGCGCGGAACGGGCTGATGAAGGCGGCGAGGACGATGAGGCCGGCCTCCAGCATCAGCTTCGCGGTCTCGCCGACGCGGCGGATATTCTCCGCCCGGTCGGCCTCGCCGAAGCCGAGGTCGCGGTTGAGGCCGAGGCGGACGTTGTCGCCGTCGAGCAGGAAGGTGTGGCGTCCGCGCGCGTGGAGCTTCGCCTCCACCAGATTGGCGATGGTCGACTTGCCGGCGCCGGACAGGCCGGTGAACCAGAGCAGCCGCGGCTTCTGCTCCTTGAGGCCGGCACGGGCCTCGCGCGACACCTGCAGCGGCTGCGCGTGGATGTTGTGGGAGCGCCGCAAGGCGTGGCGGATGAGGCCGGCGCCGACCGTGTCGTTGGTCACCCGGTCGATGAGGATGAAGCCGCCGAGGTCGCGATTCTCCTCGTAGGGCGCGAAGACGAGCGGCCGGTCGGTCCACAGGTCGCACAGGCCGATGCCGTTCAGCGCCAGCGTCTTGGCGGGCGCCGGCTCGAGCGTCGCCATGTCGATCTCGTGCTTGGGCGGCTGCAGCGTGGCGAGGCAGGTCTGGGTGGCGAGCTTCAGGGCATATTGGCGCCCCGGCACGAGCTCCTCGCTCCCCATCCAGACGATCGTCGCCTCGAACTGGTCGGCGACGTCCGGAGTCCCGTAGCTCGACACGAGGTCGCCGCGCGAGCAGTCCACCTCGCTCGAGAAGGTGAGGGTCACCGACTGTCCGGCGCGGGCGCTCTCGGCCTCGGCGCCCGCGACGAGCACCCTCTCGACGCGCGTGGCCGTGCCCGCCGGCAGGATGAAGACGCTGTCGCGCGGCCGCACCGAGCCGTTGACCACGAGGCCGGCCACCCCGCGGAAGCCCGGCTCGCGTATCGCCGCCTGGACCGGCAGCCAGAAGCGGTCGTCGGTGCGGGCGGCCTCGGGCTCCGCCGCCTCGAGATGGCCGAGGAGCGTCGGCCCCTCGTACCAGGCCATGGCGTCCGACCGGCGGGTCACGTTGTCGCCCGCCGTGGCGGAGACCGGGATGGGGAGGAACGCGTCGGCGAACGGGCGGAATTCCTCGACGATGCGGTCGAAGACGGCGCGGTCGTAGCCGACCAGGTCCATCTTGTTGACGACGAGCGCGAGGCTGCGGACGCCGAGCAGCCGGCAGAGGAAGGCGTGGCGGCGGGTCTGGGTCAGCACGCCCTGCCGCGCGTCGACGAGCACGAGGGCGAGCTCGGCCGTCGAGGCGCCGGTGACGAGGTTGCGCGTATATTGCTCGTGGCCGGGCGCGTCGGCGACGATGAACTTGCGGGTCTCCGTCTCGAAGAAGCGCCAGGCGACGTCGATCGTGATCCCCTGCTCGCGCTCCGCCTCGAGCCCGTCGACCAGCCGCGACAGGTCGCCGCCGCATTGGGCGAGCTCGTCCTCGAAGGCCGAGCCGGTCTCGTAGAGGAGGCGGCCGAGCAGGCTCGACTTGCCGTCGTCCACCGAGCCGCAGGTGATGAAGCGCAGCAGCGTCTTTTCCGGCTTCGCCGGAGGATCGGAGCGTGTCTGGCGCCGGCGGAAGAGGCGCATCAGAAATAGCCCTCGCGTTTCTTGCGCTCCATCGAGGCGGCGCCGTCGCGGTCGATGATCCGCCCCTGGCGCTCGGAGAGCCGGTCGCGCCGCATCTCCTCGATCAGCTCGGGGACGCTGGCGGCGCGGCTCTCGATCGCGCCCGAGAGCGGGTAGCACCCCAAGGTTCGGAAGCGGATCCAACGCTCCTCCACTTCCTCCGGCGCCACGCGCAGGCGCTCATCGTCGACCATCAGGATCGTTCCGTCGCGCACGACGGTGGGCCGCGGCGCCGCGAAATAGAGGTCGGAGACTTGGATCCCCTTCGCCTCGACATAGGTCCAGACGTCGAGCTCGGTCCAGTTGGAGAGGGGGAAGATGCGGAAGCTCTCCCCCTTGGCCTTGCGCGCGTTGTAGAGGCGCCACAGCTCCGGCCGCTGCCGCTTGGGATCCCAGCGCTCGCGGGCGGCGCGGAAGGAGAAGACGCGCTCCTTCGCGCGTACCCGCTCCTCGTCGCGGCGGGCGCCGCCGATCGCCGCGTCGAAACCGCCCGCTTCCAGGGCCTGCTTGAGGCCGTCCGTCTTCCACATCTGGGTGTGGAGGGCGGAGCCGTGGTCGAGCGGATTGATGCCCCGAGCCTCCGCCTCCGGGTTGCGATGGACGATCAGCTTCATACCCGCGGCGACCGCCGCCTCGTCCCGCAACGCGTACATCGAGCGGAACTTCCACGTCGTGTCGACATGGAGAAGGGGAAAAGGCGGCGGCGCCGGGGCGAAGGCGAGCCTGGCGAGATGGAGCAGCACCGAGCTGTCCTTGCCGGCCGAATAGAGCAGCACCGGCCGCTCGCTCTCGGCGACCGCCTCCCGCAGGATGTGGATCGCCTCGGCCTCGAGCCGCTGGAGGTGGGTGAGCGTCATCGCGCCCCTCCTAGCGGGCGCCTCCCGCCGGTTGCAACTTAGCGCCCGGCCCGCCATGTCGCCGCCCATGAGCCAGCCGCCCCTCCAGGCCGTCATCGTCCCGGTGACGCCCCTCCAGCAGAACTCGACCCTCCTGTGGTGCACGAAGACGATGAAGGGCGCCTTCACCGATCCGGGCGGCGACCTCGACCGTCTGAAGGCGGCGGCCCTTCAGAACGGCGTGACCGTCGAGAAGATCCTCCTCACCCACGGCCATATCGACCATTGCGGCTCCGCCAAGATCCTGGCCGACGAGCTCGGCGTGCCGATCGAGGGCCCGCACGAGGACGATCGCTTCTGGATCGCGCGGCTTGAGGATGACGGGCGCAGCTACGGCATCACCGGGAAGGTGTTCGAATCGGATCGCTGGCTGGTGAACGGAGACCGGGTGACGGTGGGCGAGCTGGTCCTCGACGTCTATCATTGCCCGGGCCACACGCCCGGCCATGTCGTCTTCCACCATCCCGCCTCGAAGCTGGCGATCGTCGGCGACGTCCTGTTCCGCGGCTCCATCGGCCGCACCGATTTTCCGATGGGCAATCACCAGGACCTGATCGACGCCATTACGGGCCGACTCTGGCCGCTCGGCAGCGACACGCATTTCGTGCCCGGCCACGGCCCGATGAGCACGTTCGGGCAGGAGCGTATGACCAATCCGTTCGTCGGCGACCGGGTGCTGGCCGGCGCCGCCTCCTCCTGATCCCGACAAGGAACGCCGCGCCGCCCCGCAGCGTTATGGGGCCGTAATGAAGCGACTCCTCCTCGGCTGCCTGGGCCTGTCGCTCGCCGGATGTGATTCGCTGCCGCGCGACCCGGACCATACGCTCGAGCGGGTCCGCTCGGAGAAGCTGATCCGGGTCGGAGTCATCGCCGACGGCGGGGAAGGACCGGGACTGGGCGCCGCCTCGGCCTTCCTCGGGAGGGTGGCCCGCGCCACCGGCGCCCGGCCGGCCCTCCGCAGGGGCGCCTCCGAGGCGCTCCTGCTCGACCTCGAGGCCGGCAAGCTGGACCTCGTCCTCGGCACCGTCTCCCCCGACAGCCCGTGGGCGGCCGAGGTCGCCATCCTGCATCCGCTCGCCGAGAGCGCGGCGCCGCAGCACCTTCTCGTCAGCCCGATCGCGCGCAACGGCGAGAATCGCTGGATCATGCTGCTTGAGCGCGAGGCGGACAGCGCCGCCGCGGGCGAAGCATGAGCAGCTTCGCCACCGTTCCAGCCCCTATCCGCAAGGACATGAAGCGGGCGATCCGCCTCGAATGGTGGAATATCGGCCTCACCCTCTCGATCATCCTGGTCATGGGCCTGGTGCTCGGCAACAGCCAGACGATGAAGACCGCGTGGATCGAGGACACGCTCGGCCTCGTCCCGCCCGCCGTCTTCCTCCTCTCCGCCCATTTCGAAAGGAAGCGGCCGACGCGCGACTATCGCTTCGGATTCCACCGGGTCCACAGCCTTTCCTTCCTGATCGCGGCGGTGGCGCTGGCGACGGTGGGCGCCTCGCTGCTGTGGGATTCGGCGACCACGCTGGTGCGGCGGGAGCATGCCACGGTCGGCACCATCCACCTCTTCGGCCATGGTTTCTGGCTCGGCTGGCTGATGATCGCCGCCCAGGTCTATTCGATCGTCCCGCCTCTCGTCATCGGCCGCCTCGAGCTGCCGCTCGCGACGCGGATGCAGGACGAGGTGCTGTTCACCGACGCCAAGATGAACAAGGCGAACTGGCAGACCGGCGCGGCGGGGATCGCCGGCATCATCGGGCTCGGCCTCGGCTGGTGGTGGGCCGACGCGGCGGCGGCCGCCTTCATCTCGGTCGGCATCATCTCGGACGGCTGGAAGGCGATGCGGATCGCCATCGCCGAGCTGATCGACGGCACCCCGCGCGAGCTCGGCAGCACCCGTCCCGATCCCGAGGCGAAGCGGCTGGTGGGCAAGCTGCAGAAGCAATATCCGGATGCCGAGATCCGCCTGCGCGAGACCGGGCGCTACATCCATGCCGAAGTCTGCGGGGTGGAGCCCGACCGTCGGCAGGATCTCGAAGCCTTGTGGCCGGGCGAGCCGGAGCGCAGCTGGCGCCTCGCCCAGCTGAGCTTCGTGCCCCCCGATCAGTCGTGAGCGAGGGCCGCGTAGCGCAGGCCGTGCGCCGTGCCGGGATGCATGTAGGCCAGCGCGATCGCGACCACAGCCAGCCCGAACAGGACAAGCAGGGTGACGCCGATTCCGATCATCCTGAGGTGCAGCCGATCGGGGAGCGGCCTGTCCATGCCGAAGGCGTGGGCCACCCGGCCGAGCATGTAGAGGGCGCCCACCGCCCAAAGCCAGATCGCCTGCCCCACCGCCAGCTCGGTGAGGACGAGAAGGACCAGGAAGAAGGGGGTATATTCCACATAGTTGGAATGGGCGCGCATGCGGGCGGTGAGCGCCTCCTGCCCCCCGTCGCCGATCGACACCTTGTGCGCCACCCGCGCCTGGCCGACCCGCCGCGCGATCCAGAGGTTGAGCAGGGCGGCCGCGCCCGCGATGGTGAGGCTGATCGGCAAAATCATCGGCGCGCCCCTCCGCTCGGGCCCGGCAGAGGTGCCATGGCGCGGCGGCGCTTGCAACTCGGAGCGAATGAGCTATAGGCGGCGACGCTCGAAGCGAGCGCTCCGGCCGCCATGGCCCGCGGCCCTCCCGCCGTTGACCTTTGGCTCCGCGCTCGCCACATCGCGAACCCTAGACTATTGGAACAGGTGCCAGGATGGCCGTCCCCAAAAGAAAAACCTCGCCGTCGAAGCGCAACATGCGCCGCAGCCATCATGCGCTGAAGCCGGTAAACTATCAGGAATGCCCGAATTGCGGCGAGCTTCGCCTTCCGCACAATCTGTGCGCCGGCTGCGGCCACTATAACGGGCGTGAAATTCGGCCCGTCGAGGCGTAAGAGCCGACACGCCTGACTGAAGTGGAGAGGAGTAAGGTGGGCAGCGCGCCACGTATCGCAATCGACGCGATGGGTGGCGACGTGGGGCCCGCCGTGATGCTGGCCGGCGCTGCGCTCGCCTACCGCCGGCGCGACGACCTCTCGTTCCTCCTGTTCGGCGACGGGCCGGCGCTGAAGCGCGAGCTCGCCGCCCATGACGGCCTGGCCGGCATCGCCGAGATCGTCCACTGCGACGACGTGATCGCGGCCGAGGACAAGCCGAGCCAGGCGATCCGCCGCGCCAAGACCACCTCGATGGGCCGCGCCATCGCCGCCGTGAAGGCCGGCGACGCCCAGGCCGCGGTCTCGGCCGGCAATACCGGCGCGCTGATGGCGATGGCGAAGCTCGCCTTGAGGACCATGCCCGGGATCGACCGGCCGGCGCTCGCGGCGCTGCTTCCGACGCTCGGCTCGAACGACCTCGTGATGCTCGACCTCGGCGCCAACACCGAATCCGACGCCCGCAACCTCGTCCAGTTCGCGGTGATGGGCGCCGCCTACGCCCGGGTGATCCTCGACCTGGAGCGGCCGCGGGTGCAGCTGCTCAACATCGGCACCGAGGAGATGAAGGGGACCGACGAGCTGAAGGAAGCCGCGGCCATCCTGAGGGACGCCGACTATCTCGGCATGCGGTTCGACGGCTTCATCGAGGGCGACAAGCTGTCGCGCGGCGACGTCGACGTCGTCGTCACCGACGGCTTCTCGGGCAACATCGCGCTCAAGTCGCTCGAGGGCACCGCCCGCTTCGTCACCGATCTTCTCCGCCGCGCCTTCCAGAGCTCGGTGCGCTCCAAGATCGGCTTCCTCATCTCGCGGCCGGCCACCGAGCTGCTGCGCCACCATCTCGACCCCAACAACCATAACGGCGCGGTCTTCCTCGGCCTCAACGGTCTCGTCGTGAAGAGCCACGGCGGCGCCACCGAGAAAGGGGTCGCCAACGCCATCCGGGTCGCCGCCCGAATGGTCCGCGAAGACCTCACCCGCAAGATCATCGAGGATCTCGACAACATCGCCGCGCATCGCTCGGCGGCGGCGGCGGCGGCCAAGTGAACCGGCGCGCCGTCATCGTCGGGACCGGCTCCGCATTGCCGCCGCGCCGGGTCACCAATGCCGAGCTCGCCGAGCGGGTCCAGACCAGCCACGAATGGATCGTCGAGCGCACCGGAATCGAGGCGCGCCACATTGCCGGCGACGGCGAGACGACCGCCACCCTCGCCACCGAGGCGGCCAGGAAGGCGCTCGACGCCGCCGGAGTCGCCGCCGACCAGGTGGGACTGATCGTCCTCGCCACCGCGACCCCGGACCAGACCTTTCCGGCCAGCGCCACCCGCGTTCAGACGGCGCTGGGCATAGACGATTGCATCGCCTTCGACGTCGCCGCCGTCTGCACCGGCTTCCTCTACGCCCTCTCGGTCGCCGACAACATGGTGAAGGGCGGGATGGCGGACTATGCGCTCGTCATCGGCTCGGAGACGTTCAGCCGCATCCTCGACTGGGACGACCGCGCGACCTGCGTGCTGTTCGGCGACGGCGCCGGCGCCGTCCTCCTCCACGCCGAGGAGGCGCAGGACAAAGGCGTGCTCGCCACCCGGCTGCACGCCGACGGCCGGCACAACGACCTGCTCTACGTCGACGGCGGCGTCTCGACGACCGGGACGGTGGGCAAGCTGCGGATGAAGGGGAAGGAGGTCTTCCGCCACGCCGTCGTCAATCTCGCCGACGTGCTGAACGAAGTGCTCGCCGCCGCCGGCCACCGCTCGGACGAGGTCGACTGGGTGGTGCCCCACCAGGCCAACAAGCGCATCCTCGACGCCACCGCGCGTAAGCTCGGCCTCGATCCGGCCCGAGTCATCGTCACCGTGGACCAGCATGCCAACACCTCCGCCGCCTCGGTCCCGCTCGCCCTCGACACCGCCGTCAGGGACGGGCGGATCAAGGCGGGAGACCTGATCGTGCTGGAGGCGATGGGCGGCGGCTTCACCTGGGGCGCGGCCGTCGTCCGTTATTAGGGCCGGACGGTCGCAGCGTGGATTTGCACATAAGTGCAAGCTGGACTATGTTTTTATCTAGCCTCTGGGGGAGGGAACGGAAAATGGCCGACGCAGGAACGATCAGGCGCGTTGACGCGGGCACGTTGACCCGTGCGGATCTCGCGGACGTCGTGCATCAGGAGATCGGCCTGTCGCGGGCCGAATCGGCGGGGATCGTGGAGCGCATCCTCCACCATATGTGCCACGCTTTGTCCGACGGCGAGAACGTCAAGATCTCCGGCTTCGGCAGCTTCATCCTGCGCGACAAGGGCGAGCGGGTGGGCCGCAACCCGAAGACCGGGGTCGAGGTCCCGATCGCGCCGCGCCGGGTGCTGACCTTCCGCGCCAGCCAGATCATGCGCGAGCGGATCGCCAGCGGCGGCTGAGCCAGCCATGGCGGACGCGCCCCGCAAGAGCGACCAGGCCTTCCGGACGATCGGGGAGCTCGCCAGCGACCTCGGCGTCCCGCAGCACATATTGCGTTACTGGGAGACGCGCTTCCCGCAGCTGCGGCCGCTGCAGCGCGCCGGCAACCGGCGTTACTACAGGCCCGCCGACGTCGCGCTCGCCCATCGCATCCACCGCCTCCTCAGCAAGGACGGCTACACGATCCGCGGCGTCCAGCAGCTCCTCGAAAGCGGCGCGCGCGATCCCGGGGAGGCCGAGTCCGCCACGGATCCGGCCCCCGCGGCGGCGCCCGCCCGGCCGGGCGCGCTGCCCCTCGACGAGCTTCGCGCCATCCGCCGGACCCTCGCCGAGGCGCTGGAGCCCAGCCTCTAGGCATCGAGCGATCAGGTCGAATCACTCCACCCGTTCGCCCTGAGCCTGTCGAAGGGCCTTCTTTCTCGAAGGAGAAAGGAGTGGGCTTTGACAAGCTCAGAGCGACGGAGACAATGCGTTTCCGGTAGGTGCCGTGCGGGCGCCCGTCGGCGCGGTCACTCGTCCGGACCGAGCGCCGGGTCGAGGTCGCGCGGACGGATGAAGCGGCGCAGCTCGCCGCTGCCCTCCCTGACCTGCGACCATCCCGCCGCCGGCAGGGCGATCTCGGCGAGGCTCGCCGTCGGATATTTGACCTCGATCTCGGCGCGCAGCGTCCCGCCCGCCGACAGCGCCAAAGCGAGCATCTCGATCCCCGGGCTGTGGCCGACGAGGAGCAGGCGCTCGGCCCCGTCGGGCGCCGCCCGCACCGCCTCGAGGAGCGTCTCCGGCGAGGCCAGATAGAGCTGACGGTCGTAGTGCGGGGACAGGGCGCCGAGGACGTCGCCGAGCGCGTCGATCGTCTCCACCACACGCCGCGCGGGCGAGGCGAGGACGCGATCGAAGGACAGGCCGAGCCGCTGCATCTCCCGCGCCACCGTCGCGGCGGCGCGGCGGCCGCGCGGGTTGAGCGGCCGGTCGAAATCCCGCAGGATGGGATCGTCCCAGCCGGACTTGGCATGGCGCAGCAGGATAAGGGTCTTCATCCGACCTCTAGGACAGCCTCTCCGGCTCGGGCTGATGCCCTAAAGCGGCGGGGCTGGGAAGTTGCGATCTCACCCTCGCGATCGCCTGGTCGAGCGGCAGCCGGCGGATCGGCACGCCCGCAGGGAAGGCGTTGAGCAGGCGGCTCGGCACGGCGGCCGAGAGAAGGACGAAGAGGCCGCGGTCGCCCTGCCGTCGGATCAGCCGCCCGAAGGCCTGGGCAAGGCGTGCCCGCACCACCCTGTCGTCATAGGCGGTGCCGCCGCCCGCGGCCTTGCGGGCGGCGTGGAGGACGGTGGGGCGCGGCCAGGGCGTGCCTTCCATCACCACCAGCCGGAGCGATTCGCCCGGCACGTCGACGCCGTCGCGAAGCGCGTCGGTGCCGAGCAGCGAGGCGCGCGGATCGTCCCGGAAGATGTCCACCAGGGTGCCGGTGTCGATCGGGTCGACATGCTGCGCGTAGAGGGGCAGGCCCGCCCGGGCGAGCCGGTCGGCGATGCGGGCGTGGACCGCCTTCAGCCGCTGGATGGCGGTGAAGAGCCCGAGCGTCCCGCCGCCCGCCGCCTCTATGAGCCGGGCATAGGCTCCGGCGAGCTGCGGCAGGTCGCCGCGCTTCAGGTCGGTGACGATCAAGACCTCGCTGCGGGCGGCGTAATCGAACGGGCTCTCCGCGTCGAAGCGCCGGGCGGGGCCGTCGAGGTGAGCGGCGCCGGTGCGCGCTTCCGCGGCCTCCCAGCCGTCGGCGCCGCGCAGGGTGGCGGAGGTGACCAGCACGCTGTGGGCGGGCTTCAGCACGGCCTGTGCCAGCGGCCGCGTCGGATCGAGCCAATGGCGGTGGAGGCCGATGTCGAACTCGCGCCCGTCGATCCGGTCGACCGCGAGCCAGTCGACGAAATCCGGGTCGGCCGGGCCGCCGAGACGGGCGGCAAGGCCGGTCCAGGCGGCGAGGGTCTGGGTGCGCCAGGTGAGTCCGCCTATCGCGCCCTCGATCCGGGCCCGGGCCGGCGCGTCGAGCCAGTCCGGCGCGTCCTCCATCACCGCCTGGAGCCGGCCCGCGAGAGTCACCAGCGGCCGCATCATCAGCTCCAGCGCCTCGACCGCCGGCGCCGCGGCCTCGACCAGCGATCCGTCCAGCTCCGCGACCTCCGTCTCGAGCCCGTAGCCGGCATCCTGCGAGGCGGCGCGGGCGTAGACGGCGGCGCGCACGGCGGCGAGCAACTTCTCGATCGGTCCGAACGGCAAGCCCTCGGCGATGCGGGCAAGCCAGCCGTCCCCCGGCAGCAGCTGCGCCGCCTGCACCGCGGCGTCGAGCGCGGCGGCCCCCGCCTCGTCGTAGGAGGCGACGTCCACCAGGCGCGCCGAAAGGCCGCGCCGCCGGCCGCGGTTCCTGCCTTCCGGCCCGACGATCCAGCGGCGCAGCTCGATCGTCTCCTGGCCGGTCAGCGCGGCGGCGAAGGTGGAATCGGCCGCGTCGAACAGGTGGTGCCCTTCGTCGAAGACGATGCGGGTGGGGGCGTGGCCCTCCTCGCGTCCCCGTGCCGCATTGACCATGACCAGCGCGTGGTTGGCGATGACGATGTCCGCCTCCCGGCTGGCGCGCGATGCCCGCTCGATGAAGCATTTGCGGTAATGCGGGCAGCCCGCGTAGACGCACTCGCCCCGCCGGTCGGTGAGGGCGGTCGAGCCGGCGCGGCGGAACAGGCTGGTGAGCCAGCCCGGCAGGTCGCCCCCCACCATGTCGCCGTCCCGCGTATAGGCGGCCCAGCGCGCGACGAGCTGGGCGAGGATCGCGGCGCGCCCGGCGAAGCCGCCCTGAAGCGCGTCTTCGAGGTTGAGCAGGCAGAGATAATTTTCGCGCCCCTTCCTCACCACCACCTTGCGCCGCCGCTCGGCGGCGTCGGGGAACAGGCGGGTCCCCTCCTTGTCGAGCTGCCGCTGGAGCGCCTTGGTGAAGGTGGAGACCCACACCGCGCCCCCCGCCCGCTCCGCCCACAGGGAGGCGGGAGCGAGATAGCCCAGCGTCTTGCCAATCCCGGTGCCGGCCTCGGCGAGCAGGAAGTTCGGCCGGTCCTCCGCGGCGCGCGGGCCGAAAACCTGCGCGGCGGCGGCGGCATAATCGCGCTGGCCGTCGCGCACCTCGGCGCCCGGACCGACGAGGCGCGCCAGCCGTTCGACCGCATGATCCGCAGCGATCCTCACCGTGGCCGGGGCGGGACGGGACGCCGCCTCCTCCCATTCCGGCAGGCGCGAGAAGAGCCAGCGTTCGTCCCGCTCAGGCCGCGCGAGGCGCTGGGCGACGGCGGGGGACCATGTCCAGCGCAGGCGATGGAGCGACTGGGCCGAAGCCCAGGCACCCTCGCGCTCCGGCCAGTCGGCCTCGAGCGTCCGGAGCATCGCGCCGGCCGCCTTCAGCAGGAAGGCCGGCGCCTCGGAGTCGCCCGAGGGAGGTTCGATTCCAAGCGCTTCCGCGATACCCTTGGGGGTGGGCACCGCGAACCGCGCCGGATGGAGGAAGGCGAAGAGCTCGAGCAGGTCCAGCCCCGACAGCTCGGGATAGCCGAGCCGCTGCCCGACGAGCGGCGCGTTGAGCATGATGGTCGGAGTCTCGGCGGCGCGTGCGATCGCCTCGCCCCGGCCGAGCGCCCGGGTCTCGCCGTCCGGCGCCGCGAGCCAGATCCCGCCATGGGTTGCGTGGAGCGCCGGGTAGGGCAGTGGCGGGGGCATGAGCCCGCTATAATCGGCCATGAACGAAAGGGAAACGCGGATTAGCGGCCGAGCGCCTGCAGGAGCAGCGCCTTCAGGCGCGCCACGGTCTCCGCCGAGCGCCGGCCGAGGATGCCGCGCGCGCCTTCGGGAAGGTGGGCGGCAGGGTCGCCATGGTCGTTGAAGACATAATGGTCGAAGAGGCTTCGCCAGGCGGCGAGCTCGCGCGGCGGCAGCGTCTGCATCGTCATGATCGCGTGGTAGAGGGCGTTGAGCGGCGTCAGCAGCGGGGCGGGCCCGTCGCGCCACCAGATGTTCACCATCGCGCCGACCTCGTCGAGGCTTTCGACCGCGTGGAACCAGAGGCTCGGCAGATAGAGGGCGTCGCCGGGCCCGAGCGTCGCCGTCTCCGCTGCGGCCAGCGCGTCGCGGAAGCGGGGATGGGCCTCGAAGTCGGGACGGTCGACGTCGACGAGGCTGATCGGCTGGCCGGCCAGGGTGAAGTCGAGCGGCCCGACATAGAGGTTGCGCACCTGGTCGGTGGGGAAGAGGGTGAAGCGCCGCCGGCCCGCGACGACGCAGGCGAGGTTCTGGGGCAGGTCCCAATGGGCCGCCGTCCGGGTGCGGTTGCCGAGCCACAGCGACACGAGGCGCGGCCGGTCCGGCGCCAGCAGCGGCATGGCGAGGCCCGGCATCAGGCCCGGGAGGTGCCGGGCGACCGGGATGGCGCCGGCATAGATGGAGAAGGGGCTGGGATGGCCTCGCTGGCGCAGCAGCAGGTCCAGGAGCTGATCGACCGTGGCGAGGCGCCGGTCGTGGTTGAAGCCGGAGAAATCGGGCGAGTAGCCGAACCGACCGCCGATCTCCGGGCTTCCGAACCAGGCTTCGAACGGCGCCTCGCCCGCACTCGCCCGCAGCGCCGCGGCGAGGGCCTCGGGGCCGGCTCGGCCCGCCTCGACCAGGGGCCAGCCGGCGCAAAGGCCGCGCAGCACGGCGGGGCGCCCGGCGGCGACGATCTCCGCCTCGAAGCGGGCGCGGTCGACGCCTCGATATTCGGGGACGGTGGGAAGAGGGCCCATCGGCGACCTCTTCTAGCCGAGCGCCCCCGCCTCGGCTAGGAGCGCGACATGTTCGATCCCGAAGCCCTTCGCGCCGCCGCGCTCGTCTCAAAGGCTTGGCCCTATGAGGAAGCCCGCAAGCTGCTCAAGCGCTATCCAGACGGGCCCGGCGACAAGGCCATCGTCTTCGAGACCGGCTACGGCCCTTCCGGCCTGCCGCATCTCGGCACCTTCCAGGAGGTGGCGCGGACGCTGATGGTGCGGCACGCGCTCGCCGAGATGACCGACTGGCCGAGCCGCCTGATCGCCTTTTCCGACGACATGGACGGGATGCGCAAGGTGCCGCCCGGCGTGCCCGCGCAGGACATGATGCACGCCCATCTCGACCAGCCGCTGAGCCGCGTGCCCGACCCCTATGGCTGCGGCCACGACAGCTACGCCGCGCACAACAACAACCTGCTGCGCCAGTTCCTAGACCGGTTCGGCTTCGATTACGAGTTCCTCGCCTCGTCGGACTGCTACGGCTCGGGACGCTTCGACGAGGCGCTGCGCCAGGTGCTGCGGCGCTACGACCAGATCATGGAGGTGATGCTGCCGACCCTTCGGGAGGAGCGGCGGCAGACCTATTCTCCGATCCTGCCGATCAGCCCGGAAAGCGGCAAGGTGCTGCAGGTGCCGGTCACCGTGCTGGACGCCGAGGCGGGGCTGGTGCGCTACGCCGATCCGGCGACGGGCGAGGCGGTGGAGCAGTCGATCCTCTCCGGCGGCGCCAAGCTGCAGTGGAAGGTCGACTGGGCGATGCGCTGGGTGGCGCTCGGCGTCGACTATGAGATGTCGGGCAAGGACCTGATCGACTCCGTCACCCAGAGCTCGAAGATCGCCCGCATCCTCGGCGCCCGCCCGCCGGAAGGGTTCAACTACGAGCTCTTCCTCGACGAGAATGGCGAGAAGATCTCGAAGACCAAGGGCAACGGCGTCACCCTCGACGAATGGCTGACCTACGCACCCCAGGAGAGCCTCGTCTTCTACCTCTATCGCGAGCCGAGGAAGGCGAAGCAGCTCTCGTTCGGGATCATCCCCAAGGCGGTGGACGAATATCACCAGTTCCTCGCCGCCTATCCGAACCAGCCGATCGAGCAGAAGCTGGGCAATCCGGTCCACCACGTCCATGCGGGGAGGCCGCCGGAAGCGCGCCTGCCGATCACCTTCGCCTTGCTGCTCAATGTCGCCAGCCTTCCGGGCGTCGGCGACCGCGAGACGATCTGGAGCTTCCTCCACCGCTACGATCCCGCCCTCACTCCCGAGGCGAGCCCCGAGCTGGACCGGCTCGTCGATTATGCCGTGGCCTATGGGTGCCGCTTCGTCGCGCCGGCGCTCCGGCGGCGGCCGCCTACGCCCGAAGAGGCCGACGCCCTGCGCGAGCTGGACGCGCTCCTCGCGGCCGACGACGGCACGGGGCGGGAGGACGAGGATCCGGCGGTGGTCCTCCAGAACCACATCTACGAGATCGGCAAGGCGCGCTACGGGAAGGAGCGGCTGCGCGACTGGTTCAAGGTGCTCTACGAGACCCTGCTCGGCAGCGAGCAGGGGCCGCGCATGGGCAGCTTCATCGCCCTCTACGGCATCGACAACAGCCGCCGCCTGATCGCCGAGGCTCTCGCCGCCGCCAGCTAGAGCCCGATCGTCTCAGGTCGAAACGCCGGTGGCGTTTCAACCCGAGGCGTGAATCATGGTCTAGGGCCGGCCGTTTGACTTGCCCGCGCCCCGGCCATAGCCTCGTGCCGCGGGAGAAAGGATATGGGCCGGGCGGCTTTGGCAGGGCTTATCGCGGCGGCGGCGATCCTAGGTCCGCCGGCCCGGGCCGGGATGCCGGTCGAGGCGCAGATGAAATGCCCGATCGGCGGCAAGAGCTTCACCTACACCACCACCGCCTCGTACAGCACCTGGGGCACGCGACCCGACGGCAAGCCCTATGGCAGCTGGGACTTTCCCCTGGAGCTGCCGCGCTGCCCCGGCAACGGCCTGGTCGTCTTCGACCGATTCACGGCCGAGGAGGTGAAGCGCCTCGAGCCGCTCGTCGCCAGCGCCGAATATCGCGCCATGCTGGACAAGGAGACCAATTATTATCTCGCCGCGTGGCTGATGAAGCGGCTCGGGCGGCCCGACATCGACGTCGCCTGGATGATCGTGCAGGCGAGCTGGCAGGCCGACGCCCGGCCCGAGCTCAAGGCCCGCTACCAGACGGAATATGTCGCGCTGATCCGCGCCTTGCCGAGGGCCGGCGATGCCGGCGACTGGCTGGCGATGCAGGGCCGGGCGGCGAACGGGCTGCGCGAGCTGAAGCGGTTCGAGGAGGCCAAGGCGCTGCTTGCGGGGCTGGACCTCTCGCCGCTGAACGTCCCGGTGCCCGAGGAGAAGGTCGGGGCGACGACGCCGAGCGGCCTCGGCCACCAGGTGCTGAACTTCGAGGAAATCCAGGAGGCGAAGCGAAAGCGAGCCTTCCTCGGCTATTTCGAGGCCTTGAAGGACCTGATCGACCGGCGCGATGCCCGCTCCGAGCCGCTCCGCCTGATCCCGGTCGAGGAGGCGGCGAGACGCTGCCGCGCCGGCGGGGACCTGTCGGCCGACGACAAGGAATATTGCGCCTCCGGACGTCCAGGCGGGGTCGCGCCGGAAAGGGGGCTGAACCCGTCGCGCCCTCGTGACAGTTTGTCCGGTCCGAAAGCGGATATTTGCCGAACTCGCCCGTCGCGGCCCGCGTCCGTCGCGGCTAGTCCCAAGGCATCGCTACGGGGGTTTGGAAGATGCGCGTCGATCGGTTCATGGCGGGTTTCTGCGGCGTCACCTGCGTGACGCTCTTCTTGCTGATCGCGCAGCTATGGATCGACAGCGGCCTCATCGCGGCCGCCGGCGGGGGCGCCTAGGGCCGCGGTCACGATCGGACGTCGTCCCCGGCTCGCCGGGATCCACCTTCTTCAAGCCGCGGATGCGGGGACGATAAGAGGGCTCGACGAGGACGGGCGGCACCTGCTGGTCATGCTCGAGCTCCTGGCGTCGCCCGCCGCTGCCCTTCAGGAGGGGCGGGGGGTGCGGCGGGCCATGGAGCCGGTGGGCTTCACCCCGGCGGAGATGCGCGTGGCCTCGTCGCGCCCCAGCCCGGCACGGACCAGCGCCTCGGTAAGGGCCTCGGCGGCCGGAACGGCGACGTCGGGGGCGATGCCGTCCCCCTCCCAGCCCTTGCCCGTGTCGGGATCGAAGGTCCGGCCGACCGGAATGAAGACGACGAACTTGTCGCCGATCGTCACCTGTCCGCCATAATGGCCCGCCCCCGCGGTCGGCTCTCCGACGATGGTGGCGCGATGGGTGCGCTTCAATGCCAGCGTCATATGCTCGGCCGCCGAGGCGGTGGCGCCCGAGGTGAGCACGAACAGCTTGGCGCGGAACAGCCGCTTCTCGGTGCGGCTCGGCTCGACGTAATGGGCGCGGCGGACGACGTCCTCGCCGGTGGGCACGAGCCGGAGCCGCGCATCCTCGCCGACCGGGTCGCCGCCGGCGCGGGCGACGGAGGTGCGGGTGTCCATCATCACCAGCGTGGTCGGCTTGGCGAAGAGGTAGGGGAACATCGCGTTCATCTCGTCGAGGCCGCCGCCATGGTGGGTGCGGTTGTCGAAGATGATCGTCTTCGCCGCGGCATGCTCGGCCATGAACCTGGTGACCGCCGCCACCTCCTCCGGGCTGCCGGTGAAGATGTTGAAGCGGATGTAGGCGATGCCCGGCGCGAGCCAGCGCGCCTCCTCGATCGGCTCGAACGGCAGGCGCGGCACCGGAGGGGCGGCGGCGGCCTGCGCCGATGGGGCGCCGGGGGCGCGCTCCGGCGCCGGAGGCCGCAGTCGGACGCGCAGATGGTTGTCCGGGGAGACGGCGCGCAGGTCCGCGGTCAGCCGCTCGGCGAGGGCGCGACCGGAGCCGATCGCGTCGTAGGCACCGGCCGCGGCGGCCTTGCGGAGCGCCGCCGCATAGCGGCCGGCAATGTCGGGGAAGACGTAATTCTCCTCGAGCTCGCCGGCGAGCTCGGTCGCCGTCGCCCGCGCCTCGGCAGCGGTGACGTCGACGTCCTCCGCCCGAGGCGGCGCGGGAGCCTGGGCCGGCGCGCCCGCGGGAGCGTCCTGCGCCGCAGCGGGGCCCGCCGCGGCGGCCAGCAGCAAGGCGGCGATCGTCTTCATCCTGTCCATCGTCCCTCCCACAGGAAACGGGTCGCTCATCCCGCTGCCTTATGTACCATCGGCCGCGCTTTTTGCGCGATTTTCCCCGGCCTCCCATGCCAATAACGCGCGGGAAAGGCGCCGGAGCGACATGGCCAGGAAACTCGACGGGTTCGACATCGCGCTGCTCAACCTGCTCCAGGCCGACAATCTCGCCACGGCGGAGCGGCTGGCGCGGGCGGTGCCGCTCTCGCCCTCGGCGATCGCGCGGCGGGTGCGGTCGCTGCGCGAGGACGGCATGATCGCCGCCGACATGGCCGTCCTCGCGCCCGAGCTCGCCGCCGACCGGCTGCGGGCCATGGTGCAGGTGCAGGTCCACGAGCATGCGGAGGAGAAGGGGATCGCGGCGCTGCGCGCCCGCCTCGCCGCCGCGCCCGAGGTGCAGCTGCTGCTCAACGTCGCCGGCGCGGTCGACCTCATGGTGCTGGTGGTCACGCGAAGCATGCGCGAGTTCAACGCGTTCGCCGACCGCCACTTCGCCGCCGATCCCGCCGTGCGGCGCTACGAGACGAGCTTCGTCAAGGCCGAGATCAAGAACCGGCCGGTCGTCCGCCTCGACGAGGGCGACATCTCGCGCTGAGGCGGGTCAGACGCCGCCCGGAACCGGTGCGCCGTGGCGCCAGGTGGGGCGGCGGAACCACGCGACCAGCGGCCGCTCGAGGAGGAGGTGGAGGCCGACGCCCGCGGCCAGGCCGACGGCCATGTAGAGCGCGAAGCCGAGCGCCGGCGGAAGCAGCCGGCCGATCAGGGCCTGGGCGAGCGCGAGCGCGAGCGTGTGCCACAGGTAGATGGAGTAGCTCGCCTCGCCGAGAAGGAGCGGAAGCCGGAGGCGCGGACGGGGGCCGAGGAGGAGCTCCAGCCACAAGATGGCTGCGACGAGGGCCGAAGCGGGGACCAGCATGCCCGTGTGGCGGCCGGGGGCGAGCAGCAGGACGGCCAGCGCCGCGGCCGAGGCGAGGGTGGCGACGGCGAGCGCCGGGCGGGGCCGGGAGCTCTGCCAGAGCAGGCCGAGCAGGGCGCCGGCGAGGAAGCAGTAGATGATCGGATTGCCCCAGAAGTCCCACGGCAGCCCGCCGCCATGGACGCGCAGCCAGGACAGGAAGGCGAAGGACAGAGCGAGGGCCGGCAGCAAGGCGTAGCGGGGGAAAGCGAGGAGGGCGGCGAACAGAAGGTAGAAGAGCATCTCGTAGTTCAGCGTCCAGCCGACCTTGAGCGCTGGGAAGTAATGGCCGCCGCCGCCGCCGTCGCCCCAGGGGAGGAACAGGAAGGAGGCGGCGATGCCGGCCGCCCCCGGCCGCGGCGCGGAAAGCAGGGCGCCGAGGGCGAGCGCGGCGGCGGTCGCGATCCAGTAGAGCGGCACGACGCGGGCGATCCGGTCGCGCAGGAAGGCGAGCGGGCGGGTGCCGGAGTCGGTGATGGCGACCATCAGGAAGCCGCTGATCACGAAGAAGAGCTGGACGCCGAACGCGCCCGGATCGAAGCGCAGGCCGGTGGCGAGGCCGGCATGATAGGCCAGCACGCCGGTCGCCGCCGCCCCTCTCAGATACTGGATCTTGAGGAGCCGCGGCGGACGGCGGCCGGTCGAGTCCGGGCCGGGCATGGCGTTCGAGAGGCCGGCGGACGCGCGGTCAGCCGCCGCGCTTCTTCGCCGCGATCCAGGCGTCGATCTTCTCCTCCAGGATCTTCATCGGCAGCGCGCCCGACATCAGCACCTGGGCGTGGAACGCGCGCACGTCGAAGCGCGGGCCGAGCGCCTGCTCCGCCCGCGTGCGAAGGCGGCGGATGGTGAGCTGGCCGACCTTGTAGGCGAGCGCCTGGCCCGGAATGGCGATGTAGCGCTCCACCTCGGCGGTCGCGTCGGTCGGGCTCATCGCCGAATTGTCGAGCATGTACTTGATCGCCTGGTCGCGGCCCCAGCCCTTGGAATGAAGGCCGGTGTCGACGACGAGGCGCATGGCGCGCAATATCTCGTCGTTCAGATGGCCGTAATTCTGATAGGGATCGGTGAAGAAGCCGAGCTCGTAGCCGAGGCTTTCCGAATAGAGCGCCCAGCCTTCGACGAAGGCGGTGTTGCCGCCGAAGCGCTGGAAGGGCGGCAGCTTCTCATTCTCCTGCGCCAGGCTGATCTGGAAATGGTGGCCGGGTCGGCCCTCGTGGAGGAAGAGAGTCTCGTAGCCCCAGGTGTAGCGCGAGGGCAGGTCGTAGCTGTTGTAGAAGAAGACCCCCGGCCGCGAGCCGTCGGGCGTCCCCTGCTGATACTCGCCTCCGGCGGCGGTCTTCTCGCGATAGGGCGGATCGGGCCGGACCTCGAGCGGCGACTTGGGGATGACCGAGAAGTCGCGGCCGACGACCAGGCCGACGCGCCGGTCGATGTCGAGGAAGGCGTCGCGCATCGCCTGGGCGGAGGCGGGCTTGAAGCGCGGGTCCGAGCGGAGGAAGTCGGCGAACTGATGGAGGTCGCCCTTGAAGCCGACCTCGGCCTTCACCTTCTCCATCTCGCCGTGGATCCGGTCCACCTCGCGCAGGCCGAGCTGGTGGATCTCCTCGGGGGTCATCGACGTCGTCGTGTTCTGCTCGACGAGGTAGCGGTAGAGGGCGGGGCCGCCCTTCATGCCGCCGAGGCCGACCGATTCGCGCGCCTTGGGAAGATATTCGGTCTTGATGAAGTCGCGCAGCCGCGCATGGGCTGGGTTCAGTCGATCGCGGATGAAGGCGGCGTAGGCGGCGCGCAGCCGCGCCTGCTCGGCGGCCGGGATGCCGGCGGGGAAGGTGGCGACCGGCTTGTAGAAGGCGGAGGCTTCGACGCTGTCGCCGATGATCGCGTCGAGCTGGCCGACGACGTTCTGCATGACGAGCCTGGGCTGGACGATGCCGTCCGCCAGGCCCTGCCGCATCCGCCCGATCGCGCGATCGAGATAGAGAATGTAGCCGTCGAGGCGCTCCAGGTTGTTCTCGTAGTCGGCAACCGTCTTGAACGGCGCCGCCCCCTCGCCGGAGCTGAGGTCCGGCACGAACACCTGGAAGCCGCTGAAATGGTCTATCGGCCGGTCGATCGAGGCCCGCAGCAGCTCCGGCGCGAAGCCCCTCAGCGTCATCTCCGTCTGCCACTTGAAGACGTCGTAGGAGATGCGGTCCTCGGCGGAGAGGCGGGCGCGGTCGATCCGCGCCAGGGCCGCGAGGTCCGCCTCGGCGGCGGCCTTCTCGCCGGCCAAATAGGCGTCGGTGATATAGTCGCCGAACTGCGGGGCGTAGCGCATGTCGCCGCGGAACAGCGCCTGGATCGGGTTGCGGCGGAGGCTCGCCTCGTCGCTCTCCCGGAACAGCCGCGCGAGCTTCTGCCCCTCGCTCGTTCGGGACGCGGCGGGGGCGGCCCGGTGGGCCGGCGCGGCGAGGGCGGGCGCGGCCAGCGTCGAGGCGGCGAGGAGGAGGGCGAGGTGCTTCATGGGGCGGTGACCTTCAAGTCGGGCTGCCGGGAGGGGTGTAGCCGTGCTGCGCGTACCAGCCCCACGGGCGCTCCCGGTACCATTTGGTGATGATATATTTGACCCCGCCCGCGACCGGGCAGCCGGTGTGGAGGGAGAAGGTGTTGGGCTCGCCATATTCGGTGAGGTTGTTCCAGGCGAGGAGGTTGCCGGTGCGCGGGGTCACCCGCACGTTGGCCTTGGGGAAGAAGGTCTGGCCGCCGCCCTCGGGCTCGTTGAGGAAGATCATCGCCGTCCAGGTCCGCTGCCCGCCCTGCCGCTCCTGCTCGGGCCAGTAGGGCTCGCTCGTGTAGAAGAAGTCGTGATGCTCCTTGAACTGCTGCCCGACCGCGTAACGCTGCCCCTGGATGGTCTCGCCGTGGCGCGGATCGATGCCGGTCAGGGCGTTGATCTTGGCCTCCACCTTGATGTTTATCGGGTCGGTGAGCCGCAGGTTGCAGCTTTCGCTGGTGCGGAACTCGGGATCCGGAGTCTCGGCGAGGAGGCCCGAGGGCTGGCGGTCCTTGTCGATCAGCGCGATCACCGCGGCGCACTCCTCGCGGCTGAGGAAATCGCGGACGATGAAGATGTCGAGGCCCTGGGCGGGGACCTTGAAGGCCCCCGGCGTGCGGAGCAGGCGCCCCTTCACATAGGCGCCGATCTGCATCCGGTAGAGAGCGGCCGGATCGCCGACGTTGGTGCTCATTGGATCGTGCGTCCCTTCACCATCACATAGTCGACATGCTCCAGCACGCGCACGTCGCGCAGCGGGTCGCCGGAAACGGCGATGAGGTCGGCCGAATAGCCGGGCGCGATGCGGCCGATCTCGCGATCGAGCCCGAGCAGCTTCGCCGCGCCCGTGGTCGCGGCGGCGAGCGCCTCGGCGGGGCTCATGCCGACGATCTCGACGAGCTGGGCGAACTCGCCGGCGTTGCGGCCATGCTCGTAGACCCCCGCGTCGGTGCCGAAGACGATCGGCACGCCCGCGGCGCGGGCGAGCCGCGCCGCCTTGCCGACCTCGCTCAAGGTCATCCGCACCTTGTCCTCGACGATCGGCGTGTAGATGCCGCGCCCGAGCCGCTCGCGTATGCCCGTAAAGGCCATCAGCGTCGGCACCAGCACGGTGCCGCGCTGCTTCATCAGCTGGATCGTCGCGGCGCTGGCGAAGGTGCCGTGCTCGATCGAATCGACGCCGGCGCGGACCGCGGCGGCGATGCCGGCATCGGCATGGGCGTGCGCGGCGACCTTGAGGCCGAGATTGTGCGCGGTCTCGACGATCGCGCGCATCTCGGCGTCGGTGAAGGCCTGGCCTAGGCTCTTGTCGCCTTGGCTGAGGACGCCGCCCGTGGCGTGGAACTTGATGACGTCGGCGCCGAGCTTGGCCGCCTCGCGCACCTTGGCCGCGCATTCGTCGGGGCCGGTGCAGGTATTGTGACCGTCGAGCGCGGCGGCGACCTCCGGGCGGAAACCGGAGACGTCGCCATGGCCGCCGATGGTGGAGAGGGCCTGGCCCGCGGCGAGCAGGCGCGGCCCGGGTATCAGCCCTTCGTCGAGCGCGCGGCGCAGCGCGAAGCCGTTCAGCCGGCCGGAGCCGAGGTCGCGCACCGTGGTGAAGCCGGCCCGCGCCGTCACCAGGGCGTTGTGGGCGCCGACCAGGGTGCTCCATTCGTCCGGCTCGACCGCTTCCTTCCAGAAGGGCTCGCCGGGATTGCCGGTGAGGTGGACATGGGTGTCGATCAGGCCCGGTAGCACCGTCTTGGTCGAGAGATCGATCAGCCGCGCGCCGGCCGGCGGCGGCGCCAGGCCGGGGGCGACGGAGACGATGCGGCCGTCGGCGACGACGATGGTCGACGGGCCGGCGGCGGGCTTGCCGGCCTCGGCGATGAGGCGGCCCGCATGGATCACCACCGTCTCGGCGGCGGCGGCGGGAGCGGAGAAGGCGAGGAGCAGGAGGCTGAGAAGCGGGAGGAGGCGGCGCATCGTCGATCCCTTCGGCACGAACCGGCCCGTTCCATGCGATTGCCGCCACGCCCGCGCAAGCGAAAAGCCCGGAGCGCCTTCGCGCCCCGGGCCTTTGCTGCTCATGCGCTTCTTCCGCCTACCAGAAGAAGTCGTAGATCACGTCGATCACCTCGCCCGTATATTCGTCGACGAGGAGGGCGTCGTTCCAGTAGCGCACCCACTGGGTGCCGTAGGGCGCCGCCGGCAGCCGGTACTGCCAGGGATCGCTGATCCAGTAACGCTGCGAGTAGAACAGCGAGTCCAGGAACAGGCCGACCGACAGGCGGCGATAGTCGTAGCCGCGATAGGGCGAGTAATATTGGCCCCAGCGGTAGAGGTTGCGGTTGGCCGAGCGGTAGCGCTGCCAATCGTAGCGATTGTCGTTGCGCCAGTTGCGGCTCCAGTCGGCCCGGCGGCCGTCATTGTAGCCGCGGTCATTGCTCCAGCCGCCGTTATTGCCCCAGCTGCCGTTGCGGTCGCCCCGGCGCCAGTCGCCGCCGCCGCGGCGGCCGTCGTCGCGGCGATAGTCCTGGCGGACCTGCTGCTCGTAGCGCTGCTGGTTGCGCTGCGCCTGTTCCCGGTAGCGGCCGGAAAGCTGCTGCTGGTTGGCGCGCGACGCGTCGCGGGTGGCCTCGATCTGGCGCTGCATCGCCTCGCGCTCGGCGCTGCGGTCGCCGCCCTGCCAATTGCCGCGGCCCTGCCAGGTGCCGCCCGAGCCGCCGCGCCAGGAACGCTGGCCCTCGGCCTGGGTGCGGACCTCCGCTTGCTGCTGCTGCTGGACCTGTTGGACCTGCACCTGGCGCTGCTCGAAGCGCTGCTGGCGCTCGGCCCGCTCCGGCCGTGCCTCCTGGCGCTCCTGCCGCTGCTCCTGCCGCGCCTGCTGGCGCTCGGAACGCTCGGCGTTGCGCTCCGCGGCCCGCTCGTAGCGGCCTCGCCAATTGCCGTCCTGGGCCGCGACCGGCGTCGCCGCCGTCGCCGCCATCAAAATACCTATCAACGCCTTGCGCATCCGAAAAACTCCTTCTCCCGGCCGGCGCGAAAGCCGCCTCCGATGGGGACGGGATGTGCCCGAATGCGGATGAGCCGTTGCTGAACTGGGCGGTCAGCCGCCTGAAAGGTTTCAGGGCTTCCGACCGGGCGGCGGCGGCCGAAGCGCGGGGACGGCGCGGGCCGCGTCGGCGGGCGCGATCCCCGGCGGCGGCGCGGCGGCGAGCGGCTCCTCCCCGCGCCGCGCCCGCGCCGCCCGCCGGATCGCCGCGCGGACGCGCGGATAGGTGCCGCAGCGGCAGATGTTGGCGATCGCCGCGTCCATGTCGGCGTCGGTGGGATCGGGGATCCGGTCGAGCAGGGCGGCGACGGCCATGATCATGCCCGGCTGGCAGAAGCCGCATTGCGGCACGCTCTCCGCCACCCAGGCCTGCTGCACGGGGTGCGACCGGTCGGGCGACAGAGCCTCGATGGTGGTCACGGTCCGGCCCTCGAGCTCGCCGATCGGCAGCAGGCAGCTCAGCGCCGCCTGGCCGTCGAGATGCACCGTGCAGGCGCCGCAATGGCCGGTGCCGCAGCCATATTTCGTCCCCGTCAGGTTGGACGCGTCGCGCAGCGCCCAGAGCAGGGGCGTGGCCGGATCGAGCCGGTAGTGGACGGGCTGGCCGTTCACGGTAAAGCGGGTCATGGCCGAAGCTGATAGAGGGAGGGAGGGCGCCATGGGAAGCGACAGGATCGCGATTCGCCGGGAGGGCGGCGTCGCCCATGTCGAGCTCGCCCGCGAGGACCGCCTGAACGCCATGGACGGCGAGATGTTCGGCGCGATCGGCGAGGCGTTCCGCAGCCTCGGCAGCGACTCCTCCGTCCGCGCCATCGTGCTGACCGGGCGCGGCCGCCACTTCACCGCGGGGCTGGACCTCCAATATGCCGGCGCGCAATTCCCGCCGAGCGAGGATCCGGGCCGGGCGGCGGAGGCGCGGCTCCGACATATAAAATGGCTGCAGGACTGCTTCACCGCCGTCGAGGAGGCGCGCCCGCCGGTGATCGCGGCGCTGCACGGCGGCTGCATCGGCGCCGGCGTCGACCTCGCCAGCGCCTGCGACATCCGTCTCGCCGCCGCCGACGCCTTCTTCCAGGTGGCGGAGGTCGACGTCGCGATCACCGCCGATCTCGGCACGCTGCAGCGCCTCACCCACCTCCTCCCGGAAGGGATCGTGCGCGAGCTCGCCTATACCGGCCGTCGGATGGAGGCGGAGGAGGCGCTCCGCCTCGGCCTCCTCAACCGGATCGCGCCGGACCGCGACGCGGCGATCGCCGCCGGGCTCGATCTGGCCCGCGCCATCGCCGCGAAGTCGCCGCTCGCCGTCGCCGGCGCGAAGATGAGCCTCAACTACAGCCGCGGGCGGACGGTGGAGGAGGGGCTGCGCCACGTCGCCTTGTGGAATGCGGGCGCCCTCGTCAGCGCCGACCTGACGGCAGCGGTGCAGGCGCGGCTGGCGAAGACGGCCCCCGAGTTCAAGGACCTGGCCGAATAGCGCGTCGCGGAAGGTTCGAAGTTCACGAAAGTCACGCGGTTCGCAGAAGAAAATCCTTATGCTCAGGGGAAGCGGACCTTCCCCCGTTGCGCCTGGATCCGGCCGTGAAGAGCGCGATTCGCCATCGGCCGATCATCGCCCATTCCGGCGCTCCGGGGAAGTTCTTTTTTTGTTCTTCCTGCCGCGCCGGGCCGTCTTCGAGAGCCTCACCTATTGAACGCCGCGGCCGCCTTTGCTACAGGCCCGGCCGCGACGGCGCGGGAAGTGGCTCGCGGCGAACCGAATTTTATGCTATCGGCACGCGCATCGAAGGCGGGGGGAGGCCCCTGCCGCGCAAAGCCTTTCGAACCGGAGAGTGGCGAGACTTTATGCAAATCATCGTTCGCGACAACAATGTCGACCAGGCGCTGCGCGCGCTCAAGAAGAAGCTGCAGCGCGAAGGCGTCTATCGCGAGATGAAGCTCCGCCGCCATTACGAGAAGCCGTCCGAGAAGCGCGCCCGCGAGCGCGCCGCGGCGATTCGCCGCGCCCGCAAGCTCGAGCGCAAGCGGGCGGAGCGCGACGGGGGCGCGGCCCGCTAGGGATCGACCGTCGCCGGTCCGAGCCGGCTTGCTAAAGCGGAGGGCGGCGATGCATATCGCCGCCCTCGGCGTTTCTACGCGCCGGCATTGTTGCCGTCTCAAGCCAGGGGTCGCCCATGTCCATCACCGCCGTTCCGCTCCGCCCGATCAGGAAGGGCTCGGTGATGAAGCTGTGGCTCGGCCTCGCTTTGCTCCTGCTCGTCGCCGTCGGCGCCGCCTGGGCCGGGACGGCGCGCTACATCTATCAGACCACCCCGTCGGGCCTCCAATATCGCGTGCTGAAGGAAGGCGAGGGGCCGCGCGCCACGGCGAGCGACGTCGTCTTCGTCCAATATACCGGGCGGCTCGAGAACGGGCAGGTGTTCGACAGCAATGCCGGCCAGCAGCCGGTGCCGATGCCCGCCTCCGACGGCGCGATGATCAAGGGCTTCACCGAAGGGCTGAGGCTGATGCGCAAGGGCGGCGTCTACCGCCTCCGCCTGCCGCCGCGGCTGGCTTATGGCGAGCGCGGCATGCCGCCCACCATCCCCGCCAATTCCGCGCTGGAATTCGACGTCGCCGCGCTCGAGGTCATTCCCGAGGCGACGATGCGGGCGATGATGCAGCAGCAGATGCTCCAGCAGCAGATGCAGCAGGGCGGCGCCGGCGGACCCGGCGGACCCGGCTCGGACGCGCCGGTTCCGCCGGGCGGCCGGTAAGCCGCCACACGGACGAAGATCCCGGCCTTCGCCGGGGTGACGGGGAGGGAGCGGCTCGCCGGAGGCCTGCGGCCCTCATCGAGGAGCGGTCCCCAGTTCCTCCTCCGCCTTGGAGCGTTCCTCGAGGGCGACCTTGATCATCGCGACGATGGGATCGGCGAGCATCAGGCCCATCAGTCCGAAGAGGGCGCCGAACAGCAATTGCGCGCCCAGGACCAGGGCCGGCGCGAGATCGACGGTGCGGCGGGCGACGTAGGGGACGACGAGATAGCCGTCGACGTTCTGGACGACGAAATAGACGCCGATCGCCCACAGGCCGGCATTGGTGCTGACGCTGAAGCCGGCGAGGACGATCAGCACCCCCGAGATGATCGCGCCGATATTGGGGATGAAGGCGAGCAGCCCGGTGATGATTCCGAGCAGCGCCGCCATCGGCACGCCGCCGAGCATCAGCAGCAGCCAGGTGCCCACGCCCTCCACCGCCATTCCGACGAGGCGCCCCGCCATCAGCCGCCGCAGGGTGAAGCCCATGCGCGTGCCGGTGGCGTAGAAGCCGTCGCGCCGCCGCATCGGCAGCATCCAGGCGAAGCCGCGCTGATAGAGACGCGGCTCGGTGGCGATGAAGATGCCGATGACGAGGATCATGACGAGGCTGGTGATCGCGCCGATCGCGCTCGACACGGCCGAGCCGAGCCGCCCCAGCGTGCCCATGAGCTGGCTGGAGAGCTGGCCGATCTGGGCGCCGCCCTGGACGAGGCCGAGCGCGTTGCCCCAGGCGAGCAGGCGGTTGACCTGGGCGGTGATCGCGACGCGCAGCGTCTCGGCCTGGCCGACCAGGGTCGCGCCGGCGAAGTAGAAGGCCCAGGCGACGAAGGCGATGGCGGAGACGGTGACGATGGCGAGGCGCCAGCCGCGGCCGATCGGCAGCACGCGGCCGAGCAGGCGCGTGCCCCCGTCGAGCATCGAGGCGAGGACGATGCCCGCGAAGATGAGCAGAAGCGGCTGGGCGAGGAAGATCACGCCGAGGATGAGGAGCGCCATGCCGTACCAGACGGCGGCGCGCTTCAGCTCCTGCCGGACGAGCGGATCGCGGACCTCGGTGGGGCCGACCTGCTCGACATGCTCGGCGGCGGCCTCCTCGCTCATCGCGACGCGCCTTCGCGGGCGGGGTGGAGCGAGGTGCCGGCGCGGCCGCCGCGCAGCGCCGTGAACCAGCTGAGCGGATTGATCCAGCTCGACGTGCCGTCGAGGGAGAAGGTGATGAACTCGGCACGCCCGCCGATATTCTCCCAGGGTATGGGCCCGCCCAGCCCCTCCTCCGATATCGGCACCCGGCTGTCGGCGCTGTTGTCGCGATTGTCGCCCATCACCCAGACCCGGCCGGCCGGGATGGTGACCTTGGAGAAATTGTCGAGATCGGTGAGGCCGAGGTCGATCGTGTCGTAGGAGCGGCCGTTGGGCAGGGTCTCGCGGTAGACGGGCAGCTCGCAATAGAGGTGGCCGTCGGGGCCGCTCACCTGGTGGGCGACGAGGTTGCCGTCGCAGGGCGAGTTGGCGTCGATCGGGATCCGCACCGGCGGGCGTGCGACGCGCTTCACCGCGCGGCCGTTCAGATAGAGCGTACCGTCGACCATCTCGACGGTGTCGCCGGGGAGGGCGATGACGCGCTTGATCAGGTCCGAGGTCCGGTCGGGCGGAGTCAGGATGACGATGTCGCCCCGTTCGGGGAGCCGGCCGAACAGGCGCCCGTGCCAGCGCGGCAGGACATGGAAGCTCGGGCTCACCCACGACCAGCCGTAGGGATATTTGGTGACGACGAGCCGGTCGCCGGTGAGCAGCGCCGGCATCATCGATTCGGAGGGGATGTAGAAGGGCTTGGCGACGAAGCTGTGGAAGGCGAGCACGGCGAGCACCAGCCAGAATATGCCCTTGATCTCGCCCCACCAGTCGGTGCCCTTCGGCTTGTCGGCGGCGGCGGCGCCGTCCGGCGCGTCGGCCGGCGGGCCGGGATCGGGGGTCGGGACGGCGGGAGGGCTGGAACTCACCCTGGGCTCCTCTCGAGGGGGATTGCGGCGATCACGACGAAGGCCTGCGCGAAGGGATGATCGTCGGTCATCGTCAGATGGACCTCGGCGAAGTGGCCCGGCGGGGTGATGGCGTCAAGCCTCGCCTTCGCGCCCCCGGTGAGGGCGAGGGTCGGCGCGCCGGACGGCGCGTTGACCACGCCGATGTCCTTCATGAAGACGCCGCGCCTGAAGCCGGTCCCCACAGCCTTCGAAAAGGCCTCCTTGGCGGCGAACCTCTTGGCGTAGGTGCCGGCGCGGGTGAAGGGCCGCCGCTCAGCCTTGGAGCGCTCCGCCTCGGTGAAGACGCGCGCGACGAAGCGCTCGCCGAAGCGGTCGAGCGAGGCCTGGATGCGCTCGATGTTGCACAGGTCGGAGCCGATGCCGAGGATCATGAGAATTCCTCCCCGTGCCGGGGAGGATCGCGAAAGCGCCGGGCGCTCACCGCGCCTCGTCCATCAGGGCGCGCATGCGGGCGACGCTGGCTTCGAGGCCGCAGAAGATCGCCTCGCCGATCAGGAAGTGGCCGATGTTGAGCTCCCTCAGGTGCGGGATGGCGGCGATGGGCTGGACGTTGTCGAAGGTGAGGCCGTGGCCGGCATGCGGCTCGATGCCGTTCCTTGCGGCGAGCGCGGCGGCGTCGGCGATGCGGCGCAGCTCGGCGGCGCGCGCCTCGCCGTCGAGATGGGCGTAGCGGCCGGTGTGGAGCTCGACCACCGGCGCCTTGAGGCGGATCGCCGCTGCGACCTGGCGCGGGTCGGGCTCGATGAACAGGCTGACGCGGATGTCGGCGCCGGAGAGCCGCTCGACGACGCGCATCAGCAGATCGTCCTGGCCGGCGGCGTCGAGGCCGCCCTCGGTCGTCCGCTCCTCGCGCTTCTCGGGGACGATGCAGGCGGCGTGCGGGCGGTGGCGAAGCGCGATCTCCAGCATCTCGTCGGTCGCCGCCATCTCGAGGTTCAGCGGGATCCTGAGCTCGCCCGTCAGCGCGGCGATATCCTCGTCGCGTATGTGGCGCCGGTCCTCGCGCAGGTGGGCGGTGATGCCGTCCGCGCCCGCCCTGGCGGCGGCGAGGGCGGCCTGGACCGGATCGGGATGATCGCCGCCGCGCGCGTTCCGGATCGTCGCGACATGGTCGATGTTGACGCCGAGGCGGAGGCGATGGGTCATGCCGCGCGCCGGCTCCCGGGCTTCTCGACCGGCAAAGCGGCGAGATCGGGGGGGACCGCCTCCGGCTCGTAGACCGGTACGTCGAGGCGCAGGAGGGGGAAGAAGGGCACGCCGAGATCGGCGAGGCCGTTCGACCGGTCGACGAGGGCGGCGGCGGCGACGACCCGGCCGCCCGCGGCCGCGACCGCGGCGATCGCCTCGCGGGAGCTGAGGCCGGTGGTGACGACGTCCTCGACCAGCAGCGCCTTCTGCCCGGCGGCGAGGCGGAAGCCGCGGCGCAGCTCGAACGTCCCGGTCGGCCGCTCGAGGAAGACGGCCTCGAGCCCGAGCGAGCGGCCCATTTCGTGGCCGACGATGACTCCGCCCATTGCCGGCGAGACGACGATGGACACCTGGCTGCGCACCTCGAGCGGAAGGCCGTGGGCGAGGGCGGAGGCGAGGCGCGAGGCGCGCGCGGGATCCATCAGGACTCGCGCGCACTGGAGGTAGCGGGGGCTGTGGAGGCCGGAGGAGAGGACGAAATGGCCCTCCAGGAGGGCGTCGGCGGCGTGGAACTCGGCGAGTATCTCGTCTTCACTCATCGCATCCGCCCCTTCGCCCTTGACGTTTCGCCAGATAAGCGCCGCCCGCACCCCCCGCAACCTGGCGCGCGGAGAGGCGGCGCGAGGCCTCGAAAAGCCCGTCGAGAAGAGAGGTTGAGGCGGCGGGGCGGCTTGCCTATAAGCCGCGCCAATCCGCCGCCCGCCGGCCCGAATCCGTCCCGCTCCGTCCGGAGGTCCCAAGGGGTTTTGATGAAGACTCTCCACAAGCTTTTCGCCGTCGCCGCCGCCTTCGGCATGGTGCCCGCCGCGGCGGCGCTGGCCCAGAGCGCCCCGCCGCCGGCACCCGCCTCCGCCCAGGCGGCTCCGGCCCCCGCCGCGCCGGGCGCCGCCCAGGCTCCCGGCCAGACGCCGCGGGACGCGATCAGCGCCGCCAGCCAGGCCTCGCCCGCCCAGCCCGAGGAGATATCGGGCGCCAACATGGGCGGCACCGACGCGCCCTCCAACGCCTCGGTCGCCGCCAGCACGATGGCGAGCCGGGCGACCCCGACGCCGGGCATCGGCCAGCCGGACGGCCGCGCCGGCCTCCAGGACCAGGTCACGCCGATCGGCATCGAGGCCTCGTGGTTCCACAACAAGATCCTGATGCCGATCATCACGATCATCTCGGCCTTCGTGCTCATCCTGCTGCTGACGGTGATCGTTAAGTTCCGCCGCAGCGCCAACCCCGTGCCGTCGCGCAACACCCACAATACGGTGCTCGAGATCGTCTGGACCCTGGTGCCGGTGCTGATCCTGGTGGCGATCGCGGTGCCGTCGATCCGGCTGCTCGCCCACCAATATTCGCCGCCCAAGGCCGACCTCACGGTCAAGGTGACCGGCAACCAATGGTATTGGACCTACACCTATCCGGACAATGGCGGCTTCGAGGTGGTCTCGAACGTCCTCTCCGACGCCGACGCCAAGAAGAGGGGCGAGCCGCGCCTGCTCGCCGTCGACGAGCGGATGGTGGTGCCGCAGGGCGCGGTGGTGAAGGTGATCGTCACCGCGGCGGACGTCATCCACAGCTGGGGCGTCCCGGCCTTCTGGGTGAAGATGGACGCCGTCCCCGGGCGCCTCAACGAGACCTGGTTCAAGGTCGACCGGCCGGGCCTCTATTACGGCCAGTGCTTCGAGCTGTGCGGCGCCCGCCACGGCTACATGCCGATCGCGGTCGAGGTGGTGAGCCCGGCGCAGTTCGCCGCCTGGGTCGCCTCGAAGGGCGGCACGATGCCCGGCGCGGCGAAGCCGACCTCGCCCGACGCGACCCAGAACTCGCCGATCTCGAACCCGGTGGCGGCCGTTCCGACGGCGCCCGGCGGCGACACCTCAGCCACGCCCCCCCCGACCAACGTCTCTGCCGGAACCGCGACGCCGCCGGTTACCAACCAGAGCCAGGCCTCCACGAGCCGCGGAAACTGACATGACCGACACCACCGCCAATGCGAGCCACTTCCATGCGCACGAGGCGCATGACGCGCATCACGACCACAAGCCGGCCTTCTTCGCCCGCTGGTTCATGTCGACGAACCACAAGGACATCGGCACCCTCTACCTGATCTTCGCGATCGTCGCGGGCATCATCGGCGGCACCATCTCCGGCCTGATGCGGCTCGAGCTCGCCCAACCGGGCATCCAGTATCTCCAGGCGTGGGCCGGCGACGGCGCGACGATGGACGAGGCGACCCACCTGTGGAACGTCTTCATCACCGCCCACGGCCTCATCATGGTGTTCTTCATGGTGATGCCGGCGATGATCGGCGGCTTCGGCAACTGGATCGTGCCGCTGATGATCGGGGCGCCCGACATGGCGTTCCCGCGCCTCAACAACGTTTCGTTCTGGCTGCTGCCGGCGTCGTTCACGCTGCTGCTGTCGTCGCTGTTCTTCGAAGGCGAGCCCGGCGGCAACGGCGTGGGCGGCGGCTGGACATTGTACGCACCGCTCTCGACCTCGGGGCACCCCGGGCCGGCGGTTGATTTTGCGATCCTGTCGCTGCATCTCGCGGGCGCGTCCTCGATCCTGAGCTCGATCAATTTCATCACCACGATCTTCAACATGCGGGCACCGGGCATGACACTGCACAAGATGCCGTTGTTCGTGTGGTCGATCCTGGTGACCGCCTTCC
>JAFANP010000019.1 GCA_019232625.1 Alphaproteobacteria bacterium | reverse complement strand
CCCGCCGCCCCCGAGGCCGAAGCCGGGACGGTCTTCAAAGTGACGCGGTTGAGATTGTCGTACTGGTAGGTCAGCGTCGCCCCGTCGCGCTTGCGCAACGACGTGCGGTTGCCGACCGCGTCATAGCCATATTCCTCGTAATCGGCCTGATTCGCGTAGCCCGGCGTGTTCGACGGGAAGATCCAGCGGCGCTGGCGGTCGAGCCCGTCCCACGTCATCTCGGCCCGGTTGCCGTTGGCGTCGGTCACCGCCTTCTGCTTGCCGTTGGGCGTATATTCGTAGCGGGCGTAGACCTGCTGGAGCGGGGTCCCCACGCCTTTCTCGAGCGTGAGAAGCTGGCTCGCCGCGTCATAGCCGTTGCGGGCGATCCGGTCGGGGCCCTGGCTCCCTTGCGTCGTGAAGGCGCAGGCGCCGGGCTGCTCGCCGAACGCCGCCGGGTTCATCCGCTGCGCCTGGCAGACCAGCCGGCCGCGATCGTCCCAGCTCTTGTCGAGAACCGACTGCACCGCCCCGGCGGCGCTCACCGTCTCGCGGACCGGGTTGCGGTGGCCGTCATAGGCGATGTCGGAGCGGGTGAGGATCGTCAGCGCGCTGCTCTGCGCGTCGGGAAGCGTCCCCTCCTCCACCGCCACCGCCTTGTCGTCCGAATCGCGATAGTAGAAATGCTTCGCTGGCCGGAGACCGTTCGAGTCCGGGCGCCGATCTCCGGACAGTGGCCCGAGCGTTACCTAGTCAAGAACGGCGAGGCTTGATAAATATTGCGGCGGGTTAGTTAACGCATGTTCATACGGAAGAGCGTTTCCTGGCGACACTTGTAGAATGACCTGGAATCTAAGGGGATGCTGGGGGGACATAACGCTTGGCATATCTTCGCGCCAACGACGGGCAACCTCTTGGAAGTCAGCAAACAGACCTATAATCTCACTGATAGGCTCGTGCATCAAAAGCATGTCAGCGTCGTATATTATAAGATTATAGATACTGGCAGGCATCCAAGCAAGGTCTGACAAACAGTCCACCACCGCCGCGGCATTCCAGCCAAAATAGTAAGGAAATTGCCACGCAGCAGATAGCTCTTTGTACATTTCGACAGTTGTTTTCATGTTTGAGCCGCGGCAAATTATAGTCTTACAAGACTTTACGATATTTAGGTTCTCTTTGAGTGACCATTCATAGAGCCTCTCTTGACTCACGTCTGTCAGATATAGGCCAGAGGCCCTCTTACACGCCGAAGAAGCAATCATCGAATGCGCCTAAACATGAGATAATGGTCGCCAGTGTAATACACGCGCCCGCGACTGTCGATTACGATACGCTCGCGTCCCCTGTTTACTCCCGGCTGATAAGGCCGCACGTCATACTCTTTATAGGTTACCCCGCGGCCCGGCAGGACCATGCTTCCGCCCCTGCCATCGTTTGAATAGTTACCGCCACCTCGGTAGCCAGGCTGCGCGGCGCCTCCGTGTGCCCGAGCATAATCGATAACTCGCGCCCGGTTTTGTACTTCTGCGGCTTCCTGCTGGGCAGTTTTGACTTGGGACCACGTCGGAACATAGTCCCTGGTCGATATGTAGCTTAACTGTGGGTTATTTGGTTCAAGTTGTCTAATCTGGTCATGCGCCCGACTAAACTGCTCAAGTCGTGTCTCCGCAAGTGGATCAGCTTCAATCCCGAGAAAGCCTCTGCGAGCATTTTCT
The DNA here is from genome assembly GCA_019232625.1 of Alphaproteobacteria bacterium. Lineage (GTDB taxonomy): Bacteria > Pseudomonadota > Alphaproteobacteria > Sphingomonadales > Sphingomonadaceae > Allosphingosinicella. The sequence goes on along the minus strand of JAFANP010000019.1, from coordinate 823 downwards.
TCCTCCGGCGGCTGGTAGGCTGCGAGTGTGAGCCTCGCACCCCGACTCCCGTCTTCCCCCGAGGCCGAAGAATAGGACAGGCACCCAGATGTCGACTGCCCCTCGATACGTGTCCCGCATCCCGCTGAAGTTGTTCCTTCAGAGTCTCTTTGGTTGGCTGGGTCGTTACTCACGTAGGCATAAAGATTGACTTGATCGTCATACCCCGTTGGATCGGTCTGAAGGAACCGCCCGAGCGTCGGCGAGTAGATTCTCGCCTTGTAGTAATACATCCCGAGCTCCGGCAGCCACGCCTGGCCGGTATAGCCGAACCGGCCGACATTGGCGGCGTTGGGGATGCCCCATGAATCGTAGGCGTTGATCGTGACCGGGTTGCCGTAATTGTCGGCGACGGCGACGATCGAGCCCTGGTGGTCGGCGTGGAGGAAGCGACGGTCCCAGCCATTCTCCAGCCACATCAAGGGCTCGTCGGCGCCCGGGCCGTGGCGATAATAGCGCAGCAGCGTGCCCGCGCCGTCATGCTCCTCGATCAGCCTGTCGCCGTCATAGACGAAGCGGGTGGTGCCCGTCGCCGCGCTCGACACCTGCCACAGCCGACCCAGCGGATCGTAGGACAAGGTGGCGTTCCTCGCGCCGCTGGCGCTCACCAGCCGGTTCTCCGCGTCGTAGACGAAGCTCGTCGCGCCGTCGGACGTGAGATTGCCGTTCGCGTCGTAGGCGAAGGTCGCCGGGCCCGCGGCGGTATACTGGTTCAAGCCGTTGACGCTGTAGCTGCGCGTCACGGCATAGGCCGTGTTCGACGCATAAGAGTCGTTGCTCGAGG
>JAFANP010000045.1 GCA_019232625.1 Alphaproteobacteria bacterium | reverse complement strand
TCAAGGGCATCGACATCGTGCTGTCGTCGCCGGGGGCCAAGGTCTCGGCCGAGCACAGCCCTCGCGCAGCCAAAGCCGGCGGCATCGTCATCGACAACACTTCCTACTGGCGCATGGATCCGGACGTGCCGCTGGTTGTGCCGGAGGTGAACGGCGACGCCATCAAGGGCTACAAGGGCCGCGGCATCATCGCCAACCCCAACTGCTCGACCATCCAGATGGTGACGGCGCTGAAGCCGATTCACCAGGCTGCGCGCATCAAGCGCGTGGTGGTGGCGACCTATCAATCGACGTCGGGCGCCGGCAAGGAGGCTATGGACGAGTTGCTCAACCAGACCAAGAGCTTTTTCGTCAACCAGACGCTCGAGGCCAAGAAGTTCACCAAGAACATCGCCTTCAACGTCATTCCCCACATCGACGTCTTCATGGAGGACGGCTCGACCAAGGAGGAATGGAAGATGGTGGTCGAAACGAAGAAGATCCTCGACCCCAAGATCAAGGTGACGGCGACCTGCGTGCGCGTGCCGGTGTTCGTCGGCCATTCCGAGGCCATCAACATCGAGTTCGAGCGGGAGATATCCGCCCGGGAGGCGCAGGACATATTGCGCGAGGCGCCGGGCGTGATGCTCGTCGACAAGCGGGAGGACGGCGGCTACGTGACGCCGGTCGAGGCGGTCGGCGAATATGCCACCTACGTCAGCCGGGTGCGCGAGGATTCGACGGTGGAAAACGGCCTTAACCTCTGGTGCGTCTCCGACAACCTCAGGAAGGGCGCCGCGCTCAACGCGGTGCAGATCGCCGAGCTCCTGGGCAGGAAGCACCTCCAGAAGGCGGCTTGAGCGAGTGATAGCATGTTGCTATCATCGGTGCATGGCACAAGCTCTCATTCGAAACATCGACGACGATCTCCTCGCCGACTATCGCGAGGCCGCCGAAGCGAACCGGCGTTCGCTGGAGGCTGAGCTTCGGGAGGCCCTGAGACGCGCCCGCCCGCTGAGCCCCCGCCGGCGAGAAGAGGTGCTCGCGGAATTCGCGCGGATACGCGCGATGACCCCGGACGTGCCGCAGACACCCAGTGAAATTCTCGTCCGTGAAGATCGGGACCACGGCCATTGACGCTGGTCATCGACACCAGCGTAGCGGTGAAGTGGGTGGTGGAAGAGGCGGGAGCGGACAAGGCATTCGAATTGATCCCGCGCAGCCTGATCGCGCCCGAGCTGTTCCAGGCGGAGATCGGCAACGCTTTGACGAAAAAAGTCCGCGCTGGAGAATTGTCGCCAGAGCAGGCGAGGCTTGGCTTCTTTCAAATCCAGTCGCGCGTTTCGCTCGTCCCCGGAGCCTCATACGGATCGGCGGCCCTGGACCTAGCGCTCTCGCTCAACCACTCGATCTACGGCTGCTACTTTCTCGCCATGGCCGAAGCCGGGGGGCACCTCCTCGTTACGGCCGATCGCGTCTTCGCGGCGAAGGTGCGGGCCACAAGTCGGGGGCCGCTCGTCTATCTGCTCGGAGAGGACATTCCCGATGACTGACACCATGACCGGCGGCTGCGCCTGCGGGCGGGTGCGCTACACCGCGCAGGTGGCGGACGACGAGGCCTATCTGTGCCACTGCCGGATGTGCCAGAAGGCGACCGGCTCGGTCTCGATCGCGTTCAAGAACGTGAAGAAGGCGCAGGTCGCGTGGGAGCACGAGCCCGATTGGTATTCCTCCTCGCCGATCGCCAGCCGGCCTTATTGCCGGGAATGCGGCACCTCGCTCGGCTTCGCCTTTCCCGACAGCGAGAATATGGACCTCACCGTCGCATCGTTCGACGACCCGTCGCGTTTCGTGCCGAAGCACCATTTCGGAGCGGAGAGCATGCACCGCGCGTGGCTCAACACCGAGGGCATCCCGGAGAAGCGGACGGATGAATATCAGCCCCTCGTCGACAAGTGGATCAAGGGCACGGGCAGCTTCCCGGGCTGACGGCAAGTGGTGAGCGAGCACGCCTTCACCGCGTCCGACGGCGCCCGCCTCGTCTGGTACGAGCTGGGCGAGGGGAGGCCGGTGCTCCTGCTCCACGGCCTGTTCTCGAACGCGCAGACCAATTGGCTGAAGTTCGGCCATGCCGAGGAGATCGCCGGTCGCGGCCTGCGGGTGATCATGCCGGACCTGCGCGCCCACGGAGCGAGCGCCGCCCCGCACGACGAGGCCTCCTACCCGCCCGACATCCTTGCCCGCGACGGCCGGGAGCTGATCGCCCATCTCGGCCTCGGCGACTTCGACCTCGGCGGCTATTCGCTGGGGGCGAGGACGGCGGTCAGGATGGCGATCCTCGGCGCCGCGCCGCGGCGCCTCGTCATCGGCGGCATGGGGCTGCGCGGCCTGCTCGAGACCGGCCGCCGCTCCGGCCATTTCCGCCACGTGCTGGAAGGCGCGGGGACCCATGCCCGCGGCTCCCCGGAATGGCTTGCGGAGGCGTTCCTCAAGACCACCGGCGGGGATCCCAAGGCGATGCTTCCACTGCTCGGCAGCTTCGTCGATTCCAGCGAGGCGGAACTGCGCGCGATCGCCATGCCGGCGCTGGTCGTCTGCGGCGCCGACGACCATGACAACGGCTCGGCGCGCGAGGTCGCCGAGGCGCTTCCCCACGCCGTCTATGCCGAGGTGCCCGGCAACCATATGAGCGCCGTCACCCGCCCGGAGCTCGGCCGCGCCATCGCCGATTTCCTGGCTTCTTGACGCTCCGCGGAGCCGGGCGCAGAGGAGCGGCGTCCCAACGAAAACCATAAGCTTCGAGGATGCCCATGAAATCGACCGTCTCAGCGCTCGCTCTCGCCTTCTGCCTCGCCGCCTGCACTACGACAGGCGCGTCAACAATGGATGCCGAGCGCGTCGCCCGTCAGCTGGATAGGCAGGCGGACGAGATGGAGGCCGCCATCGCCGCCGCGCCCGCGGGGCAGGCCGCCCCCACCGTCGCCGACGCTCAGGCCTTCGTCGCGCAGGCGGAAAAGGAGCTGAACGACTTCTCGCTGATCAACAATCGCGCGCAGTGGGTGAACAACACCCACATCACCGACGATACCGACGCGCTGGCCGCCTATTTCGGCACGATCGGCACCGAGATGGGCGTGCGCTACGCCAAGGGCGCGGCGCGCTTCAACAACGTCGCCGCGCTCGATTTCGACACCCGCCGCAAGCTCGACATCTTACGCAACGGCCTCGTCCTGCCGGCTCCCGGCACGCCCGGCGCGGCGGCGGAGCTGAACGAGATCGCGACGCGGCTCAACTCCACCTACGGCAAGGGCAAGGGCACGTATCGCGGCCAGCCGATGAGCGGCAACGATCTCGAGGAGAAGATGGGCTCGGTCCGCAATCCGGACGAGCTGAAGGAGATGTGGACGAGCTGGCACCAGAATGTCGGCCGGCCGATGCGCGCCGACTACGTCCGCATGGTGGAGATCGCCAACCAGGGCGCGCGCGAGCTCGGCTATGCCGACACCGGCGCGATGTGGCGCTCGGGCTACGACATGCCGGCCGACGACTTCGCCGCGCTGACCGACAAGCTCTGGGGCCAGGTGAAGCCGCTCTACGACCAGCTCCACTGCTACACCCGCGCCAAGCTCAACGAGAAATATGGCGACCGCGTCCAGCCCAAGAGCGGGCCGATCCGCGCCGACCTGCTCGGCAACATGTGGGCGCAGGAATGGGGCAACATCTACGACGTCGTCGCGCCGAAGGGCGCCGGCGACATCGGCTACAACCTCACCGACCTCCTGGAAGCCAGGAAGTACGACCCGGTGAAGATGGTGAAGACCGGCGAGGGCTTCTACACCTCGCTGGGCTTTCCGGCGCTGCCGGCAAGCTTCTGGGAGCGCTCGCAGATCACCCGGCCGCGCGACCGCGAGGTCGTCTGCCACGCCTCGGCCTGGGACGTCGACAACAAGGACGACCTGCGCATCAAGATGTGCACCAAGGTCAATGCCGACGATTTCGTCACCATCCACCACGAGCTCGGCCACAATTTCTACCAGCGCGCTTATGCCGGCCAGCCCTATCTGTACGAGAACGGCGCCAATGACGGCTTCCACGAGGCGATCGGCGACTTCATCGCGCTGTCGGTGACGCCCGACTACCTGGTCGAGCTGGGGCTGCTGCCCCAGTCCAAGGTGCCGCCGCCGAGCAAGGACATAGGCCTGCTGCTGCGCCAGGCGATGGACAAGGTCGCTTTCCTGCCGTTCGGCCTGCTCGTCGACAAGTGGCGCTGGGGCGTGTTCAGCGGCCAGATCGCGCCGGCCGACTACAACAAGGGCTGGACCGACCTGCGCCTCCAATACCAGGGGATCACGCCGCCGGTGGCGCGCTCGGAGCAGGATTTCGATCCGGGCGCCAAATATCACATTCCCGGCAACACGCCCTACACGCGCTATTTCCTCGCCCGCATCCTCCAGTTCCAATTCTACCAGGCCGCCTGCAAGCAGGCCGGGTGGACGGGGCCGCTCCACCGCTGCAACTTCCGCGGCAACAAGGACGTGGGGCAGAGGCTGAACGCGATGCTCGCGATGGGCGCCTCCAAGCCTTGGCCGGACGCGCTCGAGGCGTTCACCGGTAGCCGCGAGATGTCGGGCGAGCCGATGCTCGAATATTTCCGTCCGCTCATGGCGTGGCTGCAGGAGCAGAACAGGGGGCACCAGTGCGGCTGGTGACCTTGTTCCGCAAGGAAAAGGCGGACCCCCGGATCAAGTCCGGGTGACGATCCTCGAAAACCGGGGCGGGGCTAGCTGCCGTCCATCCCGATTTCGGGGTCCGGCGCCTTCGAGTCCGCGGCGACCGGGGCCGAATTGCATTCGGCGGCGGTGATCGCGGTCTTCAGCACGTCGTTCAGCGGCCGCTCGGGGCAGGCGCCGTTGCGGCGGGCAAGGGCGCGCGCGCCCATATAGCCGGCGGCCGCCGCCGCGGCGGCGCCGCCGGCGATCGCCGCCGCGGCAAATGGGCGCTTCTGCATCTCCTCGGCCAGCCTCAACGCCGCCGACTTGCGCTCGCCGTCCTCACCCTTGTCCGCCATTGTCCACGCTCTCCGAAGGACCCACGCCCGAAAGACAACGCAGGAGCGGAGCGGGCGTTGCCTCGGCCCGGTCGATCAGAGCCGGTCGATGAGATAATCCGCGCTGGAGACGTTGAAGGCGCCCGGCTCCTCGACGTTGAGCTGCTCGACGACGCCGTCGTTCACGAGCATCGAGAAACGCTGGCCGCGATGGCCCATCCCGAACTTGGAGAAATCGGCATCGAGGCCGATCGCCTTCACGAAATCGCCGCTGCCGTCCGCCAGCATCGTCACCTTGCCCTCCGCGCCGGCGCTCTGCTTCCACGCCTCGAGCACGAACGCGTCGTTGACCGAGGTGCACGCGACCTCGTCCACGCCCTTCGCCTTGAGCTCGTCGAGCCGGTCGACGAAGCCGGGAAGATGGCGGGCCGAGCAGGTCGGCGTGAACGCGCCGGGCACCGAGAACAAGGCGATCCGGCGGCCCCGGAAATATTCCTCGCTGTCGACCGGCTGCGGCCCGTCGGGCGTCGCCTTGATGAACGTCGCCTTCGGCAGGCGGTCGCCGACGTGAATGGCCATGAAATTCTCTCCTCGAAGTGGCGCGCCGGCCGTAGCAAGGTGCGGGCGCGCCGCAAAGCGCGATGGGAGCCGGCGCGGGCGGCTGAGCCAAAAGCGCCGCGGCGCGTTCACCCGGCGTGAAGATCGCCACGTTCAACGTCAACGGCGTCAACGGGCGCCTGCCCCTGCTCCTCGGCTGGCTCGAGGAGGCGCAGCCCGATATCGTCTGCCTCCAGGAGCTGAAGGCGCCTCAGGACAAGTTTCCGGCCGCCGCGCTCGAGAAAGCGGGCTACGGCGCGGTCTGGCGCGGCCAGCCGCGCTGGAACGGAGTCGCCATCCTGGCGCGCGGCTGCGAGCCGATCGAGACGACCCGCGCGCTGCCCGGCGACGAAGCGGACGACCAGGCCCGCTACATCGAGGCGGCCTCCTGCGGCATCCTCGTCGGCTGCCTCTACGCGCCCAACGGCAATCCCCGTCCCGGCCCGAAGTTCGACTACAAGCTCGGCTGGAACGCGCGGCTGATCGCCCATGCGGCGAGGCTGGTCGGGCTCGACGAGCCGGTCGTCCTCGCCGGCGACTACAACATCATCCCGACCGACGCGGACGTCTACAAGCCCGAGCGGTGGCTCGACGACGCGCTGTTCCAGCCGGAGCCGCGCGCGCAATATGAGCGGCTGCTGGAGCAGGGCTGGACGGATTCGCTCCGCCGCCTCCACCCGGACGAGCGGATCTTCACCTTCTGGGATTATTGGCGCAACGCCTTCGCCCGCGACGCGGGCCTTCGCATCGACCATCTGCTGCTCAACCCCGCCGCCGCCGCCAGGCTGCGGCGGGCCGGCGTCGCCCGCGAGGTCAGGGCGCGCGAGGGGACCAGCGACCATGCCCCCACCTGGATCGAGCTGCGCTCGCCCAGGCGGGGCTGAAGCGTCGAAAAGGTTTACAGACGGCGCCGCCTCGCCGGGACGAATGGCGGATTTCCGCCACTGGCCCGCTCCTTGCTGATGAAGGGCCATGGTGAAGACGCTGTTAAGACCCTTCCTGATCAAGACCCGCCTCGAAGCCTGGGCGGTGATCTACGCCATCGCCGTCGGCGCCTGCACACGCGGCGAGCTCTACCATGTCCAATATCCGGGCGTTGCGGGCTGGATGCTCTTCACCGCGTGCACGGGCGTCGTGTTCCTCGCCGGCGGCAAGATCCTCGACGCCACCCGGCCCGCCGCGCACCGTGCCTCGAGCGTCCGGCGGGTGCTCGAGCGCGCCCGCGCGGCCTGATCCCAACCTTTGGCGTAAACTCCCAATTCTGAGTCGGCCTGGCGACGGCAGTCGCGTGTGAGGAGGGCTGAAAGTGGCGGTTTTCCGCCATTCCCGCGACTTGGCACGCCCCTTGTAACCATGCTGGCAACCGCCTCCGGGCGGGTTAGCGAGAGCAGGTTTCAGGGAGCAGAGAGATGTTCGACTTCACCAAATTCCAGCAGGGCGTCGTCGCCGCGATCGCCGCATTCGTCCTCACCGCCACCGCCGTCGGCGCCGCCGTCGGCCCCGCCCGCGCCATCGAGACGGCGCCCGCCGCCTCGCTGCGCGCGTGACCGGAAGGCGGCCGATGAGCGAGGCGATCCACGTGAGCGCGGCCGAGCTGACCAGGCTCGCGCCGATCCCGCCCCGGCCCGGCGGCCCCCGCCAGGCCGCTCCGGCGCCCCGCGCGCCGCGCCCGCCGCGGCCGCAATTCTCGATCCAGGAGCTCATTCCGATGAGCATCTTCTCCCGCACCCGGGACATCGTCGCGTCGAACGTCGCGGACATGCTGGACCGGGCCGAGGACCCCGCGAAGATGATCCGCATGATCATCCTCGAGATGGAGGAGACGCTGGTCGAGGTGCGCGCCTCGGCCGCCCGCACCATCGCCGACCAGACGGAGATGCGCTCCCGGATCGCGCGGCTGGAGAGGCTGCAGGCGGGCTGGCTGGAAAAGGCCGAGCTGGCCCTCTCCAAGGGCCGCGACGACCTCGCCCGGGCGGCGCTGGTCGAGAAGCAGAAGGTCGCCGACGCGGCCGACCGGCTCGAGGCCGAGATCGAGGCGCTGGACGAGGCGATGCGCGTCTCCGAGGCCGACATCGCGAGGCTCCAGGCGAAGCTGCGCGAGGCTCGGACCCGCCAGAACGCCGTCCAGTCCCGCCTCGAGAGCGCCAACCGGCGCGCCCGGCTGCGGGAGATGCATTCCGGCCCCCGCGTCGACGAGGCCTTCTCCCGCTTCGAGCTGCTCGAGCGGCGGGCCGACGAGGCGGAGGGCCGCGCGGAGGCGCTGGCGCTTGCCGCCCCGATGACGCTGGAGCAGGAGATCGCCCGGCTGCGCCATGCCGACACGGCGGATGCGGAGCTTCAGGCGCTGAAGGCGCGGATCGCGCTCGCCGCGGCCGCGCCGCGGCCGGCGGAAGGCTGAGCGATGGACGTCACGCCGTTCTTCGCGATCGCCGCGCTGTTCGTCGCGCTGCCGTGGCTGGTCCTTCACTACATCACGCGGTGGAAGACCGCGGCTACGCTCACCAACGACGACGAGCGGATGCTCGAGGAGCTTTACGACCTCGCCCGGCGCCTCGACGACCGCGTCGCGACCGTCGAGCGCATCGTCACCGCCGACAACCCCAATTGGCGCGCCATCGCCTGCGATCCCGCGGGAGGCGCGCTCGAACCGGAAACACAAGAGCCTAGGAGGATCAAATGAAGCGGGGCACTTTCTATCTCGACAAGCGGCAGGGCAAGGTGATGGGGGTCTGCGCCGGCCTCGCCCGGATGACGGGCTGGGACGTGACCCTGATCCGCGTCGCCCTGGTGGTGGTGACGATCGCCGGCGCCTTTCCCTGGACGCCGATCGCCTATCTGGTCGCCGGCCTGGTCGCCAAGAAGCGGTCCGACGGCCTCGCCGAGACGGCGGAGGCGCCGGCGCGGCGCATGTCTGCGGCCGAGCTTAACGGCGCGATGCGCGACATCGACCGCCGCCTGGCCGAGGTCGACACCTTCGTTGCCGCACCCAATTCCAGCCTCGCCCGCGAGATCGAGGCGCTGCGCTGAAGAGAACGAGCCTGAGGGAGGCGTGACATGAGCGAACAGCTGACGACGATCACGATAGCGGGCTTCGCCCTGGTGGGCGCGGCGATCTTCACCCTGGCGGCCCTAAAGGCCTGGCGCGGGTGGCTGGAGCTGAAGCGGCTCGAGCTCGGCAGCGGCCAGGGCCACGTCGCGGCGAGCCGCGGCCCGGTCGCCGAGCGGATCGAGGTCGCCGACCTGCGCGAGCGGATCCGCAAGCTCGAAAGCCTCGCCGCCTGCATCGACCTGTGAGGGAAGGGGCGCGTCGCCCCTGCGACGTCCCCCTTACAAGCCCGCGACGAAGGCGAGGAAGCTGCGGCTGGGCATGAAGAAATAGCCCCCGCCGAGCGTCTTCACGAAGGCCGGGAGGGGCTTCAGCCGGACCGGGCCGTCCTGGGTTGGCACCATGTAGCCGCTGCCCTTCGCATCCGGGCCGCTCGTCAGCGGATCCTGCTCGCCGGCGAGGCCGTGGAAGGCGGGGCTGATCAGCCAGGTCTGCTGGATGAACTCGAACTGGCGCTCGATGTCGCCGTTGAGGCACATGAAGAGCAGGCCCGGATCGCGCCCCTCCGCCGGTTGGTAGAGTCGGCCGACGCGCAGGATTCGGTGGCGGTTCGAGATCGAGACCTGCTCCATCGACCCCGGTTGCAGGCTGTCGCGCGGATTGGCGCGGCGGATGTGCGCGCCGAACGGGCAGCGCAGCGCCTGCGGATCCTCCGTCCCGTAGAGGAAGTCGTTGTCGCCGCGCGCCGCGGGCTCGGCCTGGCCGGCGGCTTCCGGCTGAGTCTCGGCGGGCGTGGAAATGGCCGTGCCCTGCGAGGGATGTGTCTCCGGCCGCGCCGTCTCCGATCCGACCGGCTGGCCGGCGGCGGCAATCGCCGAGACGGCGTCGTAGCCCTCGGCGGTCTCGCGGTTTTCGCGCCGCCGCTGCCGTTCCGCCTGTTCCTTCGGGAACGGATAATAAGGGTTGCGGACGAGCGACGAGCCGTCGCGCCAGCGCCCCACCAGCTTGGCGGCGATGTAATCGGGGCGGACGTCGTAGGGCGGCGGCAGGCGGCCGTCGAGGCGGCGATATTCGTCCCAGCAATAGTCCCAGAATCCCTTCACGTCCTGTTCGAGCTGGCGCACCACCAGGTAGCTGCCGTTGCGCGCGATGGCGCGCGGCGCCTCGACGATGGCGTTGCCGAAGGCGTGGCTCTTCTCGGCGATGGGGAGGACGTTATCGGGGTCCGCCAGCGGCGCGAGCTCGGGCTCGGGCGGGAAGTTGCCGCGATTGTCGGGATAGCCGACGAGGAACTCGCCGGGCTCGACGAGATGGATCGGATCGTTCCGGCGATAGCTCTGGTAGCTGCCGCGGATGATCGGCTGCGAGACGCCGTCGACGAATCCGAACGGCTCTATGGCCGGCTTCTTGGTCCGCTGCAGCGGGATTCGGTGGGTGCGGGCCGCGCCGTGCTCGGCGGCCAGCGCCTGGACCGCCGCCTCGAGCGCGCCGACCGCCTGCTCGTCATAGCCGTAGAGGAGCAAGGCGAGGTCGTAGGGCTCGCGCCCCCATTCCCAATGGTCGGCCGCATTGGCGCCGGTGTCGCCGAGGATCCGCCCGCGGGCCTCGGTGCTCATGCCTTCGAGGAAGGCGGCGGGGAAGCCGCTCGTGCATTCGTCCGGCAGCCCCAGCCTCTCGAGCGCCCGCGGGCCGACGGCGACCGTCGCCACCGCCGGCTTGCCGAGCTTGCGCCCGTCGCCGAAGCCGACATGCGGATAGAGGCCCGCCATGAAGGCGCGGGCGCTCGCCCGGTCCGCCGGAAGGTCGAGGAGCAGGCAGGCGCCGTCCTTCATGAAGCCGAGGCCGCCGAAGACGAGGCATTGTATCTCGCCCGTCTCCAGCTTCGCATCGGGCCGCTGCGCCGATCCGAACAAGGCGAGCCACTGCGCCGCTTCGTCGTTGGTCATCGCGCAGGCGAGGCCCCGCCGCATCGCCGCGTTGCAGCGGACATGGTCGGTGGTGAGGGACGGATAGGCGCTGAACCAGAAGCGCGTCGGCTGCATGCTGGCCCGCGCGTAGCGCTTGAAGCGCTCGCCGTCGGTGGCGCCGTCCGCGAACAGGTTCTTCGCCCGCGGAAAGCCGATCGAGTTGGACCAGACGGCGGTGAGGCCGGCATGGGCGCGGGTGATGAAATCCTCGAGGTAGCTCTCCCAGCTGCCGCCGAAGTTGGAGAGGAAGACGAGCTGCCGGGTGCCGGGGATGGTGATCCAGCGCGCCGCGTGGATGGTCGAGATGCCGCCCAGAGTGCCGGGCCGGTAGACCTTCGCCGCCATCATCCCGATCACCCAGAAAGCGAGCCTGAGCGTCAGCCACCGGACGAAGCCCGGCTTGCGGACCGTGATCGAGATCATGTGGTTCTGGGCGCCGTGATTCTCGCGCTTGCGGATCTCCGCCAGGGTGGCGAGATCGGGCGCGCGCCCGTCCAACCAGTCGCTCTGCTCCAGGGCGCGAAGCTTTCCGTAGATCGTCCCGGCGGCGACCAGCACCGCCAGCAAGGTGAAGCCGAGCGCGAGGAGGATCGCCTTGACGGCGTCGTCCGGTCCCTTCCACGCGATCAGGCCTCCCGCCACCACCAGGAAGAGCAGGCCGAACGGCCAAAGGAAGGTGCTGATGCCGGGGCCGACGAACGTCCCGATCACCTCCGAGACCTCGCGGGCGTCGCGGTCCGGCGGCGCGCCGGGCTCCAGCGCCCAGGCCAGGGACGGCTCGGCCTCCACCTTCCGCCGCACGTCGGCGAGCCGGTCGATCGGCCGCATGCCGGGGCGGTGATTGTCGACGAGGGGGCCGACGAAGGCGGCGAGCGCCGCTTCGCTGCGGACGCGCCCGACGGTCATGCCCGGCGTGCCGGCGAAGCAGAGGCCCGGGTTCGACGTCAGGCCCTGGCCGACGCCGATGCGGTGGCCGAGCAGATAGTCGGCGAGGCCGATATTGCCGCGCCAGTCGCGCGCCTTGGCGAAGATCGGCTCGAGCCGGGGGCCGGCGGCGCGCACGATCCGGTCGACCGCTTCCTTCTCGCCGCCGTCGGCCGTGAACTCGAAGACGAGATGGGCGCGGCCGCCGCCGCCTTCCCGGATGGCGTGGAGGCTCATGAAGTGGGTGCCGCGCCCGTCGCTCTCCGCCGCCTCGAGCGCGGCGGCGAGGTCCGCGGCGCAGGGATTGCCGAGCGCGTCGATCATCCGGTCGATCTCGGCGACGTCGCCCTCGTGCACCGGGGCGACGATGGTGGTGAGGCTCTCCATCCCGTCAGTCCTTCAACAGCTTGACGATGAGGCGATGCGGGAAGGGGCCCGCCCAGCCGATCCTGCCGACCTCGCCGAGGCCGCGGCGCAGCAGTCCGGCGACGAGCAGCGGGATCTGGAACGCGTTCACCGGCCGGCCGGAGCAGGGGTGCAGGCCGCCCCCCAGATGGAGGTAGAGCGACGGGTCGCGGTCGGGGCGGAGCCGGTCGGGATCGTCGAACGCCTCGGGATCGAACATCGCCGCCTGGGTGAACGCGATGATCCGGTCGCCCTTCTTCACGGCCGCGCCGGCCAGTTCGCTGTCGCGCACCGCCTCGCGCATCACGATCGGGTTGTGCGGCCAGCGCCTCAGCGCCTCGTTGCACCAGCCGTAGAGGCGCTTGAGGTCGTCCGCGTCGGCGGCCATTCGGGCGGCGAGGTCCGGGTCGCGGCCCACCACGTAGAGGATCTTGGCGACGCATGAAGCGGTGGTGTCCACCGCGCCGACGAACATGCCGCCCAGCGTCCGGCGGATGCCCGCGTCGTCGAGGCGGTCCTGGCGGAGGAGCGCGCCCATCATGTCGTCGCCGAACTGGCCGGAGGCCCTGCGCGCCGCGATCTCGTCGGCGAGCCAGCTCTGCATGTAGTTGCCGGCCCGGATCGCGCGGTCGCGTATCGTCTTGTCGTCGCCGAGGTTGAGGAAGGTGTGGGCGAAGATCGACCGGGCGACCTCCATGATCATCCCGTCGGACGGCACCTTGAGGCCGAACAGGCGCCGCGCCGTGCCGGCCGCGACGGGCCGGGCGTAGCCGCCCACCGCGTCGATCTCGCCGCCCGCGGGGACGGCGGCCAGCCGGGCGTCGGCGTCCGCCTGCGCCGCCGCCTGCAGCGCGTGCATGTCGACGGCGTGGAGCGCCTCGTAAAGCGCCTGCCGCTCCCGCTCGAGCACTGCCGAGCGGTCCATTCCGAGGATGAAGGGGCCGCCGTTCACCTCCAGGATCTTGGCGGCGTTCACAGGCGCGATGGCGAAATCGAGGTCGCGGCTCAGCGCCTCGCAGACATGGGCGTGGCGGGTGGCGACGACCTTGCCGGCGACTCGGAACGGCTTGGCGCGGCCGATGCAGCCGGCCAGCTTCGCGCCGAAGCCGATCACCGCAGGCCCCGAAAGGAAGCCGGCGATCAGCCCCGGCCCCTTCACCGGCGTTACGATGCTCGCGTCGATTCCCGCTTGCGCCACGTCCTTTCCCCCTGTGGACGTTCCCGGAGCGGATGCTGTCTCATTCCGGCCTCCGAGTCCAGTTCGACCCGCTCCGGAACGGAGTCATCGCCGCGGCGGCGGCCCGGACAGGGTGAGGTGAGCGACGGAACCGTCGCGGCCTATCCTGAATATGTCGCCGAACGCCTGCTCGGAGAGCGGCTTCGGCCGTGGCGCGCCGAGGCCGGCGACGATCTCCGGCACCGTGTTGCTGTGGCCGACGACGAGGACGGTGCCGCTCTCGGCCTTCACCCGCGCGAGGAGGCCCGCCGTGTCTCCGGGATCGTAGAGCCTGGGCTCGAGCCCGAGCGCCGCCGCGAGCGGCGCCGCCGTCTCCCGCGCCCGGCGCGTGGTGCTGGCATAGATCGCCGCCGGCGGATCGGCCCGCAGCCAGGCGGCAAGCCGCGCCGCGCGCGCCGCCCCCTCGGCGCTGAGGCCGGGGTCGGGCCCGTCCGCCTTCTGGAGGTGGCGCATCACATAGACGCTCGGCGGCGACCGCTCGGGCGAGGCGGTGGTGGCGCAGGCGGCGAGGGCCAAGGCGGCGAAAGCGAGGAGGCGGCGGGCTGGCATGGCGGGAACCCCTTTCGCCCGCGTTCGTCGTCGAGAACGCGGCCGGGCGCAACGTCGTTTCGCGAGGGGTGCACAGGGCGGCGAAATCGATTACGGGGCCGTCGGAAGCCCGCTAAGGACGAAGGTAGAGGATGAACGACAGACCCGAGCGCCCGAACCGTCCGGCGCTCTCGCTCCACGTCCCGGAGCCCGGCGCCAGGCCCGGCGACCCGGTGGACTTCTCCCATATCGCCATACCCGCCGCCGGCAGCGTCCGCCGCCCCGATCCCCACGCGCCGGCGAGCGAGACTCACGCGCTCGTCGCCACCCTGGTCCGGGTCCTCGACGAGGAGGGGAGGGCGGTCGGCCCCTGGGATCCCAAGCTCGACGCCGACACGCTGCGCCGCATCCTGCGCGACATGATGCTGGTCAGGGTCTACGACGACCGCATGTACCGCGCCCAGCGGCAGGGCAAGACCAGCTTCTACATGAAGTCGACCGGCGAGGAGGCGGTGGCGGTCGCCGCCACCCACGCCCTCGACCGCGACGACATGACCTTCCCCACCTATCGCCAGCAGGGCATCCTCATCGCCCGCGACTATCCGCTGGTGACGATGATGTGCCAGGTCTATTCGAACAAGGGCGACCCGCTGAAGGGCCGGCAGCTGCCGATCATGTACGCCTCGAAGGCGCACGGCTTCTTCACCATCTCGGGCAACCTCGCCACCCAATATCCGCAGGCGGTGGGCTGGGCGATGGGCTCAGCGATAGCCGGCGACAGCCGCATCGCCTCGGCCTACATAGGAGACGGCTCGACGGCGGAGGGCGACTTCCACGCCGCCTGCACCTTCGCCGGCGTCTACCGCGCGCCCGTCATCCTCAACGTCGTCAACAACCAGTGGGCGATCTCCACCTTCTCCGGAATCGCCGGGGGCGAGCTCACCACCTTCGCGGCCCGCGCCGTCGGCTACGGCATCGCCGGCCTCAGGGTCGACGGCAACGACGCGCTCGCCGTCTACGCCGCCACGCGCTGGGCCGCCGACCGCGCCCGCGCCAATCTCGGGCCGACGTTGATCGAGCTCTTCACCTACCGGGTCGAGGGCCATTCCACCTCCGACGATCCCAGCGTCTACCGCCCCCAGAACGCCGGCGCCGCCTGGCCGCTCGGCGACCCGGTGGAGCGCCTCAAGCGCCATCTCGTCGCCCTGGGCGAGTGGGACGAGGCGCGCCACCAGGCCCAGCACGAGGCGCTCGACGCCGAGGTCCGCGCCGCCCAGAAGGAGGCGGAGCGCCAGGGCACGCTCCAGTCCGATCCCTATCAGGACATACCCTCGATGTTCGAGGAGGTGTTCGCCGAGCTTCCCTGGCACCTCAAGGAGCAGCAGGCCCAGGCGCTGGCCGAAGCGGAGGCGAAGCGGGCATGAGCGTCATGAACATGATCCAGGCGCTCAACTCCGCCCACAAGGTGATGTTCGAGCGGGATCCGACGACCGTCGTCCTCGGCGAGGACGTCGGCTATTTCGGCGGCGTCTTCCGGGTCACCGAGGGCCTGCAGCGCGACTATGGCAAGCAGCGCTGCTTCGATGCGCCGATCAGCGAGAACGGAATCGTCGCCGTCGCCGTCGGCATGGCCGCCTACGGCCTCAAGCCGATCGCCGAGATCCAGTTCGCGGACTACATCTATCCGGGCTTCGACCAGATCGTCTCCGAGGCGGCGCGGATGCGCTACCGCTCGGCGGGGGACTGGAGCCTGCCGATGGTGATACGCTCGCCTTACGGCGGCGGCATCTTCGGCGGCCAGACCCACTCGCAGTCGCCCGAGGCCCTGTTCGCCCACATCGCCGGGATCAAGACGGTGATCCCGTCCAACCCCTACGACGCCAAGGGCCTCCTCATCGCCGCGATCGAGGATCCCGACCCGGTCGTCTTCTTCGAGCCCAAGCGCATCTACAACGGCCCGTTCGACGGCTATTACGAGCGCCCGGTCACGCCCTGGGCCAAGCACCCCGCCGCCGAGGTGCCGGACGGCCACTATACCGTCCCGCTCGGCAAGGCGGCGGTGGCTCGGGAAGGGGAGGAGGTCACCATCCTCGCCTACGGCACCATGGTCCATGTCGCGCTGGCGACCGCGGAGGCGAACGGGATCGACGCCGAGGTCATCGACCTGCGCTCCATCGTCCCGGTCGACATCGAGGCGATCGAGACGTCCGTCCGGAAGACCGGCCGCTGCGTCGTCTTCCACGAGGCGACCCGCACCGCCGGCTTCGGCGCCGAGCTCGCCGCCCTCGTCCAGGAGCGCTGCTTCTATCACCTCGAGGCGCCCGTCGCCCGGGTGACCGGCTGGGACACGCCTTATCCCCACTCGATGGAATGGGCCTATTTCCCCGGCCCCGTCCGGCTCGGCCTTGCGCTGAAGAAGACTCTGGAGGACTGACCGCCCATGGCGCGCTACGAATTCAAGCTGCCGGACATCGGCGAGGGAATCGCCGAGGCCGAGATCGTCGCGTGGCACGTCAAGGTCGGCGACGCGGTCAAGGAGGACCAGCAGCTCGCCGACATGATGACCGACAAGGCGACGGTCGAGATGGAAAGCCCCGTCGCCGGCAAGGTCGTCGAGGTGGCCGGAGAGGTGGGCGACCAGATCCCGATCGGCTCGGTGCTCGTGGTGATCGAGACCGAAGGCGAGGGTGCGGCGCCCGGGCCCGGGCGCAAGGACGAGGTCGCCCTCGCCGACGGCCTGGTCGAGGAGACCCCCGAGCTCGCGCAAGCCATACCGAGCACGGCCGAGGACCGGCGCGGAAGCGACCGCCGCGAAGGCGAGGACCGCCGCGCCGAGCCGCGCGAGGAGCCGGACCGCCGGCAGGGCGATCGGCGGGAAGCGTCTTCGTCCGGTGCGAAGGGAGGAGAGGGCTTCGACCAGCTCGGCCCGAACGGAGATGGCGGCAAGCCCGTCACCCCCGGCGAGGCCAGCGGCTTCAACCCGCAGCCCGACCCGCCGCGGGTCCTCGCCTCTCCCGCCGTCCGGGCCCGCGCCCGCGACCTCGGAATCGATCTCGCCCAGGTGAGGACCTCGGCCGACCGGGTCCGCCATGCCGATCTCGACGCCTATCTGCTCTACAAGGGCGGCGGCGCCTCCCGCGCGGTCGGCCCGCGCCGCGCGGACGAGACCGTCAAGGTGGTCGGCCTGCGCCGAAGGATCGCCGAGAACATGGCCGAGGCCAAGCGCCGGATCCCGCATTTCACACTGGTCGAGGAATATGACGTCACCGCGCTCGAGCAGACCCGCGCGATGATGAACTCGGACCGCGGCGGCAACCCCAAGCTCACCCTGCTGCCCTTCCTGATCACCGCGATGGCGCGCACCCTCGCCGACTATCCGCAGATCAACACGCGCTACGACGACGACGAGAACGTCCTCCACCGCTCGGGCGCGGTCCACATGGGGATGGCGACTCAGACTCCCAACGGCCTCATGGTCCCGGTCATCCGCAACGCCGACCGGCTCGGCATCTGGGACATAGCCCGCGAGATCCTCCGCCTCTCCGAGGCCGCCCGCACCGGCAAGGCGGCGCGCGACGAGCTCTCCGGCTCGACCATCACCATCTCCAGCCTCGGCCCGATGGGCGGCATCGCCTCCACCCCCGTCATCAACCGCCCGGAAGTGGCGATCGTGGCGGTCAACAAGGTGGAGGAGAAGCCGGTCGTCGTCGACGGCGAGCTCGAGATCCGCAAGCGCATGAACCTCTCCCTCTCCTGCGACCACCGCGTCGTCGACGGCTGGGACGCGGCCAACTTCATGCAGGACCTCAAGAAGCTCATCGAGAACCCGCTCAAGCTTTTGTCGATGTAAGGTTTCGCTACCGCTTGCCGACCCCACCCCCGATTCCCCTCCCTGAAAGGGAGGGGCCAGGGGTGGGTGCGCGTAGCGCGTCCTTTTGCTACACGAGCGAAATGAAGGCGCGTCGCGTCCCGCTTCGTCATACTCAACAGGCACGAGCCCTCCGCCGCGACGCCACACCGGAGGAGCGCACCGTCTGGCGCCTCATCTCCCGCTACCGTCCCAAGATCACCCGCCAGTTGCCGGTTGGTCCGTACAAGGCGGACCTCGCATGCCGTCAGGCGAGGCTCATTGTGGAGATCGACGGCAGCCAGCATATCGGCTCGGCCTACGACGCTCACCGTACGGCATTCCTCAAAGCCGAAGGCTGGACCGTCATCCGCTTCTGGAACAGCGACATCCATTCCAATCCCGATGGCGTCGCGCGAGCGATCCTGCTGAAAGCCGCCGAGTTGCTCGGCGGCACCCACCCCCAGCCCCTCCCTTCCAGGGAGGGGAGGGAGAGGCGCCGGCGCTTCAGCTGAACCTCCGGTCGATGCGAGGCCCGCCTATCTGTCGGCCTCGCTTCCCGCTAAAGCCCCGGCATGTTGAAGAAGACTTCGCCCGATCTCGACGCGTTGCGCCTCATCGAGGAGCGGCTGCGGTGGCTTTCCGCCTGGACGATCCATCACGCCAACCACCTGCGGCCGTCGACGGACGGGCTGAAGGTCGGCGGGCACCAGGCGAGCTGCGCCTCGATGACGGCGATCATGGCGGCGCTCTACTTCCATGCGCTCGGGCCCAACGACAAGGTGGCGGTGAAGCCGCATGCCGGGCCGGTGCTTCACGCCGTCCACTATCTGCTCGGCAGCCAGAGCCGGGAGCAGCTCGAGAATTTCCGGGCTTTCCGCGGCATGCAATCCTATCCGAGCCGGACCAAGGACCGAATCCCGGTCGATTTCTCCACGGGCTCGGTCGGCCTCGGAGTCGCCGTCACCGCCTTTGCAAGCCTCGTCCAGGACTATCTGGTCGCCCACGGCCTGATGCCGGCCGGGGAGGCGGGGCGGATGGTCGCTCTGATGGGCGATGCCGAGCTTGACGAAGGCAATATCTACGAATGCCTGATCGAGGCCTACAAGCACGACATCCGCAATTGCTGGTGGATCGTCGACTATAACCGCCAGTCGCTGGACGCGACCACGGCCGAGCGCATGTTCCGCCGCTTCGACGAGATATTCGCCAGCTGCGGCTGGCGGGTGGTGACCCTGAAATACGGCAAGGCGCTGGAAGCCGCGTTCGCCGAGCCGGGCGGCGAGGCGCTGAGGCGCTGGATCGACGAGGCCGGCAACGCCGATTATGCGGCGCTCACCTATCTCGGCGGCGCGGCGTGGCGGGAGCGGCTGGAGAAGGAGGCGCCCGGCGCCAGGCCGGTGCTGGACGGGCGCGACGACGAGGCGCTGGCCGCCTTGATGACCAATCTCGCCGGGCACGACATGGCCTCGCTGGTCGAGGCGTTCGACGCCTGCCGGGACGACGTGCCGACCCTGTTCATCGCCTACACGATCAAGGGCTTCGGCCTTCCCTTCGCCGGCCACAAGGACAATCATGCCGGCCTGATGAACCCGGGCCAGATGGCCGCGCTCCGGGAGCGGATGGGCGTGGCCGAAGGCGAGGAATGGGAAAGGTGGGCCGGGCTCGGCGGCAATTCCGCCGAGGCGGCGCGAGCGCTCGCCGAGGACAGCGCGGTCGCCCGCGCCGCGCGCGAGCGGCCGTGGCGCCAGGTCGACGTGCCGTCGCTGCCGGTGCCGGCGGGCGAGGAGCAATCGACCCAGGCCGCCTTCGGCCGGATCCTTCTCGACCTCAGCCGCGGCGGCGGTGCGCTTGCGGACCGGGTCGTCACCACCTCCCCCGACGTCACCGTCTCCACCAACCTCGGCGCCTGGGTGAACCAGCGCGGCCTGTTCCGCCGCCGGGAGATGGGCGACGTCTTCGCGGCGGCGAAGATCCCCTCGGCGCAGAAATGGAGCGGGACCGCGGCCGGCCAGCATGTCGAGCTCGGCATCGCCGAGAACAACCTCTTCCTGATGCTTGCGGCGCTCGGCCTGGCGGGCGACCTGTTCGGCACGCGGCTGTTCCCGATCGGCACCGTCTACGACCCGTTCATCGCCCGCGGCCTCGATGCCCTCAATTATGCCTGCTACCAGGACGCGCGCTTCCTGCTCGTCGCCACGCCCTCGGGGCTGACGCTCGGGCCCGAGGGGGGCGCCCACCAGTCGATCAACCCGCCGCTCATCGCCCTCGGCCAGCCCGGCCTCAGGCATTACGAGCCGGCTTTCGTCGACGAGCTCGCCCTGTTCATGGAGGAAGCCTTCCGGCTGATCCAGGAGCCTGACGGGGAGAGCGTCTATCTCCGCCTCACCACCCGCACACTGCGCCAAATGGAGCGGGACGGCGAGGCGTGGAAGGCCGGGGCCCTTGCCGGAGGCTATTGGCTGCGCGAGCCCGCCGCCGGGGCGGAGGCGGCCCTGGTCTATTCCGGCGCGCTCGCGCCCGAGGCGCTGGCCGCCTGGGAGGCTTTGAGGTACGACGTCCCCGGGCTCGGCCTCCTCGCGATCACCTCGCCCGACCTGCTCCACCGCGGCTGGAGCGCGCGGCGGCGCGGCCGGTGGGCGGGGCAGGGAAGCGGCCCCTCCCATGTCGAGCGGCTTCTGGCGCCGCTGTCGCCGCGGGCAGGACTCGTCACCCTGCTCGACGGCGCTCCGGCCTCCCTCTCCTGGCTCGGCGGAGTCGCCGGCCACCGCGTCAGCCCGCTGGGGGTCGAGCGCTTCGGCCAGACCGGGAGCCTGGACGACCTCTATCGCGAGTACCGCCTCGACTCCGACGCGATTATCGAAGCCGCCGCCGAGCTGTTCCTGCCCTAGGCCCGTATCGCCGCCAAAAACCCTCTCCCCCGCGGGAGAGGGTAGGGAGAGGGGGCTCGGCTTCCGAAGAAAGATCGCGGAGGCTGTACCCCCTCACCCCGGCCCTCTCCCCCGCGGGGAGAGGGAGACCGAGGCCGCCGCCGAGCCGTTCCTGCCCTAGGCGCGTATCGGCCTTCACGGGCCGCCGCCGCCGCCAAAACCCCTCTCCCCCGCCGGGGAGAGGGTAGGGAGAGGGGGCTGGGCCTCCGAGGAAAGATCGCGGAGGCTGTACCCCCTCACCCCGGCCCTCTCCCCCGCGGGGAGAGGGAGATCGAGGCCGCCGCCGAGCCGTTCCTCCCCTAGGCCCGTATCGCCGCCAAAAACCCTCCCCCCGGGGGGAGAGGGTAGGGAGAGGGGGCTCGGCGCCGGAGGAAAGATCGCGGAGGCTGTACCCCCTCGCCCCGGCCCTCTCCCCAGGGGGAGAGGGAGATCGAGGCCGGCGGCCGCTCGATCCGTTCGGGCTGAGCCTGTCGAAGCCCTCCCTTTTCCTTCGCAGGGCGAGGAGAGACAGCCTCCTCGCCGCACCGCCCCGCGGGGAAAGGAACCTCTCCCCCCGTCCTGCGCTTCTGCGGTCGAACCTCTTCGAAAGGAACGACGTGATGCTTGGCAAGATCATCGGCGCGGCGGTCGGCCGCAGGCTGGCGGGCCCGAACAACGGCGGCACGGGCGCCCTTCTCGGCTATCTCGCCCCCGCCGTCGCGCGGCGCGGCCTGGGGCCGCTCGGCCTGCTCCTCGCCGGCGGCTATGTCGCGAAAAAGGTGCTGAACCGCCGCCGCGACCGCCGCGCCGCCGCCTGATCCCAGCCGGGACGCTCGCTCGACAGGGGACAGCCGCCGGCTGTCCCCTTTTTCATGCGGTGACCGTCACGGGGCAGCCACGTGACCGTCGCCTCGCTCAGCCGCCCCCGTCGTCCGCCTCGGGCTCCTCGTCCGGCGGCGGGCCGCCGCGCGGGGCGGGCGGGGCCGGGGGCGCATCGATCGTCGGCGGCGGACCGTCGTCGCGCGGCTGCGGCCGCTCGGGCGAGGGCTCGGCCGAGAAGGTGACCGCGCCGTTCTCGACCTGCACGCCGACCTGCAGGCCGGTCCCCTCGATCGGGATGGCCAGATTGGCGTCGCCCACCTCGATGACCGGATCCTCCTGCGGCGGCGCCGCGACCTGGACCGGCGGAACCCCGGTCGCGGCGGCGGCGAAGTCGCGGAAGATGCGCGCCGGGACGCCGCCGCCCGCCACCTGGCCGAGCGAGCTGTTGTCGTCGTTGCCGACCCAGACGCCGACCACCAGATCCTCCGTGAAGCCGATGAACAGGGCGTCGCGATAATCCTGGCTGGTGCCGGTCTTGCCGTAGACCGGGACGGCGAGCGCCGCGCCGCGGCCGGTGCCCTGCTGCACGACGGCGCCGAGCAGCCCCTTCATCTCGTTGAACGCGGGGTCGCGGGTGCGGCCGGCATAGGATTGCCACATGCGCTGGTACCAGGGCTTGCGCTCCTCCTCGATCCCGAACGCCTTCACCGGATAGGCGCCGGCGGCGACGGCGGCATAGGCCTGCACCATCTCGAGCAAGGTCACCCCGGACGTGCCGAGCGGAAGGCTCGGATTGTCGTTCAGCGGGCTGGTCACTCCGAGGTCGCGGGCGGCCTGGATGACGTTCCTCCGCCCGATCCGCTCGGAGAGGCGGACCGCGGCGACGTTGCTCGACTGGGCGAAGGCGTCGCGAAGAGTCATCGTACCGCGATAGCGGTCGCCGTAATTCTTCGGCTGCCAGTCGCCGATCCTGAGCGGCCTGTCCTCGACGACGTCGTCGGGATGCATTCCGGCGCGGAGCGCGGCCAGGTAGACGAACAGCTTGAAGGTCGAGCCCGGCTGGCGCCGCGCCTGGGTCGCCCGGTTGAACGGGCTGCGCGCATAGTCGCGCCCGCCGACCATCGCCACCACCCTTCCGTCGGGCCGCATCGCCACAAGCGCGACCTGCGCCTTGCCGAGGCCGGCGCGCCGCACCGACTGCAAGGCGAGCTTCTGGAGCCGGCTTTCGAGAGTCGTCTCGACGGTCTGCTCGCCATAGGCCTCGCCTTCGCCCTCCTGCACCCGCGCCCGCGCGGCGGGGAGGACCCAGTCGGCGAAATAGGTGCCGGTCGGCACCGCCCGCTGGCGCTCGACGCGCAGCGAGGCGGGCTTGATCAGCCGCGCGCTCCGCGCGGTGATGATGCCGTCGCGCACCATCGCGCCGATCACCACCTTCGCCCGCGCGCGCGCCAGCTTGAGGTTGTGGGTCGGCGCCAGGCGGGAGGGCGCCTTGACCATCCCCGCCAGCATCGCCGCCTGGGCGACGCTCAGTTTCTCCGGCGGCACGCTGAAATAATGATGGGCCGCCGCCCTCAGCCCGTAGACGTTGTCGCCGAAATAGACGTTGGAGAGATAGCGCTCGAGGATCTGCTGCTTGGTCAGCCAGGTCTCGAGCCAGAAGGCGATCAGCACCTCCTGGGCCTTGCGCCCCATCGTCCGCTCGGAGGTGAGGAAGCTGGTCTTGGCGAGCTGCTGGGTGATCGTGCTCCCGCCCTCGCGCACTCCGCCGGCGCCGAGGTTGCGCCAGGCGGCGCGGGCGATGCCGCGGGCGCTGACGCCGAGATGGTCGTAGAAGCGCCGGTCCTCGATCGAGATGAAGGCGGCCGGGACGTGCTTGGGCAAAGTCGCCACCCGCACCGGCTCGCGTATGTCGGCGCCGCGCCGAGCGATCGGCTCGCCCTCGACGGAGGTCAGGGTGAGGCTCGGAGCGGCGATCGGCTGAAGCGACTTGGAGAGCGGCGCGGTGATCGCCAGCCAGGCGACGATCAGCATGAAAGCGGCGATGAGGCCGAGGAGGATGTGCCTCAGCCGCAAGCGTCCGAGCAAACGGCGCCGAAGCGACCTCGGCGGGGGCGGCTCGGGAGGGAGCCATCTTCCCGAAGGATCTTGCTGGTCGCCGGCAGGAGCCTGCCACTGGGCGGATCGGTCCACGCGCATCCCCTGTCGTTTAGCCGCAGAACGAGGCGGTGGGAATCAGGTTGCGCGGCTTTGCGACGAGCCGCCGCGCCGCAGCCGCTCCGGGTCGACCGTCCCGGCGGTCACGCCGAGCGCGGCGAGGCCCTCGGGCCACGCGCCTCCGGCCGCCAGGGCCTCGACGATCGCGGCCATGGCCGGCGCGGTCTGGAGGCCGTAGCCGCCCTGGCCGACCAGCCAGAAGAAGCCGGGCGCGGCGTCGTCGAAGCCCGCCGTCGGAGTCCGGTCGGCGACGAACGACCTCAGCCCGGCCCAGCGATGGGCGATGCGACGGACGGAGAGGGTGGTGTAGCGCTCGAGCCGGTCGGCGGCGAGGGCGACGTCATAATCCTCGGGCGCCGCGTCCGAGGGCTCGTCGTCCACCTCGTCGGCGGGGGAGACGAGCAGCTGGCCCGCCTCGGGCAGCATGTAGAAGTCGCCGGCTATGGCGTGGACGAACGGCCACTCCTCGACATGGGCGCCGGCGGGCGGGTCGACGACGATGATGGTCCGCCGCTTGGGCTGGAGGCCCAGAGGAGCGACGCCGGCCATGGCCGCGACCCTGTCGGCCCAGGCGCCGGCGGCGTTGACCAGGACCGGTGCGGTGAAGCGCTCGCCCGTGTCGGTGCGCACCGTCCAGCCCGGCTCGACATGCTCGACGCGCCGACGGGTGAGCAGCTCGCCGCCGCCCGCCTTGAGGGCGCGGGCATAGCCTTGGAGCAGAGCGTCGGCATCGAGCTTGATGCCGGTGGGATCGAGGATCGCCCGTTCGGCGCCGCCGGGCCCGGTCCGCACCGCCGGGCACAGCGCGCGAAGCCGCTCGGCGTCGATCCACTCCACCGCGTCCGTGAACCGGCTCATTTCGCCGTAGAGCGCCTGCAGCGCCGGCAGCTCGTCCAGATCGCCCATGTAGAGCGTCTGCATCGGCCGGCTGACCGGGGCGTCGGAAAAGCCCTCGGGCTGGCGCTCGAAGAAGGGGCGGCTCCACGCCGTCATTCCGCGCACCGCGGCGTTGCCGATGCCGTAATGGCTGAACGAGACGCTGCGGCCGGAGCTGTGATAGCCCGGCGCGTCCTCCGCCTCGAGCACGATCACCTTGCCGTGGCGGACGAGGGACGCCGCCGCGGAAAGGCCGGCAATGCCGCCGCCGACGACCAGGAAGTCGGCGCGGGTCACGCGGCGGGGAGAGGGTCCATCGCCTCGAGGGCGGCGCGGATCGTCTCGGGGTGGCTGTGGTGGAGCATGTGACCGGCGCCCTCTATCTCCGTCAGCCGTGCGTTTCGCAAGAGCCTCGCCAGCGCCTTTCCCTGCCGCTCGTCCTCGACGATCCGGTCGGCCGTGCCGGTCAGCACGTGGACGGGGAGGCGCAGGGCGTCGAGGTCGACGCTGGCCGCCGGCGAGCCCGGCAGGACCGAGGCCGCGTCCTCGCCTTCGAAGACCATCGCGTCGATCGCCGCCCGGTAGGGGAAGGTGTCCTGCCAGTGCGCCGGGACGGCGGCGGGGAAGAACATCTCGCGCTGCACGAAGGCGAGCAGCGTCCGGTCGAACGGCGTCCGCTGGGCGAACCAGGAGAAGACGGGCCCCGCCAGCGGCAGGGCGCGAGGGGCGAGCAGCATGTGCTCGACCGCCCGCACCTCGGGGAAGGCGATTGGGGCGAGGAGGACGAGCCCCGCCACCGCCTCCGGCCGCTGCTCTGCCAGCGCCAGGGCGACGAGCCCGCCATAGCTGTGCGCGCAGACCAGCGGCCGATCCACGTTCAGCGCTGCGAGGCCGTCGGCGATCTGCCGGGCCTGGTCGCGCGGCGTGCCGGCGAAGCGCGGCCTGCGGCTGCCGCCATGGCCCGGGCGGTCGACGATCGTCACGCGGTAGCGGGCGGAGAGGGCGCCGGCGGGGCCGGCCAGCCAGTCGTGCTGCGTGGTCAGCGCGCCGTGGACCAGGACGAGGTCCGGCCCCTCGCCGCCCTGCGACCAGGCCAGGGTCCGCTCCGCCCCGAGGCGGAGGGTGCCGCTCTCCCACATCAGCGTCTCGGCGGCATCGGGCGCCGTGCCTTGAGGTCGAAGCCGTCGCCGTTCGAGAGGACGTGGACGCGCACGTCGTGCATCGAGAGGGCGCATTCCGCCCGCGCCTCGGCGACGTTGCAATAGGTGACGTCGGAGCCGTCGACGACGTAGACGGCGCCGCTGCCGATGACGTGGAAGCGGTCGCCCTCGACCACCGCCGCGGTGTCCTCGTCGATGCCCATGCCGAGCACGCGCGGATTGTGCGCCACAGCGCCGATCAGCCGGCCGAAGCGGCCGCGCTCGGCGAAATGCTGGTCGATGATGACGTCGCGCACGAGGCCCATTCCGGGCGCCATGTGGAGGTCGCCGATGCGGTGCGTCTCCCGGCTCGATCCCTTGATCAGCATCGTCTCGCTCATCACCGAGGCCCCGGCCGAGGTGCCGGCGACGACTCCGCCGCGCTCGTAGATCCGGCGCACCTTCGCCTCGATCCCGGTGTCGCCGATCTGGCTGGTGATCCTCAGCTGGTCGCCGCCCGAGAAGAAAACGCCGGCCGCATCGTCGAGGACGTTGAGCTTGTCCCGGTCCCCGGCCTGGCTGCGCTCCTCGACGTAGAGCTCGACCAGCTCGCCGATGTCGAGGTCCTCGAAGGCCTTCTGATATTCGTCGAAATAGCCTTCCGGCTGGTGGCTGGCGACGGTGGCGAGGACGAGCTTGCCGCCGCGTATCCGGCGCGCGACCTCGCGCAGGATGGCGCGCTCGCCTTTCGGGTCGCGGTCCTCGTGCCCGCCGATGATGATCAGGCAGCCTTGCCGGCGGGGGGTCTCGTCAGTCACGCGCTTCCTCATCCTTCCCGAGACAGGCCCTGGGCTCGCCGCCGCCCTCGTTCGCATAGGCGACGGCGAAGGCCGGGCTGTTGTGCGCCCAGCCGATCCGGCCCGTCCTGTCGATCGCGATGGCGCCGCCGTCCGCCCCCGCCCCGCCCGTGCCGGGCAGCCGCTCCACCGCGTCGCGAATCGCCGCTTCCGGGCCCTGCTCCGCCATCCCGGCCATCACCCGCGCCGCCAAGGCGAGCCGGGCGATGGTCTCGCCGTCGCCCGAGAAGGAGACGCCGCCGACATGGTTGTCGGCATAGAGGCCGTTGCCCGGGAGCGGGCTGTCGCCGATCCGCCCCACCTTGGCGCCGGCGAGGCCGCCGGTCGAGGTGCCCGCGGCGAGGTTGCCGCCCCGGTCCATCGCCACCGCGCCGACCGTGTCGTGCATCGCCTCGAGCGCCGCCTTGCGCGCCTCGGTGACCAACGCCTCGCCCGCCACCATCTCGGCGCCGTTCTCCTTCGCGAACAGGGTCGCCCCCTCGCCGACGAGCAATATCTCCTTCTCGCCCAGCAGCCGCTTCGCCACCGCGATCGGATGGCGCACGTTCCTGATCGCCCCCACCGCGCCGACCGAGAGGTCGCGCCCGTCCATCAGCCCGGCGCACATCTCGACGCCGCCGGCCTCGTTGAGGGCCGAGCCGCGGCCCGCGTTGAACACCGGCAGGTCCTCCATCACCCGGATCGCCGCCTCGACCGCGTCGACCGCCGCCCCGCCGCCCTCGAGCACCGCGCGTCCCGCCGCGAGCGCCTGCAGCACGCCGCGGCGGTTCGCCTCCTCCTCGCCCGGCTCGATCGCCTTGGCGCCGCCATGGACGATGAGGGCCCAGCGGCCCTCGCTCGCCGGCGTCATCGGCTATTCCGCGGCGACGAGAGGGGCGCGGTTGGCGCCGCGCAGGGCCGCGGGCTTGTAGTCGTTCACCTGCTGCCAGGCGGCGCGGACGTCGGTCGGCGTGATGACGATCAGGTCGCCGGCCCGGCCCATGGCGAGCGCCGCGGCGGTCGAGGCCGCCTCGCCGGCGATGAGGTGGATATGATCGTCCGTCCTCCCGGCCTCCAGCGCCCCCTGCTTGAGCAGCCCCATCACCTCGCCGCGCGGCCGCCCGCGGGTCGCGGGGTCCTCTCGGAAGATGAGCTGGTCGAACAGGCCCGCGGCGATCCGGCCGAGCTCGACGATGTCCTCGTCCCTGCGGTCGCCCGCCATCGAGACGGTGCCGATCGTCCGCTTGTACCGGTTGGAGAGCCCGCGCACCACCTTGCCGAGCGCCTCGAGGCCGGCGGCATTGTGGGCATAGTCGACGATCACCCTGAAGCCGTGGGCGTCGTGGACGTTGAGGCGCCCGGGATTCTGCTCGAAGGTCGAGCGGAACTGGCTCATCGCCGAGCGGACGGTGAGGATCGGCACGCCGTGGGCCAGCGCCATCGCGATGGCGGCGAGGGCGTTTGCGACGTTGAACTCGGCCATGCCGTGCAGGGTGGCGGGGATGTCACCGGCCTTCATGACGATGTCGCGGCGATTGTCGTCGTAGAGGACGAGGGTGCCGCCGTCCTCGCCCGGCTCCCGCACCACGGCCATGCCGCCGTCGTCGATATGCTCGCGCAGCAAGGGCGACATCTCGGCGCCGCCGCACAGCGAGAACCAGATGATCCGGCCGCCCGCGCGCCGGGCCATCTTCACCACCAGCGGATCGTCGGCGTTCAGCACCGAATGGCCGTCGCGCCGGACCGCCTCGACCACCACCGACTTGACGTGGGCGAGCTCCTCCACCGTGTGGATGCCCTTGAGGCCGAGATGGTCTGCCGTCACGTTGAGGCAGGTCGCGATGTCCGCCTGCTGGTAGGCGAGGCCCTCGCGCAGCAGCCCGCCGCGCGCCGTCTCCAGCACCGCCACCTCGACGGTGGGATCGCGAAGGATCATCCGCGCGCTTCGCGGCCCCGTCGCGTCCCCCTCGTGGGTGAGGATGTCGTTGACGTAGACGCCGGTCGTCGAGGTCAGGCCGACCGCGCAGCCGGTATAGCGCAGGATGTGCTTCGTCATCCGCCCGACCGTCGACTTGCCGTTGGTGCCGGTGATGGCGATGATCGGGATCCGCGTCGGCCGGCCGCGCGGGAAGAGCATCTCGACGATCGGCTTGGCGACGTCGCGCGGCGCCCCTTCCGACGGCTCGATGTGCATGCGCAGCCCCGGCGCCGCATTGACCTCGATGACTCCGCCGCCCGTCTCCCTGACCGACCGCGAGATGTCGGGGCAGACGAAGTCGACGCCGCAGACGTCGAGGCCGACGATGAGCGCGGCGCGCCGCGCGATCTCGGCATTGTCGGGGTGGATCTCGTTCGTCCTGTCGACGGCGGTGCCGCCGGTCGAAAGATTGGCGGTGGCGCGCAATTGCACCACCTGCTCGGCGCCGGGAATGCTGTCCGGCGTCAGACCGGCGCGGGAGAGGAACTCCTCGACCAGCGCGTCGATACGGATTCGGGTCATCACGTTCTCGTGGCCCTCGCCGCGGCGCGGATCCTGGTTCACCTCGGCGACCAGCTGCCGGATCGTGCTGACGCCGTCGCCGACCACCTGCGCCGGGATACGCTCGGCGACCGCGATCATCTTGCCGCCGACGACGAGGATGCGATGGTCGTTGCCGGCGAAATATTGCTCGACGATCACGTCGCGGGTCTTCGCCTGGCTCTGCGCCTCCGCGAAGCCGAAGCGCAGCTGCTCCTCGTTGGTGATCTCGATCGTCACGCCGCGGCCGTGATTGCCGTCGAGCGGCTTGGTGACGAGCGGGTAGCGCAGGCGCCGCGCCTCGCGCACCGCCTCCTCGGCGCTGCGCACCACCGCGCCGCGCGGGACCGGAACCCCGGCTTCGTCGAGCAGCTTCTTCGTCAGGTCCTTGTTGCCGGCCGTGTCCGCGGCGATGAGCGAGGTCCGCCCGGTGATCGACGCGCGCAGCTTCTGCTGGAACTTGCCGTGGCCGAGCTGGAGGAGGCTCTTCTCGTCGAGCCGCATCACCGGTATCCCGCGCCGCTCCGCCTCGTCGACCAGCGCCTTGGTGCTGGGGCCGAGCGTCGAGCGCCGGACCATGCGCCGAAGCGCGTCGAGCCGCCGGTCGAGGTCGAACCCGCCGTCGAGCCGGTAGATGCGGTCGAGGCCGGTGACTCCGGCGAGGTCGGGCGGGAGCAGCGAGTCGACCAGCTCGAGCGCGATCCGCCCGGCCATGAGGCCGACCTTCTCCTCGTTGTAGGCGAACATGACGTTGTAGACGCCGGGCCGATGCTTCACCGAGCGGGTCTTGCCGCGCACCGCGCGCGAGCCGGCGAGGGTCTGCAGCTCAAGCGCGACATGTTCGACGACATGTCCGAGCCAGGTCCCCTCCACCAGTCTCTTCTCGAATCCCCCGCGGACCTTGAGCGAGCAGCGATGGCGGCCGACTCCGGGGAGCATCGCCAGCAGCGCCTCGGTGAAGCCGGGAATGCGGCTGGTCGGCCATTCTTCCATCCGCCCGAGATCAAGCTGGACGCGGACCATCGGCGTGTGGCTGTAATAATGGGGGCCGCGATAGACGCCCACCTCGGTGACGGACATGCCCGTCGTCAGCTGCGCCGTGCCCGGATCGCTCTTCGTGGCGAAGAACATCTGTTCCCCCATCCCTTCTCTCTTCAGCCTGGATGCCCCCACAGGACCCGGCACGACGAAGACCGGTTCGGGGGCGACATGATCTCGTTAAACCCCCGGAAACAAGGGCGAGTTCCGCAACGAACAGGTTGATGTGGATCATGTCTGCGGGTCCGCCCGGCCGGAATCGCCTCCGTCGACGGCCGGGGCCCCGCTCGATTCCCGCAGAGGCGCGGCGGAGCGCCTCCCGGCCGCCGGCAAGGAGCGAGGAGGAGCGAGAGCGATGTAGCGAGCGGCCATAGGGTGCGCGCCCCGGCAGGGTGATCGCGCTCGTTGCGGGAATTGAGCAGGGACCCTAGGGGCATCGCTGAGGAGGGATTGAGCATGCCCGATCGCGTTCTGCCGCCCGAGGCGCTCGTCGCCGCCGCGCACGCCGACATCGACGCGTACGACCGGCTCTACCAGCAGTCGCTGAACGATCCGGACCGTTTCTGGGCGGAGCAGGCGCGGCGGCTCGACTGGGCGAGGCCGCCGACGCGCATCTCCAACGCGTCCTTCGACCCGGTCGACATCAAATGGTTCGAGGACGGCGTGCTCAACCTCTGTCACAATTGCGTGGACCGCCATCTCGCCGCCCGCGCCGACCAGGTGGCGATCCTGTTCGAAGGCGACGAGCCGGGGGAGGGGCGCAGCCTCACCTACGGCGAGCTCTACCGCGAGGTGGTCGCCATGGCGAACGCGCTGAAGGCGCTCGGCGCGGCCAAGGGCGCCCGGGTCACGCTCTACATGCCGATGATACCGGAGGCGGCGGTGGCGATGCTCGCCTGCGCGCGGATCGGCGCGGTGCACAGCGTCGTCTTCGGCGGCTTCTCGCCCGAGGCGCTGCACGGCCGCATCGAGGATTGCGCAAGCCGCTTCGTCGTCACCGCGGACGGCGGCCGGCGCGGCGGCCGGATGGTGCCACTGAAGGCGAACGTCGATGCCGCCCTCGCCAAGGGCGCCGAGGTGGACGCCGTCCTCGTCGTGCGCCACCTGGGCAACGAGATCGGCTGGACCGAGGGCCGCGACCATTGGCTGCATGACGTCACCGCCGTGGTGCCGGACACCTGCGAGCCGGAGCCGATGGGGGCGGAGGAGCCCCTGTTCATCCTCTACACGTCGGGCTCGACCGGCAAGCCCAAGGGGGTGCTCCACACCACCGGCGGCTACGGCGTCTGGACGGCGACGACCTTCCACTACGTCTTCGACTACAAGCCCGGCGAGATATTCTGGTGCACCGCCGACGTCGGCTGGGTCACCGGCCACAGCTACGTCGTCTACGGGCCGCTCGCCAACGGCGCCACCAGCCTGATGTTCGAGGGCGTGCCCAACCATCCCGATTTCAGCCGCTTCTGGGACGTGGTGGAGCGGCACCGGGTCGATATCTTCTACACCGCCCCGACCGCGATCCGGGCGCTGATGCGCGAGGGGGAGGGGCCGGTGAGGAAGCACGACCGCTCCTCGCTGCGCCTGCTCGGCAGCGTCGGCGAGCCGATCAACCCCGAGGCCTGGCGCTGGTATTTCGAGGTGGTGGGGGAGGGCCGCTGCCCGATCGTCGACACCTGGTGGCAGACGGAAACCGGCGGCATCATGATCACCACCCTGCCGGGCGCCCACGCCATGAAGCCGGGCTCGGCCGGCCGGCCGTTCTTCGGGGTCGAGCCGCAGCTCGTCGACTCGGACGGCAAGGTGATGGTCGGCGCCGCCGAGGGCAATCTGTGCCTGGTGCGCAGCTGGCCCGGCCAGATGCGCGGCGTCTACGGCGATCGCGAGCGCTTCGTGCAGACCTATTTCAGCGCCTATCGCGGCAAATATTTCACCGGCGACGGCTGCCGCCGCGATTCCGACGGCTATTACTGGATCACCGGCCGGGTCGACGACGTGCTCAACATCTCCGGCCACCGCCTCGGCACGGCGGAGATCGAGAGCGCGCTGGTCAGCCATCCGCTCGTCGCGGAGGCGGCGGTCGTCGGATATCCGCACGACATCAAGGGCCAGGGCATCTATTGCTACGTCACCTTGATGGAGGGAGAGGAAGGCTCGGCCGCGCTCGAGCAGGCGTTGCGCGGCCACGTCCGCGCCGAGATCGGCCCGATCGCGACCCCCGACCTCCTCCACTTCACTCCGGCTCTGCCCAAGACCCGCAGCGGCAAGATCATGCGCCGTATCCTGCGCAAGATCGCCGAGAACGACTTCG
Source organism: Alphaproteobacteria bacterium (assembly GCA_019232625.1). Taxonomy (GTDB): domain Bacteria; phylum Pseudomonadota; class Alphaproteobacteria; order Sphingomonadales; family Sphingomonadaceae; genus Allosphingosinicella. Next base: position 2,823 of record JAFANP010000045.1, on the reverse strand, counting down.
CCAATCTCGGCGACACCAGCACGCTCGCCGAGCCGGGCCTGGTCGACAGCCTCATCGAGGGGCGGAGGAACCGCTAGCGCCGGCCGCGGGTACGCGCCCGGTCACGCGCTCCCAGCGCGCGCGGCGGCTCAAGTCGTTTCGCGTGGGGGGCTAAACCCGGCCCCGGCTAGACCTTACATGCACCACGGGCTCGATCTCCCGCCCAGGCCGGGCCGGTGGCCCAGCCGTCCGCAATTCCCCCGAGTCCCCCAGGAGACCTTCAAGAATGACCGTCAAAGCCTATGGCGCCTATGCCGCCGACAAGCCGCTCGAAGCGATGGACATCGAGCGCCGCGCGCCGGGCCCGCGCGACGTCGAGATCGACATCGCTTATTGCGGCGTCTGCCATTCCGACCTCCACACCGTCCGCTCCGAATGGGGCGGCACGATCTACCCCTGCGTTCCGGGCCACGAGATAGTCGGCCACGTCAGCGCGGTGGGAGAGGAGGTTTCCGGCTTCACGGTCGGCGACGCGGTCGGGGTGGGCTGCCTCGTCGACAGTTGCCGACACTGCGCCGGCTGCGAGGAAGGGCTCGAGCAATATTGCAGCCACTTCACCGGCACCTACAACAGCCCGACCGCGGATCCTCCCGGCCACACGCTCGGCGGCTATTCGCAGCGCATCGTCGTCGATCAGGATTTCGTCCTCAGGATCCGGCACGATGCCGGCCAGCTCGCCGCCGTCGCGCCGTTGCTCTGCGCCGGAATCACGACCTGGTCGCCGCTTCGCCACTGGAAGGTCGGCCCGGGCAGCAAGGTCGGCATCGTCGGCATAGGCGGGCTCGGCCACATGGGGGTGAAGCTCGCGCACGCGCTCGGCGCCCACACCGTCGCCTTCACCACCTCTGAGAGCAAGCGCGAGGACGCCCGTGCCCTCGGCGCCGACGAGGTGGTGGTCTCGCGCAACGCCGGCGAGATGGCCGCCCACAAGGACAGCTTCGACTTCATCCTCGACACCGTCGCGGCCAGCCACCAGCTCGACGCCTTCACCGCGCTCCTGAGGCGCGACGGCACGCTCTGCCTGGTCGGGGTGCCCGAGCACCCGCACCCGTCGCCCAACGTCGGCGCCCTCATCTTCCGCCGCCGGTCGATCGCCGGCTCGCTGATCGGCGGCATCGCCGAGACGCAGGAGATGCTGGATTTCTGCGCCGAGCACGGCATCGTCGCCGACGTCGAGATGATCCGCGCCGACCAGATCGACGAGGCCTATGAGCGGATGCTGAGGAGCGACGTGAAATATCGCTTCGTGATCGACAACGCCTCCCTCGCCGCTTGACGCACGGCCGCCGCCCGGCGTGAACCAACGCCGGGCGCCGGCGTTACCCTTGCGAAACAACAAGGGAGCCTTTCATGCGCTTGAGCCCAGTCGCGCCGGCCGCCGCCGCCGTCCTCCTCGCCCTGTCCGGGTGCAAGACGAGCGGTGTCGGGGACACCGTATCGAGCGCGGGTTCGGCGGTGACGCGGGGCGTGTCGCAAGGCGTTCCGTCGCTCGTCAACGTCGACCTCAAGAACGTGCTGAACGACCTCGCGGTCCAGCTTCATCTCGATCGCGCCAACGTGCCGATCAACGCGCAGATACCGATCAGCCTCGCCGTCAACGTCTGCGGGGTGTCGATCAACATCCTCTCCGTCTCGAACGGCCGCCCGGCCAATTGCACCGCCACCACCAGCTCGCCCGAGCTCGCCCAGGTCGTCCAGCAGCAGCTCGCGGCCGGCGGCAATGTCGGCGGCGGAGCGCAGGGCGGGTCGACGGCGACGAACGGCGGAGCGGCGGGGGCGAACGGCGCCTCCACCGGCACGGCGCAGCCGATGCCGGCTCCGCCCGTCGGGCCGAGCGCGCCGACCCCGACCGTCTCCACCCCGGCGCCGCTGCCACCGGACGGTCCGGCGCCGGCTCCGACCCAGAACCCGCCGCCGCAGCCGCAGCGCCGGTAGGCCGCACGGAACCATCGGCGGGGGGCAGGAATTTCGGGGGCGCAAGAACAAGGGAGAAGCAAGGATGCGTTCGAAATTCCGGATCTTCGCCGCGGCGGTGGCCGCCTTGCCGCTGGCGGCGGCCTGCACCACCGATCAGGGCGGCGGCGGCACAGCGAGCGCCGGCACGCAGGCGACGACGCAGACGCCGGCCGGCGGCACCGGCGTCGGCGCCAGCGCCGGCGCCGGGACGACGACGGGCTCAGGGACGGGCTCCGGCACGTCGGGCGGCACCGGCGGCATCCCCGCCTTGGTCAACGTCAACCTCCAGAACGTGCTCAACGACCTCTCGGTCCGGCTCAACATCGACCGCGCCAACATCCCGGTGAACGCGCAGGTGCCGATCGACGTCGCCGCCAACGTCTGCGGGGTCTCGGTGAACGTCCTCTCGCTCTCGACCGGGGGGAAGGGCAGCTGCACCGCGACGACGGCGACTCCGCAGCTCGCCCAGGTGGTCCAGCAGCAGGTGGCGGCGGGCGGCTCGGTCGGCGGCGGCGCCCAGGGCGGCTCGACGGCGACGACGGGCGGCGCGACCGGGACCGGCGGCAATTCCAGCTCCGGCTCGACCGGCACGGGCGGCACCTCCACGGGCACCAGCGAAGGGACGACCACTCCGCCTCCGACCACTCCGCCGCATTGACGGCGCGGCGTCGAGCCGCCGGCCTAGAGTCGGTCCTCTCTTCGTTGAATCGGGAGAGGATTCCCAAGGGTGCTGATCTGTGATTCAAGCTGCTTGCTGGAGTGGAGGCCGGCAGCGATGGCCAGAGCTTATTCGAATGATTTGCGGGAGCGAGTGGCCTGGGCGGTAGT
>JAFANP010000042.1 GCA_019232625.1 Alphaproteobacteria bacterium | reverse complement strand
ACTACCGCCCAGGCCACTCGCTCCCGCAAATCATTCGAATAAGCTCTGGCCATCGCTGCCGGCCTCCACTCCAGCAAGCAGCTTGAATCACAGATCAGCACCCTTGGGAATCCTCTCCCGATTCAACGAAGAGAGGACCGACTCTAGCCCCGTCCGGCTGGGCGCTGGTCGGGTTGGTGAGGAAGCCCTTGGGCCGGTTCACTCCCGATCCCGAGACGAACGCCTGCCCCTCGGCGCGGGCGAACTCGCTCGCGATCTCGTGCGCCAGCCACGCCTCGACGTCGAAGGCGGCGTCGTCGAGCATCGCCTGGCTCGCCGCCGGATTGGCGTAGAGCTCGCCGAACGGCGGCGCGATCTCGATGAAGCTCGGCGTGTCCGTCTCCGGCCGCGCCGCCGTCTCGCTGACCCAGCCCGAAGGCGTGCCGCCGGCCGTCACCAGCTTCCGATAGCCGGCGCTGCCGACCTTCACTACGTTGGCGATCGCGCGGATCGGCGAGATCGACGTCAGGAGCCGCCCGATCTCGGCGTCGATCTCCTCCGGCACGGCATAGCCGCCGGCCGCCTCGGAGACGCCGGACAGCGCCTTCATCTCTATCCCCGCGTCGAGGCCCTTCCTCAGGTAGGAATCGACGAACGCCGCCTTTCCGCCGCTTCCCCCGTCCAGCACCGGCCGCCCGGCCGCCGCCGCGAGGTCCAGCCTCGCCCTCAGCTGCGCCAGCTCCTCCCGGAGCTGCGCCATGTCCTCGTCCTCCCGCTCCAGCGCCTCGAAGGACGCCTCCAGCGCATCCGCCTTCACTTCCAGCATCGTCTGTCTCCTCGGTCGTGCCACGTCATCCCGGCGGAAGCCGGGTCCCACGTCATCCCGGCGAAGGCCGGGATCTCCCTTCTTCCCTCACCGGGATCCGTCGCCGGCGGGCGGCGCCCGCGCCGCCTCCACCGCATGCACAATCGCCTTGGGCTGCATCGGCAGCGTCACCAGGCTGACCTCGACCAGCTCGAGCTCGGTAAGCTCGCGAGGCGCCTCGCCCGAGGCGGCGCGGATCCGGTAGCCGAAGCTCAGTCCCCGCACATTTCCCTCGCCAAGCTGCGCCGCCGCCTCCCGCCCGGCGCGGCTGGCCGACAGCCGGGCGATGACCCTCAGGCCGCGCCGGTCCTCCTTCAGATATTCGATCCGCCCGATCGGCCGCGCGGGGTCGTGCTGCCAGAGCAGCGGCACCTGCTTGCCCCCGCGCTTCAGGGCGCGGGCGAAGGCGCCGGCGCGCACCACGTCGCCGCCGCGGTCCGGGCGGTCGAACACCGCCGCATAGCCCGCGAACCTCACTTCATCAGGTCCCAGAGGTGGAGCTTGACGGTCATCCCCAGCACCAGCAGCGCGAGCAGGATCCTCACCGCCCAGCCGACCACCGCGGTCCAGGCGGATTTCTTCGCGTCGCGCCACGCCTGCAGCAGCTCGCGCAGCTCGTCCATGTCGCGGCGGGCATTCGCGTCCTTGAGGCCGAGCGCGCCCAGCGCCCGCTCGGCCCCTGCCTCGCTCGCCTCCTCGACGACTCCGCGCAGGGTGGCGAGGTCCGCCCCCTGCGCCTCCGCCTGCGCGAGCAGCAGCGCCAGCATCGGCGCGCCCGTTGCCTCCGCCATCCTCACTTCTCCCCTCCCTCGTCCGCGTCGAAGCCGAGCATGTCGCGCTTCTCCGCGCGCGAGAGGAAATCGGCCGCGGTCACCTGCGCCCACAGCCGCTCGCGGTCCTCCGCGAGCGCACTGATCTGGTCGATGTCCACCTTGAGCCGGATCCCCGGCCACCATGCGCCGAGCGCCGCCGACACCGCGGCGAGGATGCGCTCGGCGAGCGGCAGCACGGTCAGCCGCCACAACGCCCGGTTGGCTTCGCGGTAATTGGCATAGGTCGCGTCGCCGGGCAGGCCGAGCAGCATCGGCGGCACCCCGAAGGCGAGCGCGATCTCGCGCGCCGCCGCCGCCTTCAGGCCGACGAAGTCCATGTCGGCCGGCGACAGGCTCATCGCCTGCCACTTGAGCCCGCCCTCGAGCAGCATCGGCCGGCCGGCATTGGCGGCGCCGGCGAATTCCGCCTCCATCTCCGCCTTCAGCCGCTCGAACTGGTCGGCCGGGAGCGCCCCGCCGTCGCGGGCGTCGAAGACCAGGGCGCCCGACGGCCGCGCCGCATTGTCGAGCAGCGCCTTGTTCCAGCGCGTCGCCTGGTTGTGGATCGCCACCGCGCCCGCCGCCGCGCCGAGGCAGCCGAGGCCGTAATGGTCGTCCAGCGGGTGGAGCGCCTTGATGTGGACGAGGCACGGCCGTCCAAGCGCGTCGCGCGCCGGAAGCCGCGTCCGGGCCTCGCCGGCCTTGTAGACGTAGGCGGCCGGCCATCCGCTCGGTCCGGCCTCCACCTTCACCCGCTCCGGCCTCAGCGCGAACAGCTCCGACGGCCTTCCGTCCGGGCCGGTCAGGATCTGCAGATAGGCGTTGCCGTGGAGCAGCAGCTGCGACGCCGCCGCGTCGAGCAGCGCCGGCGTCGCCAGCCCCGCCGCCGCGCCCGCCGGCGAAGGGCCCTTCCCCCGTCCCCGGTCCCGCGGGCGGGGGCGCGGGGCCTCCTCGCCGAGCGCGTAGAGTGGGCACCAGGCGACGCTCTCCGCCACCAGCCGCACCGCCCGCTGCGCCACCGGGTTGCCGAGATAGGCCTCCCGCACCTGGGACTCGTAGCCGCGCGGCCAGTCGCCCGCCGCCGGCGCCGCCGCCCAGGCGCGAAACAGAAAAGGCCGGGCGCCGACGCGCCCGGCCTTGCGGCCGAACCACCATTTCATCTTCCGCCTCCTTCAATCGCGCCCATCGTCGCGCTAGCCGAATCTCGCGCCACCGGCTCGTCTGGAACGAAGTGGGTTACCCATCAGGCTCCCATCGGGCTTGCCGGGGCCTGTCCCCCGTCCGTCATGCTCCGCCTCCATGGGAACACGACCGCCCCGCCTCGGCGGCGCGGCCGTGCCCCGGTGCCCGGCTCGGCGGCGCCTCGAACTCTCGCTGGCATGCCGCCCGCCGAGTCGGATCGAGGCTTGCCGCACCAACGACGCCCGACACACGCCATCGGCCGGAGCGAAGGCTCCGGCCCGGGACGATCGGGCTTCCGCTATGCCGGGCAACGAAAAAGCCGCCGCGGTCCCCCGCTGCGGCTCTTCCATCGTCGCGTCCCGCGAACCGGCGGGTACACGTGTCGACGATGACAACGTTGTGCCATCACAGCGTGACGCTGTCAAGCGTTTTTTACCTTTCTGGTAAATCCTATTTTTCTCGGAAAGCTGCGGAAAATAGGAAATGAAGGGGCCGCCGGCCGATGAAAAACTTTATTTTCAACCCGCCTTTCCGGGCTCCAAACCGGCCCGGGCGCGTTGGGCGGGAATGATCCGAGTCGCCGCGCCCGCTTTCCTCCTCCTCGCCTCCGCCTGCGAGAAGGCGCCGGCCGCGCCCGCCCCGGACCCGGCCGTGCTCGACGCCCTCTACGCCGAGGCCGAGGCCGCCGATCCCGCCGCCGCCGCCCCGCGCGAGGCTCGCGAGGCGCTCAGCCGCACCGCCAGCACCGCGCGCAGCGTCGCCCGCCTCGACCCCGCCCGCCTCGACCCCCGCCTGGCCGAGCGCCTGCTCCGCTAGCCGGGGCGGAGGCCTGTCGGCTCGCGCCCCCGCGACCGCGACCGGCGACGGGCGGGCGAGAAGGATGTATGGCAGGCCGGCTTCGGTCCGGCGGCCGGGCGTGGAGGGGTGGGTCATGGCGGATGTCGATCCGGACAGCGTGGTCTCGCATGCGGTGACTCAGCCGCAGGTCGAGGGCGTCGAGAGCCTGGCCGAGCCCTATTGGACCGCCGAGCGCAAGGCCGCCGCCCGGCCGCTCCCCGGCCGGCCGCCCGGAGTGGCGGACGAGGCCGGCGTCGCCCCTTCGTCGTTCGAGGAGACCGCCCCAAGCGCCGCCGGCCTTTCCCCCCGGCATCGCGCCCCCGCCGTCCCCGCCGGTCTTCCGGTCGTCTCCATCGGCCTCTCCGATCCCGCGCCCTCGCCCTTCCGGACGACTCGCGTCCCCGCCCGCACCAGCTTCCCCTATTCCGCTATCGGCAAGCTGTTCATGACGCTGGGCGGGGTCGATTCCGCGGGCACCGCCTGGGTGGTCGGAGACCGCGTCCTCGTCACCGCCGGCCACTGCCTCCACGACGGCGCCGACTGGGCGCGGAACCTTGTCTTCAGCCCCTTCTACCCCAGCCAGCCGGAGCCCGATTGGGCGGCGCGCGCGCTGCACGTCCTCGCCGGCTGGATCGCCGGCGGCGGCGGCGCAGGGCGCTACGACCTCGGCGCCGTCGTCCTCGACCGGCCGGTGGCGCCGCGCACCGGCGCGCTCGGCTGGCGCGCCGCCTACCCGCCGGACCAGGCGCCGCGCCAGGCGAGCGGCTTCCCTATCCTCTGGGATTCCCCCGCCTACCCGTTCGACGGCCGGCAGCTCTGGCGTACCGACGGCCGCTATGCGGGCGCCGGCAACCCGCTGAGCCTCGCCTCCAACATGACGCAGGGCTGCAGCGGCGGACCCTGGCTGATCGAGCAGGGCGGCCAGGCCTATGCGGTCGGGCTGAACAGCTATCAGCCGGGCGGCGAGGCGACCATCCAGTCCCCCCGCTTCGGGCGCGGCTTCCTCAACCTCCTCGCCGCCGCCGGCGCCTGACCTCGCTCCCCATGCAACACTGATCCGTCATTCCGGACTTGATCCGGCATCCACCTTCTTCCCCTAGGCCAAAGGTGGACCCGTTGATGAAGTGAGGACCTCCCCCGGACATCATCGCCTCAGGGCTGGGCGGCGAGCGCCTGCTCGGCGAGCCGCTGGGCGAGCTTCGCCTTCAGCAGCGCGGTCTGCACCTCCAGCGCCGCGGTCTCGTCGCGGACGGGCTTCAGCGGATCGGCCTGCGGCGGGTCCTTCAGCTTCTTCAGCTCCGCTTCCTTGGTGAGGCGCGTGATCTCGGCCTGGATGTCGGCATTCGCCTGCTGCGCCGCATATTCGGCGTCCGACCGGCGCTCCGTCTCCCTCTTCTCGAAGGCGGCGTCGATCTGGCCGGCGACGTCGGCGGCGGTGGCGGCCAGCACCTGGCCCGGCGCCTTGGTCGATTTGTAGGTGAAGGATTCGATCTTCCCCTCCTCGGTGAGCGAGAGCGCCATCTCGCGCGCCTGGAAGGTGCCGACGCGCAGCGGCAGGTAGCGCAGCTGGCCGAATTGCGGGAAATAGGCCGCATCGAGCTTGCCTTCGTCCTCCGCGGGGGAGCAGGTCTTGCCGGCGGAAAGCCGCGCCTTGCGGCAGAAGAGCAGGCGCGCCTGCACCGGCTCGCGCACGAAGATCCCGGCGTCCGGCGTGCCGTCGCGGGCGTTGCGGTAGCGGGCGTCGGCGCTGCGGACGCTCTCCAGGCACTCCGATGCGCCGGTGCCCGCTCCGCCCGCCGGGCAGGCGGGAAGCGGCGAGGGGAAGTGGACGGCGCTGGTCAGGTCCAGATTCTGCTTCACGCAGTTGACGAGGTTGATTTCGCCCCCGAAGCAGGCCGGGGCGAGCGCCCGCCGCTTGGCGTCCTGCCTCGCCTCCTCGCTCCCCGGGTCGAGCTTCGGGCCGTGGCCGGCGGTCAGCATCGCCGCCAGCTTGCCCGCCTGCTCGGCGCTCAGCGCGTAGCTGCGCGACTGGACGAGGTCGCCGCCGACGGCGCTGTTCCATTGCAGCGTCTCGTCGATGGAAAGCGCCTCCTTCAGCGCGTTGATCCGCTCGTTGGCGGCCGCGATCTGCGCCTCGTGGTCGCGCAGGTCGTCGAACAGCGTCAGCAGCCGCTGCCGGTCGGCGGTGCGCACCAGCCGCACCGCGGCCTGGGTCTGGATCCGCTCCAGATCCTTGCGCAGCAGCTCCAGCTTCTTCGTCTTCTCCTTGAGCGCCGCGTTCAGCCGCCGCAGCTCGTCCACTTGCTGCGCGGCCGCGGCAGAGCAGACCGCCATCGCCTCGCCGTCGCCGCCATTTTGCGAGACCGGGCCGGCCAGCATGACGCCCATGCTCGCCGCGGCGGACGCTACGCTGAGCACGGTCTTCACCGTGTCCTTGATCGCGTCGGCGGTATGGTCCTCGGCGCTGGCGCCGATCGATTTCAACGTGCCGTTCGGCCAGTATTTGATTTCGAAGCTGCTCGTCCGCAGGAAGCCGGCCAGCCTCTCGTAATCGACGTTATAGGCCTCGCCCGGGACATATTCCTTCTCCCCCGTCACCTCGACGCCGAACTTCAGCGCGGTCGTCTTGCCGTCGGGGTCGGTTCCCGGGCATTCCGCCAGCCACCGGCGGAGCTTGAGCTGGTACTGGACCATCGGCAGGGCGTAGGTGACGCCGCGCAGCGCGCCTGCTCGGTCCTCGGTCCTCTGGCGATACGGGCTCGTCTGAAGCGAGCCGGCGCAGCCGGAAAGGATCGTCGCTCCGCTGATCAAGGTGAGCCATGTGCGCTTGTTCATATATCCCCCCCGAATTGAACGGCTGAAAACGGGCATCGCCGGCGGCGCCGCCGCCGCCGGGCCCTCGGCTTAAGGCGGCGGCGGGCACCGTTGCGTGATCGCCGTCACGCCCCCTCCTCCCCCTTCGGCATGCGCGCGATCAGCCGGCGCCACAGGGGGATCGTCGCCAGGCTCACCTGTCCCAGCACCGGCACGACGAAGCTGACGGCGAGCGCCGTCGCCGCGCCCAAAGCGACGCTGAGCCCGCGCTTCCTCACATAGGCGACATCCTCGTGCGCGACGTCGGCGGCAAGCATGTCGGGGCCGGTGACGATCCGCTGCACCCGCATGTTGAGCAGCGCCGCCGCCAGCATCACCGCGCAATAGACGACGGTCGGCACCCGCGCGCCGATATTCTGGCTGAGGAAGGCGGTGACGAACGGCATGAAGGCCATGGTGAGGAGGAAGACCATGTTCCAGCTCAGCACCTTGGCGCTGTAGCGGCCGGCGAGCGTGAAGGCGCGGTGGTGGCCCGCCCAGAAGGCGCCGATCACGAAGAAGCTGAAGAAATAGCCGATGAAGCTCGGGACGAGCTGCGCCAGCGCCTGCCAATAGGCGCTGTCGGGCGCGCCACGCGGAATGTGCGGCACGTGCAGCTCGATGACCAGGAGAGTGATCGCGATCGCGAACACCGCGTCCGAAAAGAAGACCAGCCGCTCCAGCGCATGGTCCGTCCCGCCCGCTCCGCCCGCCATCGCCGACTCCCCCGGCCGCCACTTATCGGCAACCCCCCGCGCCTTGGCAAGCATGGGCGGGACAGGCGGGGGAAGGGAAGCGCGCGCGGCGAGGGGGACGCCTCGACGGCCCCCTCTCCCTCAGCGCCCCGCGGAGCGGGCGTTGGTCTCCCAAAGGCGGCCGAAATGGCCGTCGAACAGCTTCATCAGGTCCATCTGCTCGTCGCTCGCCGGGCCGAGGATGCGGTGATAGCATTCGCCGCCCCAGGAATATTCCGCCCAGTCGTCGCCGGTCCACCGGCTCAGCGAGAAATAGGCCGCCTCGAACGGCCGGTGGATACGGATGCCGTGGACGATCGGAAAGTCGCGGTAGGAGCGTATCTCATAGTCGAGCGCGCCGCCGGGCCGCCCCTCCGCCGGGCCGCCCGCCGTGGCGATGTAGCGCAGCCGCGCCTCGATCTGGCGGCGCATCCGGTCTCCGCCTTCCAGCCATTCCTCGACCTGTATCGGCAGTGCCGGCCGCTCGCCTGGCGACGGCGCGGGGACCGCCCCCTCCCCCTCCTTGCCGAGGATCAGCAGCCTGAAGCTCACCTGGGACTTCCTGCACAGCGCCTCCAGCGCCGGGCGCAGCTTCTCCCAGGCATGGCTCATGTCGAGGCCGAGGTGGCTGATCTCCACGGCCTCGTCCGGCTGCAGCGCATCGAAGCGCGGCTTGAGGTCGATCAGCGCCTGCTCGAGGCTCATGATGCGACCGCCCTGCTTCAGCGTCTCGTGGAGCAGCTCGACCTTTGCCGCGTGCCGCGCGAGTCCGTGCTCCACCGCCGCTCCCGCCCGGGCGGTGGCGGCTTCGACCGCCGCCACCTGCGCGGCGATCGCCGCCATGTCCCCGGCGACGCGGCGCTCTAGCGCCTCCTGCGAGACCGAGACGTCCTGGCGCAGGAAGAAGATCATCGCCGCGACGAGGGTGAGGAGGACGAGCGGGCGCTCGCTGAGATGGACGATCCCGCTTTCCTCGAAGAGGAGGAGCAGGAAGGCGCCCGCGAAGAAGGTGAGCAGCACGTAGCCGGCCGCGGCGGCGGCAAGCGTCCTGGCGCGCAACACGACCCTCTCGATGAAGCCCATGACGACACCCCCCCAAGCGTCAGCTCACAGCAGATACTCCGGAAAGTCGGTGATGACGGCCTCGAACGCCAGGCCCGCCGCCCGCTCATGCTCCTCCCGGGTGACCGGGCCGTATACCATGTTCCGGTATCCCGCCGAAGCCGCATCGGCGACCGATTGGTCCGTTATGCTTTCGAAATCCCACACCAGATAGGGTATGCCGGGCAGCCGGGCGGGCAGCGCCGAGGCGTCGGCCGGCGAGTGGGCGATGAGGAAGCCGCCGGGCAGGTCGAGCGCCGCCGCCGCCTCACGAACGACGCGATGGACGAAGGAGGTGACGAACAGCGCCTCCCGGCGGGCCGCCTCCCGGAGCACCGGCAGCGCCGCGGCGAGCGCCGCCTCGTTCTTCAGCTCGATGTCCCAGTCGAGCCTCCAGCCCTGGCCCAGGGTCTCGGCGAGGGTCGGCGGGCGATAGCCGAGCCGCCGCTCGATCTCGGCCAAGGTCAGCGACGAGACCGGCGTGCCGTCGTCTAGGCAGCGATTGTGGAAGAGGAACGCCTGCCCTTCGCCGTCCGCCCGGACATCGGTTTCGATGCCGTCGACGCCGGCGTCCACGGCCTTCTGGAAGGCCTCGAGCGTATTCTCGTGCCGGCTGCGGCGGTGGAAGCCGCGATGGGCGAAAACCTTCATGCGCTCCCTCCGGGCCGCTCCCCTCCCTCATACTCCAAACCCCGCCCGACTTCACCCCCGGCCGGCCCGCCGGGAACCGGCCGGCCTCCCGCTGGATCGACGCCGGCCGGCGCGCGGCGGGCACATGGATTTTTTGACCATGAGCGGGGCATTTCTCCCGCCATGCCGGATCGAGACGCGGACCGCGTCGAGTTGAACGACCGGTCCAAGGTTTCCGGTGAGCCCTTCTGGAGGAGCGGATAGCGCTCGTTCAGGGCGTCGAGCGCCGTCTTCAGCGTCTTGGCGAAATCCGCTTCGGTGAACCGGTTGCCGAGCGGCTTCTCGTAGTAGAGGCGATGCATGCCCGTTCGAAGAGGAGCTTGAAGGGCTTGCGCTCGGCCGCCGCCACGTGCGTCTGCCCAGGCTCTTCCTAGCGCCGCGCCGCCGTCGCGGCCCGATCCGCAACGGGAACCCGTGTCCTTTTCACTAGGGAGCGGGGAGCGGCTCAGAAAGCCCTCTCGCCCTCGACGTTGCCGGCGGTGCGGTAGCGGCAGACCAGCACCTCGTCCTCGGCCCCCGCCGCCAGCGCGCAGCCGACCCGGCCGGTGTCCCGCCAGACCAATTGCGTATAATGGCCGATATCCTCGAAGTCGCCGGTCCGGCTCGCTTCCTCGATCGGCGCCGGGCGATAGTCCTTCTTCTCGGCGATCCACAGCCCGACCATCGCCTCCGGCGTGTAGGCGCCCTTGGTCCCCGCCCACAGATTCTCGCCTTGGGGGTCCTCGGGATCGGCGTCCTCGGCATGCTGCAGGTCGCCGATGCGGGCGAGGTGCCGGGCCCATCCGGCGGCGTCCGCGGCGAGCGTCGCATCCCATTCGAGCGGCTTGAGGCCGAGCGCGGCCCGCTCCGCATTGTGGGCGGCGAGCAGGCGCGGCTCGAGCGCGGTCAGCCGGCCGCTCGCGCCGGTCAGCAGCGGCGCGGCGAGCAGGGCCAGAGCCAGCGTCGCCGCCCGCCTCGCCTGCCGCCGTTCCGCCATCGCCTCGCCCTCGCCGCCTGTTGCGGGGCGATCCTGCGCGCGGTCGGTTTACGCCGCCTTTCGAGGCCTGGTTAACGCCCCTCTTGCTCCTCCGGAGGGACCGGGCTGACGCCGCCCGGGGGCCGGCCGGTGCCGGTGCCGCCGGCGGCGCCGACGCCCCCCATCCCGCCCGGCGAACCGGCGTCGGGGCCGCCGAGGCCGTTGCCGGAGCCGCTCTCGCTGCGCCCCGCCCGGCCGTCGCCGGTCGCAGCGCCGGCGCCGGAGAGGCCCGCGCCGGCCGCCGGGTCGCCGCCCAGCGCGTCGGCGGTGTCGTCGCCCTGGCCACGCTCGGGCGGCGGCGTGTCCCGCTCGGGAAGCACCTCGCGCTCGCCGGTGCCGGCGGTTCCGCCGTCGGTGCCCCCGTCGCTGATCCTGTCGCGCTCGTCGGCCATTGCGCCGCTCCTCGTCTGAAAAGGGTGTCGCCCCCTTGAACGAGGCCGCCCCGGCCCGGTTCCGGCTACTCGGCCGCCTCTTGCGCCGCGAACAGCTCCGCCGCCCTCGGCCGGGCCGCCGCCGTCGTCGTCGCCTTGGCGGGGGCGGAGCCGTCGCCGGCCCCCTTGCGCCGCTTGAAGCGGCCCTCGACCTGCGCGCCGCTGGCGATGCTGAGCGTCTCGTAGAGCACGTCGCCGGTCACCCTCGCGCTATGCTCCAGCGCCAGGATCCCCGCCTCGACCGTGCCGTCGACGAGGCCGGCGAGCCGGGCCTCGCCCGCGACGATGTTGCCGCGCACCTCGCCGCTCTCGCCCTGGGTGAGGCCGCCGCATCTGACGTCGCCCGTCACCTTGCCGTCGAGATGGATTCGACCGCTGGTGGCGACGTCGCCGGTCACCGTCACCTCAGGCCCGACGAACGAGAAGTCCGCTTCCCGCGCCGCGCCCGCGCCTTTCCCCGCCCTGCCGAACATGCCGAGGCCCTCCCCGACCGCATCTTCGCACAAACCGGCGCCCGATCAAGCCGCTACGGATCCGTCATGACCGGGAGCATCGGGGACGGCCGCTCCAGGCGACGGGGAACATTCCCCTTCTCCGAAAGGAAAGGGGGCCGGCCCCCTGAAGGACCAGCCCCCTGATGTCCCAGGCTCACGATCGCGGCCGCCGGGTTGCGATGCGATCACCCGCTGGGTGGGAGGGGCCGGAGCGCGGCGCGGTCTCCCGCGCTTCGTTCGGCCCCCGAAGGTCGCGTCCAGGCCGAGGCCCGGACGCTTCCCGCGGGTCGGAAAACGAGGCAGGCCCCGCTTCCTCTCCGTCCCCAGGGGTATTCGCGGCGCCCGAAAGCCCCGCTCGACCCTGGGAGGACATCGGCCCGGAATCGCTTCCGGCCCTGGTCCGCCGGCGGATCGGCCGTGAAGCCGCGCCGCCCTTCGGCTCAACCCGCGAGAGGACAGGCCCCTCAAGGATCCGCCGGCCGCCCGCGCCCGAAGCCGAAGCCCGGGCCGGAGCGCCGCCGGCTCGAGAACGGGGGCGATTCCCCGTCCGCTCCCCGGCGGTCCGGCGGCGCCGGATCCCTTGCGGAAAACCCGGCTTCGCCAGGACGCCCGTCCCGGAAAAGCTCGCCGCCCAAGGCTCGCGCCTCGCGCCGCAGGCTCCCGCTCGGGGCCCCCTTCGCCTCGCCTCGCGCCGCGCCCCTTGCGGGAACGGCGGCCCTTCGGCTCGGCTTCGCGGCAGGGGGATTTCTCTCCCGGCCACGTCCAAAAGCTGTCACGAAAGGCCGAGTCGGCCAAGCACAATCGGCTTGTGGATAACGAGGATTACGGGGGTAAAACGAGCCCGGCTCAGCCCCCGCCGCCGGCCTTTCCCTTGCCCGGCTTCGGATCCGGCCGCGGCGCCTTCGCCCCCTCCTCCCAGGCCTCGACCGTCCGCCGCGCGACATCGATCGCGATCGACCTCAGCGCCTCGCCGAGCCCGCCCGCCTGGCGCTGCGCGTCGCCGCCCGCCTCGCCTGCCGCGGCGACGCCGCGCCTCATCCTCGGTCCCTCCCTCAGGGCCGCCGCCGCCGCAAGCATCGCGGCCGCCACCGCCTCGCTGACCGCGGGCTGCTCGGCGAGCTTGAGCGCGGCCTTGCCCGCCTTCTTCAGCCCCTTGGCGATCTTCGCGGCCTCGTCCTTGGGAGGCTTGCCGTCCTTCTTCCTGTCCTTCTTGCCCTTGGCCATGTTCGCTCCCTTCACTCGACGACGATCCGCGCCTTCATCCCCAGCACGCGCCGGAACAGATTGTCGCCCCGCGCCCACCAGCGGCCCTTGCGGGGCACCAGCACTATCTCCGTCTCCGACAAGGGCGGCGCGACGATCGCCCCGCCGCGCAAGGTCCTGCGGTCGCGCCCGCGCATCTCGGCGGCGGCGAAAAAGCCCGGCGCGCTGAAGCTGTGGCGCTGCTCGCTATTGTTGACGAAGCGCAGCCGCACCGGCTCCCCCGCCCTCAGCCTAATCTCCTGCGGCTGGATCTCGAAGCTGGTCAGCAGCACGTCGTAGTCGCGCGCCTGGCGCCATTCCTGCGCCGCGCCCGGCGGGCCGGCGAGGAGGAGCGAAAGCCCCAGCATCGGAAAGCCTATCGTACGACGCATCTCCACCCTCGCGGATATTCCGGGTCTTGCCCCAACGCCTAGCACGGGCAAAGGGAAGCGGGAAACGCAGGAGTAAGTCATGCGCGTCCTCCCCTCCCTTCTCGCCCTCGCCTCGCTTCCGATGCTCGCCGCCCCGGCCGAGGCGAAGCTCGCGCCCGCCGAGCGGAAGATCGTCCGCACCGTCGACGCGGAGCAGGAGCGGACCGTCGCCCTGCTCGAGCGGCTCGTGAATCAGAACAGCGGCTCGCGCAACCTCGCCGGCGTCGAGGCGGTGGGCCGGATGATGCGCGCCGAGCTCGAGCCGCTCGGCTTCCGGGTCGAGTGGGTGCCGATGGCCGAGGTCGGCCGCGCCGGCCACATCGTCGCCGTGCACAAGGGCAACGGCCGCGGCCGGCGCATGCTGCTGATCGGCCATCTCGACACGGTGTTCGAGCCCGACAGCCCGTTCCAGACCTTCGTCCGCAAGGGAGACAAGGCGGAAGGGCCGGGCGCCGGCGACGACAAGGGCGGCATGGTGGTGATGGTCGCCGCCCTTCGCGCGATGCACGCCGCCGGCACGCTGAAGGACGCCGACGTCACGATCGTCCTCACCGGCGACGAGGAGGATGCGGGAGATCCGATCGCCGTCGCCCGGCGCGACCTGATCGCCGCCGGCAAGGCCTCCGACGTGGCCCTCGACTTCGAGGGCCTCGCCACCGAGGACGGCAAGGACATGGGCTCGATCGCCCGGCGCAGCGCCGGCTCCTGGGAGGTGCGGGTCTCCGCCCGCACCGGCCACTCGTCCGGCATCTTCAGCCGCGGCTCGGGCAACGGCGCGATCTACGAGCTCGCCCGCATCCTCGAGGCGTTCCGGCGCGAGCTGCCCGAACCCAACCTCACCTACAATGTCGGCCTCGTCGTCGGCGGAGCGACCGCTGCGCTCGACGAGGCCGGGATACGCGGCCAGGCGGCCGGCAAGACCAACATCATCCCCGCCATCGCCATCGCCAAGGGCGACATCCGCACCTTGAGCCGCGAGCAGGAGTCGCGGGTGCGGGGAAAGATGGAGGCGATCGTCGCGGCCTCGCTCCCCGGCGCCACCGCCGAGATAAGGTTCGGCGACCATATCTACCCGCCGATGGCGCCGACGCCCGGCAACCGCGCCCTCCTCGACCGCCTCAACCTCGTCAACCGCGACCTCGGCCTCGCGCCGATGGCCGCCCTCGATCCGCTGAAGCGGGGGGCCGGCGACATCAGCTTCGTCGCCGAATATGTCGACGGCCTGGTCGGCCTCGGCGCCTCCAGCGCAGGCGACCATGCGCCCGGCGAGACGGTCGATTTGGCCTCGATCCCGCGCCAGGCCAAGCGCGCCGCCTTGCTCATGACCCGGCTCAGCCGCGAGAGACGCTGACCCGCCGGAAGCGACGCGGCCCGGCGGCAAGAGGCGCCGCCGCGCGCCCTTGATCTGCATCATGCAATTCCCTCCGCCGGCGGTTGAACCCGCGCCGGCCCGGACGGTTGTCCCCGCCTCATCGCCGCCGAAAGAAGGCTCTCTTGGACCAGCCGCGCGAACCGCTCGACGCCCGCTACGACGCGGCCGACAATCGCGGCCGGGCCGGGCTTCTGCGCATCCTCGGCTCCGGCGTCGTCACCGGCGCCGCCGACGACGACCCGTCGGCGATCGGCACCTATTCGAGCGCGGGCGCCCGCTTCGGCCTCTCCGTCCTGTGGATCGCGCCCGTCCTGCTGCCGATGATGTACGTCGTCACCTATCTCTCGGCGAAGATCGGCCAGGTCTACGGCAAGGGCCTGTTCGCCTGCATCCGCGACCGCTTCCCACGCTGGGTGCTGCTGCCGCTCGTCTCCCTCGCCTTCCTCGGCAACATCATCGAGGCGGCGGCCGATCTGGGCGGCATCGGATCGGCGCTGAACCTGCTCCTGCCGGTGCCGGTGCCGGTCCTCGTCGTCGCCACCGCGGCGATCATCTACGCGATCCAGTATTTCGGCTCCTACACCCTCATCCGCGCCATCTTCCGCTGGCTCGCCCTCATCCTCTTCGCCTATGTCGCCGCGGCCCTGCTGGCCAAGCCCGACCCGGTCGAGATCCTCGCCGCCACCTTCGTCCCCCGCCTCCGCCTCGACTCCGATTTCCTCGCAATCCTCGTCGCCTGCATCGGCACCTCGCTCTCCGCCTACGTCTACACCTGGCAGTCCAACCAGGAGGTGGAGGAGCAGATCGCGATCGGCCGCCGCCGCCTCTGGCAGAGGAAGGGCGCCAGCCGCCGCGAGATGCGGCGCACCAGCCGCGACGTCCTCATCGGCATGATCTTCTCCAACCTCATCCTCTATTTCATCCTGATGGCGACCGGCCTCACCCTGCACCCGGCCGGCCGGACGGAGATCGACACCGCGGCCCAGGCGGCCGCCGCGCTCGAGCCGCTGGCGGGCCCGGCCGCCAAATGGCTGTTCGCCGCCGGCATCGTCGGGGTCGGCTTCCTCGCCGTGCCGATCATGACGACCGGCGCCGCCTACGACGTCGTCCAGGGCCTCGGCCGGGAGGGGAGCCTTCACGACCATCCGTCCGAGAACCGGCTCTTCTACCTCGTCATCTTTCTCGTCACCGCGCTCGCCGTGGCCCTCAACTTCCTCGGCTTCAACCCGATGCGGGCGCTGGTCTGGTCGGGCATCGTCCAGGGCTTCTCGGTCCCGCCCCTGCTCCTCATCATGATGCTCCTGACCAACTCCCGCCGCGTCGTCGGCGCCCGCACCAACGGCCGCTGGACCAACCTTCTCGGCTGGACGACCACCGTCGTCACCTTCCTCTGCACCGCCGCCCTCGTCGCCTCCTGGTTCGCCTGATCGGGGAGGGACGGTCACGCCCGGGCGTCCCCCGCCCCGAGGAGCGTCTCCAGCCCCACCGGCCGCCAGCCCCACACGTCGACGCCGACGTCGATCTGCCGCGGCATCGGCTTCAGCCGGCCGTGGCTGTGGCCGTGGAGGTTGAGCGCGCCCTTGTGCTGGCCGTTCCAGCTCCGGAAGGGGTAGTGGCAGAGGACGAGCCTCCTTCCCTCCGTCTCGAGCTCGGCATAGTCGCGCACGCTCGCCCAGCCTTGCGCGGCGGCGGTGCCGTCGGGATCGGTGTTGCCGCGCACCAGGTGCTTGCGGCCGTTGAGCCGCGCCAGCAGCCGCGCCGCGTCGCCGCCACGCCGAGCGAAGTCGCCGAGGTGCCACACCTCGTCGTCCGGGCCCACCGCCGCGTTCCAGCCGGCGAGCAGCGCGGCGTCCATCTCCGCCACCGAGGCGAAGGGCCGCTTCCAGATGTTGAGCGTCCGGTGGTCGCCGAAGTGGCTGTCGCTGGTGAACAGGGTGGCCATGCCGCCCGAACGCGGCGCGGGCGGCCCGGCTCCTCGCGCCCGTCCCGTCCCGCTAGAAGGGGATCTTCAGCGACACCATGAAGCCCTGGGAGACGGTGCCGTCGGGGCGGAGCCGCTGCACCAGCCTCGGCTCGACGACGCCGAGGCCGGGTATGGCGACGCTGATCGGCCCCTCCTCCTGGACGACGATGCCGCGGGGCGGGCGCAACTCGCCCAGGCGCTCGCGCGAGTCGTCGCGGCCGCACACCACGATCTCGTCGCGCCCGCCGGACTTGCAGGGCGGCGGCAGGATGTGGATCTCGCGGATCGGGGCGCCGGCCGCCTCCTGCGGCGACGGGGCTGCGGTGGGCGGCACGGCCGCCGCGCCCTGCGCCGCCGCCGCCGTGATGATCGCCGCTGGGCCCACGCGCCGCTCTCCTCGTCAGACCGTCGCCGGCAGCTTCGCCGCAACGCCGGCCGGGCGCAAGCCTCAAGGAAGCCTGTAGAAATCCGCCAGCCGGTCGAGCGCCATGGCGAGCACCACCTTGCCGGCGCGCGCAGGCCAGCCGAGCGCCGTCTCCGCCTCGCGCATTCCCTCGCCGGCGCAGACCACCCGCCACATGACGTCGCGCAGCCCCGGCCCGACCGCCCTGGCGGCCGCTTCGAAGCGCGCCCGCGCCCGCACTTCGCGCCCGGCCGGCGTCGCGGGCTCGGGCGAGCCCCGCGCCGTGCGACCGGGCGGCGGCGCGTCCCAGCACATCGTCACGCGCGGCGGATAATGCGCCTGCTCCCAATCCTGCCGCAGCGTCTCGCCGGCCGCATATTGCCGCGCGCTGACGTGGCCTCGGCTGTGCAGCCAGCCGAGCGGCGATTCGAGCAGGTTCACCGTCACCGTCCGCGCCGGCGCGGTCCCGCCCCCGCCGCGCTCGCGCCCGTCCGCCGGCGCCGGCCGCTCCACCAGCATCCGGCCGCCACGCACGCGCCCCATCTTGCGAACTGCCCTCATCTCACCCTCCACAGAACGAATCAGCAACATTCTTCCCTTGCCATGCGTGGGAAGTTGTAGGAAAGAAGAAATAACCTGAAAGGTTCGGGGAGTGGGACGATGATCACACGCATCCGGGAAGTGCGTCGGGCCAAGAAGCTGACGCTTCAGGAGGTGGCGGACCGCTGCGATCCGCCCACCACGCCGCAGACGATCGGACGGCTCGAGACCGGCACCCGCACCGTCTCCGTCGGCTGGCTCAACCGCATCGCCACCGCGCTCGGGGTGGAGGCCGGCGACCTCGTCCGCCTCCCCCACCGCGAGGACGTGCCGGTCGCCGCCTTGCTCGCCCATGACGGCGCCCATGCGCCGCGCCGCGAGGCGGTGGTGGCGCCGCCGCGGCCGGAGGCCGGCGCCGTGGCGGTCAGCGTCACCGCCGGGATCGGCGACTATCGCGCCGGCGACGAGGTCTGGTGCCTTCGCCTGGCGCCGCCCGACTTCGCCCGCGCGATGAACCGCGACGTGCTCGTGCCGCGGCCGGCCGGCCGCTTCCTCTACGGCCGGCTGATCGGCAAGGAGGAAGGCAAGGTCCACCTCCTCCCGCTCGGCGCCGGGCACCGCCAGCTCGTCCTCGCCGATCCGCCCTGGCTCGCCATGGCGGTAAAGCTGATCCGCTCGCTGTGACCATGCTCGCGCGCCTCGTGCCGCCCGGCGGCCCCGTGGAGCTGGGCGACCGGCGCGTCCTGGCGCCCGGCAAGTGGCGCTGGCTGCGCGCCATCGCCTGGGGCGTGCTGCTCTTCTTCCTCCTCCTCGTCGGCGCCGGCTTCGCCGGCCTCGCCGCGGGCTGGGTCGCCGCGGGGGGACATGCCACCGCGATGCTCCTTTCCCCGCAATTCGCGCCGGGCCAGGTGAGCCTCGTCGCGGCGGCGGTCGCCAGCCTGGCGCTCTACGTCGGCCTGGTGCGTCTCGGCGAGGACCGGCGCCCGTCGGAGCTGGCGCTGCGCCCGGCGGCGGTCGAGCTGCCCCTCGGCCTGCTCCTCGGCGCGGCGATGATGGCGGCGACCATCCTCCTCCTCCACCTCGCCGGCGCGGTCGCCGTCGGCCGGCAGCCGGTCACCGCCTTCTGGAACGCGGTGGCCTTGAGCGTCCAGTCGGGCGTCGCGGAGGAGATATTGCTTCGCCTCGTCGTCCTGCGGCTGCTGTGGCGCGCCTTCGGGATCTGGCCGGCGCTGGCGCTCTCGGCGCTCCTCTTCGGCGTGCTCCACCTCGCCAATCCCAACTCCACCTGGTTCGCCGCGCTCGCCATCGCGCTCGAGGCCGGGGTGATGCTCGCCGCCTTCTACATCCTCACCGGGCGCTTATGGGTGTCGATCGGCGTCCATGCCGGCTGGAACTTCACCCAGGGCTGGCTGTTCGGCGCCGCCGTCTCGGGGACCGACGGCTTCGCCGGCGGCCCGCTCGTCACCGCTCCGATGCCCGGTTTGCCGCAATGGCTGAGCGGCGGCGCCTTCGGCCCGGAGGCCTCCTTCGCAGGCCTCCTCGTCGGCACCCTCGCCGGCCTCGCCGCCCTCCGCCTCGCCTGGCGCCGCGGCCGCTTCCGCGCGGCCGACGCGCCCCGCGATCCGCTCGAAACGCCGCCCGAAGCGCCGTCCGCCGCGACCGGGTCC
This sequence comes from Alphaproteobacteria bacterium, assembly GCA_019232625.1. Classification (GTDB taxonomy): domain Bacteria; phylum Pseudomonadota; class Alphaproteobacteria; order Sphingomonadales; family Sphingomonadaceae; genus Allosphingosinicella. The sequence goes on along the minus strand of JAFANP010000042.1, from coordinate 47,110 downwards.
TGACCTGCTGGTGGGCGGTGACGGGCTCGAACCGCCGACCCTCTCGGTGTAAACGAGATGCTCTACCAACTGAGCTAACCGCCCGTCCCGCCGGGCCTCCGGCGGGTCCGGCCGCTCTGCCACCGCGGCCCGAGGCCCGCAACCGCGATCAGACGACGAGCGGGGAGATGCGCTGGGCCGCCTTGACGTAGCTTTCGAGCGCCGCCGCGGTGCGGTCGGCGAGCTCGATGAACACGCGGCGCCCGTCCTCCGGATCGGCGACGCGGACGAACACCTTCTGGTCGCACAAGGATTTGATCCACCGCAGCGCCGTCGTCGCCGGAACCGCCGCGGCGATGCACAGGCTTGAGACGGCGACCCGGCGCCGCTCGATGCGCGCCGCCATCAGGTCGAGAAGCATGTCCCAGGCGGGGTCGGCGAAGAGCTCCGGCAGGAAGAAATGGTCGCGCAGCCGGCGCACCCGGATCATCGCCCGGATCGTCGACGCGTCGAGCGGCTCGCCGGCGGCCTCGCCCGCCTCGCCCGTGTCGCCGCCGCCGACCAGGGCCCTCGCCGCGCTCTCGTCCTCGGACAGGACGGCGAGGATCGTCGCCACCCGCCCCACTTCCTCGCTCAGCTGCTGGAGGCGGGCGGTGGCGGCGGACTTGCCGACGTCGTGCAGCCGGGGCGGGTGGCGGGTCGCCGCCATGGCGAGCGCGGCGACGCATTCGAGGTCGCTCGGGTCGACGAGGTGGTGGAGCGCGGAATCGAGGCTTCCGGCGGCGATCCGGTCGATCAGCGCCGCCGGAGCGGCGATGACGCCGCCGTGGCGGCCGCTCTTCGCCGCCGCGTCGAGCCGCGCGAGGATCGGCTCCAGCGCCTCGCCGGGATCGCGCGTGACCTCGACGAGGACGGCGTCGGCGCCGACCTGGAGGTCGAGGCGCTCGCCGCCGCCGGCGAGCTCGGCGCTGTCGCACACGCGGCACCCGGCGATCTTGGCGACGCGCCGCCATCGCTCCCGCCCCGCCTCGCTGTCGGTCAGGATCAGGACCGCCGGCTGGGCCATGTAGCGGACCCCGCTCAGCCCGGACGGCGCTTCATCGCGAACTGTCGATGCCATCAAGCTCGTGTCCCCCCTCAGCGCAGAATGACGGTCTTTCCATACTTAACCACCTCTTCCTCCTCCGTTTCGGCGGTTTTAGGCCGGTGATCCTCTTCCGTTCATTGGATTTTTCCGAACCGGCGCAATGTGACCGGGATCACGCCGCTCCTCCGGCCGCATCCGGAATAACCCATTGCTGCGCGGAAAGCGAAATGTTCGTGCGCCCTTTCTCCATTTCGGACGAGTCTTTCGCGCCCGCCGGGGCCGAACGCGAAGCGGCCCCGCTCCGTGGGGAGCGGGGCCGCCGAAAGCGAGAATGAACCGCCGGAACGGCGGCGCAAGGCTCAGCTGAGGTGGCGCGACAGGTGCTTGTTCATCTCGAACATCGAGCACTTGTCGGTGCCGAAGACCTTCTTCAGCTTGTCGTCGGCCAGGATCTCGCGCTTGTTCTGCGGGTTCTGGAGATTGTTCTTCCGGATGTGGTCCCAGACCTTGCTGACCACCTGGCTGCGCGGCAGCGGGTCCTTGCCCACGATCGCGGCCAGATCCTCGGACGGCGTCACCGGACGCGAAAGGCCGCCGCGAGCGCCGCCGCCAGAAGTACCTTTAGCCATAAATCCCTCCCTGTGGTTCGGAAGCTGATAAGCCCCAAACGCGTGCCGAGTGCAAGAGGGTCGGCCCTCTAAATCGCGCGATCCGGCGCGGCGGGCGCTCCGCCGCAAAATATGATGTGGATTAGTGCGTCGCGGCGCTTTCGCCCGGCCGCAGCGACACCGCGATCCAGAGGGCGAGGAGCAGCAGCCCGGCCGCCGCCGGGCCGAAGAGCGGGATCGTCCCCGCCGAGTCGGGCGGCGGGGCGCTTCTGGTCAGCAGCGCGAAGGCGAGGAGCAGCGCCGCTGCGGCGACCATCTCCATGGTGAAGCGGTGCCACGCCGCCCGCCGCGCCGCCCGTAGCCGCGCCTCGGCGACGACGAGCCGCTCCAGCCGCCGCGCGAAAGCTTCGTCCGGCGCCCGCTCGGGCGAGCGCAGCAGCGCCGCAAGCTCCAGATCGAGGGACTCGTCCACCATCAGCCTTGCCCTTTCAGCTCGTCGGCCAGCGCCGTCCGGGCGCGGGCGACGACGCTCTTCAGCGTGCCCAGCGGCAGCTCCAATATCCTCGCCGCCTCGCTGTGCGAATAGCCTTCGCCGAGGCAGAGCAGGGCCGCCGCCCGCTCCCGCGCCGGGAGGCGCGCCAGAGCGCGCCCCACGTCGATCCGCCGGTCGGCGTCGCCGGCCGCCGGATCGGCCCGCTCCGGTATCTCGGCCGCCTCCTCGCGCCGTCCGCGGCGGCTGCTGAGGAACAGCCGCCAGGCGATGCGCAGCAGCCATCCCTCGTAGCTACCCTCGCCGCGAAAGCTCGCCGCCACCCGCCAGGCCTTGAGGAAGGTCTCCTGGGCGAGGTCGTCGGCGCCGTCGCCGCGGGTGAGGCGCGCGAGGAAGGCGCGCACCCGCCGCTCGTGCCGCCGGACGAGCTCGGTGAAGGCGGCGACCTCACCGGCCGCCGCCCGCCCCGCAAGCGCTTCATCCCCCTCCACGGGCCGTTCACGCGCCGCCGCGCGCCCGGCGGATGACCAGGTGCCGGCCGAGCAGGGCCCCGCCCACCAGCAGTGGGAAGAGCGCGATCCCGGCCGTGTTGCGCACGTCGTCCGCGTCTCCCGCGAGGAGCCCGAAGCCGAGGATGGCGATGCCGATGGCGATCAGCACCACGCCGATCCGGTCGTCGCCGAGGCTTCCGCCCGATTTCTCCTGCGCGATCTTGTCGAGCAGCTCGGGGCTAGCGCTGTCGCGGGTCAGCGCCTCCCGCACCGTCCGGTGCATCATCATCGTTCGGAGCACCCGCCCGAGCTGGTTCACGATCAGCACCACGGCCGTCGCCAGCGCGATCGCCATTACGATATCGGCTTCCATCTTTCTGCCCTTTCCGTCCCGTTCCAATGCCCTCCAGACGCAGCGGCGGGGGCGATCGGATGAGCCGGGGCGAGATTATTTTCGCGCGCGCCGGCCGAACGGCACCACCTTGTTGTCGGCGTCGTGGCCGATATCGGCGCGGCCGAGGAACGGGATTCCGGCGCGCGCGCACCAGTAGCGGAACACCTCCTCCTCGCTTTCCCCGAAATCGGGATCGTTGAGCGGCACCTCGCTGCACCGGCCCAGCCTTATCCCCGCCACCTCGCGCACCGCGGCGTTGCCGGTGATGTGGAACATCGCCCGGTCGGTCCGGTACATATATTCGGCGACGTCCTCGAGCAGCAGCTCGTGGCCGGCGAGCGAGGGCTGGAGCGCCGTCCCGAGCAGCTGGCCGAAGACGGTGATGTTGAAGGCGAGGGCCGGCGCGGCGCCCAGCCCCGGCTCGAGAGCGCCGGCCTCGCCTTCCGCCAGCCAGGAGAGGCCGCGGCGCACCGCCGCCTCGCCGCCCGGCCGGCGCAGGTCGTTCGGCATCGGCCCGTGGGCGAGCCGCGGGAACCCGGCCCGGTAGAGGCCGGCAAGGAGGTAGCCCGCGTCGCTATAGCCGAGATAGGCCTTGTTCCGCGCCGCCGGACCCAGCCCCGCAAGCACCGGCTCCGCGATCCGGCAGGAGCCGTAGCCGCCGCGGGCGAACCACAAGGCGTCGAACCCCGGGTCGTTGGCGGCCTCGAGGAAAGCGGCGGCGCGCACCGCGTCCGGTCCGGCGAAATGGTTGTGGGTCATGAAGCATTGCGGGTGGAAGACCAGCTCCACGCCGGGCGCGGCCTGCGCGGCGAGCCGCCGCACCCGCGCCGCCGTCTCCTCCAGGATCGGCGTGCTCGGGGCCACCACCGCAATCCGCATCGCCGCCTCCCGATCCCGTTTGAAATGCCGCGGCGACCTCAATAGGGCGGCGCCATGTCGGCGGCCAAATCCTATTTCTTCTGCGGCATCGGCGGGAGCGGAATGCTCCCCCTCGCCTGCATCGTCCGCGCCCAGGGCGCCGAGGTGGCCGGCTCCGACCGCGCCCTGGACCAGGGGAGAGTGGTCGGAAAGTTCGACTTCCTGCGCCGCCAGGGCATCGCCCTCTTCCCGCAGGACGGCAGCGGCATGACCTCGTCCGACCAGCTGCTCGTCACCTCGGCGGCGGTCGAGGAGACGGTGCCCGACGTCGTCGCGGCGACCCGGCTCGGCGCTCCCCGCCTCACCCGCCCGCAATTGCTCGCGCAGCTGTTCAACGCCGCGCCGCTTTCAATCGGAGTCGCCGGCACCTCGGGCAAGTCGACCGTCACCGGCATGATCGGCTGGATCCTCGATCGCGCCGGGCGGGCGCCGACGGTGATGAACGGCGCGGTGATGAAGAACTTCGTCACCGCCGAGACGCCGTTCGCCAGCGCGCTGGTCGGCGGCGGCGGCGCCTTCGTCAGCGAGGTCGACGAGAGCGACGGCTCGATCGCCCTCTATGCGCCGCGCATCGCGGTGCTCACCAACATCAGCCTCGATCACAAGTCGCTCGATGAGCTTCGCAGCCTGTTCCGCGGCTTCGCCGCCCGCGCCGGCACGGTCGTTCTCAACCTCGACGACGCGGAGACGCGCCGGCTCGCCGCCGACCTGCCGGGCGCCCTCACCTTCAGCCTTTCCGACCCGGCGGCCCGCTACAGCGCCGCGGACCTGGTCGAGGAGCCGCTCGCCATCGCCTTCACCGCCGCCGGCCCGGACGGCCGCGCCCCGGTTCGCCTGGCGGTGCCGGGCCGCCACAACGCCGCCAACGCGCTTGCGGCCCTGGCCGCCGCCGCCGCCGCCGGCGTGCCGCTGGCCGAGGCGGCGGCGGCGCTCGGCTCCTTCGTCGGCCTCAGGCGCCGCTTCGAGATCGTCGGCACGCGAGGCGGAGTCACGGTGATCGACGATTTCGCCCATAATCCCGACAAGATCGCCGCGACCCTCGCCACGCTGCGCGCGGCGCCGGGGCGGCTGCTCCTCTTCTTCCAGCCCCACGGCTACGGCCCGCTCCGCCAGATGGGCGCCGAGCTCGCCGCCACCTTCGCCGCCGGCATGGCGCCGGACGACCGGCTCGTCATGCCCGATCCGGTCTATTACGGCGGCACGGTCGAGCGCACCGTCGGCAGCGGCGACGTAGTTCGCGCCGTCCTCGCCGCCGGTCGCGACGCGGAGCATGTCCCGGACCGGGCCGGCGCGGGGAAGCGCCTCGCCGCCCTCGCCCGCCCCGGCGACCGCATCGTCGTCATGGGCGCCCGCGACGACACCCTCAGCGACTTCGCCCGGGAGCTGCTCGACGAGGTCGGCTCTTAGCCTCTAGAGCATTGAGGAATTAGGTTGACGCACTGCTTCCGCTCATCCTGAGGAGCCGCTGAGCGAAGTCGAAGCGGCGTCTCGAAGGACGGTCCTTCGATACGGTCCCCTTCGACGCCGCCTGCGGCGTCGCTCAGGACAGGCTTCGCCAAGCTCAGTCCCTACTCAGGATGAGCGGGTCAACCTAAACCCAGCGTGCTCTAGAAGCGGGTCATCGCCTCCGGTCCCCTCGCCTCCACCTGCTCGCTGCGCGTCCCGGACCGGTAGCCGAGCGCGCGCAGGACGCGGGCGGGGGGCAGGCCGTCGCGGCCATGGCAGAGGCGCATGTAGAGGCCGGCGGAGGCATATTGATATCCGCCGAGGTCGAACAGGTCGAGATAGTGGATGAGGAGCCGGCCGCCGTCTCCGGGAAAGGCGTAGGCCGGCCGCGCCGTCGAGCAGAAGGCATATTCCGCCCGCTCGCCCTTTTGCCAGGCGATCCGCGCCGCGGCGGCGCGGGTCGGCGTGTCGCCGTCGGGGTGGAACGAGCTTCCCTCGCGGACCCGGATCCGGCGAAGCTCGCCCTGCCGGACGCTCGCCACCCGGTCGACGGCGGCGATCCGCAGCCACCGGCACTCGCCCTGCCGGCACCCGGCGAGCACGGTCGTTCCCGCCAGCTTCGGCAGAGGCGCGGCCCCGGCAGCGCAGCCCGGCGCTGCGGCGCCGAGCGCCAGGCCCAGGAGGAAGAGACGGGAAAAAGCCATGGGTGAGACGCTAGCCCCGCCAAGTCGCCCCTGTCCAGCGACGCGGAACGGCGGACCCGAAGGCCCGCCGTCCATGATCCCGGTCCGGTCTTGCGTTCAGCCGGCGACGGTGACGTCCACCTTGTCCACCCACTCGGGGTAGAAGGCCGGCTCGCGGTTCGACCAGCCGGGCGCGGTCGCGGCGGCTTCGCTGATCGACTGGAGCAAAGCCCGCCTTTTCTCCGGGTGGAGGTGCGGCAGCGCCGCGGCGGCACAGAAGGCGCCGGGCAGCCACGGCCGCACCGACGCGCCGATCAGGCGCTCGTAGAGGAAGCGGTAGGACGCGAAGTCGGGGAGGCGGTCCTGGCCGAGGTCGAAGGCGGTCATCGTGACGAGCGGCCCGATCAGGGGCTCCATCTCGTCGAGCCCGCTATCGTCCGGCACGCTGCCGCGGACATGGTCGAGGCGCCGGTAGACCCGCTCCTGCGCGCGGATCGAGGCGGCTTCCCCGGCATCGCGCGACCAGCGGCGCATCGCGTCGCGGCGGCCGAGGCCGATATCGAGAGAGCGACGGATGTAACGCTGGGTCGCGGCGGCGAAGCTCGCGAACTCCTTCATCTCTACCAGTGTCAGTGCCCCGTCGGCCGGTTTCGTGCTCGTGGCCATGATCCCACTCCTTCTACCCCGGCGGAGATCATGCGATTCAAACGGTTACCAGCCGCTTAACCACTCCCCGCTCCCCACCTGGAAATGAATCAAAGTTCCTACGGCGGCACAATGGGAAATGTAATCGGAGGGCGGTCTCCGGCCCGACTGTCACCTGCGGGCCACAGGGTGGGGCGAGAAAAGCCGCCAAATCAGCGGTTTCGCGGCCCCGCAACGAACTTTTCCACAGAAAAGTCGCCAACCCACTTGATCGCCGCTCCGCGAGTCGCGCCGGCCGACGACTCCCCGGGGCTCCGCGCCCGTTTTCGACGAACGGCCGCGGCGCTTCCACCAACGGCCCGGGCGTGGCAGCTAGGCGTCGCGACAGTGGCTAGAAGGAGCCGATGGATTCACCCCAACCCCAGCCGAGGCTCACCTCCGACCTGCCGCTCGCTGCGGCGTCGGCCGGGGGATTCTGGGCTTTCTACTTCCTCACCATCGTCGTGCGCACCGCCCTCATCGACCAGGATTGGGACTGGCTCTTCTATCGGGGCATCGGCTGCCTGATCGGCCTCGCCTTGACCTTCCTGGTCTGGCTCGTGCTGAGCCGCGCGGCGCAGGAGAGCGTGCGCGTCCAGGTCGTCGCCGCGGCGATCGCCTGCGTTCCTGCCGCGGCGATCTTCTCCACCTTCAACCTCGCCTTCGGCGTCCACCAGCCCCTCGTCGCCCGCACCGTGGTGACGGAGCGAAGCGGCCAGGGCACCGCGCTTCAGGCCAATGCCGGCCAGGAAGCGGTGCCGCCGCCCGTCCCGCCGCCGCTCGCGCCGGCGGCGGTGCTTGCCGAAGTGCAGCGGCAACGGACCATCCGCCTCATCGCCGACGGCCTCGTCACCTGGTATTTCTTCTTCGCCGCCTGGGCGAGCTTCTACATCGCCATGAGCAGCGCGGCGCGGCTGCGCACCGCCGAGCGGCGCGCGGCGCGGGCGGAGCGCGATGCGCAGGCCGCGCAACTGCGGGCGCTTCGCTACCAGGTCAATCCGCACTTCCTCTTCAACACCCTCAATTCCCTCTCCTCGCTGGTCATGGCGCGGCGGGAGGAGGAAGCCGAGGCGATGATCGTCAACCTCTCGACCTTCTTCCGCTCCAGCCTCGCTCTGGATCCCGGCGCCGACGTCGATCTGGCCGACGAGATCGAGTTCCAGAAGCTCTATCTCGACATCGAGAAGGTCCGCTTCCCGCGCCGCCTCGAGGTCCGCTTCGACGTTCCCGCCGAGCTTCGCGGCGCCCGGGTCCCGCCGCTGCTGCTCCAACCGCTCGTCGAGAACGCGATCAAGCACGCCGTGGCTCGGACGAGCGAGCCGGTGGTGCTGACCATCGCCGCGCGCGAGGAGGATTCGAGCCTCATCCTCAGCGTCGAGAACGATCGCGGGCCCGCGCCGGGCGCCGCGCCGGGCGCCGGCACCGGCGTCGGCCTCGCCAACGTCTGCGAGCGGCTCGCCGCCCGGTTCGGAGGCGCGGCCGATTGCGAAGCCGGCCCGCTGCCCGGCGGCGGCTATCGCGTCACCCTCACGATGCCGCTGGAAAGCGATGGCTGAGCCGATCCGCTTCCTGGTCGTCGACGACGAGCCGCTGGCCATCGAGCGCCTGCAATTGCTGCTCGCGCGCATGGAGGGGGTCGCGCTCGCCGGCACGGCGCTGGAGGGCGCGGCCGCGCTGCGCCTCGTCGAGGCGACGGAGCCCGACGCGATCCTCCTCGACATCGCCATGCCCGGCGTCGACGGCATCGACGTCGCCCGCGCCCTCGCCGGGCGGCCCAAGGCGCCGCTCGTCATCTTCGTCACCGCCTTCGACACCTTCGCCGTCGCCGCCTTCGACCTGGAGGCGGTCGACTATGTGATGAAGCCCGTCTCGGCCGAGCGGCTCGGCCGCGCCGTCGAGCGCGCCCGCGAGCGGCTTGCGACGCGCGGGGAGGAGGCGCCGGCCCAGGCCCGGCGCGACTCGGCCCTGATCGAGGAATTCTGGGTGTCGGAACCGCGCGGGGGCCTGGTGCGCCTGCCCGCCGCGGAGGTGGAGCGGGTGACCGCCGAGCGCGACTATATGCGGCTTCACGCGGGCCGCAGGAGCTGGCTCATCAACGACACGATCAGCCGCCTCGAGCAGGCGCTCGATCCGGCGCGGTTCGTCCGCATCCACCGCTCGGCGATCGTGCGTCGGGACTTCGTGGCGGGGCTGAGGCGGGACGAGGACGGCCGCTGGTGGGCGCGGCTGGCCGACGGCGCGGAGCAGAAGGTCGGGCGCCTCTATGTCAAGAACGCCAAGGGGCTCGCCGGCCGCTGAGGGGGCGCAGCGGCAGGCGAGCCCGGCTAAGGCTTGCGCCTCAGTTGGTGCGCAGCGTCACGCTCCGGCCGGTGCCGGCGGGGGCGGCGAGCGCCACCCGCATGTCGCTCTTCGCATTGGCGAGGGCGCGGGTCTTGCAGGCCTGGACGCTGCTGTTGACGGAGAGGTCGCGGCCGTAATCGCCGCAGACCTGCGAGGCCGCCTGGCGAAGCCGGAGCTCGAGCTGCGCGGCGCCGGCGCCGTCGGAAAGGTCGAGGTCGCCGTAGCGGACGGCGATCGAATCCTCGACCGTCTGGGCCGAGGCGGGAGTGCCGATCGCCAGAGTCGCGCCCGTGAGCGCGACCGCGGCCAGCGCGGAGAGAGTGCGATTGAACATGGCGAGGTCCTTCGATTTGCATGGCGTTCGAGGTTGCGGCGCAGGCCTTCGCCTGGGGATGAAGGCAGGCTCGTCCTGCGCCGCATCCTCTCGCTAGCCGCGGCGCGCCGGCATTTCCTCCGGCGTTCGACGCGGGGCCGCGACGCTTCTGCAAACCGCCTCGCGCGGCGACGAAACGCCTGTTCGCGCCGACGAGCGGCGGCTTTCCTTCCCCTTTCGCAAAGCAGAAGGAAGGGGCTTCGACGGGCTCAGCCCGAACGGAGGTGGGTAAATCTCATCGCCGACCGCTCTAGAAGAGCCCGATCGTCCCCTTCATCGCCTCGAAGATCGCCGCGGTGCGGTAGCCGATGCCCGCCTTGAAGACGAACGGCATGGAGTCGAGGGCGCGCGGGTCGCGCGTCGGATCGCCCTCGACGAGGATCAGGTCGGCGCGCTTGCCCACCTCGACGGAGCCGACCTCCCGCTCGCGCCCGAGGTAGCGCGCGCCGTTCAGGGTCGCGATCCTCAGCGCCTGGGGGAAGGTGAAGCCGCCCTCGACGAGAAGCTGGACCTGCCGCCGCCCCGCCCATCCCGGCACGACCCCGCCATAGCCGGTCGGGTCCGTGCCGGCGAGCAGCGTCCCGCCCATCTCGACGAACCTCTTCTCCATGCGCATCGCCCGCGGAAAGAAAGCGGCATAGGCCTTGCCGACTTCGATCCCCTGGACCGCCGCCCAGGTCCGCTCATAGGCGGCGCGCAGCGGCGGGGTGAGCAGCGCCCGCGCCGCCTCCGGCGCCTGCGGACGGCCGGCCGAGAACGTTTCGAACACGGTCAAGGTGGAGGTCAGGGCCACCTTGCAGTCGATCAGCGTGCGCATCAGGGCGCCGATCTCCGGCCCCTCCGGGTCGAGTGCGGAGAGCGAGGCCAGCGTCTCTCCCGAGGAAGGGCATTTGTCCGGCTGCTTCGACTTCACGAAGTCGGTGGCGACGGCGAAGCCGTGCTCGAGGTTGTCGATGCCGAGTCCCGCCGCCTCGGCATAGGTGATCGAGCAGAGGTGGCCGGTCAGCTTCATGCCGTGCCGGTGCGCCGCGTCGATCGCCGCCTTCAGCTGCTCGCGGCTGAGGTAGTTATACGCCTTGAACGAGGTCGCACCCGCGGCCGCCCAGAAGTCGACCGTGCGCGCCGCGTCGGTCGCGTCGGCGAGCCGCGCCATCTTCGCCGCAAGCAGCACCGGCCCTTCCAGATAAGGGCCGGTCGCATCGATGTCCGGCCCCGGCTGCTCACCCCTTGCGACCGCGCGCGCGGTGTTGATGTCGCCATAGGGCGCCATGCTGCCGGCGGTGCGCAGGGTCGTCGTCCCGCCGGCCAGATAGAGGCGCGAGAAGCTGTAGGGATATTCGTTATATTGGCCGCCCTGCGGCGTCGGGTAGAAGAAATGCTCGTGCACCATGACGAAGCCGGGCAGCAGCGTCTTGCCCCGCCCGTCCAGCACCGTCACCCCCGCCGGCGCCTTGAGCTTGCCCGCCGCGCCGATGGCGGCGATCCGCCCGCCGCGCACCAGCACCGACACATGCGCCTTGGGCGCTCCGCCGGTCCCGTCGACCAGCTGCACGTCCTCGAACAGGAGATCGGGCTGCGGATAGGCGACGAAGGCCTTGTCCACCGCGCTGAACTTCGCCGTCGGCCCGTCCGCCGCCGGTGCAGGAACCGGCGCGGGCGCCGCGCCGAGCAGGAGCATCGCCGCAACGGCCGCCAGTGTCTTCATCGAGCCCCTCCCCTTGAACCGGGCGAAAGTACCACTTTCGCCCGATCTTGTTAGGGCCCGATGTCGCGCACGTGCTTGATCTCGCGGTGGCGCAGCGCGCCGCCCAGGCCGAGGGCCTGCGCGAGCTTGTCGTCCCAGCCATAGGGATCGCCGCGGAACACGACGTGGCCGTCCTCCAGATAGGCGGTCTGGTACATCAGCCGCACCGGGATCCTGCTGGGCAGAGGGACGCCGGTCTCCTTCCCTGAGGCCAGCGCCTCGTTGAAGGCGTCGAGCTGCCCTTCGTCCTGGGCGATCATGCGGGCGAAGCCGACGGCGTCGTAGACGCGGCTGCAGCCGTGGCTCGAATGCCGCTCGGGGCTGGCGAACATCGCCTTGGCCGGCGTGTCGTGCAGGTAGATGGCGTGGGGGTTGTCCATGTCGAACTTGACCAGGCCGAGCGCGGAGGTCGGCCCCGGCTCCTGCACCAGCCGGCCGTTCTTCGTGGTGATATGCTCCTTCGCCATATAGGCGGCGCCCTTGGGCAGTATCTCTTCCTTGGCGATCGAGTCGGGGATGGTCCAGTCCGGGTTGGCGACGAGCCGGAATATAGGCGAGCCGAGCTCCGGCGTCTCCCAGTCCGGCTGGCCGGCGACGACCGGCCGCCTGTCCTTCGCCTGACCGTCGCGCCAGTAGGTCAGGACGGTGGCCGCGGTGTTGACGTCGATGCGGGTGCCCGGCGGCCGGCGGTCCAGCCACCGCCGCCGCTCCAGGTTGACGGCGAGGATGCGGGCCCGCTCGGCGGCGCCGGTGTTCAGCGCCTCGAGCGTCGAATCGCCGATCACGCCGTCGGGCTTGATGCCGTAATCCTGCTGGACCCGCTTCACCGCGGGCACCAGGGCCTGCGAATAGCGCGTGGACTTGGCGGCCTCCGCGGGAGCCGGCTTGTTCGCTTGTGCCGCAGGCGCGGGCGCCGCCGGCACGTAGCCGTTGGCGCGCAGAGCGGCGACGATGGCGGGCATGCGCTTGTCGCTGTCGCCGACATGGATGGTCTCCCCCGGCGGCACGGGCTGGCGCGCCGGGCCCTTCGCGGCCTGGGCGTAGCGCAGGAAGGCGTCGGAGAGCGCGCGATATTCCTCGTCCTGCGGAGCCAGGCTCGCCAGCCAGGCCCGGACATTGCCCTTGTCGACCGCCTGGGCGAGGCCGGCGCCGACATCGGCCCGGTTCATCGGAACCGTATAGGGGTCGAAGACCTTGCGCGGATCGACGATGCCGGTGGCGAGCGCCTTGGCATAATCGAGCGCGTTCTTGGTGAGCGCCGCTTCGCGCTCGGCGGGGCTGGAGCCTTGCCGGATGTCGCGCAGGAAGGCGGCGCCCTGGAGCGCGTGCCGCTCGGCGTCGCCGAAGGCGGCGGTCAAGTCGTCGGCCCGCGCCTTGTCCCAGACCGGCTGCCAGCCCCGCGCCTCGTAGAATTTCTTCACCTGCGGGTCGGTGACCGCCGCCTGCAGGTCCGCGGGGGTGACGTTCTTGACCTCGGTCCTGACCCCGCCCTGCTCGCCGCCGCCGCCGCTTCCGACCACGTTGCAGCCGCCGCCGGCGAGCAGCGCCGCCAGCGAAACGCACACCAAAGCTCGACGCATCTACGCTACTTCCTATCCTGGATCAGCGGCTCCAACGCCTCCGCCCCGGCTACGATCCGGGAAAAGCGCGGGGCGCCGGCGAATTAAGCCGCGCCGCGGCGCCGTGCCGTTCCGGGACAGTCGGAAATGGGGGGCAGCCGTGCGCAGGCATTCTCAACTATCTGAGGCTAGGCGCCCTCTCCAAGTGCCGCTCGGGAGCCCCGTTCGACGTGCAGGACTGGTTGATTATCAAGGCTTTGCAGGAGCTCCTCCACGACAGGGGACGGGAAGTCGCGTCGCTCGCCCTGCTCCTCGCCAGCGCGTCCTGCGTCCCCGCGGCGGCCACCTACGCCCCCAGCCGCATCGACGGCGCGGCGATTGCGGCGACGGAGGCGGCGCCGTCTCGGGCTCCGGCCGCCGCCCCGGCCGAGCCCCAGCCGATGCTGCTCCAGCCCGTCTCGCCGACGCAAGCCGCCGCGATCAACGCGGCGATCCCGCTCGATGCCGGCTTCAACCCCCGGGCCGCCTCCGTGCAATTTCGCGGCGCGGGCCCGATCGACCGGCTGCGGGCCCTCCAATGCCTTTCCGAGGCGGTCTATTACGAGGCGCGGTCGGAGAGCGAGGACGGGCAGCGGGCGGTCGCGCAGGTGGTGCTGAACCGGGTTCGTCATCCCGCCTACCCCTCCAGCGTCTGCGGCGTCGTCTACCAGGGCCCGCTGCGCGCCGGCGGAGGCTGCCAGTTTACCTTCACCTGCGACGGCTCGCTGGCGCTGCCTCCCGCGGGGTCGGGGTGGCTCGCCGCGCGCCGCATCGCCGCCGAGGCGCTCGCCGGGAGCGTCTACGCGCCGGTCGGGCTTTCGACCCACTATCATACCCAGCAGGTCGTGCCGGTGTGGGCGTTCCGGCTCGCCAAGGCGACGGTGATCGGCAACCACATCTTCTACCGCACTCCGGGCGCGTGGGGCGCGCCGGCCGCCTTCGCCCAGCCTTATGCCGGCCGCGAGCCTTCGCCCGCCTCGATCATGGCCAGGCGCCTGCCCATCTCGCTGGGGCGGAGCGCGGCGGCGACTGGGCTTGCGGCATCGGCCATGAAGCTGCCGGGCTACGGCCCTGCGCCGTTCGCCGAAGCCGCAACGGCTCCCGCTCCGCCCGTCGTGAACGATCGCCTTCCCGTCTCGACCGTGAAACCGGAATTCGAAACCTCCGGCCGCTGGCTTCAACAACCGGCGAACTAATCCTCCCCTCGATTTCGAGGGGAGGGGGACCGCGCGAAGCGTGGTGGAGGGGCTTCTTCGTGAGGCGGAAAGGGGCCCCCCACCAGGCTTCGCCTGGCCCCCCTCCCCTGCAAGGGCAGGGGAGGATGAGGGGGCGCCTACCGGCGCGCGGCCGCGGACTTCTCCCGCACCGGGCGGAACTCGGAGCTAGGCTTCCAGGCCGGCCAGCGGCCGCTGAAGGCAAGCTCGCGACCGATCGCATAGGCCAGAGCGACGTCCTGCGCGGCGCCGCGCAGGTCCCAGTCGGCGCGCCATTCGTCGCAGGTCTGGTGATAGCAGTTCGCGGTGAACTCGCTCACCCAGCGGTCGCCCGCCGCGCGGCCGCCCTCGACCAGGTCGGGGCCGGCGCCGAGCGCCATCAGCAGCAGCACCGGCACGCCGCGCTTCGCCATCGGGAAATGGTCGGCGCGGTAGAAGAGGCCGCGCTCGGGATGCGAATCGGGGGTGACCGAGCGTCCCTGCGCCGCCGCGAGCCTCGTCATCATGTCCTCGAGCTCGCTCTGGCCCCGCCCGATCAGGATGGAGTCGCGGGCCGGGCCGACGGGCTGGAGCGTGTCGAGGGTGATGTTCGCGACCATCTTCTCGGCCAGGTAGAGCGGATTGGCGGCGAAATATTCGGAGCCGAGCAGGCCCCTCTCCTCGGCCGTCCAGGCGGCGAACAGCAAGGTGCGGTCGGGCCGCGGCCCGGCCTTGAAGGCGCGGGCGATCTCGATCACCCCGGCGAGGCCCAGGCCGTCGTCGGCGGCGCCCGGGCGGATCCGCCTTCCGCGCGCGTCCGGCGCGCCGAGCCCGTAGGCGTCCCAATGGCCCGAGAACATGATGGTCTCGTCGGCCCGCTTCCCGCCCGGAAGCCTGGCGATGACGTTGCGGCTTTCCACCCGCACCGTCTCGACCCCGAAATCCGCCGAGAAGCGGGCGCCGAGCTCGACCGGCCGGAAGGCGGGGGTGCGCGTCTCGCGCTTCGCCGCCTCGAAGTCGAGGCCGGCACGGCGGAACAGATCCTCCGCCACCGGCCGCTGGATCCAGCCCTGGAGCAGGACGGGCTGCTGCGCCCCGGGCGAAAGCACGATGTTGTAATTCTCGCCGCCGGGCGCCTGGACGGTGTTCCAGCCATAGCCGGCGCCCGCGCTTTCGTGGACGATCAGCGCGCCGACCGCGCCGCGCCGCGCCGCTTCCTCGAACTTGTAGGTCCACCGGCCGTAATAGGTCATGGCCCGGCCGGAGAACTTGCCGGCCGCCGGCTCGCCCGCGGCGGCTTCGAAGTCCGGGTCGTTGACGAGGAACAGCGCCACCTTGCCCTTGAGGTCGACGCCCTTGAAATCGTCCCATCCCCGCTCGGGCGCGTTCACCCCGTAGCCGACGAACACCACAGGCGCGTCGGCGATGCGGGCGCGGTCCGTCTCGCGGACCGAGCTCAGATAGACGTCCTCAGGGAAGCGGAGCGGGATCCTCTGCCCCGCCATCGACAGGGACGCCGTCCCGGCCTTGTCGAGCTGGGTCCGGATCAGCGGCACGGTCTGGGTCCAGCTCCCGTTGGGCCCGCCCGGCTCGAGCCCCAGCTGGCGGAATTGCTCGGTCAGGTAGGCGATCGTCTTCGCCTCCCCGGGCGTCCCGGGGCCCCTCCCCTCGAAATCGTCGGAGGCGAGGCTGCGGGTGATCAGCGACAGGCGGTTGGGGTCGACCGGCGCGAAGGAGCGGGGATCGTCGGCGGCGACGGCGCGCGGGCCGGGCGCTGTGGCGCAGCCGGCGAGCGCCAGCGCGAGAAGGAGGGAAGAGGCTTTCATGGCGGTGAGAACCGCCCGCAATGCCGTCGGTTGCAGCAGCAAACCCCTCCCCTCCCCCCGGGAGGCATCGACGCCCACCCCCCTCTCCCCCGGGGAGAGGGCAGGGAGAGGAGGCCCGGCCTTCGAAAACAAAGCGAGGACTCCGAGCCCCCTCACCCCAACCCTCTCCCCCTGGGGAGATGGAGCAACGCTCAGCCCCCGCTTTGCCACAGCCAGACGAGCGGCGAGACCGTCGCGGCGTGGAAGCTGGTGATGGCGAGCCACAAGGCCAGGCCGCCGAGGCCGGCGATCCAGCCTTGCCGGACGTCCGCCCAGCGCGCTCGCCCGCGCGCCAGCGCGCCGAACGGCACGAACGAGGTCCGCGCCTCCCACTGCCGCCAGCTCTCGCCCAGCGCCGCCCGCTTCTTGCGGTCCTGGCCCAGGGAGCCGGCGAGGGCGAGGACGAGGATGCCGAGGGCGACGACCAGGTTGCGCGGCGACCACCACAAGGAGAGATGCACCAGCGCCCACAGGGCGAAGGCGACGTTCATCGGGTGCCGGGTGATCGCGAACACGCCCGTCGCCGCCCGCACCTTGCGCTTCACGGCTCCCGGATGCGGGAAGGCCGGATTGCGGACCAGCGAGCCGACCAGCAGGATGCACGTCACCAGCATCAGCGCCGAGGCGACCGGCCACCACCAGTCGGGCGCGATCCAGACCGGAAGCCCGTCCGCCCAGTGCCAGGCGACGATCACCCACAGCAGGGTCAGCGCCGAGACGATCGAGTAGGCGCCCACGAAACCCGCCTCCCCGAGCGCGCCGATCATCCTCAGGCGCAGCGGGTGCGACAGGGCGAGGTGGGAGCCGACGAAGGCGACGGTCGCCAGCACGAGACTGGCGAGGGCGATCACCTCTGATAGGCCTTGGGTAGCTGCCCTTCGCCGGGGGTTCGGTAGCGGTCGCGAAGCTTGGTCTGGCGGTTCGAGAGCGGCTGCTGGACCCCGTCGATGAGGACGATCTCGGCCGCCGTCGCATTTTCGAGCGGATCGCCGTCCCAGACGACCACGTCGGCGCGGCGGCCCGGCTTCAGCGAGCCGAACTGCTCGCCCATGCCGATCGCCTCGGCCGGCGCCGAGGTGATCGCCTCCAGCGCTTGGCCCCAGGTGAGGCCGGTCGCGCCCGGGAGGCGCGCGACCGCGACGAGATTGCCGGCATATTGCCGCGACAGCCGCACCTGGCGCGCCTCCTCGTCGTCGATCATGCCGATGGCGACCTTGACTCCCGCGGCGCGCATCCGGCCGATGTTCGACTGGGTCGAGGCGAGCTGCTCGAAGGTGTTGGGCAGGTCGGTGAGCGCCGAGGCGATGACCGGCACGCCGGAGGCGGCGATCTCCTTCGCCACCGTCCAGCCTTCCGCCACGCCGACGAGGACGAGGCGCAGCGCCGGGAACTCCTTCTTCAGCGACAGCGCCTGGAGGATGTCGGCCGCCCGCTCGACATGGACGAGGAGCAATTGGCGGCCCTGCAGCACCGGCACCAGGGCGGCGGCGTCGAAGCGGGTGAGCAGCACGTCGTCGGGCCGGTTGACGTTCGGGCCGAGCAGGCTGTTGGCGCCCGGCACCTCCTCCAGCGGGAGGTCGCGCTGGTCGTTCGCCCGCGCCTGGCGCGCGCCGCCCCCTCCCGACGGAATGCCGGAATAGCGGCTGAGGTCGCGGGCCTCGCGAAGCGCGTTGCGGAACAGGACGTGCATCGCCGCCCGGCTGCCGCCCGCCTCGCGCGTGCCCTGCTCGCCGAACTCGACGAACTGGAAGGCGCGGGCCCGCATCACGGCGTTCATGTCGGCGCCGAGATCGATCACCGCGCCTTGGCCGGCGAAGATGCTGCGTGCCGTCGCCGGGGCGACGATCGCCCGAGTCACCCCGCCGGCGCGGTTGATGGCGATCGCGCTCGCCCGCGGATTGACCGCCGGCGCCACGTCGATCGCCGCGCTGAACGGCGAGTTGCCCGCCTCGACGTCGTTGGTGGCGTCGACCGCGTCGACCTCGACGAGGCCGATCCGGGAGAAGCCGGCGACGATGCCGGGCGTCACCCACTTGCCGGTGGCGTCGACCACCTGCGCGCCCGCCGGAACCGCGACTCCGCGCCCGGCGGCGACGATGCGCCCGTCGCGGATCACCACCGTGCCGCCCGGGATCGGCTCCGACCCGTCGCCCAGCGCCACCGTGCCGGCGGTGATGGCGACGGTCTGCGCCGCGGCGGGGGCCGCGGAGAGGGCAAGGGCAAGGGCGATCCCCAACAATCCTCCCCCAAGGGGGGAGGTGGCAGCCCGAAGGGCTGACGGAGGGGTGTCATAATTCGGGGCGATCCGCTGACGCTGACACCCCTCCACCGCGCTGCGCGCGGTCCCCCTCCCCTTCCAGGGGAGGATTTTCGTCAGGCGCTTCACTTCACGTCCCCTTCGCCGGGCTGGCCCAGCTCGAAATCGGTCACCGGCCGGCGGCTCGGGTCGTTGGAGTCGTAGAGCAGGGCGCCGTCGATCCACACCCGCTCGGGCCGGGTGTAGACGCTGAACGGATTGCCGTTCCACATCACCACGTCGGCCATCTTGCCGGGCTTGAGGCTGCCGGTCCGCTCGGCGATCCCGAGCGCCTTGGCGGGATTGTAGCTCAGCCATTCCCAGGCGACCTCGTCCGGGATGTTGATGCCGATCCTGCGCCCCGCGGCGAGGGCCTTGGCGGCTTCCTGGTAGAGGCGCTGGATGCCGTTGGGATCGTCCGAATGGACGATCGCGCAGGCCCCGGCATTGTGGACCAGCGGGATGTTCTCGGTGACGCCGTCATAGGCTTCCATCTTGAAGCCCCACCAATCCGCCCACATCGCGGCGCAGACCCCGTTCGCCTTCAAAAGGTCGGCGATCTTGTAGGCCTCGACGGCGTGGTGGAAGGCGGCGACGTGGTAGCCGAACTCCTTGGCCATATCCATGACGATGGCCATCTCGTCGGCGCGGTAGCAATGGTTCTGGACGAGTATCTCGCCCGCAAGCACGCCCCGCAGCGTGTCTAGGCCGATGTCGCGCGACGGCATGTCGCCGCCGTCCCGCTCATATTTGTCCCAGCGGCGCTTATATTCGGCCGCCCGGGCCCAGGTGGCGCGGTCGACGGCGATGTTGCCCATCCGCGTCGCGGGCGACTGGTTGCGGCTGCCGTAGACCCGCTTCGGATTCTCGCCGCACGCCATCTTGAGGCCGTAGGGCGCGCCCGGGAACTTCATCTGCTGGACGGTCCGCGCCGGCACGTTCTTGAGCACCACCGAGCGGCCGCCGAACAGGTTGGCCGAGCCGGGCAGGATCTCGAGGGTGGTGACGCCGCCATTGGCCAGCGCCCGTGTGAAGCCCGGGTCCTGCGGCCAGACGCTGTGCTCGGCCCAGACGTCGGGATGGACCGGGCCGGTCGCCTCGTTGCCGTCCGAATGCGCCTCGACGCCCGGCGAGGGATAGTCGCCGAGGTGGCTGTGGATGTCGATCACGCCCGGCGTCACCCACTTGCCGGAAGCGTCGATCCGGGTCGCGCCGTCCGGGATCGGCGTGTCGGGCCCGCCGACCGCCTGCACCTTGCCGTCGGCGAGGATCACCGTTCCCCGCTCGATCCGGCCGCCCTCGCCGTCATAGACGGTGCCGCCGGTGATCGCCGTCAGGACTCCGGGATAGGCCCGGTAGGTCGACGGATAGGGATCGTGCGAATAGGTCTTGGGCGGAGTCCGCGGGGGCGCCTCGGCGGAGGCGGTCTGCGGCTTGTCGCGGGTGCACCCGGCAATCGCGAGGGCCGCGAGGGCGAGGGCGGCGAGGCTCTTCCGGCTATTTGACGCCATGCATCCACTTCTTCAGCAGGGGGGAGAGGAGGAGGAGAAGGAAGCCGATCCCCGCGGAAACCAGGCCGATCTTCCAGAACACGCCCGAATAGGTGTCGAGGCTGACCTTCAGGTTGGTGACCTGGCCGCCCACCGTCTCGACGCTGGCCACCTGGGCGACGACGCCGGCGACATATTGCGCGACGGAGATGGAGAGGAACCACACGCCCATCATCAGCCCGACGATGCGGGCGATGGAGAGCTTGGTGATCATCGAGAGGCCGACGGGCGAGATGCACAGCTCGGCCATGGAGTGGATGAGATAGAGGCCGGCGAGCCACCAGATGCCCACCTTGAAGTCCGGCCCGGCGAATTGCGAACCCCAGACGAGGAACAAGAAGCCGGCGCCGACGCCCATCAGGGCGATTCCGAACTTGACCGGGATGGTCGGCTCGATCCCGCGCCGCGCCATGCCGTTCCACATGATGCTGAACAGGGGCGCCAGCGCGACGATGAAGAAGGCGTTGAAGAACTGCGTCTGGCCGGCCGAGATGCTGAACAGGCCGAAGATGGACAGATCGGTGTTGCGGTCGGCGAACAGGGTGAGCGACGAGCCCGCCTGCTCGAACAGAGTCCAGAAGACGACGTTGAAGACGATGAGCACCATCGCCGCGAGCATCATCTGGAACTCCCGCGGGTCGCCCACGCGGTAGGACCAGACGAGGATGACGGGGATGGCGACGAGGAAAGTGCCGAACAGCACCTTGCCCATGATCGGCAGGTGGATGAGGTAGCCGACGATGCCGGCGCCCGGCTCGGCCTTCGGCTGGTTCATCAGGTTCCAGAAGAGGAACAGCACCACCGGGATCGCGATCGCCGCGCAGGCGTAGATGATCAGCGACCGGTCGGGCCCGGTCTGCGCCGGCGGCTCCCCGTAGCCGGCGAGGCGCCCGCCGTCGAACTGGATGAGGCTCCACGAGAACAGCATTCCGAGCGCCGCCAGGCCGAAGCCCGCCCACCAGCCGACATGATCGGCGAGGAAGGGGCAGAGGAGCTGCGAGAAGAGCGAGCCGAGGTTGATGCCCATGTAGAAGATGGTGAAGCCGGCGTCCCGCCGCCGGTCCCCCTGGTCGTAGAGCGTCCCGACGATGGTCGAGATGTTGGGCTTGAAGAAGCCGTTGCCGACCGTGACCATCGAGAGGCCGATCAGCATCAAGAGGGTGAACAGCATCGAGCGGTCGCCGCTCGCCTCGAACCCGCCCTTGGCGATCTTGCGCACTTCCTTGCCGCCCTGGTCGAGCAGCGAGACGGTGCCGTCCTCATTGCCCTTGATCAGCAGCCGCTGGTCGCCGGCGACGACGAAGCGCTGCTCCTCGCCGCTGCTGGTCGGCCGGTCGACGAAATTCTGGACCTGCACCTCGTAGCGCTGGCCGTCGATCGTCGCGACCGGCTTCGCCGTCTCGCCGCCGAAGCAGAGGATGAAATAGCCGCAGGCCATCATCACCGCGCCGAACTTCACCGACTTCTTGGAGCCGAGATAGCGGTCGGCGAGGAAGCCCCCGACCAGCGGCGTCAGGTAGACGAGGGCGGTGAAGCCGCCGTAGAGGCCGGTCGTGGTCTGGTCGCTGAACAGGAAATGCTTGGTAAGGTAGAGCGTCAGCAGCGCCCGCATGCCGTAATAGCCGAACCGCTCCCACATCTCGGTGGTGAAGAGGCGGGCGAGCTGCCGCGGATGTCCGAACCAGGTGTCGCCGTCGCCGCGGCTGACGTTCGGGCGTTCGCCCTCGGTCGTCGTGTCGGGGGCTACGTTGACCATGTCGCCTCTCCTGCCGGGCGGGAGCTTACTTGTCCCGCCTCATTCTTCGAGCGGCGCACCCTAGCGGCCAAAACGCCCTTGTGAAGCCGGATTGTTGCGCCGCCGGCCGGCTGGTAGGGGCACCCCCGGCCATGCTCAACGACCGCTCCTCCACCCTCGCCTTGCTGCGCACCCGCCGCTCGGGCCGCCCGCGCGACCTCGTCGCCCCCGGGCCCGATTCGGCGCAGCTTGCCGACATCCTCGCCATCGCCGCCCGGGTCCCCGATCACGGCAAGCTCGCGCCGTGGCGCTTCATCCATGTCGCGAGGGACAAGCGGCCGGCGCTCGCGGCTTTGCTCGAGCGGGCCTATCGCGCCGGCAAGGCGGAGCCGCCGGGGCGGCTCGAGATCGAGGCCGCGCACCGCTTCGCCGAGCAGGCGCCGGAGCTGGTCGTCGTCCTCTCCTCGCCCGTCGCCGGAACCAAGATCCCGGTCTGGGAGCAGGAGCTCTCCTGCGGCGCCGCCTGCCTCGCTTTGCTGCTCGCCGCCCATGCTATGGGCTTCGTGGGCGGCTGGGTGACCGGCTGGGCGGCCTATTCGCCGGAGGTCCTCGCCGGCCTGGGCGGCCGCGAGGGCGAGCGCATCGCCGGCTTCGTCTTCCTCGGCACCCCGGCCGCCGAGCTCGAGGAGCGGGTACGGCCGGCGATGGAGGACGTGGTCAGCGAGTGGCGCGGCTGAGCCTGGCGAGGCCCCGTCCCGAAGGACGCCTCTTGACCGCCCCGCTGTATTACTACACTATAGCGCTGTGCCCGAAGATCGTCCCGTCTACCTCCGCCTGCGCGATTCCATCGCGGCCCTGATCCTCGAGGGCCGAGTCGGCGACGGCGATCCCCTGCCCTCGGTGCGCAGCCTCGCCGCCGAGCACGGCGCCAATCCGCTGACCGTCGCCAAGGCCTACCAGACCTTCCAGGACGAGGGGCTGGTCGTGGTGAAGCGCGGCGTCGGCATGTTCGTCGCCGACGGCGCCGCCGAGCGGCTGCTGCGCGCCGAGCGGGAGGATTTCCTCAAGCATCGCTGGCCGGCCGTCGCCGCTCAGGTCCGCCGCCTCGGCCTCGACCTCGAAGACCTTCTCGACCGCACCCTCGCCTGACGGGTCGGCCCGTCATTCCGGCGGAAGCCGGGATCTCTCCGCGCCTTCGCGCCGCGCCCGCCCCGCTTTGCCGGGAGGAACGGGTTGCCGGCCCGCGCCGGGACGACGGAGGATCCCGGCTTTCGCCGGGATCACGAACGGGTCAGCCCCTCAGCTTCGCGAACACGCCCTGGAGCTGCATGGCGGCCGACATGTCGCCCTCGACCCTGAGCTTGCCCTGCATGAAGGCGGTCATCGCGTCGAGCTTGCCGTCGGCCATGGCCTGCCAGTCTTCCCAGGACACCTTGAGCGTGGTGTCGGCGGGGCCGTCCTCCTCGCTCACCCGCTGCGCCGCGCCGTCGAGCATCACCGCGCCCTCGGAGCCGAAATCCAGCTTCACGCGGCGGCCGGCGACCCAGGCGCTGTTCTCGTTGAGGGCGGCCACCATCTCGCTCTTAGTCATCTCGTTCCTCCGGATCGAATTGTCGGCTTCCCCAAGGGTCCCTAGTTTACGTAAACGTCAGGTCAAGCCCCGCCCTCGACGGCGCCGGGTGCGGGCGATAGGGGCGGGGCCATGGATGCCGCCGAAGCCGTTCACCGCAAGTTGGTCGCCAAGCTGCGCGACGAGGCGCTGCCGGCCCGCGTCGTCGACCTGCGCCCGAGCGACGTCGGCCTGGCGCGCGAGACTCTGGTCGAATTGTTCTACAGCCAGTGCGCCAGCCGCCAGCTCGACCGCCTGTCGCGCCGCCTTCAGGCGCGGGCGGAGGGCTTCTACACGATCGGCAGCTCGGGCCACGAGAACAACGCCGCCGTCGCCGAGGCGCTGCGCGTCGACGACATGGCCTTCCTCCACTACCGCTCCGCCGCCTTCCAGATCCACCGCGCCGCGGGCGTCCCCGGCGAGACGCCCTGCTGGGACATGCTGCTGAGCTTCGTCGCCTCCGCCGAGGACCCGATCTCAGGCGGCCGCCACAAGGTGCTCGGCTCGAAGCGCCTGTTCATCCCGCCGCAGACCAGCACCATCGCCTCGCATCTGCCCAAGGCGGTGGGCGCGGCGTTCAGCCTGGGCATCGCTCGCACGCTGAAGCTCGAGGACACGGTCATGCCGCACGACGCGGTGATCCTGGCGAGCTTCGGCGACGCCTCGGCCAACCATTCGACCGCCCAGGGGGCGATCAACTGCGCCCAGTGGGCGGCCTATCAGGGCAGCCCGATGCCGATCGTCTTCCTGTGCGAGGACAACGGCATCGGCATCTCCACCCGCACCCCGGCCGGCTGGATCGAAGCGGCCTTCAGCGGCCGCCCCGCTCTGGAATATGTCCGTTGCAGCGGCCTCGACATGGTCGACGCCTATCGCGGCGCGCGCGAGGCCGCCCGCCACGCCCGCACGCGGCGGCGGCCCGTCTTCCTCCACATGGACTGCGTGCGGCTCTACGGCCATGCCGGCTCGGACGTGCAGACCGCCTATATGGAAAAGGCGCGGATCGAGCAGGACGAGGAGCGCGACCCGCTCGTCCACAGCGCCGCCCTGCTCGTCGAGGAAGGCATCCTCACCGGCCGCCAGGCGCTCGACATATATGAGGAGACGGAGGCGCGGCTGGAGCGGATCGCGGCGGAGGCGATCGCGCGCCCCAAGCTCTCCACCCCCGCCGAGGTGATGGCGAGCATCGTCCCGCCGCCGGCCCCGCGTCTTTCCGCCAACACCCCCTCGGCCGAGCAGCGCGAGGCGATCTTCGCCCGCGACCGGACGATGATGGACAAGCCCCAGCACATGGCGCGGCTGCTGAGCTGGGCGCTGGCCGACATCCTCCTCGCCCATCCCAATGTGTTCGTCGCCGGCGAGGACGTCGGCCGGAAGGGCGGGGTCTACAACGTCACCGCCAAGCTGCACGAGCGGTTCGGTTCCGTCCGGGTCATCGACACCCTGCTCGACGAGCAGAGCATCCTCGGCCTCGGCATCGGCGCGGCGCACAACAACCTCCTCGCCATTCCCGAGATCCAGTTCCTCGCCTACGTCCACAATGCCGAGGACCAGCTGCGCGGCGAGGCGGCCACTCTGAGCTTCTTCTCCTGCGGCCAGTACACCAACCCGATGGTCGTCCGCATCGCGGGCCTCGGCTACCAGAAGGGCTTCGGCGGCCATTTCCACAACGACAACAGCCTTGCCGTCTTCCGCGACATACCGGGCCTGATCCTCGCCTGCCCGAGCAACGGCGCGGACGCGGTGGGGATGATGCGCGAATGCGTCAGGCTCGCGCTCGAGGAGCGGCGCGTCGTCGTGTTCGTCGAGCCGATCGCCCTCTACATGACCCGCGACCTCCACGAGGAGGGCGACGGCCTGTGGACCTCGCCCTACCCCCCGCCCGGCCAGGGCAAGCCGGTCCCGCTCGGCGCGCCCGCCATCCACGGCGACGGCACGGACCTCGCCATCGTCAGCTACGCCAACGGCTATTATCTCTCCCGCCAGGCCGAGAGGATCCTCGGCGAGCGGCACGGGCTCGGGGTCCGGGTGGTGGACCTGCGCTGGCTCGCTCCGTTGAACGAGGAGGCCCTCTTGGACGCCGTCGCCGGCTGCGGCCGAATCCTCATCGTCGACGAATGCCGCCGCACCGGCTCGCAGAGCGAGGCCCTGATGGCGCTGTTCGCCGAGCGCGCGCCCGGCACGCCCGTCAGCCGGCTGACGGCGGACGACAGCTTCATTCCCCTCGGCCGGGCCGCGACCCTGACCCTTCCGAGCCGCGACTCGATCGTCGCCGCGGCGCTGGAGATGGTGCGTGGCTGAGGCGGCCCTGATCGTCTGCCCGGGGCGCGGCACCTACGGCAAGGCGGAGCTCGGCTACCTGAAGCGCCATCACGGCGACAAGGGCGGGCTGATCGCCCGGTTCGACGCCCTTCGCGCCGAGCGCGGCCAGCCGACGATCTCCGAGCTCGACGGGGCCGAGCGGTTCAGCCCCGCGCTCCACACGCGCGGCGACGTCGCCTCTCCGCTCATCTACGCCTGCTCCTACGCCGATTTCCTCGCCATCGACCGAACCCGCTTCGACGTCGCCGCCGTCACCGGCAACTCGATGGGCTGGTATACGGCCCTCGCCGTCGGCGGCGCGGTGGGCGCGGAGGCGGGCTTCCGGATCGTCGACGCGATGGGCTCCAACAGCCAGTCGGGAGAGCCCGGCGGCCAGGTCCTCCTCACCCTCGTCGACGCGGACTGGCGCGAGGTGCCGGGCCTGCGCGAGACGGTCCTCGCTCTGGCGCGGACCATCGGCGGGCGAGCGGGCTGCGCCCTCTACGTCTCGATCGATCTGGGCGGGATGATCGTCTTCGCCGGCAACGAGGCCGGCCTCGCCGCGCTCGTCGCGGAGGCGCCGCCGACGCCGGGGCGCGAGCCGCTGCGCCTCGTCAACCACGGCCCCTTCCATACGCCGATGATGCGGCAATCGTCCGAGCGGGCCCTGGCCGGGCTCCCGGCAGCCTGGTTCGGATCGCCGTCCGTGCCGATGGTGGACGGGCGCGGCCATGTCTGGCGCCCCTTCGCCGCCAACCCGGAGGCGCTGTGGCGCTACACCTTCGCGACGCAGATCCTCGAGACGTACGACTTCACCCGCGCCGTGCAGGTGGCGGTGCGCGAGTTCGCGCCGGACCGGATCGTCCTGCTCGGGCCCGGCGACACGCTCGGCGGCGCGATCGCCCAGGCGCTGATCGCCATCGGCTGGAAGGGCCTGCGCTCGAAGGCGGACTTCCAGGCGCTGCAGGCGAGCTCGCCCTATCTCCTCTCGATGGGCCGCGAGGACCAGCGCGGCCTCGTCACCGGCTGACGAAAAAAGGACGCGTAGCCTCGCGAGAAGCTACGCGTCCCCTTTTCCGCTTCGTCAGAGGTCGTTGATGACGCCCTTGACCTTGCCCTTCAGCTCCTGGCCCTTGCCCTTGAGCTTCTGCGCGTCGCCCTCGTCGCGGACCTCGGGATCGCGGCTTTCCTGCTTGATGTCGCCCGCCATCTGGTTGGCGGCGCCTTTCAGCCTGTCGGTGAACTCGCCCATTGCGGGACTCCTCATACCCGGCGCGGCGCGAAAGGCGCCGCTTAACCTGCGTCAAGAACCCTTGGGCGGGGAGCCGGGTTCCCCCGTCCCGCCGACGGCCCCGTCCTCACCTCCTGCGATAGGTGTAGTCGTAGCCCGGCTTCCACGTCCGGCCGCCGTCGGTCGAGACGATCCCGATCTGCCGCACGCTGCCGTCGGCGAGCGGCCGGTAGGTCATGCGCTGCAGCGCCCCGTCCCGGCCGGAGGCGATAAGGATCATGTCCGCTCCCTCCATCCCGCCGGCGTAGAGGGAGACGTTGCCGTTCACGTCGACATACATCTGGTGCCACTTGGCGTCCAAGCGGCTGTAGCCGCTGTAGCTGGCGCCGGCATAGGCGCCGCCCGGCGCCCTGGGGGCATCGTAGCTTTCCCGGATCGCGCAGCCGTTCATCGCCCGCTCGATGCGGCTGGTCCCGACCTTGTAGCCCTTGGCCGTGTCGTAGACGGTCCATCGCCCCACCCAGAAATCGAGCTGGCGATAGGCCGGGCCGCCGCACGGCGCAGGCCTCGGCGTCGTCGGAGCGGGGGCGGGCTGCGCCGCGAGCGAGGCGGCGGCGGCGGCGGCAAGCAACCCGGTCGGGGCGATCTCGCGCATGACAGGCTCCCTCTTCCGTGCCGCCGCGCTCAGTCGATGCGGTGGAACCGGGTCGTCCGGTCGAGCGAGGGACGGCCGGCGGACGCGACGACCGCCTCGAAGCTGTCCGGCCCGACCCTGCGCCACGACGTCGCGATGGACACGCGCTCGCCGTTGGCGCCCCGGTAGCTCTGCTCGCCGAAGTTCAGCCCGCCCGCCTCGGCCCTGACGAAGCCCCGGCTGACGCCGCCGAGCGAGTTCCAATAGGTGAAGGCGATCGCCGCGCCGTCCCAGCTGTAGAGCGTCTCCCCCTCATAGGGCGAGCCGGCGCCGGCCACCTTGTGCCGGTCGCGCACGTGCTGCCCGCCGAACACCGGCTCGAAGCAATGGGTGTCGAACTGCCCCGGCTTGATCTCGCCGCGCCAGCAATGGCCGACGAGGAAGCCGAGCGGCTCCAGGCCGGGCCGCAGCGCCGGCTGGACGGCGGCCGCGGCGAGCGCCGCGATGAGCGAGATCACCATCGTCTCTCCCCCTTTCCCCGCCCCGCCCCTCCGGCGGCGCGCGACGCCGTCGAGGGGCTCGAGGTCCGGACGAAACTATTGATTGACCGTTCAACCCAGTCAAGGCCCCGGCGACGTCCCCCCGCGGGCCTAGCGCCTGCGCGGCCGGCGGCCACCGGCCGGGCAGTGAACGGACCGCTCGAGGCTGCGAACGGCATGCGACCCGGTCCGGTGCCGGCGCGCGCGACCCGGCGTCCTTGCGTCTAGGGCGTGCCGCGACCGCCGCGCGCTCGAGTCAGGACCGGCGGGGCGTGTCCCTCAGCAAGGACGTCCGGGCGCGCACAAGGTCGGCTTGTCGTCCTGGATCCGCTCGACGACGCGGCGCGCCTCGGCCCGGACCTGCGCCCACTCGGCCGCCGTGCGGCAGACGCTCTTGCCACCGAGCCGGGTGCCGATGTCGGTCTCGGCCCGGCAGATCTTCTTCTTGTTCGGATCGGCCTTGTCGCCGACCGTGCGCGGCCCGGCCGAGGCGGCGCCCTGCGCCAGCAGCAGGGCCGCGGCCGCTGCCGCCGCCAGCTTCATCGCAATCGTCATTCTTGATCCTCCCAAGCGCGCTGCGCTCATCCCAGCTGCTGCCTAACCTATTCACCTCGCGGTGGAAAGGCGGCGCTAAAGGCCGAAGGGATAGGTCTCCTCCTCCGCGCCGGCGGGCGGGCCGCCGGGCAGCGGAGTCACCGCCCGAGTCTCGTCGAACCAGGCCCAGGCGTCGAACTGGTTGGGGAGGACGGCCTCGGCATAATGGCTCCAGCGCTCCGTCTCCGGCCGGTAGATGACGCCGATGAATCGCTCCAGCCGCGGCTCGAGCAGCGCCTCCTCCAGCGCCGGGTCCAGCGCCCCGGGGCGCAGGTCGAGGAGGAAGCGCGCGATGCCGGTCTCGTGGCACAGCCTTTCGTAGCTGCCGGCGAGGGACGGGCGGACCAGCTTCACCTCCATCGGCGCGTCCCAGTCGTCGGCGGCGGCGACGGTGCCGCCATGGGTGCCGAAGCCGATCAGCCGCGCGGCGTCGCCGAACCTCTCCTTGGCGAGCTGGCCGACGTTCAGCTCCTCGCGCACCTGGCCCATCTCGGTGTGGGCGGCATTGCCGATATGGCTGTTATGCGCCCACACGATCGCCTTCGACGCCGGCCCCTTGGCGTCGAGCAGCTGGCACAGCGTCTCGAACATGTGGGTGTCGCGCAGATTCCAGCTCTCCGCCGCGCCCTGGTACATGACCCGGTAATATTGCTCCGCATTCCTGACGAGGCGGGCGTTGGCGGCGGCGTCCAGCCACTCGTCGCATTCCTCGGCGAGGCAGTCCATCCGCCGCTGGAGGAGGTCTCGGAGCATCTGGACCGCGCCCGCCTCGCAGCGCCCATAGCCTTCCGACAGAGCGTGGCGGCCGTAGGCGGCGGGGTCGCGGCTCCAGGGCGCGAGGCAGGCATAGCGCTTGCGGGCAAGCTTCGCCGCCTCCGGGTCCGCCGCCTCCAGGAAGTCGATGACGGCCCGGATCGAGCCGGAAAGATTGTAGAGGTCGAGGCCGTAGAAGCCGGTCATCGCCTCGCGGCCGCGCCCCTCGTTGTGGCGCCTCAGCCAGCCGACGAAGGCGTCCACCTCCGCGTTGCGCCACATCCAGGTCGGGAAGCGCTGGAACGCGGTCTCCTCGCCGTCGCGGCGGGCGCGGTGCCTGACGTGGCGGTCGACCGAGGCGGCATCCGGCCAGTCGGCCTCGACCGCGACGATGGTGAAGCCGTGGCGTTCGATCAGCCGCTTCGAGATCTCCGCTCGGGCGCGGTAGAATTCGCTCGTGCCGTGGCTCGCCTCGCCGAGCAGCACGACGCGCGCGTCGGCGAAGCGGTCGAACGCCTCGGCGAAGGCCGGGTCGTCCAACTCCGGCAGCGGCTCGGCGGCGGCGCGCAGCCTCTCCGGCAGCGCCTCCGCCGCCCCTTCCCCGTCTCCCCAGCCCTCGCGGCCGATCAGGGGCACGAAGCGTACCGGGCCGAGATCCTCCTCCTCGTAATCCTCCTCGCCAGTGCGGGTAACCTTGACGAGGCGCTGGACGGCGTCGCGCTCGCCGACCGGCATCACCAGGACTCCGCCGAGGCCGAGCTGCTCCAGCAGCGCCTCGGGCACGTGGCTGCCGCTCGCCGCGACGAGGATCGCCGCGAACGGCGCCTCGTCCGGCAGGCCGCCGCTGCCGTCGCCCTCGACGATCCGGACGTTGGAATAGCCGAGCGCCTCCATCCGCGCGCGGGCGAGGGCGGCGAGCTCGCCGTGCCGCTCGACGGCGACCACCCGGCCGGCGACCCGGCCCAGCACCGCCGCGGCGTAGCCGGAGCCGGCGCCGATCTCGAGCACGCTGTCGTCGCGCCCGATCCCGGCCGCCTCGATCATCAGCGCCGCGATGTAGGGCTGCGAGACGGTCTGGCCGGCCTCGATCGGCAGCGGCGAATCGTCATAGGCGGCATGGCGCGCCGCCTCGGGCACGAAGAGCTCGCGCGGCACCGCTCGGAAGGCGTCGAGCAATGCGCGCTCCGCGATGCCGCGGCGCTTCAGCTGCCGCTCGACCATTTCCTCCCGCAGCGCCGCGAAGTCTGGCATCCATGCTCCTCGCCCGCTTAGAGCCTGCTCGTCTCAGGTTGAAACGCCGGTGGCGTTTCAACCTGAGGCGTGAATCAGGCTCTCGATACATGTCTGGACCATGATTCACGCTTCAGGCTGATTCAGCCTGAAGCGATCATGGTCTAGAACGGCATCGGCGAAGGAAGGATGCACGAGCGGATCGCGTTGGGCTGCGGCATGGCGGAGCCGGTCGCCGCCTCTCCGGGACGTTCAGACCGGAGACGGCCAGACCTCGAGGTCGAGACCCTCTATGGAATGAAAATCTTCTCCGTTGAACGTGATCAGGCGCAGCTGATGAACGATCGCGGTGGCGGCGATCATCCGGTCGAATATCTGCCGACGCGAATAACCTCGCGCTTCTATGATCTTCGAGTAAGCGACGGCCTCACGGCTCGCGAAAGGCAGCTCGTCGACGATCGACAGAAAGGTGTCGAGCCGCGCGCGGCGAAGCGCGCGATCTTCCTTCTCCCGGACAACGCCGCCTTCCAGCTCCACGCGTGTGACGATCGAGATCAGCGGAGCGGCGGGCAGCTCCGCCACCCGCGCCGCCACCTCTTCCTGGCCGTCGCGGACATAGATAGCGACGTTGGTGTCGATCAGCGCCGCCAAGGTTCAGAGGCCCGGCCGCTCCGGGGCCTCGACCGGATCCCGCTCCTGAACCTTTCTCGGCTTCGGCAGCCTGACCAGCGCTTCAATCAGATCCCGGCCGCTATATTGGGAGCGAGGCCGGATCACGACTCCGCGACCTAAGGTCTCGATCTCCACGTCTACGCCCGCCTCGAGCCCCGTTTCCTTCGGAAGCCGAACCGCGACGCTGTTCCCGCTCTTGAAGGTCTTCGTCACCGCGCCCATCCGCCGTATATACGCGTATATCCGCCGCCGATCAATCAGGCGGCCTGCCGATCAGCCGCAGGCGCCGCCGGTGTTGAGCCGGGAGGATTCCGGTTCCTGCGGGTTGTAGCAGATCTGGACGGTCCCGCCGGCGGGATAGTCGCCGGTCCGGTCGGGGCCGGAGACGGCATGGCTGCCCTCGACCGGCTTGCCGCCCGCCTCGAACCGGTAGCGGACTCGGGTTTCGTCGAGGCTGCTGCTGTCCGAGTCGCGCACGAATTCCGAACCGATCACCGTCGCCGTCCCCGCCGCCGTCATCTTCCGGCCCTCGGCGATGGCGTGCCACACGAAGCCTCCCAGCAGCGCGAGCACGGCCCCGACGATCAGCGCCGCCTTCACATTCTTGGTCATTCCTATTTCGCCCCTCTTCGCTTCCTCAGATCAGGCCGGCCAGCGGGCTCGAGGGGTCGGCGTAGCGACGCTTGCCCATTCGGCCGGCGCGATAGGCGAGGCGGCCGCTCTCCACCGCGAGCTTCATCGCCCGGGCCATCAGCACCGGGTCCTTCGCCTCGGCGATGGCGGTGTTCATGAGGACGCCGGTGCAGCCCAACTCCATCGCCACCGCAGCGTCCGAGGCCGTGCCGACTCCGGCGTCGACCAGCACCGGCACCTTCGCCTGCTCGACCATGATCCGGACCATCACCTCGTTCTGGAGCCCCAGGCCCGAGCCGATCGGCGCTCCGAGCGGCATGATCGCCACCGCCCCGGCATCCTCCAGCCGCTTCGCCGCGATCGGGTCGTCGGCGCAATAGACCATCGGCTCGAAGCCTTCGCGCGCGAGTATCTCGGTCGCCCGCAGGGTCTCGACCATGTCCGGATAGAGGGTCTTCGCCTCGCCCAGCACCTCGAGCTTCACCAGCGTCCACCCGCCCGCCTCCCGCGCCAGGCGCAGAGTCCGGATCGCCTCCTCGGCGGTGAAGCAGCCGGCGGTGTTGGGGAGGTAGGTGACCTTCCTGGGGTCGATGAAGTCCATCAGCACCGGCTGCTTCGGGTCGGAGATGTTGACCCGCCGCACCGCCACGGTGACGATCTGGGCCCCCGAAGCCTCCACCGCCGCCGCGTTCTGAGCGAAGTCCCTGTACTTTCCCGTCCCGACGATGAGGCGCGACTCGAAGCGGCGCCCGGCGACACTCCAGCTGTCGTCCATCCCCTCAGCCCCCGCCCACGAAGGTGACGATCTCGTAATCGTCGCCGTCCTCGACCTTCACGTCGGCGAGCGTCGAGCGGGGCACGATCTCGAGGTTGCGCTCCACGGCCACCCGGGTCGGCTCCAGTCCGAGCTCCAGCGCCAGCTCGGCGATGCTGATCCCCTTGGGGACTCGGCGATGCTCGCCGTTGACCGTGATCGAAAAGGTGTCGTCGTAAACCACGAGGGGCCCTATAGCGTGCCGCCATGGCGACGCTACCCACCGTCTACGTGCTGAACGGCCCCAATCTCAACCTGCTCGGCCTGCGCGAGCCGGAAATCTACGGGGACGACACGCTCGACGACATCGCCGGGCGGCTCGAGGACCGGGCGCGCGAGCTCGGCCTCGCCGTCGAGATCCGCCAGTCGAACCACGAGGGCCACCTGATCGACTGGCTGCACGAGGCGCAGGCGGAGGGCGCCAGGGCGGTGATCCTCAATCCCGGCGGGCTCACCCACACGTCCGTCGCCCTCCACGACGCGGTCAAGGCGGTGGACGTGCCGGTGATCGAGGTCCACCTCTCCAACCCGCAGGCGCGTGAAAGCTTCCGGCGGCGCAGCCTGATCGCGCCGGTCGCGAAGGGCAGCGTCGCGGGCTTCGGCGCCCTCGGCTATGCGCTGGCTCTGGACGCGGCGGCCCGGCTCTGAGTAAAGCGCCGCCCGAACAAGGGGAATGGAATGACCGACGAACGCGACTCGCCCGAGGCGGGCGGCATGCGCATCGAGGCGGATCTCGTGCGCCAGCTCGCCGAGCTCCTCAATGAGAATTCGCTGACCGAGATCGAGGTCGAGGACGGCGAGCGGCGCATCGTGGTCAAGCGGCAGGTCGCCGTCGCGGCCGCCGCCCCGGCCCCCGCCGCCCCGCCGCCCGCCGCCCCGGCCGCGACCCCCGCCGCGCCGGCTCCCGCCGCCGCGGAAGCGTCGCCGGCCAGCCATCCGGGCGCCGTCAAGTCGCCGATGGTCGGCACCGTCTACCTCTCCGGCGAGCCGGGCGCGAAGCCGTTCGTCTCCCCGGGCGACGCGGTGAAGGAGGGCGACACCCTGCTGATCGTCGAGGCGATGAAGGTGATGAACCCGATCCTCGCCTCGCGCGCCGGCACCGTCCGCCAGGTCCTCGTCGTCGACGCCCAGCCGGTCGAGTTCGACCAGCCGCTCGTCATCGTCGAGTGACCGGGGGATGATCCGGAAGGTCCTCATCGCCAACCGGGGCGAGATCGCGCTTCGGATCCACCGCGCCTGCCACGAGATGGGCATAAAGACGGTCGCTGTTCATTCCACCGCCGATTCCGACGCTATGCACGTCCGGCTCGCCGACGAGGCGATCTGCATCGGCCCGCCGCCCGCCGCGGAGAGCTACCTCAACATCCCCAACATCATCTCGGCGGCCGAGATCAGCCACGCCGACGCGATCCATCCCGGCTACGGCTTCCTCTCCGAGAACGCCCGCTTCGCCGAGATCGTCGAATCGCACGGCATCGTCTGGATCGGCCCCAAGCCCGAGCATATCCGCGTGATGGGCGACAAGATCGAGGCGAAGCGCACCGCCGCGAAGCTCGGCCTGCCGCTGGTGCCCGGCTCGGACGGGCCGGTCGAAGGGTTCGCCGAGGCGCGGGACGTCGCCGCGGCGGCGGGCTATCCCGTCATCGTCAAGGCGGCCTCCGGCGGCGGCGGGCGCGGCATGAAGGTGGTCCGCTCCGAGGACGAGCTCGAGGCGCAGGTCAGCCAGGCCCGCTCGGAGGCGAAGAACGCCTTCGGCGACGACACCGTCTACATCGAGAAATATCTCGGCGACCCGCGCCACATCGAGTTCCAGGTGTTCGGCGACGGCAACGGCAAGGCCGTCCATCTCGGCGAGCGCGACTGCTCGCTTCAGCGCCGCCACCAGAAGGTGCTCGAGGAGGCGCCTTCCCCGGTGATCGCCCCGGCCGAGCGGGACCGGATGGGCGGCATCGTCGCCCGCGCCATGGCCGACATGGGCTATCGCGGCGCCGGCACGATCGAGTTCCTCTACGAGAATGGGGAATTCTACTTCATCGAGATGAACACCCGGCTGCAGGTGGAGCATCCGGTCACCGAGTACATCACCGGCCTCGATCTGGTGCGCGAGCAGATCCGCGTCGCCTCGGGCGAGGGCCTCTCCTGCAGCCAGGAGCAGGTCGCCTTCCGCGGCCACGCCATCGAGTGCCGGATCAACGCCGAGGATCCGCAGACCTTCGCCCCCTCGCCCGGGCTGGTGAAGAATTACGTCGCCCCCGGCGGCATGCACGTCCGCGTCGATAGCGGCCTCTACGGCGGCTATCGGGTGCCGCCTTATTACGACAGCATGATCGCCAAGCTGATCGTCTACGGCTCCAACCGCGAGCGCTGCATCATGCGCTTGCGCCGCGCGCTCGAGGAGTTCGTCGTCGACGGGCTCAAGACCACGATCCCCCTCCACCAGAAGCTGATCGAGGATCCCGAGTTCCAGCGGGGGGAATATACGATCAAATGGCTGGAGGAGTGGCTCGGCCGCGACGACAAGTAGTTTCCGGCTCTTTTTCAACACCCTGCAAGTCCCTGGGCTCGACTTGCCCTCTTCTTGACGCTGTCCGTCCAAAGTGGGAGCATCCCTGCTGCCGAGTCGCACTTTGGGGAGATGCAGGATGGGCGACGAAACGATCGGAAAAGCGAAGCTCGTGAACTCGCGCGACTTGTCGCGGGTGGTCGACGAGGCCGTCAAGGCCGCCACGCAGCGCAACGCCGGCTCCGCCGCGGCCTTGGGCGGCCACAACGTCATCGTCCGCCCGGACATACTCGGCCGGATGATCCGCGACCTTACCGAGGCCCAGCATTTCTCCCAGGCGGTGGCGAGCGGCGTCTCCAAGTCGGGAATCCAGGTCGATCCGGTCGTCATCCCGATCGGCAAGGGCGGGCACCTCGCCGGCTTCGTCGAGCGCGACTCGCTGAACCTTCGCGAGTTCTGAGCGAAGGCGCCGTGGCGGAACGGCCGCTCTCCTGTCCGAGCGCCCAGCCGGACATGGCGGAGGCGCGGATCTTCGGGATCGTCGCCGGCACGCCCGAGGAGCCCCGCGTCGCCTATCTGAAGGCGGACGCGTCGGTGACGGGCGAGATGGTCGAGGCGCTCGGCCCGCTCCAGCCGACCCAGGTGTTCCGCTACGCCGCCCGCTGCGAGGAGAGCCGCTGCGCCCATCACGACGGGACGCGGTGCAGCCTCGGCGCGCGCATCGCGGCGATGCTGCCGCCGGTCGCCGCCACCCTTCCGTCCTGCCAGATCCGCCCCACCTGCCGCTGGCACGCCGAGATAGGCGGCGCGGCCTGCCTGCGCTGCCCGCAGGTGGTGACCTCCGTGCCCGAGGCGCAGGCGACCCTGCGCGAGGTGGCGGCGCCGAGGCCGCACCCCGCCGCCGGCTGATCCGCTCGACAAAGCTTCCCGCTCCGTCTTAAGACACGCCTCGTCTTCGGGGGGAGTTGAACATGGGCATGCTGGGCTGGATCGTGCTGGCCGTCGTCGTCGTCCTCCTGCTGTGGGCGATCGGAATCTACAATCGCCTCGTCCGCCTGCGCGCCCTCACCAAGGAGGGCTTCAGCGGAATCACCGTTCAGCTGCGCCGAAGGGCCGACCTCGTCCCGAACCTGGTCAGCACGGTCGAGGGCTACGCCACCCACGAGCGCGAGGTGCTGAGCCAGGTGACGGCGCTCCGCGGCAGCGCGAGCGGCGCCCGCGGCGTCGCCGAGACGGCCCAGGCCGACGCCGCGATGACCGGGATGCTCGGCCGGCTGATGGCCGTCGCCGAGGCCTATCCCGACCTCAAGGCGGACGAGAATTTCCGCCAGCTCCAGGGGGAGCTCTCCGAGATCGAGGAGCAGCTTCAGGGGGCGCGGCGCTATTACAACGCGACGGCGCGCGACCTCAACACCGGCATCCAGTCCTTCCCCAACGTCGCGATCGCCCGGCCTATGGGCTTCACCGAGGCCGAATATTACGAGGACAACGACGCGTCGATCCAGACGGCCCCGGTGGTGAAGTTCGGCGCGAAGGGCTGAGCGGGTGGCCGGTCTCGAGAGGCTGACGGCGCTTCTCCTCGCCGCGCTGCTCCTCCTCGCTCCCGCCGCCGCGGCCGCCGCGGAGCAGGGCGGCGCCGACGAGCGCATCGTGCGCTTCCTCAGCGACGTCACGGTCCAGCCCGACGCCAGCCTCGACGTCACCGAGACGATCGCCATCCGCGCCGCCGGCGACCGCTTCCGCCACGGCCTGCTGCGCGACTTCCCGACCCGCTACGAGCGGGGCGGCCGCACCGTCCGCGTCGGCTTCAAGGTGGAGGACGTCACCCGCGACGGCCGGTCCGAGCAATGGACCACCGAATCGATCGACAACGGCACCCGCGTCAAGATCGGCGACGCCGACCGGCTGCTCGACCCGGGCGAGCACGTCTACACCATCCATTACCGCACCACCCGCCAGCTCGGCTTCTTCCCGGGCTATGACGAGCTCTACTGGAACGCGACCGGCACCGGCTGGGCCTTCCCGATCGACCTTGCCGAGGCGCGCATCCGCCTGCCGAGGCCGGCGACCTTCGGGAACCGCGCCATCTACACCGGCGCCCAAGGGTCAACCGCGGCCGGTGCCGAAATGGTCGGGGAGAAGCCCGGCGAGATCCTCTTCCGCACCACCGCGCCGCTCGGGCCGGAGGAAGGCCTGACCGTGGCCGTCGCCTGGCCCAAGGGGGTCGTCGCCGAGCCGCCGCCGCCGACCGCGGCGCAGCAATGGCTGGCGACGAACGGCCCCCGCGCCGCCGCGGCCCTCGCCCTCGCCGGCCTCTGCTTCTTCTATTTCTACGCCTGGCGCCGCGCCGGGCGAGGGCCGCTCCCGGGCACCGTCGTCCCCCTCTTCACGCCGCCCCGCGGCATGTCGGCGGCGGCGATCCGCTACGTCCGCCGCATGGGCTACGACAACCGCGCCTTCGCGGCCGCTCTGATCGAAGGCGGCGTCCACGGCAAGCTCCGCCTCGTCGAGGAGGAAGGCGGCTTCTTCTCGAAGAAGAAGACCCGGGTCGAGAAGACCGCGGAGGGCGACGACATGCCGCCGCCGGAGCGGGCCATGCTCGCCTCCTTGTTCGCCGGCGGCGACAGCCTCGAGATGGACGACAAGAACCACGTCACCTTCGCCGCCGCCCAGAAGCGCCTGCGCGAGGGCCTCGAGGAGGCCTATCTCGGCAAGACCTTCCGCACCAACAAGGGCTGGGCCTGGGCGGGCCTCGCGCTGCTGCTCGCCGCCATGCTCTTCGTCGGCGCCGCGATCGCGCTCACCGATCCCTATTCCGACGGGGAATGGGGGGCGCCGGTCCTCGGCCTCCTCCTCGCCGGCGGGGCGATCTTCGCCGGCACCCATTCCCGCCTCGCCAAGACCGGCGGCTCCTGGCCGCTCGCCGCGCTCGCCCTCCTCCCCGCCGCCGGCGCCGCGTTCATGCTGACGATCGCCTTCGCCGTCGCCGCCGATGCCGGCGGCATCCTCCCCATGCTCGCCCCGCTCCTCTCCGTCCCGCTCGTCCTCTCGGCGTTCAGCTGGATGGCGGCGCCGACCCGGGAGGGGCGGCAGGTGATGGACGAGATTGCCGGCTTCCAGAAATATCTCTCGGTCACGGAGGAGGACCGGCTCGAGACCCTCCATCCGCCCGAGAAGACGCCCGAGCTGTTCGAGCGCTACCTCCCCCACGCCATCGCGCTCGGCGTCGAGAATCGCTGGGCCGACCGCTTCGAGGACGTCCTCGCCGCCGCCTCGGCCGATCCCGATCGCAACCGGGGCCGCACGATGGGCTGGTATTCGGGCAGCCAGAACGCCTGGTCCAATCCCGGCCGCTTCGCCTCGACGGTCGGCGCCGCCCTCACAAGCACCGTCGCCTCCGCCTCCACCGCCCCCGGCTCGAGCAGCGGCTCGGGGGGCGGCGGCTCCTCGGGCGGCGGCGGCGGAGGAGGAGGAGGAGGCGGCTGGTAGCCGGCCGCCTGCCCGCCGCGGCGACCGCGCCCACCCGTCATCCCGGCGCAAGCCGGAATCTCCCTTCCTCCCGGCCGACCGCCCGCAAGACGCGGGATCCTTCGCTTTCGCCGCGAGGACGGAGGGTCTAAGCGGCGAGGCTCCCACCCTCGGCCAAGCCCGCACCTTCGGAGACGCCCAGTGGCCACCACCTTCAACATCCCCCTCGCCCCCGAGAAATTGTGGCAGGCGATCAATCCCTGGACCTTCTTCAACCAGGGTGCCCAGCTCGGCCTCGTCAACATCAGCCTCGGCCAGACCGCCCATCCGGAGATCGAGCGCAAGGTGCTCGACGAGGTCGGCAGCTACGGCCGCCAGCTCGGCCGCATCGGCGACGCCCTCGAGGTGCTGATCGACCATGTCCGGCTCGAGGGTCTGAGCGCCGCCGAGCGCGACGCGCTCGCCATCCTCAAGGGCCAGCTCGCCGAGGTGCGCCGGGTGAAGCAGCGCGAGCGGGGCGCGCCGGCCCCCGGGCGATGAGCGCGCGCCGGCCCCTCCCGGCCCGGCCTTGGCGGCGACGCGCGGCCGCCGCCGTCCGGCGGATCCTCGCCGCGCTCCTCCTCCCGCTCGCCTCGGCGCCGGCCGCAGCGCAATATGCCGAGCTCAGGTCGCAGACGGTGACGCTCTGGCCCAACGGCGCGCCGGGCTCGGAGCGGCGGCGGGGCGAGGCGGAGGTGGCGCAGGAATATTGGGTGCGCAACGTCCACGATCCCTCGCTGACCGTCTTCCGCCCCGCCCCCGGCCGCGCCAACGGCGCCGCGATAATCGTCTTCCCCGGCGGCGGCCACAAGCTGCTCGTCTGGACCAGTGAGGGGGTCGATTTCGGCCGGGCGCTGACCCGCTACGGCCTCACCGTCTTCGTCCTCAAATATCGCCTCGCCGGCGAGGAAGGCTCCTCTTATTCCGTCGAGCGGGAGGCGGCGGCCGACGCGCGGCGGGCGGTGCGCTGGGTGCGCGCCAACGCCGCCGGTTACGGGGTCGATCCCCGCCGCGTCGGCGTGATGGGCTTCTCGGCGGGCGGCGAGCTGGTGACGCTGATCGCCGACAATCCGGACCCGCCCGATCCGCTGGCGGCCGTCGCCAGCCGAATGGCGCCCGACCGGATCGAGCGGCAGAGCGCCCGGCCGGACTTCCAAATCCTCCTCTTCCCCGGCCCGCGCGGCATCCCCGCCCGGGCGGTCGCCGGCGCCCCGCCCGCCTTCCTCGCCGCGGGCTCGCTGGACGAATGCTGCGCCGCGCCCACGGTCGCGCTCTACGAGCAGCTGCGCAAGGCGGGGGTGCCGGCGGAGCTGCACATGTATGCGGGCGCCGGCCACGCCTTCAACCTCGACGAGAGCGACCGAATCGCCATCCTCCACTGGCCCGACCGCCTCGCCGACTGGCTCGCCGACGGCGGCTGGCTCGCCCCGCGCACCTCTCCCCCCGAAGGGACACTCGAGTGACAGTCACGTGACTGTCACCAGACTGTCACCAGACTGTCCCCCTACCGCGCCAGCGGGTCCAGCGACCGGGCGACGGCGCGGATCTGGGCGTCGCCGAGCTTGTCGGCCTGGACCAGCGGCGGCAGCGCCGGGTCGTAGCCGGCGATCTCCCGCTTATGGCCGCGGATCCAGTCGGCATAGGCCTCGAGTATCCGCCGGTTGGCCACGCCGTGGGCGCCGTTCCCGCCGATCGACGCCGAGTCGATGTTGAACAGGGCGAGCCTCGGATAGTCGGCGAGCGCCAGCTCGGACAGCTTGGCGCGATATTCGAGATTCGCCTGGTCGCGCCGTCCCCGCGCGTCGAGCAGCCGCCGGTCGAGCGCGTGGCGCCCCTCGTGGATGAAGATCGCCTGCTGGAAGGCGGCGCGGCGATATTCGTCGAGATAGGCGCGCCGCAGGTCGCCCCGACCCGCCGCCGCCGCCGCCCTGGCGCCGACCTGGTCGGCGAGCTGCAGCCTGAGGCGGTCGGCGAGGCCCGGCAGGAAGGCGACCCCGCCCTTCTCCAGCGCGGCGGCGTCCGAGGCCGCCCGCGCCGCGATCCGCCCGGTCAGCCGCGCCCGCGCCGGCCCGCCTCGAAAGACGCTCCAGCCGGTCAGCGGCCCCTCGGTGAACGCCGACCTCACCTCGACGATGACCGGACCCGCCTCCGTCCAGCCGCCCGTCGCCGCGTCGCCGTCCCACAGCCAGCTGTCGAAGCCGTTGGCGATCATGTTGTCGAGCGCGATGAACCTCGCCTCGGTACGATGGCCGTATTGCTCGATCCGCAGCCGCTCGTCGCGGACCGCGTGGCCGAGGTTGAGCCCGGGATAGCCGTCGGTCTTCCCCGCCTCGCCGTAGAGGCCGTAGGCCGCGAGCAGGGCGGCCCGGCTCTGGCGCGGCAGCCCCGCCGCCGCGACCAGCCGCCGTTCCGCCGCCATGTAGAGCGAGTCGATGTCGGCCGGCGGGCCGCCCCGCGCCGCCCGCCGGTTGGAGGCGAGGAGCGCCGCTTCCAGCGCCCGCCGGGCCTCGAAATAGCCGGCCGCCTTGCGCCAGAGCGGGTGGTCCGCGGCCGCCTTCGCCAGCCCCGTCGCCGCCGCGAAGCGCTCCGCCTCGCGGGCGAAGCCCGCCCGGACCAGCAGGTCGACGAGGGCCAGCCGAGCGGCGGCGGGCGCCGCCGGGGCGAGGCCGGCGGCGAAGACCGGCGCCGCCCCGCGCGGGAAGCTCGCGGCGAGCGCCTGCGGCAGGTCGCCCTCGCTCAGCCAGAAATAATCCTTCCAGGCCCGGAGCGCGGCTTGCGGGTCCCCGCGGACCAGCGCGAGCTGAAGCGCCAAAGCCGAGCCCTGCAGCCCGGCGCGCGCCTCCTCGCTCGTCGCGCCGAGCAGCCTGCCCGCGTCGGCCAGCCGCCGTCCGTCGCCCGCCGCCGCCCGGTCGAGCGCCGCCGCAGCCGCGTAGAGCCGCACCCGGTCCGCCGCGCCCGGCTCCGGGCAGGCGGCGGCGAGCGCCGGCAGCCGCGACAGCAGCGCCTCGCCCCGCCCCGCCTCGCCGAGCACCCGCGCCTCCATCCGTGCGGTGGCGCAGCGCTCGTCGCCCGCCGCATAGGCGCGCGCCGCCTCGGCCAGCGCCCGGTCGGCGTCGCCGTCGACCAGCCAGGCGATCCGCCCGAGCTGCCGGTGCGCCTCGGCGCGGTCGCGGGCCTGCGCCCGACGGTCGGCGGCGACGGCGCGAAGGATGTCCTCCGCCTCCCCGACCCGGATATGCTGGTAGGCGGCCAGCGCTTCGTCCATCGAGCGGGTGCGCGCGCCGCATCCGCCGAGCAACAGCGCGGCGAGGAACGCCGAGGCGCCCGCCCGAACGAGCGCCGCCGCCTGGGAGGCTCTTTCCCCCATCGCCTCTGGCTATCAGCCGGCCCGGCCGCTCGCCAGCCTTGTTCCGGGCTCGAATGCCGGCCCCGCACGCGCTATGGGGGCGGCCGAGGAGCGACGATGAAAGCAACCATCTACCACAACCCGGCCTGCGGCACGTCCCGCAAGACGCTCGACATCCTCCGCGCCGAGGGCGCCGACGTGACGATCGTCGAATATCTCGAGACGCCGCCCGGCCCGGACGAGCTGCGAAGGCTCTACGCCCGCGCCGGCCTCTCACCGGGCGAGGGCCTGCGCGGCAAGGAGGAGGGCGCCGCCGGCCTCGCCGGCGCCGGCGACGAGGCGGTGCTGGCCGCGATGGCGGCCAATCCGCGCCTGATCGAGCGCCCCCTGGTCGAGACGGATAAAGGCGTCCGCCTGTGCCGCCCGCAGGACCGGGTGCGCGAGATACTCTAGCCGCCGATGGCGTCGATCGACCCCGATCTGCTGCTCCGCGCCTATTCGATCGGCGTCTTCCCGATGTCGGACAGCCGCGACGCGGAGGACGTCTTCTGGGTCGAGCCGCGCCGCCGGGCGATCATCCCGCTCGACGGCTTCCGCCTCTCCCGCTCGCTGCGCAAGACCGTTCGCGCCGGTGCGTTCGAGGTCACCGCCGACCGCGCCTTCGAGGCGGTGATCCGCCGCTGCGCCGAGCGCGAGGAGACGTGGATCAACGACCCCATCGAGGAGGGCTTCGTCGCCCTCCACCGCCTCGGCCGCGCCCATTCGATCGAATGCTGGCAAGGCGGGGCGCTGGTCGGCGGCCTTTACGGAGTCAGCCTCGGCCAGGCCTTCTTCGGCGAGAGCATGTTCTCGGCGGCGACCGACGCCTCGAAGGTGGCGCTCGCCTGGCTGGTCGCGCGCCTCAAGGTCGGCGGCTACCGCCTTCTGGACTGCCAGTTCATGACCGAGCACCTGCGCAGCCTCGGCGCGGTCGAGATCAGCCAGAAGGACTATCTGTCGCGGCTGTCCGCGGCATTGTCGGACGGCGGCGCCGGGGTCGGCGCGGCGGGCGTTGCAGGCGCGGCGGCGGCGGGCCTCGACGGACGCGCGGGCGAGTTCTCCGCGCTCGACCGGTTGCTGGCCGCCGACCCGGCCCGCACCGTCTCGGCGTCGGCCTCGGGGTGCGTCATCGCGCAGCTCTTGGTCCAGACGTCGTAGACGGGGTGCTCGACGACGTTGAGCGACGGCGTCTCCTTGTAGAGCCAGCCTGAAAAGACGCGGTGGAACTGGCCCTGGGGGTTGCGCACGTCGACCTGGACGAA
The DNA here is from genome assembly GCA_019232625.1 of Alphaproteobacteria bacterium. GTDB lineage: Bacteria > Pseudomonadota > Alphaproteobacteria > Sphingomonadales > Sphingomonadaceae > Allosphingosinicella. The sequence goes on along the minus strand of JAFANP010000042.1, from coordinate 3,969 downwards.
GGCGCCGGTCAGCGTCTGCGCCTCCCACGGCGCGGTCGTCTCGCAGGCCCTGAGGCGGACGATGACGTCGCCCACCCGCCGCGCCTCGCCCGGCTTCATCGTCAGGTCCTGGCGAAGGCCGTTGCGCTTGTTGAGCAGGCCGAGCACCGCGACCCGCTGGGCCATCGGGGTGGTGCCGGGCGCCTCGGCGGCGACCGTCTGCGGGATGTCGACCGTGCCCGGCCCGGCGCCGGCCTGGAGATTTCCGCCCGCCGCGTCGCCGCCCTTGTCCTTGCACCCGGCGAGCGCCGCGGCGGCCGCGAGCGCGAGCAGGCCCGGCGCCAGCGCGCGCCTCATGCCCCGTCCGGCGTCCACGCCTCGTAATCGCCGCTTGCGGCGGCACGGTGGCCGCCGCGCTCGAGCGAGCCCGAAGGGCGATAGGCCTGCGGCGTGCCGGTCAGGTTGGGCACCGCCTCCTTAAGGAACTTGGGCGGCGGCGGGAGCGATTCGTCGGGCAGCCCCTCGATCTGGTGGTGGAGCCAGCTATACCATTCGGGCGGGATTCGGCTGGCATCGTTGGGGCCGTTGTAGAGCACCCACCGCCGCCCGCCCTTCCTGGCGGCGAAATAGAGGTTGCCCTGGTCGTCGGAGCCGACCTGCCGGCCGTTGCGCCGCACGTGCCAGCCGGTGGTGAGCGTCGCGCCCTCCCACCAGGTGAAGATCTGCTTGAAGAAGCCCATCGCCGCCGCCTAGCGCCGATGCGGGAGCGGACGCAAGCCTGAGGCTGAACCCTCGCTCAGGCCGGCTCGACCTCGACCGCCAGCGGCCCCTTGCGCCCGCTGGCGATGCGGGCGCGCAGCGGCTGGTCGGGGGCGAGGTCGCTGAGCCCGCCGCGCCGCACCGTCTCCATGTGGACGAAGATGTCCTGCGGGTCGCCGTCGTCGCGGATCAGGAAGCCGTAGCCCTTCAGCCGGTTGAACCACTTCACCCGCACCGGCTCGAAGGCGCCCGCCTCGCCGAGCAGGGCGGAGGGGTCGACCCGCTCGCGCGGCGGCGAGGAGGAGCGGACATGCTCGGGGACGACCGCCTGCGAAAGGTCGATCGACAGCACCTTGCGGGCCTGGAGCCCCCGCTCCTGCGCCGCCACCAGGCATTCGACGATCGCGCCCTCGGGGAGGCTGCGCCGGTCATGATCCTTCAGCACGCTGAAATGGACGAGGACGTCGCCCTCCACGTCGTCGCTCACCAGGAAGCCGAAGCCGCGCGTGGCGTCGAACCACTTCATCGTGCCGGTGACCCGCAGCAGCCCCTCGGCGCCGGACGCGTCGGGGCCGCCGTCGCTTTCCGCGGCGGGCTGGTCTGCAAGCATATCCCGGCGCGACGTCATTTACAGCCGATCCACCATCCGTGCGGCGAGAAGGACTATCATGGCTTTCAAGCGCTTGTGAACCGTTTGGGAGCGGTTTTTTAGAAGCTGTCCGGATCGGGGACTTCGCCCGGCAATGCGTTGACGATCCGCCGGACGATTTCGCCGCGGTGCCCGGCCCGCAGCATCGCCGCCGCCGCCTTGTCCCGGGCGGGGCGCTCCATCGGTTCCGGCGCATAGGGTCCGAGGCCGCGCCGCGCCGCGTAGCGCAAGGCCGCCGCGAGCGCGTCGTCCCTCGCCTCCCGGCGCGCCGCCTCACCGTCCGGCGCCTCGATTCCCGCGGCCCTCAGCGCCTCGTCGACGCGCCGCTCGCCATAGCCCCGCCGCAACAGCGCGCCGGCGCGGGCCGCGGCGAAGGCGCGGTCGTCGACATAGCCGAGCGCCGAGAAGCGCTGCACGATCGGCTCCACCGGCGCCTCGCCGCCGCCCGCCCAGCCCCGCTCCCGCAGCTTGCGCTCCAGGTAGGCGGCGAGCTTCGCCCGGGTGGTGCCGTAGCGCCCGGCATAAGCGAGTGCGAGCCGTTCGAGCCCCTCCTCGTCGAGCGGCGGCCTGGGCCGGCGGGTTCTCTGGCTGTTCACGCGCCATGATTGTGCCACAGTCAAACCCGATTATAAACGTGGCCGATCGCCTCAGGCGCGGCCCGTTCCTGAGCTACGTGACGCCACATAAGGACTCCGCCAGCAGTGCCCGACGCCCTTGTCCCGACGCCGACCGAGGATGACCTGCCGCGCCGCTACGCCGATTTCGAGACGCTGGGAGAGGCGCTCGACTATGCCGCTCTCGGCCGCCGCGGGCTCAACTTCCACGATCCTCGCGGCGTGCTCGTGCGCGCCTATCCGTTCCGCGACCTGCGCGAGGACGCCGTGGCCATGGCCTACCGGCTGATCGCCGCCGGGGTGAAGCCGCAGGACCGGATCGCCCTCATCGCCGAGACCGGGCCCGAATTCGCCGCCCTCTTCTTCGGCGCGGTCTATGCCGGCGCCTGGCCGGTGCCGCTGCCGCTGCCGACCTCGTTCGGCGGCCGCGATTCCTATATCGAGCAGCTGAGCGTCCAGCTGAAGAGCGCCGATCCGAGCCACCTCTTCTTTCCCGCCGAGCTTGCCGGCATGGCGGGCGCCGCGGCCGAGGCCGAGGGCGTCGCCGGCATCGACTGGGAGGGCTTCGCCGCCCGCGAGGCGCCGCCCGCCCCTCTCCCCGCCGGCCGGGCCGACGAGATCGCCTATCTCCAATATTCGAGCGGCTCGACCCGCTTCCCCCACGGCGTCGCCGTCACCCATCGCGGGCTGCTCGACAACCTCGCCGCGCACAGCCACGGAATGGAGGTGGTGGAAGGCGACCGCTGCGTCTCCTGGCTCCCCTGGTATCACGACATGGGGCTGGTCGGCTGCCTCCTCTCGCCCGTCGCCAACCAGGTCTCCACCGACTATCTCAAGACCGAGGATTTCGCCCGCCGCCCGCTCGCCTGGCTGGACCTCATCAGCCGAAACGAGGGCACCACCCTCTCTTACTCCCCCACCTTCGGCTACGACATCTGCGCGCGCCGCATCGGCAGCCAGTCGAAGGTCGCCGAGCGGTTCGACCTCTCCCGCTGGCGGGTGGCGGGCAACGGCGCCGACATGATCCGCCCCGACGTCATGCAGGCCTTCGTCGACGCCTTCGCCGAGGCCGGCTTCAGCGCCCGCAGCTTCCTCCCCAGCTACGGCCTCGCCGAGGCGACGCTCGCCGTCTCGATCATGCCGCCGGGCGAGGGCATCGTCGTCGAGCTGGTCGAGGAGACGACCCTGGCCGGCGACGGCAAGGTCCAGCGCGACCGGCCGCAGCGCTACCGGGCGATCGTCAATTGCGGCCGCCCGGTCCAGGGCATGGAGGTGGCGATACGCGACGAGGACGGCTCTGCCCTCGGCGAAAGCCAGATCGGCAAGGTCTGGTGCCGCGGCCCCTCGGTCATGGTCGGCTATTTCCGCGACGAGGAAGCGACCAAGGCGTGCCTCGCCGGCGACGGTTGGCTGGACACGGGCGACATGGGCTACATGTCGGGCGGCTATCTCTACATCGTCGGCCGCGCCAAGGACATGATCATCGTCAACGGCCGCAACCACTGGCCGCAGGACATCGAGTGGGCCGTGGAGCAGCTTCCCGGCTTCAAGGCCGGGGATATCGCGGCCTTCGCGATCACCACGCCAGGCGGCGAGGAGACGCCGGCGGTGCTGGTCCAGTGCCGCAGCCTCGACGAGTCCGAGCGCAAGCGGCTGCGCGAGGACATCAGGGAGCGCGTGCGCGCCGTCACCGGCATGAACTGCGTCATCGAACTGATTCCGCCGCGGACGCTGCCGCGGACCAGCTCGGGCAAACTGAGCCGGGCCAAGGCGCGGAACCTGTATCTGTCCGGCGAGATCCAGCCGCTGGCGGCTTGAGCTTGCCCGCCTAAGCGTCTGCCGTCACCCCGGGCCCTTCGACAGGCTCAGGACAGGCTTGACCCGGGGTCCACCTTCCTTCTTCGGTGACACAAACAAGGTGGATGCCGGATCAAGTCCGGCATGACGGTAGGAGGATGCCTCGACCAT
>JAFANP010000029.1 GCA_019232625.1 Alphaproteobacteria bacterium | reverse complement strand
TGAAGTTCGATTTCCTCGGCCTGAAGACCCTGTCGGTGCTGAAGAAGGCCGTCGACATGCTGGCCAGGCGCGGGATCGAGGTGGAGCTCGCCCGGATCGACCTCGAGGACCCCGAGGTCTACGAGATGCTCCAGCGCGGCGACACGGTCGGCGTGTTCCAGCTGGAATCGGAAGGGATGCGGCGCACGCTGGCGGCGGTGAAGCCGACCTGCTTCGAGGACATCATCGCCCTCGTCTCCCTCTACCGGCCGGGGCCGATGGACAACATCCCGACCTTCGGCGCGCGCAAGAACGGCCGGGAGGACATCGCCTACCCGCACCCGATGCTCGAGAACGTGCTCAAGGAGACCTACGGCATCTTCGTCTACCAGGAGCAGGTGATGGAGGCGGCGAAGGTGCTCGCCGGCTACAGCCTCGGCGAGGCCGATCTGCTCCGCCGCGCCATGGGCAAGAAGATCAAGGCCGAGATGGACGCGCAGCGCGAGCGTTTCGTCTCCGGATGTTCGCGGAACGCCATAGATCGCCCCAAGGCGAACGAATTGTTCGACTTGATCGACAAGTTCGCCGGCTACGGCTTCAACAAGAGCCACGCGGCCGCCTACGCCCTGGTCGCCTACCAGACCGCCTGGCTCAAGGCGCACCACCCGGTCGAATTCTACGCCGCGTCGATGTGCTTCGACATGCACCAGACGGACAAGCTCGCCATCTTCGCCGACGACATGCGGCGCATGGAGGTGGAGTGCCTGCCGCCGTCGATCAACGCCTCGGAGGCGGAATTCGCGGTCGAGAGCCCTGACGGGGAGCGGCTCGCCGTGCGCTACGCCCTCGGCGCCCTCAAGGGCGTCGGCGAAAAGGCGATGGAGCAGCTCGTCGCGGAACGGCGCGACAATGGCCGCTTCGCCTCGCTCGACGACTTCGCCGAGCGGATCGATCCGCGCCTCATCAACCGCCGGCAGCTCGAGAGCCTCGCCGGCGGCGGCGCGTTCGACGAGGTCGACCCGAACCGCGCCGCCGTCTTCGCCGCCGCCGAGACGATCCTCGCCCATGCCGGAAGCGCCGCCGAGGCGCGCGCCAGCGGCCAGGGCGGGCTGTTCGGCGGCGACAGCAACGTCGTTCCGATCCGCATGCCGGTGGCCGCCACCTGGACCCTCGCCCAGCGCATGGCCGCGGAGAAGGAGGCGTTCGGCTTCTACTTCTCGGCCCATCCGGTCGACCGCTACCGCCACCTCGCCGTTGCGCACGGCGCGAAGAGCTTCGCAGCGATCGCCGACCTGCCGTTCGTCGACGGCGTGCGCACGCCGGCGCGGATGGCTGGGCTGATCGAGGAGGCGCGCTGGCGCACCTCGGCGCGCGGCCGGCGTTATCTGATGGCGACGCTCTCCGACGCCTCGGGCCAGTTCGTCGCCACCGTCTTCGACGACGAGGTTGCCGCCCAGGTGGAGGGCAATAGCGGCGCTTGCGCCCTGCTCGACGTCGAGCTCGACCGCCGCCCGGGCGAGGAAGCGCCGCGAGTCACCGTCCGCGGCCTCCAGCTGTTCGAGAAGCTGTCGCGGCGCGCCCGGCTGCAGCTCGAGGTGGAGGTGGAAGACGCCGCCGCCATCGGCCGCCTCGCCGCCGCCGTCGCGGGGGACCGCGGCGGCCAGGGCGAGCTGCGCCTGCGCGCCCGCTTCGGCGCCGGCGAGGCGGAGCTGGTGCTGGGCCGCGACTTCCAGCTCGACGCGGAGCTTGCCGCGCGCATCGAGCGCGTCGAGGGCGTCGCCGCCGTCCGTCTTACCGTCGTTCCCAACGGCGGCCCGGCGCGGCTTGCGCTCGTCTCCTGAGGCCATAGACTGCGGCCTCCGCCAGCCGGGGGAGGGACTATGCTCGGAGGTATGCAGGACTGGCCGCTGAGGGTCATGCGGATCCTCGATCATGCGGAGCGCGAGCACGGCACGCGCGAGATCGTCTCGCTCCATGCCGGCGGCGAGAAGGTGCGAAGCGACTGGGCCGGCGTCGCCCGCGACGCTCGCAAGCTGGCCCGGGCGCTGGAGCGGCTGGGGCTGCGCAAGGGAGACCGGATCGGCACGCTGGCGATGAACCACGGCCGCCACCTGGTCGCCTGGTACGGCGCGATCGGCATGGGCGGCGTCCTCCACACGGTGAACACGCGGCTGTTCGACGACCAGCTGGTCTACATCGCCAACCATGCGGAGGACCGGATCCTCTTCTACGACAGCGGCTTCGCGCCGCTGGTCGAGCGGCTGAAGCCGCGCTGGACCTCGATCGAGCATTATGTCTGCTTCGACGGGCCGGGCGGCCCGGGCGACCTCTCGTTCGACGCGCTGCTCGCCGCCGAGGGCGACGATTACGCCTGGGTGGAGGGCGACGAGCGCGAGCCGATGATGCTCTGCTACACCAGCGGCACGACCGGCAATCCCAAGGGCGTGCTCTACGAGCACCGCTCCACCCTGATCCACGCGATGATGCAGATCAGCCCCGACATCTTCGACCTTTCCGCCCGCTCGGTGGTGCTGCCGGTCGTGCCGATGTTCCACGCCGCCGGCTGGGCGCTCCCCTTCTCGACGGCGATGGTAGGCGGCAAGCTGGTCTATTCGACCGACTACACGCCCGGCGTGATGTGCGACCTCATGCACGACGAAGGGGTCACCCATACCGCCGGCGTGCCGACGGTCTGGCTCGCCCTCATCAACTATGTGGAGGCGGCGGGGCGCGACCTCGGACGGCTCGGCAGCGTCCATATCGGCGGCTCGGCGGCGCCGCGGGCGATGATCCAATATTTCACCGACCGCGGGGTACGGGTCGGCCATGCCTGGGGGATGACCGAGATGTCGCCGCTCGGCACGGTCGGCGCCGCCACCGGCGACTGGGACGATCTCAGCGCCGAGCAGCGGCTCGATTATATGTGCAAGCAGGGCCGGGTGCCGTTCGGCGTCGAGCTGAGGACGGTCGACGAGGAGGGCAGGGTGCTGCCCCGGGACGGCCGCAGCGCCGGGCGGCTGCAGACCCGCGGGCCGTGGATCATCCGCCAATATTTCCAGGATCCGGGCGGCGAGGTGATCGACGAGGACAATTGGTTCGACACCGGCGACGTCGCCGCCCTCCACCCCAACGGCGTCCTCCAGATCACCGACCGCTCGAAGGACGTGATCAAGTCCGGCGGCGAATGGATCAGCTCGATCGACCTCGAAAATGCCGCGGTCGGCTGCCCCGGCGTCGCCGAGGCGGCGGCGGTGGGCGTGCGCCACCCCAAATGGGACGAGCGGCCGATCCTCCTGGTGGTGCGGAAGGAAGGCCAGGAGGTGACGCCGCAGGCGATCCTCGACCATCTCGCCGGCCACGTCGCCAAATGGTGGCTTCCCGACGAGATATTGTTCGTCGACAGCCTCCCCCACACCGCCACCGGCAAGCTCCTCAAGACCGCGCTGAGGGAGCAATATCGCGACTACCGCCTGAGCAGCGCGGCGTAAAAATCCTCCCCGTCGCCGGAGGCGATGGGGAGGGGGACCGGCTGCAAGCCGGTGGAGGGGCTTCTCGCGCCTGACAGGCCCCTCCACCACCCTTCGGGCGGTCCCCCTCCCCATCGCTGCGCGACGGGGAGGACGAGGGAAGATCTCCCCGTCCCCGGGGAGGATCTACAGCAGCCGCAGCTGGGGACCCTGGGGCGGGGTGAAGAGGTCGGTGCGGAGGGGCTTTCGTTCGCGGTTGAGGCCGTGCTTCCTCGCCGCGACGTCGAAGCGCGCCCGCATCAGCTGCGCCCAGGGGCCGAAGCCCTGCAGGCGCGAGAAGAAATTTGGATCGTTGTCCTTGCCGCCGCGCATCGCGCGGATGATGTTCATCACCTTGTCGGCGCGGTCCGGGAAATGCTCGTCGAGCCACGCGCGGAACAGCGGCGCCACCTCGTAGGGCAGGCGGACGGGCAGGAAGAAGGCGCCGCTCGCCCCCGCCTCGGCCGCCGCCTCGACGATATGCTCCACCTCATGGTCGGTGATGCCGGGGACGACCGGCGCGATCGCGACGCTGACCGGCACCCCGGCCGCGCTCAGCGCCTTCACCGCCGCGAGCCGCTTGCGGCCGGCAGGGGCGCGGGGCTCCAGCGTCCGCGAGACGGCCGGGGTCAGCGACGTGACGGAGAGGGCGACCGAGGCGAGCCCTTCCCGGCCGAGCGGGGCGAGGAGGTCGAGATCGCGGACCACCCGGTCGGACTTGGTGGTGATGGTGAACGGGTGCTTCGTTTCGGCGAGCACCTCGATCAGGGCGCGGGTGATCCGCCATTTGGCCTCGATCGGCTGGTAGGGGTCGGTGTTCGTCCCCATCGCGATCGGCCGCGGGCTGTAGCCGGGCTTGGCCAACTCCTCGCGAAGCAGCCTTGCCGCGTCGGGCTTGGCGAACAGCTTCGTCTCGAAGTCGAGGCCGGGGGACAGATCGTGATAGGCGTGGGTCGGCCGGGCGAAGCAGTAGATGCAGCCATGCTCGCAGCCGCGATAGGCGTTGACCGAGCGGTCGAAGCCGATGTCGGGCGAGGCGTTGCGGGTGATCACCGTCCGCGGCGTCTCGACGGTGACGGTGGTGCGAAGCGGCGGCAGCTCCTCGTCGATCGCCTCGCGGGCGTCGAGCCAGTCCCCGTCCGCCTCGCGCACGGGCAGGTTGAAGCGCGTCGGAGTTCGGTTCTCAGGCGCGCCGCGGCCGGGACGGGCGTCGGGGCGAGGCATGAGGAGGCGGTAGCGCACGGGTGGGAACGAAGCAAGAACGAAATTAGCCGGTGTTATGCTTTTTACGAACACGCGCTCGGTTGATAAAGAAGCCGGATGAATCGCCGTTCTATAGCTAAAACGCTGTTTGAGCTTGCAGCCGGGAGCGGGCTCGCGGCGGTGATCGGGGCACTTACACTGTCAAACGGAGCCGCGCATTTTTCGTGGTTATGGGTGCTTGGCGTCGTTTTGGGTACGATGGGCCTTATCGGACTGTTCTGGATGCTCATTTTTCCAGCCGAGAAACAGTCGAACCCTCCTGGCCCGTCCACGACATTCAAAATACGCGGTGGCGGCACATTGGACCTTGAAGATATCGAATCTTCAGCCGATACCGTTGTAGGTGGACAAGAAGTCAAGGACATCACCGCAAAACGAGTCCGCCACATTCCCTCTGGTGGGAGAACCGGTGGCGGGAATGATCGCGGCTTACCAATCAACGATAGTTAACGCGCGCGTGATTGGCTACCCTGTCGGCATTAGAATAGATGACAGACGTAGGGCCGCTATCGACCGCTTTCATTCGGATGCGCACACGCTCCTTGAAGCGGGGACTGACTCGCATGTTACTGCGAAGCGCGTGACACATCATCCAGCGGCGGACCAGCCAAACGAAGATAAGTCCCATGCACCTCGCAAATACTTCGGCGGCTTCAGCTTTTCTAAGGGCGATCACCTGAAGAAGTAGAGTTGGTTTTGCCAGGTAATTTTTCATCGGTTCCCGAGCCTAAGCTCCTTCTCCTACCCTCCCCCTCGGGGAGAGCATTTCCTCCCTTACTTCGTGCCGTAGGCGAGGGTGGGGGGGTCGGCGGCTTCGACGCGGATGGCGCGGGCGCCGGGGAGGCCGGGGAAGCGCGGCCACAGGCCCTGGACGAGGGCGTCGCGGCTGCCGGCGGACTTGCCGCTCTCCTGCTCGTAGATCCAGTAGTTGCGGAGCACGATCGGCACGTAGCCCCGGGTCTCCCAATAAGGGATGGACTCGATGTAGAGCAAAGGATCGCCGCGGTCGAAGCGGCGGTTGTTCCACTCGGCGACCGGAACCGGGCCGGCATTGTAGGCGGCGATCACCTTGGGCAGCAGCCCGCCCGTCGCGTAGGAATCGCGCAGACCCTCGATGAAGGTCTGGCCGAACTCCATGTTCGAGGCGGGGTTGGTGAGGAGGGCGGGGCTGAACGCCTCGCCCCGCGCGCGGGCGATATCGCCGGCGGTGCCGGGCCTCACCTGGAGCAGGCCGGTGGCGCCGGCGGGGCTGACGACGGCGGTGCGGAAGCTCGATTCCTGAAGCGCGTGGGCGAAGACCAGCGACTGGTCCACCCGCCAGCCGCGGCTCGGCTGCCAGTCCGGCCGGGGATAGCGCGCGGCGATGTTGACGCGGGCGCCGGCCGGCGCGTTGTGGGCGAGCCAGAATTGGGTGCCGGGAAGGCTGAGGTCGGCGGCGAGGTGGAGCAGCGCATCGTGGTCGGCCGCGCCGCCGATCCGCGCCTGGTGGCGGATGAACTGGTCGGCGAGGTCGATCTCGCCCAGCTCGGCGAAGGCGATGGCGGCGCGGACGTTGGGCTTTCCGGCGATCGGCCGCCACTCGGCGTCGCGATAATTGTGCAGCCCTTCGAAATTGGCGGTGCGGATGCCGAGCGCGCTGGCGGCGAGGAGGCCGTAGAAGGTTTCCTTCGACGCGGCGGCGGCGCGCAGTCGGCCCTGGACGCGCTCGGGCTTGCCGCACATCAGGTCGGCGCGGGCGGCCCAATAATGGCCGGCGGCGGCCAGCTCGTCGTCGGACGTGCGGGCGGCGACGTCGGCGAAGGCGTCGGCGGCCTCGCCGCACCGCTTCATCCGCCAGGCGGCGAGGCCGGAGACCCAGGCGGCCTGCACCGCCCAGTCACCCCGCCCGGGGCGCGCCTGCTCTGCGAGGCGGTAGGCGGCGGCATCGTCGCCGACGATGTAATAGGACCAGGCGATGCGCTGGCGGAACTCGGCCTGGGCCTCGGCGGTGAGCTCCTCCTGGTGCGGGGCGAACGCGGCCTCGGCGTCCGAGGGGCGGTTGTCGACGATGAGCGGCTGGATCAGCGAGTCGACGAGGGTCGCGGCGGCGTCGCGCGGCGCGCCGTCGGCGCGGCCGCGGCGGGGCTGGCTCCCCTGCCAGAGCATCTTCTGGGGCTGCGGCAGCGGCGGCAGCTCGGTCGCGCCGCGGGTCGCGGCCAGGCGGGCGAGCTGGTCGGCTTTGGGCAGATCGGGGGCGCGGTTGACGAGCGCAACGAGCGGCTCGATCTCCACCTTGGGCGAGCCCTTGGCGAGATAGAGCTCCGCCCGCAGCGCGTTGTGCAGGGGGCCGTCGGGAACGGTGTCCAGCCGGGTGGCGGCGCCGAGCCAGTCGCCGGCGCGGAGGGCGGCGAGGATCTCGCGATAGGCGATGCGCTGCGCGTCGGTCATCGCCGATGCGGCGGCGGGCCCGGCGCCGTCGGCGGCCAGAGCGGGCGCGGCGGGGAAGGCGATGGCCGCGGCGAGCAGAAGCGTGCGCAGCTTGATCATCGGTTCACCTCTTCGATCAGCCTCTGGAGATCGGCCCAGGCATGGGCTTTGAGGGCGGGCTGGTTGAGCAGGAAGGACGGCGCGAGGGTGACGATCGCCTTCACCGGGCCGGCATGGGTGGCGATCTCGTGCCAGCGGCCGCGCGCCTGCACGAGCGGCAGGCCGACGAGCGCCTTCGAGCAGGCGTCGCCGAGCAGCAGCACCGCCTTGGGCATGGCGAGGCCGATATGGTGCCGGGCGAGCGCCGCGCAGCTTTGCGCGCCTTCCGTGCCGAAGCGGCCGTCGGGCGAGCGCAGGCAGGACAGGGCCGCGAGATAGATGGAGGCGCGGTCGCGGCCGATCGCCGCCAGCATCCGGTCGAACAGGCGCCCCGCCTCGCCGGAGATGAGGGTCCCGCTGGTGCAATCCTCGCCGGTCGGCATGTCGGCGACGATCATCAGGCCGGCGGCGGGATCGCCCGACGGGCAGATGCGCGGCGCGCCGGGGGAGGCGAAGGGTAGGCCCGGGGCATCGGCGAGCCAGGCGCGGAACAGGTCGAGCTGGTCGGGAAGCGGCGCCTCGGCGGCGGCGGCGGGCGAGGCGTCCGGCGCGGCGGGCGCCCCGCCCGGCGCGGGCCTCGGCTTCAGCCAGTCGCGCGGCCCCTCGTCGACGAGCGCGTCGAGCCCGGCGTCGCTCCACCATTGAAGGACGCTCGCTGCCGCCTCGGCGGCCGTAAAGTCGCTTTCCCGCTCCATTCCCGCCGCTATTGGGGGTGCAAGCGGCCGGGCTGGTCAACCCGAAAATCAGCATCTATCTGCCAGACGTTGGGTGCCTGCGGCGAGAGGAGCTTCGATCCATGGCTGAACGGGAGTCGATGGCCTACGACGTGGTGATCGTCGGCGCCGGTCCCGCGGGCCTCGCCGCCGCGATCCGCCTGAAGCAGCTCGCCGCGGAGGCGGAGCGCGAGCTTTCCGTCTGCATCCTCGAGAAAGGCTCCGAGGTCGGCGCGCACATCCTCTCCGGCGCGGTCGTCGACCCACGGGCTATGGACGAGCTGATCCCCGACTGGCGCGAGCTTGACAGCCCGCTGACCGTGCCGGTGACCGAGAACCACCACTGGGTGCTGACCAGGGCGCGCAGGTTCAGCCTGCCGCACCTGATGACGCCGCCCTTCATGCACAACAAGGGGACGTTCACCGTCTCGCTCGGCAACCTCTGCCGCTGGCTGGCGGGCCAGGCGGAGGCGCTGGGCGTGGAGATCTTCCCCGGCTTCGCGGCGGCGGAAGTGCTGTACCGCGAGGACGGCTCCGTGAAGGGCGTCGCCACCGGCGACATGGGCGTCGCCCGGGACGGCAGCCGCAAGGCCGACTACCAGCCCGGCATGGAGCTTCACGGCCGCTACACCTTCTTCGCGGAAGGGGCGCGGGGGCACCTCACCAAGCAGCTCAAGCGTCAGTTCGCGCTCGACGAGGAGAGCGAGCCGCAGGTCTACGGCATCGGCCTCAAGGAGCTTTGGGACCTCGCGCCGGGCAAGCACGTGCCGGGCCGGGTCATCCACACCCAGGGCTGGCCGCTGGACGACGCCTGGGGCGGGGGGTTCCTCTACCACCAGGCAGAGAACCAGGTGGCGATCGGCTTCGTCGTCGCCCTGAACTACCGCAACCCCTATCTCTCGCCGTTCGAGGAGTTCCAGCGCTGGAAGCAGCATCCCGCGATCCGCGAGGTGCTGGAGGGCGGGCGGCGAGTGTCCTACGGAGCGCGGGCGATCAACGAGGGCGGCTGGCAGGCGGTGCCCAGGCTCGCCTTCCCCGGCGGCGCGCTGATCGGCTGCGCCGCGGGCTTCGTCAACGTGCCGCGGATCAAGGGCAGCCATACGGCGATGAAGTCGGGCATGCTGGCGGCGGAGGCGGCGTTCGCGGCGGTCGCCGGCGACCGGGCGGGCGACCGGCTCGACTCCTATGACGAGGCGCTGCGCACGAGCTGGGTCGCGGACGAATTGAAGATGGTCCGCAACGTCGAGCCGATGGTGGCGAAGTTCGGCGGCACGGCGGGGACGCTGCTCGCCGGCATCGACATGTGGATGCGCTATCTGAAGATCGGGCTTCCGTTCACGATGCGGCACCATCCCGACCACGAGACCTTGTGGCGGCGCGACCTCGTCCGGCCGATCGACTATCCCAAGCCGGACGGGGTGATCAGCTTCGACCGTCTCTCCTCGGTCTTCGTCTCCAACACCAATCACGAGGAGGACCAGCCGGTCCACCTCACCTTGCGGGACCCCGCGATCCCGACCGAGATAAACCTTCCCGTCTATGCCGGGCCGGAGCAGCGTTACTGCCCGGCGGGAGTCTACGAGTTCGTCGAGGAGGGCGGGCGGGAGCGCCTGCAGGTCAACGCCCAGAATTGCGTCCACTGCAAGACCTGCGACATCAAGGACCCGACCCAAAACATCAACTGGGTCGTCCCCGAGGGCGGGGGAGGGCCCAATTATCCCAACATGTAGGCGCCTCGCTCTCGCCGCCGCGGCGCTGCTGGCGCCGGCCGCGGCCGGGGCGACGCCGACGCCCGACGCCGCCCTCGCCGCCTACGTCCAGGCCCGAGCCGCCGACAGCGCCGGCGATCCGGACCTCGCCGCCCGGCGCTTCGCCGCCGCCCTCGCCCTCGCCCCGGGCGACGCCCTGCTCGCCGACCGGGCGCTGAGCCAGGCGGTCGCCGCCGGCAACGCGCCGGTCGCGCTCGCCGCCGCCCGGGCGCTCGACCGGCTCGGCAAGCTCACCCCCGAGGGCCGGCTGCTGCTGCTCGGCGAGGCGCTCAAGGCGCGGCGCTGGGCGGCCGCCGAGGCCCAGGCCGACGCCCTCCAGCGCGACGAGGTCTTCTCCTTCATGGCGCCGATCCTGCGCGCCTGGGCGGTGCAGGGGAGCGGCAAGGGCGACCCGCTGGCGCTGCTCGCGCCGGGGCGCGGCCCCTCGCTCGCCGCCGCCTACGCCGCCGAGCAGCGGCCGCTCCTCCTGCTCGCCCGCGGCCGGCGGGAAGAGGCGGTTGCGGCGGTCGCACCGCTTCTCGGCGACGACGGCGCGGGCTCGGAGCGGGTGCGGATCGCGCTCGCCGCCGGCCTCGCCCGCGGCGGCGCGCGCGCCCAGGCGCTGAAGCTGCTCGACGGCGACAGCGAGCCGCTCGCCGCCGCCCGAGCCGCGATCGCCGCCGGCCGGCGCCTGCCCAACGCGGCGACGGGCGCTCCGGCCGGCGTCGCCGACTTCCTCGTCAGGGTCGCCGCCGACCTCCAGTCGCAGCAGGTGCCCGATCTGGCGCTGAGCTTCGCCAGGCTGGCGACCTTCCTCGACCCGTCGAACAGCGAGGCGTGGCTTCTCGTCAGCGACGTCCTCGCCGGCCGGGGCCGGCAGGCGGCGGCCCTCGCCGCGCTCGGCCGGGTCGCGCCCGACGACGCCTATGCCGCCGCGGCCGCCGACCGGCGGCTCGCACTCCTCGTCGGCAGCGGCCGCGGGGCGGAGGCGATCGCCCAGGCCCGCGCCGCAGTCGGGCGGGGCGGCGACACCGAAGGCTGGACCCGCCTCGGCGGCCTGCTCAGCGAGGCCGGCCAGTATGACGCCGCCGCCGACGCCTTCGCCCGCGCGCTGTCGCTGCGCGACGCCGCCCAGAGGGAGCCCGCCTGGGCCCTGGAGCTGCTGCAGGGCACGGCGCTGACCCGGGCGGGCAAATGGGGCGCGGCGCGCGACGCCTTGACCCGCGCCTACAAGCTCGCCCCCGACCAGGCGGTGGTGCTGAACGTGCTCGGCTATTCCCAGCTCGAGCGGCGCGAGAACCTCGCCGAGGCAGAGCGGCTGATCCGCGAGGCGAGCCGACTCCAGCCCGACGATCCGGCGATCACCGATTCGCTCGGCTGGGCCTATTACGTGCGCGGCGAGCTGCCCAAGGCGGTGGAGCTGCTCGAGCGCGCCGCGCGCGGCCAGCCCGCCGACGCCGCGATCAACGAGCATCTCGGCGACGCTTATTACGCCGCGGGGCGGCGCTACGAGGCGCGCTACGCCTGGCGCGCCGCCCTCGTCGCGGCCGAAGGCGGGGCGGCCGAGCGGCTGCGCGCCAAGATCGACCTCGGCCTCAGGCCGGACCTCGCCGCCCCCTGATGCGCGAGATCGCTTATGCCAAGCTGAACCTCGCGCTGGAAGTGCGGGGGCGGGAGGCGGACGGCTATCACAGCCTCGACACCCTGTTCGCCTTCGCCGAGGCGGGCGACCTGCTCGACGCCGCCCCCGCCGAGGCCCTGTCGCTCGAGATCACCGGCCCGTTCGCCGGCGCCCTCGCCGCCGAGCCCGACAATCTCGTCCTTCGGGCGGCGCGGATGCTCCGGGACCTCTACGCGGTGCGCGAGGGGGCGGCGCTGACGCTCGACAAGCGCCTGCCGGTCGCGGCCGGGCTCGGCGGCGGCTCGGCCGACGCGGCGGCGGCGCTGCGGCTCCTGTCGCGCCTCTGGCGGATCGACGCGGGGGAGGGGGACCTGCTCGCCTTGGCCGCGCGGCTCGGCGCCGACGTCCCCGCCTGCTTCCTCTCCCGCACCGTTCGCGGCACCGGCCGCGGGGACGTCCTCCATCCGGCGCCGCCGGAGCATCGCGGCGCCCCCGTCCTGATCGTCAATCCGGGCGTGCCGCTGTCGACGGCGGAGGTGTTCCGCCGCTGGGACGGGCGGCGCGGCGGCGGCAACGACCTCGAGCCGGCGGCGATCGCTCTCGTGCCCGCGATCGCCGAGGTGCTGGACGCGCTCCGTGCCGGCCCGGCCGCCCGCCTCGTGCGCATGTCGGGCTCCGGCGCCAGCTGCTTCGCCCTCTATGCCGCGGAGGGGGAGCGGGACGCCGCGAGCGCACAGATCGCCTCCGCTCATCCCGCCTGGTGGCGGCTCGCCAGCCGTCTCAGGTGATCCGCCCGTCCCGGCGGGGGACAGGCCAGGCGGGGCCTTAACCATCCGACAGCGCACTTTTGCGTGGTGGCACGTTCCTTGCTGCCGCGAACGCGACGAGTCGACGCCGTGCCCCGTGCCCGGCGGACATTCGCCGGCACGGTCCCTTCGGATCGCGAGAGCGGGCAAGGCGCCGTGGTGCGTGTTGGGGCCGGCCGCCCCTTCAAAGGGCGGCCGGCCCATTTTTCTGGCGACAGGCGCCCGGCCAGGCGGCAAGCAGGGACGATGTTCGACCTGAGCCTGGAAGGGGGCGCCGCCCGCCTCATTCTCAACCGTCCCGAGGCGCGCAACGCCATCCCCGCCGACGCCTGGCGGGGGCTCGGCGACACCGCCCGCGCCGCCGCCGCAGCCGGCGCGGGGCTGCTCGTCGTTGAGGGCGCCGGATCCGCCTTCTGCGCCGGCGCCGACCTCTCCGATTTCGCCGCGATGCGCGGCGCACCGGAGCGCGTCGCCGAGTTCCGCCTGGCGATGCGCGAAGGCCTGGACGCACTCGCCGCGCTTCCCATCCCGACGATCGCGCGGGTGGAGGGCCCGTGCTTCGGCGCCGGAGTCGCGCTCGCGCTCGCCTGCGACCTCCGCCTGGCGGGCCCCGCGGCGAGCTTCGCGATCACTCCGGCGAAGCTCGGCATCTCCTATCCGCAGGAGGACGTGCATCGCCTCGTCGCGCTGGTCGGGCCGGGACAGGCCTCGCGCCTGCTCCTCACCGCCTTGCCGGTCGGCGCCGCGGAGGCCCATCGCATCGGCCTCGCCGAGCTGTGCATGGAGGACATGGAGGCGGAGCTCGCCCGCCTCTGCGCCGCGATCCTCGCCGGCCACCGAGAAAGCCACGCCTCGCTCAAGCGTGCCGTCGCCCTCGCGGCGCGCGGCGTCGTCGCCGACCCCGAGCAGGACCGCGCCTTCGACGCGCTCATCGTCTCGGAGACGGAAGGCTAGCGGGCCGACGAGCGAGGTTGCAGCCGCCCGCCGGATCGGGGAGATAGCGGCCATGAACACGCGCCTCCTCCTCCTCCTCGCCCCGCTGCTCCTCCCCGCCGCCTGCGGCGACCCCAAGGCGAGCCGCCAGGAGGCCGAGGCTGCACAGGCGGCGGGCGCCGGCGGCGACGACCGGATCGATTGCGCGGTCAACGGCGCCGTCGCCTTCGAGCGGGTCTGCTCGGTCGAGCGCGAGTCGGGCGCGGATGGCTTGATCCTCACCGTCCGCCACCCGAGCGGCGGATTCCGCCGGCTCAAGGTGACCAGGGACGGCCGCGGCGTCATTCCCGCCGACGGCGCCGAAGGGGCCACGGTCACCATCCTCGACGACCGCCACATCGAGGTGGCGATCGGCACCGACCGCTACCACCTTCCCGCCACCGTCGGGAAGTGACCGGGCGGCCCATCCTCACCGCCGCCGCGATGCGCGGGGCGGAGGCCGAGGCGATCGCCGCCGGCACGCCGGTCGAGACGCTGATGGAGCGCGCCGGGACCGCCGCCGCCGAGGCTATCCTTCGCTTCGCCGGCATCGTGCCCGCGCTCGTCCTGTGCGGGCCGGGCAATAATGGCGGCGACGGCTACGTCGTCGCGCGCCGGCTTCGCGAGCGGGGGCTTGACGTCCGAGTGGCGGCGCTCGGCGAACCGGCGAGTCCCGCCGCGCGAACGGCGAAGGCGGCGTGGGCCGGCCCGGTCGCGACGCTGGCGGAGGCGGCGCCGGCGCCGCTTCTGGTCGACAGCCTGTTCGGCATCGGCCTCTCCCGCCCGCTGGACGAACCGGCCTGGCGGCGGCTCGCGGCGCTCGCCGCGGTCGCCCGGCTGCGGGTGGCGATCGACCTGCCCAGCGGCGCCGCGACCGACGACGGCCGCCTCCTCTCGCCGGTGCCGTATTTCGACCTCACCGTCACCTTCGGCGCCCTGAAGCCCTCACACCTGCTCCAGCCGGCGGCCCGCCACGTCGGCCGCCTCGCCGTCGCCGACATCGGCGTGGACCCCGGTGCCGGGGCGGACGGTGGGCTGCACGAGATCGGCCGGCCGCGGCTGCGCCCGCCGGGCCCGGCGGACCACAAATATACGCGCGGCCACCTGCTCGTCGTCGGCGGCGCGATGCCGGGCGCCGCGGCACTGGCGGCGTCGGCGGCCCTCCGCTCCGGCACCGGCTACGTCACCCTCGCAGGCGAAGCAGGGACGGTCCCCGACGCGGTGGTCCGCCGGCCGCTCGCCGCGCTCGACGAGCTGCTCGCCGGCCGGCTCGGCGCCGTTCTGATCGGGCCCGGTTTCGGCCGCGACGCCGCGGCACGGGCGCTCCTGCGCAAGGCGATGGCGGCGCCCCACCCCTTGCTCCTCGACGGCGACGCGCTTCGCCTCGCTGCCGAGGAAGGGTGGCCGGCGCGGCCTGCGGGGGCGACCGTCGCGACGCCGCATGCCGGGGAGTTCGCCGCCGCCTTCGGGGATGAAGGCGGCAAGATCGAGGCGGCCCGGGCGGCGGCTTCGCGCACCGGGGCGGTGATCGTCTACAAGGGGGCCGACACGGTCGTCGCGGGACCGGACGGACCCGCCGTGATAAGCGCCGCGCCCTCGCACTGGCTGGCCAGCGCGGGCACCGGAGACGTCCTCGCGGGAGTGATCGCCGGACGGCTCGCCTCGGGCCTCCCGGCTTTCGAGGCGGCCTGCGCCGGGGTCTGGCTGCACGGGCGCGCGGCGCAGCTCGCCGGCCCCGGCCTCATCGCCGACGACCTCCCCCTCCACCTCCCGGCCGCGCTCGCCTCGTGCCTCTAGCCGAGCAAATCGTCCGCCTCGCCGCGCGCGGGGACGGGGTGACGGAGAGCGGCCGCTTCTTCCCGCTCACCGCGCCAGGCGACCTCGTCGGCGCCGACGGCATGGTCGTGCCCGGGCCCCATCGCCGAGCGCCCCCCTGCCGACACTTCCCCGAATGCGGCGGGTGCCAGCTCCAGCAGGTCGACGACGCGGCCTATGCGCAATATCTCGCCGAGCGCATCGCCTCGGCGCTCGCCGCCCAGGGCCTCGCCGCCCCGGCGATGCGGGCGCCGCACATCTCGCCGCCGAACAGCCGCCGCCGCGCCTCGCTGCATGCCGAGCGGCGGGGAAGGGCGGTGCTGCTCGGCTTCAACGCCGAGGCGAGCCACCGCATCGTCGACATGCGCGAGTGTCATATCCTCCGTCCCGAGCTGTTCGCCCTCGTCGCGCCGCTGCGCGACCTGCTCGGGCGGCTGCTCGGCCCGCGCGGCCATGGCGGCGTCAGGATGACCCTCGCCGACCAGGGCGTCGACCTGCTGCTCGAGAAGGTGGCGGCGGACGGCCTCGAGGCGGCGGAAGCGCTGTCGGCCTTCGCCGAGCGCCATCGCCTCGCCCGCCTCGCCGTCGACGACGGCTATGGGGCCCAGACGCGGTGGGAGCCGGAGCCGGTCACCGTCACGCTCGGCGGCGTCGCCGTGGCGCTGCCGCACGGCGCCTTCCTCCAGGCGACGGCGGAAGGGGAGGCGGCGCTGGTCGCCGCCGTCCGGGAGGCGGTGGGCGGGGCGTCGACGGTCGCCGACCTGTTCGCCGGCCTCGGCACCTTCGCGCTCGCCATGGGGAAGCGGGTGCTCGCCGCGGAAGGGGCGAGGGACGCCGCGCTGGCGCTCAAGGCGGCGGCGGGGCGGGCGCAGCGCCAGGTCTTCGTCGATCACCGCGACCTCTTCCGCCGCCCGCTCGACGCCGCCGAGGCGGGCCGGTTCGAGGCCGTCATCCTCGACCCGCCGCGCGCCGGGGCGAGGGACCAGGTCGCGATTCTCGCCTGCTCGGCGGTGCCTCGCCTCGCCTACGTCTCGTGCAACCCCGCCACCTTCGCCCGCGACGCGAAGACGCTCGTCGAGGGCGGCTACCGCCTCGAGTGGGTGCAGCCGGTAGGCCAGTTCCGCTGGTCCACCCACGTCGAGCTCGTCGCCGCCTTCACCCTCGGCCTGGGCGCACCGGCCATTTAGAGGCCGCCCCTCGCCGCCTCAGCCGTGGACGTGCATGCCCAGCAGCGCCATGCCGGCGTGGAGGGTGAGGGCGGCGAGGCAGAGCGAGCCGCCGAGGAACAGCAGGAAGCGCCAACGCACCACGTTGACGGTCGCCTGGACGAGGCTGTGGGCGATGCGGAAGGCGACATAGGCCCAGCCGAGCCAGAGGTTCCAGCCGCCGCCCACCCCCATCAGCGCGAGGCTGAGGGCAACCGCGTAGAACAGGGTCGGCTGCTCCATCAGATGGTTGAAATTGTGCGCCTTCCACTGGACGCTCGGCTCGACCACGCCGTCGAGGTCGCCGCCCTTGCTGCCGACCCGGCCCTTGAGGCTGATCCCCTTGCGCGCCATGGCTGGAAAGCGGACGGCGTACATCCACGTCATCATGACCAGCGACCAGGCGACGAGCGCCACGACCGGCGCGAGTATCGGACTGTGCATCTTTCGCCTCCCCCGAGGCGAAGCAGAGTGACGCGGGCGGCGGCGCATGTCAAAAACGCCCCCGAACCGGACCCGGCGAGGAGTGTAATCGTGGCCCAGCTTTCAAGGATTCTCGCGCTCGGAGCGGCCGCCGCGGCCTCCGTCGCCCAGGCCCAGCCGGCGCGGCCGCCGGCGCGCGCCCCGCAGCCGGTGCAGCAGCAGCCGCCGGCGGCGCGACCTCCTCAGGCGCCGCCGCAGGGCCCGCACATCCCGACGCGCATCGCGGCGCGGACCCTGGTCGGCCTCTGCGCGCAGGACAACGGCGCCTGCCTCACCTACGTGCTCGGCGCCGCCGACGCCTTTTCCAGTGCGCTCGTCGCCGCCGGCCGCCCGCCGGTCTTCTGCTTCCCGGCCGGCACCACCAACCAGCAGGTCGCCCAGAGCGCGGTCCAGTATCTCAGGGCGCGGCCGCAGGAAGGCGGCAACAACGCGGCCCTGTCGCTCCTCGCCGCCTTCACCGCCATCTATCCCTGTCCGAGATAGAAGGGACGGTCAGTCGCTGGCTTATTCCACCGTCGGAGAGGATCCCGGTCCGCTGCCGATCGAAACGAACTCCGAACCGGAATCGTATCTCTCGACTCCGAGCCAATACCTAATTTCAGCAACTGTTGTTCCAGTCGAACAAGTCGTATCCTGACGCTGAACATCCCTGCGGCAGTAGGAACAGGTGCCGCGATCGTGGAGGCGGGGCATGGCGACGCGGCTTCAAGCTGTGGTGGAACTTCTTGCCGACGCGGGAAGAAGTGGCGCGTTCGACTATTCCTCGCATATCGCGCCGCTCAGCGGCGGCGGGTTCGTCGTTACGTGGGGAGGCGCATTCGACGGCGTCCGCGCCCGCATCTTCGACTCGGCTGGCGTGGCGCTGGGGGATGAATTCGCCGTCGGCCCGCTGTGGGGCGTGGACGGCTTCGCCGTTACCGCTCTGGCTTCGGGCGGATTCGCGATCACCTGGCTCGAGCGGCCGGATTCCTCCCCGGCGCAGCTGAAGGCGCAGATCTACGACCCGGCCGGCGCCCAGGTCGGCGGGCCGATCACGGTGTCGGCGGACGCCGTTTTCGCCGCTCCGGCCATCGCCGGCCTCGACTCGGGCGGTTTCATCGTCGCTGTGCCGGGGCAGTCCGGCACCATCGTCGCCTATCGCTACGATTCGGCCGGCAATCCGGTCGGCGCGGGGTTCGAGGTGGCGGCGGCGCTCGGGGCGTCGGAGCCCGATGTGGTGGCCACCCCCGGTGGCGGCTTCGTCGTCGCCTGGCACAGCTATCCTCCCGAAGGGGGCCAGGAGGACGTCCATCTTCGCCGGTTCGACGCGGCCGGCACCGCGTTGGGGGACACGGCGGCGGTCGCGATCGGGCTCGTCCCGCAGGCTCAGGCCGACCTGACGGTGCTCGCGTCCGGCGCGGTGGTGGTGAGCTGGTCGGAATTCGGCGCCGACGGAGCAGATGTCTATTATCGCCTTCTCGGCGCCGACGGCACCCTCGGCGCCGCCTCGATCGCCCATGATCCGGCCGGGGACCAGCGCAAACCGTCGGTCGCCGCTTTGCCCGACGGCGGGTTCATCATCGCCTGGGACGATAGGACGGGGCAGGGGCTGGACACGAGCGGCGTCGCCATCCGAGCGCAGCGCTTCGACGCCGTCGGCAACAGGGTCGGCGATCCGTTCGATCTCAACGGCTACAAATATGGCGACCAGTCCAACGTCGACCTCGTCACGCTCGCCGACGGTACGCTCGCCGCCGTCTATCGCGACGCGGGGACGGAATCCCCCGGCCCGAACCCCGGCGCGCGGGTCGACCTGTTCCATCTCGCCACCGTCGTCGAGACGGCGGGAGGCGCGGGCGGGGAGAATTTTGCAGGCACCGCCGCGCCGGACGACATGTCCGGCAATGGCGGGGACGACGTGCTGAGCGGTGCCGCGGGTGACGATCGCCTCTCCGGCGGCGACGGCGACGACACGATCGCCGGCGGCGACGGTGAGGATCGTATCGAGGGCGGCGCGGGCGCCGATCACCTGGAAGGCGGTCGCGGCGACGATCTCCTTCTCGGCGGCGAGGGCGACGATGTTCTCGTCTACTCGGCCGACGGATCCGCGGCCGGCTTCGACCGACTGGAAGGGGGCGGCGGGAACGACACCCTCATCGCCTACCTTCGCGACTTCCAACAGGGCGACAACGTAGCGACCTTGCTCGGCGGCGACGGCGATGACCTCTTCCAGGTGGACTGGGGGTTCAACTTCCGGCCGGCGAGCAGCACCTTGGTCATCGAGGGCGGCGCCGGCACCGACACGATCGAAAGCTCGATCAGCTTCACGCTGCCGGCCGACGTCGAGCGGCTGGTTCTGACCGGCAACCACTTCATCGACGGCACGGGCAGAAGCGGCGACGACGTGCTGATCGGCAACCAGGCCCCGAATACCCTGAGCGGCCTGGCGGGCAACGACATCCTGCAAGGCGGCGACGGCAATGATACCCTCAACGGCGGGCAGGGCAATGACCGGCTCGACGGGGGCGCCGGCGCGGACTCGATGGACGGCGGCGAGGGCGACGATGTTTATGTGATCGACGATCCTTCCGACTCGGTGTCGGAGCAGCTCTCCCAGTCCGGCGGTTTCGACACGGTCGAGAGCTCGATCGGCTACACCTTGCCCTACGGCGTGGAGCGGCTGGTGCTGACCGGCGGCGCGGCGATCGACGGGACCGGCAGCGGCGGCAACGACGTGCTGGTCGGCAACGACGCAGCCAACACCTTGCTCGGCCAGGGCGGGAACGACACGCTCGACGGCGCCGGCGGGGCCGACGTGCTGAAGGGCGGCGACGGCAACGACGTCTATCTCGTCGGCAGCACGGACGACCAGGTGGTCGAGCTTGCCGGGCAGGGCATCGACGAGGTTCGCACCTCGTTGGGCAGCAAGACGGATTATGCGCAGCTCTACGTTCTTCCGGACAATGTCGAGAACCTGACCGGCACCTCGGCTTCGGCGCAGGGGGTTCGTGGCAACGGGCTCGACAACGTCGTGACGATGGGCGGCGGCAACGACCTCATCGTGCTCGACGACGGCGGCAACGACCGTGCGAACGGCGGCGGCGGCAACGACTTCATCTATTACGGCGCGGCCTGGACCACTGCCGACAAGACGGACGGCGGGGCGGGGACCGACACGGTCGGGCTGATGGGGAGCTACAGCTTCACCTTCGCGGCCGACAGCCTGGTCGGCGTCGAGCGGCTGGCGCTCTACACCGGCCAGCCTGGCGCGGGCGGCACGGCGAACAGCTATGCCATCACCATGGTCGACGCGAACGTGGCGCCGGGGCTGCAATTCTTCGTCACCGCGGCCTCGCTCGCCGCCTCGGAGAGCCTGGTGTTCAACGGCTCGGCGGAGAGCGACGGCAGCTTCACCCTGCTGTCGGGCGCCGGGGCGGACATATTGGTCGGCGGCGCGG
>JAFANP010000018.1 GCA_019232625.1 Alphaproteobacteria bacterium | reverse complement strand
GCTGAGCGAAGTCGAAGCGGCGTCTCGAAGGACGGTCCTTCGATACGGTCCCCTTCGACGCCGCCTGCGGCGTCGCTCAGGACAGGCCTCGCCAAGCTCAGTCCCTACTCAGGATGAGCGGGTCAACCTAAACCCAGCGTGCTCTAGTGGCGAAGCGCGGCGTCGTCCGGAGCGGTGGCGAGCTCGGGCGCCGGAAGGGCGGCGAGCTCGTCCGCCTCGCTCCACTCGATCGGGACGACCGGAGTCGCGAGGGCATGGCCGAGCACCTCGTCGACATGGCTCACCGGAACGATCTCCAGGCCCTCGCGGATCGTCGCCGGGATGTCGGCGAGATCCTTCTCGTTCTCGGCCGGGATGAGCACCTTCTTGATGCCCCCCCGCAGCGCCGCCAGCAGCTTCTCCTTGAGCCCGCCGATCGGCAGGACGCGGCCGCGCAGCGTCACCTCGCCGGTCATCGCCACGTCGCGGCGCACCGCGATGCCGGTCAGCGTCGAGATGATCGCCGTCACCATTCCGACGCCCGCGGACGGCCCGTCCTTCGGCACCGCGCCCTCCGGGAGGTGGACGTGGATGTCCTTGCGGCCGAACAGGCTTGGCCTGACGCCGTAGCTGGGCGAGCGCGCCTTGACGAAGGAGAAGGCGGCCTGAACCGATTCCTGCATCACCTCGCCGAGCTTGCCGGTGGTCTTGATCAGGCCCTTGCCCGGCACGGTGACCGCCTCGATGGTCAGCAGCTCGCCGCCCACCTCGGTCCAGGCGAGGCCGGTGACGGCGCCGATCTGGTCCTCCTCCTCGCCCATGCCGTGGCGGAAGCGGCGCACGCCCGAGAAGTCGGCGACGTTGTCGGGCGTGAGCTCGACCTTCTCCGTCTTGCCCTCGAGGATTCGGCGCAGCGCCTTGCGCGCCACCTTGGCGATCTCCCGCTCCAGCGTGCGCACGCCCGCCTCGCGGGTGTAGTGGCGGATGAGCGCGCGAAGGCCCTCCTGCGTGAAGACGAGCTCGCCCTCCTTGAGGCCGTGGCTCTCGATCTGCTTGGGGATGAGATGGCGGGTGGCGATCTCCACCTTCTCGTCCTCCGTATAGCCTTCGAGGCGGATGATCTCCATCCGGTCGAGCAGGGGCTGCGGCATGTCCATCGTGTTGGCGGTGGTGACGAACATGACGTCGGAGAGATCGTAGTCGATCTCCAGATAATGATCCTGGAACTTCGAATTCTGCTCCGGGTCGAGCACCTCGAGCAGCGCCGAGGCCGGGTCGCCGCGGAAATCCTGGCCCAGCTTGTCGATCTCGTCGAGCAGGAAGAGCGGGTTGGACGAGCCGGCCTTCCTGAGGTTCGAGACGATCTTGCCGGGAAGCGAGCCGATATAGGTCCGCCGGTGGCCCCGTATCTCGGCTTCGTCGCGCACGCCGCCGAGCGACTGGCGGACGAACTCGCGGCCCGTCGCGCGGGCGATCGAGCGGCCCAGCGAGGTCTTGCCCACGCCGGGGGGGCCGACGAGGCAGAGGATCGGGCCCTTCAGCTTGTTGGTGCGGGCCTGGACGGCGAGATATTCGACGATCCGGTCCTTGACCTTCTCGAGCCCGTAATGGTCCTCGTCGAGGATCGCCTGCGCCTCGGCGATGTCCTTCTTGACCTTCGACTTCCTGCCCCACGGCAGGCCGAGCAGCACGTCGAGATAGTTGCGGCTGACGGTCGCCTCGGCCGACATCGGCGCCATCGCCTTCAGCTTCTTCAGCTCGGAGGTCGCCTTGCCGCGCGCCTCCTTCGACAGCTTGGTCTTGGCGATTCGGCGGGCGAGCTCGGCGAGCTCGTCGCCCTCCCCTTCCTCGCCTTCGTTGCCGAGCTCGCGCTGGATCGCCTTCAGTTGCTCGTTCAGATAATATTCGCGCTGCGTCTTCTCCATCTGCCGCTTGACGCGGCTGCGGATCCGCTTCTCGACCTGCAGCACGCCGAGCTCGCCCTCCATGAAGGCGAAGACCATCTCGAGCCGCCGCACCGGGTTGAGCTCGGCCAGCAGCGCCTGCTTGTCCGAGACCTTGATGTTGATGTTGGCCGCGACGTTGTCGGCGAGCTTCGACGCCTCCTCGATCTGGCCGAGCTGGACCGCGGTCTCGGCCGGCAGCTTCTTGTTGAGCTTCGAATAATTCTCGAACTGCTCGACCACCGAGCGCATCAGCGCCGAGACCTCGTGGCCCTCGGGCTCCTCCGTCTCGATCGGCTCGACCTCAGCGACGAGGTGCTGGCCCGATCCGGCGATGGCGACGAGGCTGGCGCGCTGCTGCCCCTCGACGAGCACGCGCACCGTGCCGTCGGGCAGCTTGAGGAGCTGCAGCACCGTCGCCACGACGCCCATGTCGTAGAGCGCGTCGCGGTCGGGATCGTCCTCCGCGGGATCGAGCTGCGAGACGAGGAAGATCTGCTTGTCCGCCGCCATCGCGCTCTCGAGCGCCGCCACCGATTTGTCGCGCCCGACGAAGAGGGGCACGATCATCTGCGGGAAGACGACGATGTCGCGAAGGGGGAGGACGGGATAGGACTGGGTCACGCATTAACTCCGCTTGCGGGAAGGCCGGGGCCTCCCTCTTCCTCCCTATATGGGAAGGGGACCGCGCGCATCAATCGCGCTTGCCCCGCTCACCCCGCCCCGCCGACCAGCAGCAGCGCCGCCACCGCGTTCTGGAGGGCGTGGATGGCGACGGTGACGCCGAGCGCTGCGCCGAGCCCGCGGGCCCGCCAGGTGAGGAGGGTGATCGACATGATCAGGAACGGCCACCAGACGACGAGGCCCCAGCCCGCCGCCTCCAGGCTGTGCGCCAGCGCCCACAGGCCGGCGCTGACGATCGCCGCCGGGCCGCTGCCGAAGAGCCGCTGGAGGAGGAGGACGACGGGAAGCAGGATCAGGGTCTCGACGACCGGCGACACCACCACCAGCAGGAAGAGCAGGAACGGGAGGCCTATGCCGAGGGGGAAATCGGGCCGGGCCAGGTCGGGGAACAGGAGCCCGAACACAAGGCCGAGCGCCAGGCTCGGCACCAGCGTGAGCGGCCAGGCCATGAGCACGTAGCGCCAGGCCGGCCCGTCGGCGCGGAACAGGAAGGCCGGAAGCCAGGCGAGGTAGCGGGGTCGGCCGGCCGGCTCCGGCGCGCGCGTCATGGGCGTTCAGCCGGTCAGGCCGCGCTCTCGCCCTTCTTCTCGGCGTAGACGCGCACCGGCTCCTTGCGGCCCTCGACCACGTCCTTGTCGATCATCACCTCGTCCACCCCGTCCATCGAGGGCAGGTCGAACATCGTGTCGAGCAGGATGTTCTCGAGGATGGAACGCAGGCCGCGGGCGCCGGTCTTGCGCTCGATCGCCTTCTTGGCGACCGAGATCAGGGCCTCCTCGGTGAAGGAGAGCTTCACGTCCTCCATGTCGAACAGCTTCTGGTACTGCTTGACCAGCGCGTTCTTGGGCTCCTTGAGGATCTTGACCAGCGCCGTCTCGTCGAGGTCCTCGAGCGTCGCGATCACCGGCAGTCGGCCGACGAACTCGGGGATGAGGCCGAACTTCAGGAGGTCGTCCGGCTCGCCCTGGCGCAATATCTCGCCGGTGCGGCGCTCCTCCGGCGCGGCGACATAGGCGCCGAAGCCGATCGACTTGCCCTGCAGGCGGTCGGCGATGATCTTCTCGAGGCCGGCGAAGGCGCCGCCGCAGATGAACAGGATGTTGGTCGTGTCGACCTGGAGGAATTCCTGCTGCGGATGCTTGCGGCCGCCCTGCGGCGGCACGGAGGCGGTGGTGCCTTCCATCAGCTTCAGGAGCGCCTGCTGGACGCCCTCGCCCGACACGTCGCGGGTGATGGAGGGGTTGTCCGACTTGCGGCTGATCTTGTCGATCTCGTCGATGTAGACGATGCCGCGCTGCGCCCGCTCGACATTGTAGTCGGAGGCCTGGAGCAGCTTCAGGATGATGTTCTCGACGTCCTCGCCGACATAGCCGGCCTCGGTCAGAGTCGTCGCGTCGGCCATGGTGAAGGGCACGTCGAGCAGCCGCGCCAGCGTCTGGGCGAGCAGGGTCTTGCCGCAGCCGGTCGGCCCGACGAGCAGGATGTTCGACTTCGAAAGCTCGACGTCGCCCGCCTTGGCGCCGTGCGCGAGCCGCTTGTAATGGTTGTGGACCGCCACCGAGAGGACGCGCTTGGCGTGGCTCTGGCCGATCACGTAATCGTCGAGATGCTTGCAGATCTCGAGCGGCGTCGGCACGCCGTCCCGGGTCTTGACCAGCGAGGACTTGGTCTCCTCGCGGATGATGTCGTTGCACAGCTCGACGCATTCGTCGCAGATGAAGACGGTCGGCCCGGCGATGAGCTTCCTCACCTCGTGCTGCGATTTCCCGCAGAAGGAGCAATAGAGGGTGCTCTTCGAATCGCTGCCGCTAAGCTTCGTCATGATCGTCCTAACGGGCGCCCGGGGGCGCCCCTTGCCTCGGTGGCCATCCTAGCCCGCACTATCGCACGACCACAATGGCTTATTGATTAACGCCGGTTCGCCCGCCCGCGGGGAGGGAGTGCGGCAGGAGGGATTTGGTTCCCCCGGCCCGCCGCCGCGCCGCCTATGTGGCCCTCCCCGCCCGGCCGGACAAGGCCCCGCCGCCGGCGGATGCGGGCGAAGGCGCCGCCCGACCGCCTTTTCCCCCAGGACGCGGCGGAGGCTCCCTCGCGCCCCGAGGCGGAACTCGCCGGGGCGGTGCGCGCGTTGTTCCTCCCGCGACACACGACAGAAGGAAACCGCCATGACGAAGCTTACCGAGGCGCAGCGGGACAGGCTCGACGAAGGGGCTTTCGCCTTCCCCAGGGAGCGCAAGGAGCCGCTGGAGAATGCGAGCCACGTGCGCAACGCGATCGCGCGGTTCAACCAGGTGAAGGGTGTGAGCGACGCCGAGCGGGACTCGGCGTGGAAGCGGATCGGTGCGGCGGCGAAGAAGTTCGGGGTCGAGGTCAGCGAGAAGAGCTGGCGGGAGATCGGCAAGGATTGAGCGAAGCGCGAGGCGCGAGGCCCCCGCCCGGGGGACAGTCTGGGGACAGTCTGGTGACAGTCACGTGACTGTCCCGACGAGCCCTCAGGCCGCCTGGGCCTGGTGGGTGCCGTCCTCGTCGCCGGGGGCGGGACGCTTCTCGAAGACCTCGTCGACGAGGCCGAAGGCCTTGGCCTCGTCGGCGCCGAAGAACTTGTCGCGCTCCACCGCCGTCTCGATCGCCTCGATCGGCTGGCCGGTATATTTCGCCATCAGCTCGTTCATCCGGTGGCGGATCCGCAATATCTCCTTGGCCTGGATCTCGATGTCGCTGGCCATGCCCTGCGCGCCGCCCGAGGGCTGGTGGATCATGATCCGCGCGTTGGTCAGAGCGACGCGCATGCCGGGCTCGCCGGCGCAGAGCAGGAAGGCGCCCATCGAGGCGGCCTGGCCGATGCAGACGGTGCCGACGCGCGGCCGGATATATTGCATCGTGTCGTGGATCGCCATGCCCGCCGTGACGACCCCGCCCGGCGAGTTGATGTACATGAAGATGTCCTTCTTCGGATTCTCGCTCTCCAGGTAGAGGAGCTGGGCGGTGATGAGCGTCGCCATATGGTCCTCGACCGGGCCGGTGACGAACACGATCCGCTCGCGAAGCAGGCGCGAATAGATGTCGAAGCTGCGCTCGCCGCGGTTCGACTGCTCGATGACGATGGGGACGAGGCCGGCGAGGATGTCTGCGTGGTCGGGCATGGGAGGTCCTGCTGTGAGCGTGGAAGGATGACCCACCCCACATGGGACGGCGCGGGGCGGCGGGCAAGGGGGGCGGTTGCCGGGGCGGCGGGGCGCCGGTAAGCGCGAGGCGTGGCCGAACGGATCGTCATCCCCGAGGCGCCGAGCGAGGCGCACCGCCTCGCCATCGTCGGGCCGCTCGTCGCGTTCAACGCCAGCCACGGCTTTCCCGGCCATGTGGCGCCGGTGGCGCTGCTGGTCGAGGACGAGGGCGGCGCGGTGACGGGCGGGCTGTGGGGGCGGACCGGCTATGGCTGGCTGTTCGTCGAGCTTCTGATCGTGCCGGAGGCGATGCGCGGGCGCGGGCTCGGCCGCCGGCTGATGGCCGAGGCGGAGGCGATCGCCCGCGAGCGGGGCTGCGTCGGCGCGTGGCTCACCACCTTCACCTTCCAGGCGCAGGGCTTCTACGAGAAGCTCGGCTATGCGCTGTTCGGCGCTCTCGAGGATTCGCCGGCGGGCAATACGCGGCTGTTCATGCGCAAGCGCTTCGGCGAGGGGTGAAGGGGCGCCCGGCGCTGCGGCGCCGGGCTCGGGTTCCCCCCCCCCGCCCCTCTTCCCCGGGGAGAGGGGAAGGATCAGGGCAGCGCGGCGGCGGCGTCGGCGCAGAGGCCCTCGGCGCGGGCGAGGGCGACCGGCATCCAGCCCTGGGCGTCGGCCGCCATTCGGGCGCCCTTGATCGTCTTGACGTCGTAGCCGGTCGAGCGGGCGGCCAGCTGCGGCGAGGCGGGGCCCCATTCCTTGATGACCCCGAGCGGCTTGTGCATGCGGCGCCCGGTCGGCAGGCCGCTCGCCGCGTCGCGCGGGCCGGTGACGTAGAGGTGGGCGGCGCGAAGCTCGCTCCCCTCGCAGGCCAGCCGCAGCACGGCGGCGTCGGCGAGGCCGTCGCCGTCGAGGTCGCCGGGGCCGGAGACCCTGAGGTAGATCGGGCCGCCGGCGGCCGGACGGGCGACGCCGTCGATCTTGAGATAGTAATCGGCGCTTGCGGCGAAGGCCGCGGTGCCGGCGGCGAGCGCGGCGGCGGCGGCGAGCGCGGCGGCGCCGGCGGCGCGGGCGACAAGGTGGCGCATCGGCTCCCTCCCTATGGTCGAGGCGGGAAGGATGCGCCTCGCGGCGGGCTCTTGCAAGCCGCCGGCGCTCCGCCTCAGCGGCCGCCGTGCCTCGCGGCGAGGCCGAGCTTGCGGCGGACGGTGTCGACGAGCTGGCGAAGGCCGTAGGGCTTGGCGAGGAAGGTGCCGTCGTCGGGGATGTCGCGCTCGGCGATCGGGCGGCGGCCGGAGGTGACGATCAGCTCGACCTCGGGCCGTATCTCGTGCACCCGCTGGACGAGGCGCAGGCCGTCCATCTCGCCCGGCATGTTGACGTCGGTGAAGACGAGGCGGATTTCCGGGTGGCGCCCGAGCAGGGCGAGCGCCTGCTCGGAATCCTCCGCCTCGATCGCTGGGATTCCGGCGTCGGCGAGCGACTCCGCCGCGAGGCTGCGGATCAGGGGCTCGTCCTCGACGACGAGGACGGCGGGGCTGGCGGCCGCGGGCGACATGGGAGCTTAACCTATGTACGAACCGCCGGTTCCCCCATTCCCTCGCCGAGCGGACCCCGCCATGTCGCCGGCGTGGCGCAGTGACCCGCACGGGGACACGTACTTTTCAGGGAAAAGTACGTGTCCCCACGGGATCGGGTGTCCCCATCGGATCGAGCGGGAATCCCGGGCTACATCTTGTACGTCGCGCGGGCGTAGAAGAAGCGCCCCGGCACGTCGTAGGTGGTCGGATCCATGTTGTTGAGGCCGCAGCTGAAGCAGGCCGGCGGCGGCCGGTTGAACAGATTGTTGACGCCGAGCGCGAAGCCGAAGCCGCCGAGCTCGTCCCCTTCCCAGCGGAGCTGGATGTCGGTGTAGAGGCGGTGGTTGAGGCGGTTGCCGTTCGCCTCGTCGACGCCGCTGATGTAGCGGCCGGTGAGCGAGGCGCCGAACTCGGCCCGGGTCCAGTCGAGCACCGCCGTCGACTTGAACTTCGGGAAGGCCTGGTCGGGGCTGCCCTGCTCCGTCCCCTCGCGGCTGATCTTGGTGGTGCCGGCGGTGGCGGGGACGGTGACGTCGTAGTTGATGAGGAAGGTGCTCGCCCAGAACAGGCCGAAGCGGCCCGCCCCGGTCTCTCCGGTGCGGTAGTTCAACGTCACGTCGACGCCCTCCGTCGCGATCCCGGCGATGTTCTGGAGGAGGCCGCGTATCTGGGCGATGGCGCCCGAGGCGGTGCGGGTGATGGCGGCGCAGCTGAATGCGTCGCCGTTCGCGGCGCAGCGGCCGAGGAGGACGTTGGCGTCGATCGCCTGGATCGCGCCGTCGACCTTGATGTTGAAGTAATTGGCCTCGAGCGACAGGCGCGGCACGAAGGACGGGCTGTAGACGGCGCCGACCACCCAGCTTTCCGACGTCTCCGGCGCGAGGTTGCGGTTGCCGCCGGTGATCACCGGAAGCTGCGGGTTGGCCTGGACGTAGCTGCCGTTGGCCGGGACGCCCGAGGCGATGCAATTGGTGCGCACCGCGGCCGGGATCTGGCCGCCGATCGCCGAGCAGGGATCGACGATCTCCTGGTCGAAGCGCGACGGCGTGCCGAACAATTCGCCGATCGTCGGCGCGCGGAAGCCCTCCGCCCAGCTGCCGCGGAAGAGCAGATCGTGGACCGGCGCCCAGTCGACACCCGCCTTGAAGGTGGTGGTCGAGCCGGTGGTCGAATAATCGGAGAAGCGGGCCGCGCCGGTCAGCTCGAGCCGGTCGAAGAAGGGCGTCCCCTTGAGCAGCGGCAGGCGCAGCTCGGCGAACGCCTCGTCGACATTGTAGCTGCCCGCGGTGGGCAAGGCGGGAATGTCGGAGCCGAGGCCTGCGGCGACGATCGGGTCGGGATCGAAGCGGCCGCTCTGGTCGCGATGCTCGACTCCGACGGCGATTCCGGCCGGGCCGCCCGGCAGCTGGAACAATTCGCCCGAGAGGTTGGCGCTGAAATCCCACAGCGTCTGGCGGCTGCTGTCGCGCTGGGTGAAGGTGACGTAGTCGATCATCTGCTGGGTGATCGAGCCGGCGCCGCCGAAGATGTTGAACGGCACGCAGCCCGCGGTGCAGGCCGCGACCGGCCCGAGCGCGCGGGCGAGGTTGGCGGCGTTGACGTTGCCGAACACCGTCTGGTCGGCCTTGTTGCGGCCGTAGACGCCGTTCACGTCCCAATACCAGTCGCCGGCGCCGAGCTGGAACGAGCCGCTGAGCGTCCCCGACACGTACCAGGTGTCGACCCGCTGGTTGTAGCGGCGCGGGCCGTTCTCGACGAAGCGGCGGCCGATGAAGGCGTAGTTGGTGGCGTCGAGAGTCACGCCGAACGGGTTGAACGGATTCGACGCGGCGATGCTGATCGTGTCGAGGAGGTTGCCGTTGCCGGCGTCGGGCCCGACGAACAGCGGCAAGGGCGCCGCCTGGTTCTTCGAGTTGCGCCGGTTCCAGACGCCCTTCAGCGCGAGCTGGACCTTGTCGCCTATGTCCTGGCTGAAGTTGACGAAGGCGCCGTAGCGCTCGAGCGGCGTCTGGATGAAGTTGAACGGCGCGAAGTTGAAGCGATCGGCGGTGGTGAAGGCCTTGAAGTCGCTGTTCGGGCCGGTCGGGTTGAGCGGATCGTAGCGCGGCCGGCCGGTGAGCACCGGGCCCTTGAGCGTGAGGTTCTGGCCGAGCACGATGAAGCGGCCGAGCGGGGTGCCCGAGCTGCACGAGGAGTCGCAGGCGGTGGTGCCCGGCGTCGGGAACAGGGAGATGGCGCGGTCGCCCGAGCTGATCGAATCCTGGCGGACGTAGTTCGCGCCGACGACGAGATGGGTGCCGCTCTCCTCCGAGCCCATGCCCCAGCTCGCCTGGTAGTTTTGCGAGGCGCCGTCGCCCTGGCCGAAGATCCCGAGCTGGCCCGACAGGCGAAGGCCCTTCTGCTGCTTGCGCGTGATGATGTTGACGACGCCCGAAATGGCGTCGGAGCCGTAGATGGCGGACGCGCCGTCCTGCAGCACCTCGACCCGGTCGATCATCGCCTCGGGGATGGAGTTGATGTCGGTCGAGCCGGGCACGCCGCTCGCCGAGGCCCCGTTGACGTAGCGCAGGCCGTCGACGAGGACGAGCGTTCGCTTGGAGCCGAGGTAGCGCAGGTCGACCTCGGCCGCGCCGGCGCCGACTCCGCCGCCGTCGGGCGGGTTGCCGAAATTGCCCGAATTGTTGAAGCGGCTGTTGAGCGCGCCGCCCGAGCTCGGCAGGCGCTGGAGCACGTCGGCGACCGAGTTGAGGCCGGTGCGGTCGATGTCGGCGCGGTCGACAAAGGTGACCGGCTGGTCCTGGCTGAGCGGGTCGCGGCGGATGCGCGAGCCGGTGACGACGATGTCGGGACCGCCCGCGGGCCGCTCCGCGGCGGTGGCGGGCTCGCCGCTCGGCTGGTCGGGCACGGTCGTCGAAGGCTGGGCGAGCGCCGCCCCCTCCCCCGCCACCAATGCCACGGCCAGCGCGATCCCGGCCGTTCCCCAACGCAAGCTGCGCGCGATCGAATTCATCGGAGTAACCCCTCTCTCCAGCCCCGCCGCCGGAAGGGCGACGGCATCCACGAGGGAGTTATGGACCGGGCGGCCGGCGAATTGAACCGGAAGCGGGGCCGGCGAGGCCGAATTGCCCCGGATCGTTGCGTTTACGTTACAGGTGGGCGCTCCCCGGCCCTTGCCGAGGGCGACCGGAAATGGGGACAGTAACTATTTTCCAGGCGCCGTGCCCGCTCTCCTCAGCGGTGCCGGAAATGGGGACAGTAACTATTTTCCGGCGCCGTGCCCGCTCTCCTCAGCGTCGGAAGGGGAAAATAGTTACTGTCCCCATCTCCCCCCCTCAGCGTTGGAGGGGAAAATAGTTACTGTCCCCATCTCCCCCTCAGCGGTGGAGGGGAAAATAGTTGCCGTCCCCATTTTCCGCGGCCGGGGGCGGGTCGTCCTTGCGCAGAAGGGTCCAGCCCTCGGGCAGATAGTCGAGCGACATGTAATAATAGAAGGCGCACTTGCCCTGGCGGTCGTAGGTGCCGCCCTTGACGATGCCGTAGGCGACGTCGCCGCTGAACACCGGGCCGCCGCTGTCGCCGCCGCCGCACGAAGGGCCGCTCACCGTCACCCACACCGGCGCGCAGGGGCCGCCGCACAGGTCGCCCGGCGGGGCATAGTCGGTCAGCTCGACCTCCGCGCAGCTATAGCCGGAGCGCTCGCCGCGGTGGCAGAGGAAGTCGCCGGCGCGGGTCGCGTCGCGGGCGGCCTCGCCGCCCGGCGCCCGCGCCACCTTCTTGGCGGCGTCGGCATAGAAAAGCGGCGCCTGCGCCCCCTCCCCGGCGTTGAGCTGGACGTCCTGGAAGCTCCAGCCCCACTGGCCGATGAAGGGCAGCTCGACCCGGCTGCCGGCGGGATCGAGATAGGTGAGGACGTCCGGGCAATGGGCGGCGGTGACGATGCCGGTGCGAACCCCGTCGGTGACGACGAAGCCGGTCGTGCAATAGGCCCGCTTGCCGCTGACGGCGTCGATCCCCTCCACCCGGGCGCCGCCTTCCAGCCCGAAATTGGCCTCGGGCCGCTCGAGGATGCGCAGGCGCGCGGGCACGCCGGCGATCGCCTCGATGCGGGCGCGCGCATCGGCGAGGTCGATCCGGTCGGCATCCTCGTCGCTCAGCATCACGACCAGCGCGCCGGTGCGGGGATCGGCGCCCATGCCGCGTGTGCCGCGCACCGCCGCGCGGATCGCCTGGCCGCGCTCGCGGATCGCCGCGACCACCTGCGCGCGGGTGGCGGCGGCGCCGGTTCGGAACGCGACCGGCACCTTCTCGCCGCCGGCCGCGATCGCCCGGGCGCGCACCGGCCTGTCGCCGGTGAGAAGGAAGGTGATGCGATAATCCGGCCGGTGCTCGACGAAGATGCCGGCGAGGCGGGACCGGTAGCGCTCGGCCAGCCGCGCCACCGCCGGCCCGGCGGCGGCCTGCGCGCGCAGCCGCCGCGCCGCCTCGTCCGCCGGGACGTCGTAGCGGACGGCATATTCGGCCGCGTCCTGGGCCAGCGCCTCCTCGTGCGTCTGGACCGGAGCCGGCTGCGCGGCCGCCGTCCCGGCCAGCCCGGCCGCGGCGGCCAGCGCGAGCAGGCCCCGCCTGAAGAAAGTCCCCGCCCCTGCCATCGGCGCGCTCTAGCAGGGCGGAGCTTTACGAGCGATGACCGGAGCGGGCCGTAGCGGGAAAAGCCAGCGGCCTCGGCAGGCTCAGCCCGAACGGCTCCGGGCCGGTTCGATCGCGGCCCCGCCCGGCGCGGGGAGCGCCAGATAGGCCAAGCGGCGAACCTCGCGGCGGCCGCGCACCACGGTGTCGAGGATCAGGCCGACCGCGAAGCTGATCACCGCGACGATCATCAGCCCGGTGGAGAGGATCGCCGTCGGGAAGCGCGGCACGGTGTGGGTGCGGATGAACGTCACCACCAGCGGCTCGGCAAGCACCAGGGCGAGAAGCGCGAGGAAGGCGCCGAAGCCGCCGTAGAAGAGCACCGGCCGCTCGATCCGGAACAGGTGGAGGATGGTCTTCATGATCCGCCAGCCGTCGCGCCAGGTGGAGAGCTTTGAGTGCGACCCCTCGGGGCGGGCGCCGTAGGCGGTCACCACCTCGGCGACCGGCATGGCCAGCTCGAGCGCGTGGACGCTGATCTCCGTCTCCGTCTCGAAGCCTCGCGCCAGCGCCGGGAAGGACTTGACGAAGCGGCGGGAGAAGACCCGGTAGCCCGAGAAGATGTCGGTGAAGCTTCGGCCGAACAGGCTGGCGAGGAGGCCGGTGAACAGCTTGTTGCCGAGGCGGTGGCCGCGCCGATAGGCCTCCTCCACCTCCGACTTGCGGGCGCCGACCACCATGTCGAGCTGCTCGTCCAGCAGGCGGGCGACGAGACCGGGCGCCGCCGCCGCGTCGTAGGTCGCGTCGCCGTCGGCCATGACGTAGACGTCGGCGTCGACGTCGGCGAACATCCGCCGGACGACATGGCCCTTGCCCTGCATGCGCTCGGAACGGACGATGGCTCCGGCGGCCGCCGCCGCCTCGCGGGTGCCGTCGGCGCTGTTATTGTCGTAGACGTAGATGCGCGCGTCCGGGAGCGCGGCGCGGAAGCCCGCCACCGTCTGCGCCACCGCGGCCTCCTCGTTATAGCAGGGGAGGAGGACGGCGATGCGAAGCTGAGAGTTCACCAGGGACACCGCTACCCCACCCGTTCGGCCTGAGCCCGTCGAAGACCTCTCCTGAAGAAGGCCCTCTCTTAGAGAAGACTTTTAGCGCAGCAGGGCGCGTCGACAAGCTCGGCGCGGACGGGGGCTCAGCCGTCGGTCTTCTTGGCGCGGGGCTTCTTCGCGGCGGGCTTGGCGGCCGGTTCGGGCTGCGCCGGAGCCTCGTCGGCCTCGGCCTTCTTCGCCTTGGCCTTCTTCGCCGGCTTGTCCTGCGCGACGGGCGCGTCCTCGTCCGGGGCGGCGGCCTTCTTCTTCGGCGCCGCCTTCTTCGGCTTGGGCCCGTGATCGTGCCCGTGATCGTGCCCGTGATCGTGGTCGTGATCGTGCCCGCAGCCCGGGCCGTGGACGTGGCCGCCCGCCCCCTCGACCGACTCGATCTCCGCCTGCAGCGCCTCGCGGGTCACCGTGCGGTCGCCGATCTCCGCCTTGGAGAAGAGGAAGTCGACCACCTTGTCCTCGAACAGCGGCGCGCGCAGCTGGGCGGCGGCCATCGGCTCCTCGCGGATGTACTGGACGAACTTCTCCCGGTCCTCGGGACGATATTGCTGCGCGGCCTGCATGATGAGCTGGTTCATCTCCTGCTCGCTCACCGTCACGCCGTTCCTCTGGCCGATCTCCGAGAGGAGCAGGCCGAGGCGGACTCGGCGCTCGGCGATGGCGCGGTAATCCTCGCGCTCCGCCTCCATCTCGGCGCGGGCGGATTCGGGATCGGCCTCGTGGCTCGCCTCATGCTCGAGCTGCTGCCAGATCTGCTGGAACTCGGCCTCGACCATCGAAGCGGGCACCTCGAAATCGTGGCGGGCGGCGAGCTCGTCGAGCAGCTTGCGCTTCATGTGGGTGCGGGTGAGGCCGTTCAGCTCCTGCTCGACCTGGCCCTTGAGAAGGCCGCGCAGCTGCTCCAGATTCTCGAGGCCGAGCGACTGGGCGAAGCCGTCGTCGATCGCGCCTTCCTTGGCGGTCTGGACCTCGCCGACCGTCACTTCGAACACCGCCTCGCGGCCCTTGAGGTAGGCGACCGGATAATCCTCTGGGAAGGTGACCGTCACCGTCCGCTGGTCGTTCGCCTTGGCGCCGACCAGCTGGTCCTCGAAGCCGGGAATAAGCCGCCCCGACCCGAGTTCGATCCGCATGGATTCGCCCTTGCCGCCCTCGAACAGCTCGCCGTCGATGCGACCTTCATAGTCGATCACGACGAGGTCGCCCGGCTGGGCGGCGCGGTCCGCGCCGGCCGGCTCGAAGCTCTTCTGGTTGCCCGACAGGCGCTCGACCTGCTCGTCGACCTCGGCGTCGGTCGGCTCGGCGGTGAGGCGCTCGAGCTTCAGCCCCTCGATATTGGGCTCGGGGACGTCGGGAAGGGTCTCCAGCTCGACCTTGATCACGGCGTCCCGGCCGGGGCCGCCTTCCTCGAGCTCGACCTGGGGCTGCATCGCCGGGCGCAGGCGCTGCTCGGCGAGGAGCTGCTGGATGCCTTCCTGGACGGCGCTGTTCAGCGCCTCCTGCTCGATCGCGGCGCCGTGCATCTTGCGGACGAGGTTGGGCGGCACCTTGCCGGGGCGGAAGCCGGGCATCTGCATCCGCGGCGCGACGCGCTTCAGCTCCCCGTCGACTCGGGCGTCGATATCCTGCTTGGGGATGGTGATCCGGTAGGCGCGCTTGAGGCCTTCGTTCAACGTCTCGACAGTCTGCATGGGTCTGGGCTCTTACCTTGGTCTCGGGCGGGACGGCCTGGGGAAATGCGGAGCGGACGGAAGGCTGGTGCGGGCGAAGGGACTCGAACCCCCACATCTTTCGATACTGGAACCTAAATCCAGCGCGTCTACCAGTTCCGCCACGCCCGCCGGGCCGCCGGTTGCGCGGGCGATATAGCAGGGTGTGCGCGGGGGGCAAGCGGCGCGGCCGCGGCGGGGCCGCGAGCGCCGCCCGCAGCCTGGAGCGAGGCGCGCGGGGAGGGGCGGGCCCTTGCCTGCCCCTCCCCCGGGGGGTCAGCCGCGGCGGCCGCGTTCGTAGGTCTGGAGGCAGTGGTCGGTGACCGTCCGGGTGCAGGCCGGGTAGGCCGCGGCGGGGTCGGCGACCGCCTCGCCCGTCGCCGGGTCGAGCAGCGGGCCGCCCATCGCTTCGCCCGTGCCGGCGATGCCGTTCCAGCCGGCCGGCACGGTGGCGGCGGCGGAGATGACCGGGATTCCGCGGGCGTCGCGCTCCGGGGCGGAATTGCCCGGCTGGACGACGGCGCTCACGGCGGTCGTCGCGCCGGCATCCTGCCAGGCGGCGGCGGGCATGGCGGCCTCGGCGGTGGCCGTGCCGTCCGTCTCCCAGGCGGCGGTGGCGACTCCGTCGCCGTCATAGGCGGCGGCCGGGCCGGCGGTCTGGGCGGTTTGGGCCATGGCCGCGCTGCCGATCAGCAGCGCGACGGCGAAAGCGGCTGTCTTCATCACGGATACTCCTTTTCACATGGTCGCGGTCGGCGGACCAAAGGCTCCGCCGCGCGCCGCGGCTCGGGCCGGCGGCGACGGTAACGGGCGCAAAACCCGCGGCGGGGCGTTTTCTTTCCGGGTCCGGGCTAGGCGGTGAGGCGAGCCGGGGGAAATGGGGGACCGAGGGTCGGGTCCCGTGCTCCAGACTCAGTCAGGCGGCCGAGCGGTGAGGCTGGGGATCGGGAACGGCGCGACCCATCTTGCGCGCGCAGTGAAGCCAGGTCGCTATCGCGTCCTCGACGTTCGTCAGCGCCTCCGCGCGCGATTCCCCATCCGACATGCAGCCCGGAAGTTCAGGCACGGTTGCCAGGAAACCGCCGCCATCCTCCTCGGACAGCGGTTCTATCACGACTTTGTAGCCGTCATGGGTGCCGGTCATGGTGATCCTCCCTCGCCGCCCGCACGGCGTCGACGTAGCGGACGAGCTTCTGAATATATACGGACTTGAGGGGGCGTCTGAAAGGTATTGTGACGTGGCGCTCCTGGGTGGGATCGCTGACGCCGTAATGGGTGCCGCCGGGTGGAAGATCGAGGTCCAGCTCGAACCGGCGACAGAGGACGCGCACGTCCTCGATCCGCCAGTCGCGGGGATTGGCCCGCATGCGTTCGAGCAGCTTCTCGCCCCGCGTCACTTTTCATCGGTTACCGACGCCGGTCTAGGCTAACAAGATGGTTTTCGATGATGAGTGTATCGAGCCGTTGCGCGCAGGCGCCCCGGCCCCTCCCTTCCAGGAAAGGAGAGATAAAGTGAGCGTCCGGCGATCCGCTTGGGCGCCGCGCCGAAGGGCGCCGCGCCAGGCGGTGCGGTCAGGCGGCGGAGCGGTAGGAGCGCGGCGCCGGGATGGCCCTGCCCATTTCGCTCGCGGCCTCCATCCAGCAGCCGATCGCGTCGTAGACGTTCTCGAGCGCCTCCTGAGGCGTCTCTCCGTCGGACATGCAGCCGGGAAGTTCCGGGACCGTCGCGAAATAGCCGCCGCCCTCCTCTTCCGAGAGGGGGCGGATGACGATCTCGTAGTCCTGAGGTTTCATGTCCCGGCTTCCCTCACTGCCTCGATGAACGCCACGAACGCCCGGACATATGACACCTTGAGCGGTCGGGCGGCGGGTACCGTCAGGATCTCGGCCTGCGTCTCATGCTTCAGCTTGTAATGTGACCCCTTGCGGGGCGGCGTGCAAGTGATCCCAAAGGCGGCGCAGACCGTCTCCACGTCCTCGATCCGCCAGTCGCGGGGATTGGCCCGCATGCGTTCGAGCAGCTTCTCGCCCCGCGCCATCTTTCATCGGTTAACGATGTGAACATTGGCTGACAAGATTGTTTTCAATTAATTGTCTGTGCAGCCCGCTGCGCGGAGCCCACCCCCGCCCCTTTCCTTCCAGGGGGGAAGCTGAGGAGTGCGTTTGGGGGTGGATTGTCGGGGGCCGGTGCCTATGGTCGCGCCCGCTTGAGCGGAGGAGCGGGATGGACGTCGCGGCGATCAGGGCGGAGATGGAGGCGCTGGGGCCGTGGCACCACGACGTCGAGCTTGTGCCGGGGCTGAGGACCGGGGAAGCGCCGCTCGGCAAGCGGCCGCTTCTCCAGTCGCGCACCCCGACCACCTACGATCCGGAAGGGCATATGCGGCTGATCGTCGCCGCGCTCTGGCCCGACGGGATGCAGGGCCGCTCCTTCCTCGACTGCGCCTGCAACGGCGGCGGGCACATGCTCGGCGCGGCGCGACTCGGCGCCGGCCGGCGCTTCGGCTTCGACGCCCGCGAGCAATGGACGGCTCAGGCGCGGTTCCTGCAGCGCTTCGCCCCGGCGCCCGCCGGCGAGGTCAGGACCTGCACCCTCGCCGACCTGCCGGCGCTCGGGCTCGAGCCGTTCGACGTCACCTTGTTCAGCGG
Organism: Alphaproteobacteria bacterium; assembly: GCA_019232625.1. Classification (GTDB taxonomy): domain Bacteria; phylum Pseudomonadota; class Alphaproteobacteria; order Sphingomonadales; family Sphingomonadaceae; genus Allosphingosinicella. The sequence continues at coordinate 59,564 of JAFANP010000018.1, read as the reverse complement.
CATCTTCTACCATTTGCCCGACCCGGTGGCGGGGCTGCGCGTCGCCGCCGACCTCACCCGCGAGCTGCTCGTCCTCAACACCGCCGCCCTCTTCGGCCGCGGACGCGCGATGGTGCTCAAGAAGGAGAGCGCGACCCAGCCCATGTCGGGCGTCGACGGGCTCGCCTGGCTTCCGACCGGGAGCGGCGTGCTGCGCCAGATCCTCGCCTGGTGCGGCTTCCCGCACGTGCGGATCTGCTTCAACAAGCGGACCGCGGAAGGCTGGCGGCGGATCGAGCTGCTCGCCGCGCGGGAGTCGAAGACCTTCGCCTTCTACGATTCGCGCGGCCCCTCGACTCCGCCGGGCGCGCGGCTCGGCCTCACCCGCGTGCTTCTGCGGCGGATGGGCCTCAAGGGCTATTGAACGGAACGATCGGGCGCGGCGGGGCTTTCCAGCCGCGAATTGGAAGGAGGGCCGGCCATGCTTTACCGTCGTCTGGGATCGAGCGACCTCGAAGTGTCGGAGATCGCGCTCGGCTCGTGGCTGACCTTCGGCGTCGGAGTCGCGGCGGACCGGGCGCGGGCGGTGGTCGAGGAGAGCTTCCGGCTCGGCATCAACTTCATCGACACGGCCAACGTCTACGGGCGCGGCGCGGCGGAGGAGTTTCTCGGCGAGGTGCTGAAGGGCCGCCCGCGCGACAGCTACGTGCTGGCGACCAAGGTCTACTTCCCGATGAGCGCGATCGACCGCGGCCTCTCGCGGACGCAGATCGAGAAGCAGATCGACGCCTCGCTGCGCCGGCTCCGCACCGACCATGTCGACCTCTACCAATGCCACCGCTACGACGAGGCGACGCCGCTGGAGGAGACGATGGCGGCGCTGGCCGACGCGGTGCGCGCCGGCAAGACCCGCTATATCGGCTTCTCGGAATGGCCCGCGGAGCGCATCCGGGCCGCCCTGGAGATCCCCGGGGTGGAGAAGTTCGTCTCCAGCCAGCCGCAATATTCGCTGCTGTGGCGCGAGCCGGAAAAAGAGGTGATCCCGCTGTGCGCTGCGAACGGCATCTCCCAGATCGTCTGGTCGCCGCTCGCACAGGGGGTGCTGACCGGCAAGTACCGGCCCGGCGCGCCGCCGCCGCCGGGCAGCCGCGCGACCAGCGAGGAGATGGGCGGCTTCATCGACTGGCTGCTGAGGGACCGGACGCTGGAGGCGGTGCAGCGGCTTCGCCCGCTCGCCGCCGAGGCCGGGCTCAGCCTCGCCCAGTTCGCCTTGGCCTGGGTGCTGCGCGAGCCCAACGTCGCCTCGGCGATCGTCGGCGCGTCCCGGCCCGAGCAGCTGGCCGAGAATGCGGCGGCCTCGGGCGCGCGGGTGGATCCGGCGCTGTTCGCCCGGGCCGAGGCGATCGCGGCCGAAGCGCGCGGGGAGTAGGTCGCGGAGGCGTCATCCCGGCGAAGGCCGGGATCCCCCTTCTTTCTCCCCGGGGAACGCATCCGGGGAAGGGGCGCGACGCCTCGGCTAGTGGGATTCCAGCTTTCGCTGGAATGACGGCGGTTCAGAGCTTCCTGACCTCCGCGGCGAGCGTGTAGCCTCCGCCCCAGACGGTCTTGACCAGCTTGGGGTCCGAGGGGTCGGCCTCGATCTTGCGCCTGAGGCGGCTGATATGGTTGTCGATGCTGCGCTCGAAGGCGGCGAGCTCCCGGCCCTGGCTGAGGTCGAGCAGCTGGTCGCGGCTGAGCACGCGGCGGGGATGGGTGACGAAGGCGAGGAGGAGGTTGTACTCGCCGGTCGAGAGCGGCACGGCGACGCCCTCGGCGTCGACCAGCTCGCGCTCCCCCGTGCGCAGCACCCAGGGGCCGAAGGCATAGGCCTCCGCGTCCGGCGCGCGCACCGGGTTGCCGGCGCCGTCGGCGCGGCGAAGCACCGCCTTGATTCGGGCGAGCAGCTCGCGCGGGCTGAACGGCTTGGTGACGTAGTCGTCGGCGCCGAGCTCCAGGCCGACGATGCGGTCCGTCTCCTCCGCCTTGGCGGTGAGGAGGATCACCGGGATGCGGGTGGTGGCGCGGATGAAGCCGGCGAGGGAGAGGCCGTCCTCGCCCGGCATCATGATGTCGAGCAGGACCAGATCGATGGCGTGGCCGGCGAGCTGCTGGCGGGCGGCGGCGGCATTCTCCGCCTTGCTGACGCGCAGCCCGTTCTTCGCAAGATAGGCGGCGAGCGGATCGCGTATGTCGCGCTCGTCGTCGACGAGGAGGATGTGGGGGTCGGACATGGGAAGCGGGGACAGTCACTAGTGACTGTCCCCTCTCCTGGCTAGAAGCGGTTGGCGAGGACGGAGCCGATGATTCCGCTGGCGATGGCGACCAGCACCGCGTCGTTGCCCGACTGGACCCAGCGGTAGCCGCGGGGGGCGGCGTTCAGCCGGTAGGCGCGCGGGTTCTGGATCACCCGGTAGTTCTGCGCGTAGCGCCGGTCGAAGCGCTGGCCGCGGGCCCATTTGCGGGCCTGGACCTGGCGGACCTGGACGACCCGGCGGCCGGCGTCGCGGCTGACGACGCGGGTGGTGCGGACCTGCTCGACCCGGCCCCGCCCGTCATGATCGCGGCCCTGGAACGGCGCGGCGGCGGCGGGGGCGGCGGCGACGACCGAAGCGGCGGCGGCCCCGAGGATGAACTTGCTGACGATCTTCATGAGACTTCTCCTTGATGACGCCGCTTCGTATCGGCGTTGAGGAGTAGATGCCTCGCGCGTGTCTCAGGCCTATCGCCCAAGCGGCTGAAAAGGGTCGCGAATTGTATCAGGCGCGGGAACGGGGCCCGGCTTGCTTGGGCGATCTATCCGGCCGTGCGCCGACCCAGCCGGGCGCTGTCGACGAGCCGCTCGAACTCGGGGAGGCCGGCGTCGAAATAATGCATCCGCGCGGCGTCGAACAAAGCGAGGTAGAAGCGGCCCTCGATGATGGCGCCGACCGCCCTGCCCCGCCGCCGCACCTCGTCGCCGCCGAGATAATCGTAGTCGAACTGGAAGCCGGGACGGCCGAGGAAATCGCGGGGCTTGAGCGAGGCCAGGGTGAACTCGCTCGCGCCTGCGCGGACGCGGTAGAAGGTCTCGACCATCGCCGCGACGTCCTGCGGGACCATGTCGGAGCGGAAGTCGGGCACCTTGCGGTCCGCCTTGCTGCGCTGGCGGACGATGCGCTTGCCGTCCTCCAGCCCGGCGATGAAGGTGAGGCTGTCGAGCAGGGGCCCGTTCAGCGTCCAGTCCTCCTCCTTCTCGATGTCCGAGGCGCCGCGGGGCGCGCGGTTCCAGCGCGCGCCCGGAGTCACGACCATCCGGTCCTGGACGACGCCGCGCGGCCCGGGCTGGATCAAGGTGTAATAGCCGAGCCCCGGGCCGCCGGCGCAGCCCGCGAGGAGCGCCAGGGCGGCGAGCGCTGGGACGATGAGGCGGGCCATGGCTCTTCCTCCTACGACGCGAGGCTTTGGCGGACGATGGCGGCATCGGGCGCCGAGGGGGCGAGGGCGAGATAGCGTCGAAGCGCCGCCCTGCCCTCGTCGCGGCGGCCCTCGCGCAGCAGCTGGTAGCCGTGCTGGCGCCATGCCTCGGCCGGGGCGTCGGGATAGGCGACGGCCGCGGCATAGCTGCGGCCGGCGAGCAGATTGTCGCCCGCCTCGCCGCGAAGCCGCCAGGTCTCGCCCTCGTAGAAGCGCAGCAGGCCGTTCCAGCCGTCGCTCGCGAGATAGCGGAGCAGATAGAGGGTGGCGCCGGGATCGTTGAGCTTCACTTGGTCGTCGAGAAAGGCGCGGCGGTGCTCGCCGAGCGCCGCGAGGTAGCGGTCGCGGCCCCGCTCGGTGCTGCCCGCGCCGGCCACTTCGCGGGCGGAGAGGCGCAGGTCGGCCATCCGCTCCGCCGGCGCCGGATGAGTGGCGAGCAGCGAATAGCCACGCCGCGGCCGCTTGCGCCGCATCGCCGCGCTCGCCTCTGTCTCGGCGATGAGCGACTGCCAGGTCTCAGGCATGGCGGCGGGATCGTAGCCCGCCTCGGCGATCTGCTTGACCCCCATCGCGTCGGCCTCGGCCTCGAGCTCCCGGCTGTAGGCGAAGAGCGACAGGATGGCCCCGGTCTGGGCGAGCTGGACGAGGCCGCCCGCATAGATGCCTGTGGCGCCGTAGCCGAGCCCGGCGGCCATGCCGAGAAAGGTGAGGGCCGAGGTCTTGCGCTTCATGTCGCGCCAGGCGCGCAGCTGGTGGCGGAGGAGGAAATGGCCGGCCTCGTGGCCGATGACGCCGGCGAGCTGGGCCTCGTCGCGCATCCGGAGGAGGAGGCCTGAGAAGACGACCATGAAGCCGGTCGGCGCCATGAAGGCGTTGAACTCCGGGACATGGGCCAGATAGATGCGCAGGTCCTTCGCCGCCGGGCCGCCGACGCGCCCGGCGATGCCGCCGAGGTAGCGGGCGAGGGCGTCGTCGCGGATGAGCAGGTTCGATCCGGCTATCTCCTCCTCGACTCGGCGATATTGCTGCCACAGGCCCTGCTCGTCGGCGTCGACGGGTCGGTAGCCCGGCGTGACCACCGGCCGCAGGGAGCCGGGCGGGATGCGGGCGCCGGCCGGCGCGGCGAGGCCGCCGCAGCAGGCGCAGCCGAGCCCGCCCAGCATCATCCGGCGGGTCAGCGGCAAGTCGCTCATTGGCGCGCCCGCACGTTGCGCCCGGCCTTCATCCGGCCGAGCAGCCGCTCGACCATCTGCGCCGCGCCTTCCGGCGTGCGGATGTCGCCGAAGCCGATTCCGGGAGCGAGGCTCTGGGTCTGGAGGATGTTGAACCAGACGATTTCGCCGGTCCTCAGGTCGACGAGCGAGGCGTAGGCCGCCTGCCCTCCACCGCCCTGAGGCGCGCAGAAGCCGATGAAGCAGCCTGCGATGCCGAGCACCTGCAGCGCCACCCGTCCGGTCGAGGCGAAGCTGTCCTCGGCGTGGAGGAAGAGGGCGTAGTCCATCCCCGTCGCCTTGCCGAACCTGACCGCGTCCTCGCCGAGCGTCCAGTCGAGCCCCTGGCGGCGCTTGGTGGGAAGCGTCGCACCCATATATTTGTGATAGGCGATGGAGGCGCCCACCGCCTGGTGGAGCCGCTCGAGATCGGCGACGGTCTCGGCGTCGATCCCGGCGATCTCGTCGCGTCGCTCGAGGATCCGGGTTCGGCCGCCGCGGCCGGCCTGCTGTGCGGCGAGCGCGCGCAGGAGATTGGCCCGCGCCTGCTCCGTCCAGTCGGCGCGCGGCTCGACCAGCCCGCCCGGGGTGACGAGGCCGACCGAGACGTCGGGGCGCATCACCAGCAGGCTGTAATCCCCCTCGGGCGGTGCGAACTCGACGTCGGCGAACTGGCGCGTCTGGACGCAGCCCGAAAGGAGGAGAGCGGCGGCGAGGAGGACGCGGCGGGGCATGCCTAACTCCGTGAAGGGCCTGCCGAAAACGCGCCCGCAGGAGCGTCGTTCCGGCGGCGGAAGGGAATGGGGACAGCTACTTTTCCCCGCCGCCATGTGGAAGGCGGAAGGGAATGGGGACAGGCGGAAGGGAATGGGGACAGTTACTTTTCCGCGCCGCCGTGCGCGTTCTCGAGCCGCCGTGCGCAAAAGTAACTGTCCCCCTTTTGGCGCAGGGCTGGGGACAGTTACTTTTCCCCGCCGCCGCGCGCGCTCTCGAGCCGCCGTGCGCAAAAGTAACTGTCCCCCTTTGGCGCAGGAATGGGGACAGTTACTTTTCCCCGCGGCCGTGCGCGTTCTCAAGCCGCCGCGGGGAAAAGTAACTGTTCCCTCCCCGCCGCCGCGCGCGCTCTCGAGCCGCCGTGCTCAAAAGTAACTGTCCCCTCGCCCAAAAGTGACTGTCCCCTCGTCCGCCCGCGTTCAGCCTGGGTTTGGATGCGGGGGCGCAGAAGGCGTCCCCGCGGCTCTTTTTTCCGCGTTGACATCGAGGAGGCGGGCGCCCAGCCTGAGCGAGATGAAGCCGATGCGCTCCAACCCTGCCCCGTCCGCCGCGATCGCGGCCGCGGCGCTCTATTATGCCGGACGGACATACCGGACGGGACCCTAAAGCGCACCTTCACCAAGCGACCTTCCAGCCCCCGTCCGGACCATCCGGGCGGGGTTTTTCATTTGCGGAGACGAGACATGTTCAGGGACTTCACCGAGGGCGCGGCGGCGGCGGACTGGACCGTTCCCCAGCGCTGGGAGCATTTCACCGCCGAGGAGCACCGCGTCTGGGACCTGCTCTTCTCCCGGCAGCAGGCGCGGCTGGCGGGGCGCACCGTCGCGCCGTTCGAGCGGGGACTGGACGTGCTTCGGCTGTCTCGGCCCGGCATCCCCCGCTTCGACGAGCTCAACGAGCGGCTTGCAGCCCGCACCGGCTGGACCGTCGTCGCGGTGCCCGGCCTTCTGCCGGACGAGGTGTTCTTCGGCCATCTCGGCCAGCGGCAGTTCCCGGCGGGCAACTTCATCCGCTCGGCGCAAAGCCTCGACTATCTGGAGGAGCCCGACGTCTTCCACGACGTGTTCGGCCACGTGCCGATGCTGACCGACCCGCGCATCGCCGACCTCCTGCAGGCGATCGGCCGGCACGGGGTGGAGGCGGCGGCGACCGGCACGCTGCACCGCCTCTCGCGCCTCTACTGGTACACGATCGAGTTCGGCCTGGCCCGCGAGCAAGGCGCGCTCAGGATCTACGGCGCCGGCCTCGCCTCGAGCTTCGGCGAGGCGGGCTTCGCGCTCGACGACCCGCGCCCCTGGCGCCGGCCCTTCGCGCTGCGCGAGGTGCTCCGCACGCCCTACCGCTCGGACTCGTTCCAGCCCGGCTATTTCGTCGTCGACTGCTTCGACCGGCTGCTCGACCAGCTCGAGACCACGGACCTCGCCGCGCTCTACGCCGAGCTGGAGGGCGAGGCGTAAGGGGAAGGCTTCGACAGGCTCACTTCGAATGGGGACAGTAACTATTTGTCCGGTAGGAGCGGACAAATAGTTACTGTCCCCATTTGGGGGGCGCTGCGGGGGAATGGGGACAGTGGCGTCCGCCCCTCAGGCGGCTTCGTCCCAGCGTTGATGCGGGCGGTTGAGGAGGCCGGTGCCGGTCATGCCGGTGTCGGCGAGGGCGACGGCGGTGGCGCAGAAGCCGCACTCGGCCGAGAGCCGGCCGACATACCAGTGGGTGCGGCCGCAGCCCGGGCAGCGATTCACCTCGCCGGGGCGGTAAAGCACCTGGAAGCCGCGCCGGGCGGGGTCGTGGCTATAGGTGCGGCTGCCGTCGATTGACCTCAACATCGTTCGTCTCACTCGTCTCGCCGCCTGATTGCTGCGATGAACCGTTCTTTGCCGTAGACGAGTTGAACGGGAGATTAATGTTGCGGCGCAGTAACCACCGGTCGCGCCGGCCCGGCGGCAATGTTAATCGACGCGCATGTCCGCCAACCTGTTCAGCCTCTTCCGCGCCCGCTTCCCCGCCGATCCGGCGACGACCTTCCTGGTGGAGCCGAGCGGCGCCGCCTTGAGCTACGGCGACCTGCTCGGGCGGAGCGGCCGGCTCGCCAACCTGCTGCGCGGCTGCGGGATCGCGCCGGGCGACAGGGTCGCGATCCAGGCCGGGAAGAGCGTCGACGCGCTGATCGTCTACCTCGCGACCCTGCGCGCGGGCGCGGTGCACCTGCCGCTCAACCCCGCCTACACCGCCGCCGAAATCCGCTACTTCCTCGAGGATGCCGAGCCGGCGCTGTTCATCGGCGACCCCGCGCGGGGCGGCGGCGCCCGTCCGCTCGAGTCGCTGACCGCGGCGGCGCAGGCGATGCCCGAGGCATTCGCCGACGCCCCCCGCGCGCCCGACGACCTCGCCGCCATCCTCTACACGTCCGGCACCACCGGCCGCTCCAAGGGGGCGATGCTGACCCACTCCAACCTCGCCTCCAACGCCGAGACGCTGCGCGAGGCTTGGCGCTTCGCCGCCGGGGACCGGCTGCTCCACGCGCTGCCGATCTTCCACACCCACGGCCTGTTCGTCGCGACCAACGTCACCCTGCTCGCCGGCGCGTCGATGATCTTCCTTCCGGCGTTCGAGGCCGGGGAGGCGATCCGGCTGCTGGCCCAGGCCAGCGTGATGATGGGCGTGCCGACCTTCTACACCCGCCTCCTCGCCCACCCGGACTTCACCCGCGAGGCGGCGGCGCACATGCGCCTGTTCGTCTCCGGCTCGGCGCCGCTCTCCGCCGAGACCCACCGCGCCTTCGAGGAACGGACCGGCCACGCCATCCTCGAGCGCTACGGCATGACCGAGACCAACATGAACACGTCCAACCCCTATGACGGGCCGCGGGTGGCGGGAACGGTCGGGCCGCCCCTGCCCGGGGTGGAGCTGAGGATCGCCGATCCCGCCTCGGGCGCGGAGAGGCCGCCCGGCGAGGTCGGGGTGATCGAGGTCAGGGGCCCCAACGTCTTCAAGGGCTATTGGCGCCGGCCGGAGAAGAGCGCCGAGGATTTCCGGGCCGACGGCTTCTTCATCACCGGCGACATGGGGCGGATCGACGCGGCGGGCTACGTCCACATCGTCGGCCGGGCCAAGGACGTAGTCATCACCGGCGGCCTCAACGTCTATCCGGCCGAGGTGGAGGCGGCCATCGAGGCGCTGCCCGGGGTGGCCGAATGCGCCGTGATCGGCGTGCCGCATCCCGATTTCGGGGAGGCGGTGGTGGCGATCGTCGCGGCCGGGCCGGGCGAGGCGGTGGAGGAAGGCGCGGTCCGCGCCGGCCTGGCGCAGTCGCTCGCCGCCTTCAAGCGGCCCAAGCGGGTGCTGGTCGTCGACGCCCTGCCCCGCAACGTCATGGGCAAGGTCCAGAAGACCGTGCTGCGCGAGCGGCATGCCGGCCTGTTCGGCGGCCCGGGCGCCGAAGAAACCTCCGAAACGGATGGCGGAAGGTTCGAAAGGTCCGGAAAGTCCGGCTCCCCTAGGGATTAGAAAAGCGTCCGGGCGAAACATCCGCATCGGCGGCTTCTCGCCCCCGCGCCGGCCTGCAACGCTCGCCATGTCGCTCATGCTCGGGAACATAGCATGAACGAACGCCGGCCGGAAGGCGCGTTGACAGCGGCGGGCGGGACGGCGACATCGGGGCATGACTCTGCGCCTCTACCTCCACCCCTTCTCCTCTTATTGCCAGAAGGCGCTCATCGCCCTCTACGAGCGGGACGTGCCGTTCGAGCCGGTGGAGGTGAACCTCGGCGACCCCGAGGAGAGAGCGGCGCTGGCCGCCCTCTCGCCGCCCGCCAAGTTCCCGGTACTGCGCGACGAGGCGCGGGGGGTGACGGTGCCCGAATCGAGCCTCATCGTCGAATATCTCGACCGCGTGCACGAGGGCCCGCCGCCGCTCGTCCCGGCCGACCCCGACGCGGCGCTCGAGGTGCGGATCCTCGACCGCTTCCTCGACCTCTATCTCCACGCGCCGATGCAGAAGGCGGTCGCCGACCATTTCCGCCCCGAGGAGGCGCGGGACGGCTGGGGCGTCGCGGAGGCGAAGCGGCAGATCGCGGGCGCCTACGACATGCTCGACGCGCGCATCGCCGCGAACGGCGGCCCCTGGGCCGCGGGCGAAGCCTTCACCCTCGCCGACTGCGCCGCCGGCCCGCCCCTCTTCTATTCCGGCATGATGGTGCCCTTCGAGGACCGGCCGGCGCTCGCCGCCTACTACCGCCGCGTCCGCGAGCGGCCGAGCTTCGCCCGCGCCGTCGACGAAGCGCGTCCCTACCGCGCCTGGTTCCCGCCCGGCTGGCGGGAGGGCTGGGACTGAGCGACCTCAGCTACCGCCGCCCCTCCTGCCCGCAGGGGAGGGATCGGGATGGGTGCGTTGGTGGAGAGGGTGCCGCGCTGCATCGACGTACCCACCCCCTGCCCCTCCCTGCGTGCAGGGAGGGGGGGAAGCTCAGCCCAAGGCCTTCTTCAGGAGCTCGTTCACCACCGCCGGATTGGCCTTGCCCTGCATGGCTTTCATCACCTGGCCGACGAAGAAGCCGAAGAGCTTGTCCTTGCCGCCGCGATATTCGGCGACCTTGTCGGAATTGGCCGCCAGCACCTCGGCGATCGCCTTGTCGATCGCGCCGGTGTCGCTGGTCTGCCTGAGGCCGCGCTCCTCGACGATCTTCTCGGCATCGTCGCCGGTTTCGAGCATGAGCTCGAAGACCTGCTTGGCGAGGGTCCCGGAAAGGGTGCCGTCGGCGGTGAGGCGGAGCAGGCCCGCGGCCTGGGCCGGGGAGACGGGGCTGTCCTCGATGGTTCGGCCGAGGCGGTTCAGAGCGCCGAACAGGTCGCCGGTCACCCAGTTGGAGGCGCGCTGCGCATGCGAGTCGCCGAGCGCGGCGAGCAGCTCCTCGAACCAGCGCGCGGTGGTGACGTCGGCGGTGAGGACTGCGGCGTTGTAGGGCGTCAGGCCGAGCACCGTCTCGTAGCGGCGGCGCTTGGCGTCCGGGAGCTCGGGGAGGCTGGCCCGGCACTCGGCGAGGAAATCGTCCGACAGCTCGACCGGCAGCAGGTCCGGATCGGGGAAGTAGCGGTAATCGTGCGCTTCCTCCTTCGAGCGGAGCGAGCGGGTCTCGGCCCTGTCCGGATCCCAGAGGCGGGTTTCCTGGACGATCGTTCCGCCGCCCTCGATCACGTCCACCTGGCGGTTCGCCTCATGCTCGATCGCCGCCATGATGAAGCGGACCGAGTTGACGTTCTTGGTCTCGGTGCGGGTGCCGAACTGCGCGCCCGGGCGCCGCACCGAGACGTTGACGTCGGCGCGCATCGAGCCCTGCTCCATGTTGCCGTCGCACGAGCCGACGTAGCGCAGGATCGACCTCAGCTTGCGGATATAGGCGCCGGCCTCCTCGGGGCTGCGCATGTCGGGCTTGGAGACGATCTCCATCAGCGCCACGCCCGAGCGGTTGAGGTCGACATAGGACATGGAGGGATGCTGGTCGTGCATCAGCTTGCCGGCGTCCTGCTCGAGATGGATCCGCTCGATTCCGATCCGCTTGGCGGAGCCCTCGTCCTTCTCGTCGGTGAGGATCTCGACCTCGCCCTCGCCGACGATGGGGTGGTAGAGCTGGCTGATCTGATAGCCCTGCGGCAGGTCGGCGTAGAAATAGTTCTTGCGGTCGAAGCGCGACCAGGGGTTGATCCGCGCCTCGAGCGCCATGCCGGTGCGCACCGCCTGGCGGAGGCACTCGACGTTCGGCACGGGGAGCATCCCGGGCATCGCGGCGTCGACCAGGCTGACCTGGGTGTTGGGCTCCGCGCCGAATTCGGTCGAGGCGCCGGAGAAGAGCTTGGTGCGCGAGGTGACCTGGGCGTGGACCTCGAGGCCGATCACCACCTCCCACTCCCCGGTGGCGCCCTGGATGCGATAGGGGGCGTTCATGAGGCCCTCCCCGGAGGGGAAACCGTTCGGGCTGAGCTTGTCGAAGCCCTGCCCTGCTCTCCTTCCGGGAAGAAGGAGAGGCCTTCGACAGGCTCAGGCCGAACGGATCGTGGATGGAGTGCGGATTCGACGGCGTGGGCGATCACCTCGAAAGCGAGGAAGCCGAGCAGGAAGAGCGGGATGACCCGAAGCCAGCCGAGGCTTCCGGGCGCGATCGCGCCCTTCGACCACAGCCAGGCGAAGAAGGCGAGGACGAGGGCGCCCGAGGCGGCGCGGACGGCGGCGCGGGCGCTCACCACCAGGCCTCCGGACGCGCGGCGAAGCCGGCGCGCTCCTCGAGCGCGAGGCCGGCGTCGAGCACCGACTGCTCGTCGAGCGCCCTGCCGACGAGCTGGAGGCCGAGCGGCAGCCCCTCGGCGTTGAGGCCGGCGGGGACCGAGATGGCGGGAAGCCCGGCGAGGCTGGCCGGCACGGCGAAGACGTCGTTCAGATACATGGCGATGGGATCGTTCGACTTCTCCCCGAGCGCGAAGGCGGCCGAGGGCGCGGTGGGGGTGAGGAGGAGATCGCACGTCTCCCAGGCCCGCTCGAAGTCGCGGGCGATGAGCGCGCGGACCTTCTGGGCGCGGTTGAAATAGGCGTCGTAGAAGCCCGCCGAGAGGACGTAGGTGCCGATCATGATTCGGCGCTTCACCTCGGCGCCGAAGCCGGCGGCGCGGGTCGCCTCGTACATGTCGGTGAGGTTGCCGTTCGGCGGCGCCCGCCTCAGCCCGTAGCGAACGCCGTCGTAGCGGGCGAGGTTGGACGAGGCCTCGGCCGGCGCGATGATGTAATAGGTCGGCAGCGCGTAGCGCGTGTGGGGGAGCGAGACGTCGACGATCTCGGCGCCGGCGTCGCGCATCAGGGCGATGCCCTTCTCCCACACCTCGTCTATCTCGGCCGGGACGCCGTCGATGCGATATTCGCGGGGGATGCCGATCCGCTTGCCGCGCACGTCGGCCGACAGGCTCGCCTCCCAGCGGGGCACGGGCAGATCGAGCGAGGTCGAATCCTTCGGATCGAAGCCGGCCATCGCCTCGAGCAGGATGGCGCAGTCCCTGACGTCGCGCGCCATCGGGCCGGCCTGGTCGAGCGAGGAGGCGAAGGCGACCATGCCCCAGCGCGAGCAGCGGCCGTAGGTGGGCTTGATGCCGGTGATGCCGACGAAGGCGGCGGGCTGGCGGATCGAGCCGCCGGTGTCGGTGCCGGTGACTCCGGGCGCGAGGCGGGCGGCGACCGCCGAGGCCGAGCCGCCCGAGCTGCCGCCCGGGGTCAGCGGCGCGTTGCCGCCGTCGGAGCGGCGCCAGGGCGAGAGCACCGGGCCCCAGGCGCTGGTCTCGTTCGACGAGCCCATCGCGAACTCGTCCATGTTGAGCTTGCCGAGCATCCCCGCGCCGGCGGCGAAGAGGTTGCCCGACACGGTGGATTCGTAAGGCGGCTCGAAGCCTTCGAGGATTCGGCTGCCGGCGGTGGTCCGGACGTCGCGGGTGGCGAACAGGTCCTTGATGCCGAGCGGGACGCCCGACAGCGGCTTGAGCGCGCCCGCGGCGCGGGCGGCATCGGCGGCGTCGGCGGCGGCGAGGGCGTGGTCGGGCGTTTCGACGGTGAAGGCGTTCAAGGCCCTCCCCTTCTCGACCGCGGCGCTGAACGCCTGAGCCACCTCGCGCGCCGAGAAGTCGCCGGAGCGCACGCCGTCGCGGATCGCGGCGATTCCGAGATCGGTGAGGCCCGTCACTCGATCACCTTGGGGACGGCGAAGAAGCCGTGCTCGGCCGCCGGGGCGTTGGCGAGGACGGCGTCGCGGATGCCGCCGTCGGTGACGGCGTCCTCCCTGAGGCGCAGCCTGTTGGGGATGACTGCGGTCATCGGCTCGACGCCCTCGACGTCCACCTCCTGGAGCTGCTCGACCCAGCCGAGGATGTTGTTGAGCTCGGGCGCGAGCGCCGCGACCTCGGCGTCGCTCACGGCGATCCGGGCGAGGCGCGCGATGTGGCGGACGGTGGCTTCGTCGACGGACATGATGAGGCGCGCGCTAGCATTCATGCTGCGCTGCATCAAGAAGCGCCGGGGCCTGTCCTGCCGGAAGTGAAGCACCGCTCCGGCATCCCGGTCGGTCGTCACGCCCGACGGAGGGGTGACGGGTGTGGGCGGAGGCGTCACCTTCCCTCGTCATGTCGGACTTGGGGTTACGCTTCCGGCTTGTCCTAGGGGCCCGGGTCGAAGACCGGGCCGACCGGCTTGCCGTCGAGGAAGACCTGCTTCTTCTCGACCGTGCGGAGCTCCACCTTGCCGTCGCGGCGGACCGCGATGGGGACGGCGACCGCGGGCGGCGGCGGCGCGCCGCCGGGCTCGCTCCCGCCCCACCCGCCGGACGGCGCCGGCACGTAGAGGCGCACGAAGGGAAGGCAGCCGGCGCAGGTGAAGCCGAGCAGGATGGCGCGCCGCGGAGTCTCGAAGACCAGCCGGCACTCGTTCCCGGTGCAATAGCCGTCGCGGGCGATGGCGAGGCGGAGCGCGTCGGGCACGGGGGCATTGCCGTCGACCGCGAGGCGGAGGCTCGCCGGCCGCATCGCCGCCGGGTCGGGCAGCAGGTCGTAGCGATATTTCGCGGCCAGCGCCTCCTGCGCCCGCTTGCGCACCTCGGCGGGGCCGGATTCGGCGAGGCGGACGAGGGCGCGGCGGCCGGCCGGCCCGAAATCGAACCGCAGCGCCGCCCAGTCGACCTTGTCGGGCGGGATTCGGCCGGACCGGAGGCGGGCGACCTGGTCGCGGGCCGAGAGGGCGCCGAAGCTCAGGATCGGCAAGGCGAGGAAGAAGGCGAGCAGGCAGATGCCGGCGGCGAGCCGCACGTTGGCGCGGCGGATCCGCTCCGGCCATGCCGCCCGGCCGCGGACGAGGGCGAGGAGGTAGGCCATGCCCGCGGCGGCGGCGACGGCGACGAAGACCCCCGCCCAGAGCCGCTCCGGCGTGTAGCCATATTGGGCGATCCGCTTGCCGGTGGAGAGGCCGGCGACGAGGGCGAGCGGCAGCGCCACGGCGGCGAGCGCGGCGGCGGCCCAGCGCAGCGGGCGCAGCTTCGGCTCCTCCTCCGGCCCGTTGCCGATCGCCGCATTGGCGAGAAAGACGGCGCCGAGGATGCACAGGAGGAGGATGGGGGTCGTCGCCTTGGTCTCCCGCCACAAAGGCTCGAGGCCGGTGAACGGCAGCGCCGCCACGAACAGCACCAGGCCGAGCGCCAGCACCGGCGCGAGGAAGGAGAGGACGGCGCGGACCACCCGCTGAAGCGCGCCAAGCACCTTGTCGCGGTCGCGCAGAATCCCGACCGCGGCGCCGAGCGCGGCGGCGACGAGCATGACGTCGAACCAGCGCCTGTTGAGCAGGGTCTCGGGAAAGGTGATCCCGATCAGCCCGAACAAGGCGGCGAGGAGGAGCGCGAGCAGGAAGGTGCTGAGCACGAAGGCGCAGGCGGCGCCCCACAGGATGAGGTTCGACCAGGCATGGGCGTGGACCGCCGCCGCCGGCGCCCGGAGCCGCCCCTCGTCGCGCAGGCCCTGGAACAGCGGCACGGCGACGGCGACGGCGAAGAGGGAGGCGAAGAAATGCCACGCCTCGTCGTCCGCCCAGTTCTCCGGCGGGCCGTTCCAGGCGGTGACTCCCGCGACCACCAGCCCGGCCGTGGCGGCAAAGGCGACCGCCCAGGGCCAGCGCCGCCGCTCCAGCGAGAAAGCGAAGGCGAGGCCGCCGACGGCGACGAAGCTCGCGCCCGCCAGCCGCGCCGGATCCTCGGTCCAGCCCCACGAGCCGGCGCCGCGGGTGAGGAGGTGGAAGGCGAGGCCGAGGGCGGCGCCGAGCGCCGTCAGGATCCAGATCCGCTCCGGCCAGGCCGGATGGTCGAGCGGCTCGCCGGCGTCGGTCATGCGATTTCCTCCCCTGCGCCCCCCGCCGCGGCGGAAGCTTACAACGCTTGCATCCTCCCCTGCCATGCGCTTGTGCAGCGGCGATGGAGCGGCGGAGGATTTGAGTGCTGGCGAGGCGGTTCTTGTGGGTGGTTGCGGGCCTCGTCGTCCTGGTGATGGCGGGCGCGCTCGCCTATCGGCTGCTCGAGACCCGGCTGATGAAGCTCGCGCTCGTGCCGAGCGCCCGCTTCGAGGCGCCGGCGGGGCCGGGCGCGCTCGATTACGAGTCCAAGGGGAGCTGGATCGCGCGGCCCGACATTCCGGGCAACCCCGCGCTGTGGACTCCGCCCGGGGTCCCGGCCGGGCCGCGGCCGCGCGCCGAGATCTTCTTCATCCACCCCACCTCCTATCTGGAGCGCGCGCATTGGAACGCGCCCGTCGCCGACGCGGAGTCGCAGCAGCGCGCGCGGCTCTTCGTCAGGAGCCAGGCGAGCGCCTTCAACGGGGTGGGCGAGGTCTGGGCGCCCAAATACCGCCAGGCGACGTTCGGGGCGTTCCTGACCAGCCGGGAGGATGCCCGCAAGGCGCTCGACTTCGCCTATCGCGACGTGCTTGCGGCGTTCGACTGGTTCCTCGCCCATGCGCCGAAGGAGCGGCCGATCATCCTCGCCGGGCACAGCCAGGGCAGCCTCCACCTCACCCGCCTGCTGGCCGACCGAATCGCCGGCCGGCCCGTGGCGAAGCGGGTCGTCGCGGCCTATGTCGTGGGATGGCCGGTGTCGGTCACCGCCGACCTGCCGACGCTCGGCCTGCCGGGCTGCGAGCAGGCGGACCAGGCCGGCTGCATCCTCTCCTGGCAGAGCTTCGCCGAGCCCGCCGACCCGAAGATGGTGACCGACGTCTACGACTCCTCGCCGGGGCTCGGCGGGGCGCCGCGCCGCGGCTCTCCCATGCTGTGCGTCAACCCGCTGACCGGCACCCGCGGCGCGGCGGCGCCGGCGAGCGCCAATGGCGGCACGCTCGTCCCCAACGCGGCTCTCACCGAGGGCACGCTTCAGGCCCCGGGCGTGCCGGCGCGCTGCGACGTGCGCGGCTTCCTCCTGATCGGCGCGAACCCGCCGGCGCTCGGCCCCTACGTGCTCCACGGCAACAACTACCACGTCTTCGACTATGCGCTGTTCTGGGCCAACGTCCGCGCCGACGCCGCCCGCCGGCTCGCGGCATGGCAGAAGCCACGCTGAACCGCCCCCCACGAATGGGGACGGTAACCACGAATGGGGACGGTAACTATTTGTCCGGTAGAAGCGGACAAATGGGGACGGTAACTATTTGTCCGGTACGAACGGACAAATAGTTACCGTCCCCATTTTCACGGTCCCCATCTTGACGCGCGCGGCCGGCGGCGCGGGGGAAGCGACGCGCCGCTCGTCCGGCCCGTCCCGCATCGGCGCCGGGCGCTGGAGGAGGCCCGCGGCGAAGGACGGCCCCTCCATCTCCCGGTTCGACAAGCTCGCCTGCCACTCGGTATGAGCGGCCCGTGACACCTTGGCGAACAAATAGGGACGGTAACTATTTGTCCGGTATGAACGGACAAATAGTTACCGTCCCCATCTTGACGCGCGCGGCAGGCGGCGCGGGGGAAGCGACCCGCCGCTCGTCCGGCCCGTCCCGCATCGGCGCCGGGCGCTTGGGGAGGCCCGCGGCGAAGGACGGCCCCTCCATCTCCCGGTTCGACAAGCTCGCCTGCCACTCGGTATGAGCGGCCCGTGATCACCTCGAGCATCCCCGACTATCGCGAGGCCCTCCCCGCCGGCGGGCGCCTGCTCGGGCTCGACGTCGGCACAAGGACGATCGGCCTCGCTTTGTGCGACGCCGGCTGGACGATCGCCACTCCCGCCGAGCTCCTGCGCCGCGGCAAGTTCGGCGCCGACCTGGAGCGCCTCGCCGCCTTCGCCCGCGCCCAGCAGGCGAAGGGGCTGGTGGTGGGCCTGCCGCTCAACCTCGACGGCAGCGACAGCCCGCGCACCCAGTCGGTCCGAGCCTTCGCCCGCAACCTCGCGCCGCTCGCCCTCCCGCTCCTCCTCTGGGACGAGCGCTGGTCGACCCAGGCCGTCACCCGCACATTGCTCGACGCCGACGCGAGCCGCGCCCGCCGGGCCGAGCTGGTAGACAAGATGGCCGCCGCCTACATCCTCCAGGGCGCCATCGACGCGCTCCGATGGGAACCGCTCGAAGGGGGACAGTAACTATTTGTCCGTTCTTTACCGGACAAATAGTTACTGTCCCCATTAATTCATCGTTTTCCGTTGACTCCGGGGTCAGGGCTCGGCAGCCTCGGCGGGTGCCGCGCTCCGCCCGCCTCGTCCTTCCGGATATCCCCCACCACGTCACGCAGCGCGGAACGCGCCGGCAGCCGACCTTCTTCGGAGACGGCGATTACCGCCTCTACCTCGCGCTGCTCCGCGCCTGGTGCGGCAAGTCGGGCACCGCCGTCTGGAGCTGGTGCCTGATGCCCAATCACGTCCACCTGATCCTCGTCCCGTCGGCGCAGGACGGGCTGCGCGCCGCCGTCGCCGAGACGCACCGGCGCTATGCGTGGCTGATCAACCGGCGCGAAGGATGGCAGGGCCACCTCTGGCAGGACCGGTTCGCGTCCTTCCCGATGGACGACCGCCACCTCGTCGCCTGCGCCCGCTACGTCGAGCTCAACCCGGTGCGCGCGGGCCTCGTCCCGCGCGCTCAGGACTGGCCCTGGTCGAGCGCGCGGGCGCATCTCGGCCTCGGCGCCGACGGCCTCACCGACGCCGGCGCGTTGCCCGGGCGAATCGGCCCGTGGGGCGACTTCCTCGCCGCCGGCCAGGGGGAGGAGGAACGGGAACGGATCCGCGCCCATGTCCGAAGCGGCCGGCCGCTCGGCGACGACGCCTTCGTCGCCCGCCTCGAAGCGGCGGCCGGCCGGCCGCTCCGCCCAAAGCCCCGCGGCCGCGCCTTCAAACGGGGACAGTAACTATTTGTCCGCCTTTTACCGGACAAATAGTTACTGTCCCCATTTCCCGCGCAGGGCGCCATCGACGCGCTCCGATGGGAACCGCTCGAAGGGGGACACCGCTCGAATGGGGACAGTAACCATTTGTCCGTTCTTTGCCGGACAAATGGTTACTGTCCCCATTTCCCGCGGCGGTTGAGGGGAGACGCGGGCGCCGGTAGACGGTCGGGCGATGGCCTATCGCTTCCCCCACCGCCACCTGCTCGGAATCGCGCCGCTCTCGGCCGAGGACATCCTCTACCTCCTCGACGAGGCGGAGCCCTGGATCGCGTTCAACCGGCGGGCGCGCAAGGAGGACCGGCGGCTGGCCGGGCTCACCCAGTTCAACGTCTTCTTCGAGAATTCCACCCGCACCCTCTTCTCCTTCGAGGTGGCGGGCAAAAGGCTCGGCGCCGAGGTGGCGAACTTCCACACCGCCGGCTCCAGCGTCCAGAAGGGCGAGACCCTGATCGACACCGCCCTCACCCTGGGCGCGATGCGGCCGGGGGCGATGGTGATCCGCCATGCCGAGACGGGCGCGCCGCACCAGGTGGCGGAAGTCGTCGACTGCCCGGTGATCAACGCCGGCGACGGCACCGGCGAGCATCCCACCCAGGCGCTGCTCGACGCGCTGACGATGCGGCGGCGGCTCGGGCGGATCGCCGGGCTGAAGGTGGCGATATGCGGAGACATCCGCCACAGCCGGGTGGCGGGCTCCAACCTCATCCTGCTGCCCCGCCTCGGCGCCGAGGTGCGGGTCGTCGGCCCCCCTGCCCTTCTGCCGGCCGAGGCGGCGGGCCTCGCCGCCTTCACCGATCTCGACGAGGGGATAGCCGGCTGCGACGTGGTGATGATGCTGCGCATCCAGCGCGAGCGTATGGAGGAGAGCGTCTCGGGCTCGCTGGCCGATTTCCACGCCCGCTACGGGCTGACGGCGGCGCGGCTCGACCGGGCGGCGCCCGACGCGCTGGTCATGCACCCCGGGCCGATGAACCGCGGAGTCGAGATAGAGGGCGCGCTCGCCGACCACCCGACCCGCTCGGCCATTCGCGAGCAGGTCGAGCTCGGCGTGGCGGTGCGCATGGCCGTGCTGGACGTGCTGACGCGGGAGGAGTGAACGGGGGCCGGCTGGGGACAGTAACTATTTTCCCGCACCGGAGCGACCGGCCCCACAGGCCTTCGGGAAAATAGTTACTGTCCCCATTCTCAGAGCCCACAGGCTTTCTGGGAAAATAGTTACTGTCCCCATTCTCAAAGGCCGGATGGGGACAGTAACTATTTTCCCGCGCCGGAGCGACCGGCCCCTCAGACCTTCGGGAAAATAGTTACTGTCCCCATTCTCAGAGCCCACAGACTTTCGGGAAAATAGTTACTGTCCCCGTTCCCCTTCACCCCCGGCGGGAGGGGCCGTAGCGGCTCGCCCACTGGACCGGGGCGTCGCCGGCGACGGCGCGCACGAAGCAGGCGCCGCCGCGGCCGCGGACCGACCGGCAGATCCGGTTCGCCTCCTCGCGGCTGGCGAAGCCGGCGACGGAGAGGCGGTGAAGGGTGCGGCCGGGCACGCTTATCGTGGTCGACAGCGGCGTGTGGTTCTCGAAGCCGTAATGGCGATAGGCCTGCGCCCAGGCCCGCTCGACGCCGGCCGCGGTGCTGAACGCGCCGAGCTGGACGGCGAAGCGGCCCGGACCCGCGGCGGCGGCGCGCGGAGCGGCGGCGGAGGCGAGCACCCGGCGGGCCGGCGCCTCGAAGCGCGGGGCGGAGGCGAGCGCCGGCGGGGCCGGGCGGATCACCGCCGGCTGAGGCGTCACCAGCGCCTGAACGGCGTCGGCGTAGACCGGCCTGGTCTCCTCGCGGGGGGCGGACGCCGCCGCCGGCGCGGCGGCCTCGGCGGCGGGGACCCAGGCGGGAACCTCGCCGGCGGCAGCCACGGCGGCGCTCGGCGAAGCGGAGGAAACGGGCGCGAGCGCGGCGGCGGCCTCGGGGGCCGGCTCCGGCGCCGGCTCGGCGGCGGCGAAGGCCCTGTCCGGGCGCTCCGCGAGCGCCAGGCGGACCGGCTGGCCCGGATCGGCGGCCGGCCGGACGCCGAGGAAGGCGGCGACCTGGTCGCCCGAATTGGAGGGCTTTGCAAGCGCCGCCCATTGCTGAAGGCGCGGCGCGAGATCGGCGGGCGAGATGTCCTGAGCGGCGGTGACCCGCGCCTTCTCCCAATCCCCGGCGAGGGCATAGGCGAGGGCGAGGTTCTGCCGGAGCCGGCCGTCGGCCTCGGCGCCGCGGGCGGCGGGCTCGAGCAGCTCGATGGCGCGTTGCGGCTGGCCGGCGAGGGCCAGGGCGAGACCGACGTCGGAGGGCGGCGCCGTCTCGGCGATCTTCTCGAGCCGGTCGACGGCCTCGTCGTTGCGGCCGGTGGCGATGGCGGCGATGGCGATCGACAGCGAGGCGCGCGGATTGCCGGGATCGAGCGCAAGCACGTCGCGATAGGTGGCCTCGGCGGACTGGAAGCGGCCGCTCTTCAGATAGAGGTCGGCGAGGAAGAGGCGGAAGGCGGCATCGCGCGGACGAAGCTCGACCGCCGTCTCGGCGGGGGAGAGCGCGGCGGCGACCTCGCCGCGGGCGAGCGCGGCGCGGGCGGCGGCGTAAGCCTCGTCCGCCTGCCGGTCCGACCGGGCGGCGACCGCCGAGGCGGAGACCGGGCGCAGCGCGTAGGCGGCCGGCTTGCAGGCGACCATGGTCGTTCCGAGCGCCAGGCCCGAGACGGCGAGCTTGAGGGCGATACTCGTCTTCATACTGACCTCTTCCTCGTTATCGGCGGCTGCGGCGGCGTTGCGGAGTCTCGGCGGGGATCCGGCCGGCGAGCGCTTCCACCTCGGGCAGCGTCGCCAGGAAATCGTCGAGCGCGGCGGTGACCAGCTGCTGCGCCGACCGGCGCGACAGGGCGCAGGCGAGCCTGAGCTTGAGATGGCGGTCCGGCTCCAGGCGAAGGGTGAAGGCCGCCTTGGCCTTGGCCCCGGGAGCGACGGCCGCGGCCGAGCGGCGGACGATCGGCACCACCTCGGCTTCGACCGGCGCGAAGCTGTCGCGAAGCACGCGCTGCTGCTCGACCACCGGCGGCGGCTCGACCGGCGCGGCGGGGACGGGCGCGGCGGCCACGGGGGCGACCGGCGAAACCGTCGCGACGGGCGAGACCGGCGCGGGACCCTTGGGCGAGGGCGTCAGCGCGTCGATCGGCGTCGGCACGTGCTCGCCGTAATCGTGGCTGCCCATGTCGTTCCAGCCGAGATCCTCGAGGCTTCCGCCGAACGAGCCGAAGCCCTGCGGGCGCATCGCCGGCTTGGCCCCGCCCTTGCGGGCGAGCAGGCCGGAGGAGAGGGAGGCGAAGGGTTTGCTGTCGGCCATCTTTCCGCTCCCCTTCACTGGCCGACCACGCGACGGCCGAAGCCGGCGGCGGGGCGGGGAACGGAGGCATGCTGGCCGTAGCCGGCGCCGGGCGCGGAGAAGACGGTGCGGCGGAAATTCTTCTCCAGCCGGTCGGCGATATAATCCCACAGCTCGACCACCTCCTTGGCGGAGCGGCCGTTGGGATCGACCTCCATCACCGTGCGGCCGTCGATCATCGACGCGGCGAAGTCGGTGCGGTGGTGGAGGGTGACGGGAGCGACGGTGCCGTGCTGGGAAAGCGCGACCGCCGCCTCGTAGGTGATCTTGGCCTTGGGCGTCGCCGCGTTGACGACGAAGATGAGCGGCTTGCCGGCGCGCTCGCACAGGTCGACGGTGGCGCCGACGGCGCGCAGGTCGTGCGGGCTCGGGCGGGTCGGGATGACGACCAGCTCGGCGACCTGGATGACGCTCTGGATCGCCATGGTGATCGCCGGCGGCGTGTCGATGACGGCGAGCTTGAAGCCCTGCTGGCGCAGGATCTCGAGATCGGCGGCGAGCCGCGCCACCGTGGTCTGGGCGAAAGCGGGCATCTCCGCCTCGCGCTCGTTCCACCAGTCGGCGAGCGAGCCCTGCGGGTCGATGTCGATGAGGCAGACGGGGCCGGCGCCGCTCAGCTCCGCCTGCACGGCAAGATGGCCCGACAAGGTCGTCTTGCCCGATCCGCCCTTCTGCGATGACAATGCCAATACGCGCATCTGATCCCCTCGGGTCTCCTGTTCGCCGAAGGTCATGCGCCGGGGGTGGCTAAGTTTTAGTTAACGCCGCGGCTGCCGCGATGCCTTTTCACCCGTTGCCGGAGGGCTATCGCTAAGCGCGCATTAACGATTGTCCGCTAGGCACGGCGCGATTTTCGAGGAGAGTTTCGATGCGCATTTCGGGTCGGCAGATGATCGCGGGCGTGGCGGCGGCGGCCTTCATGCTGGCGGCGGGCTCCGCGATGGCGGACACCAAGAAGGGCTATGACGCCTGGATGGCCCGCGACTATCCCGGCGCGGTGGCGGAATGGCGTCCCCTCGCCGACAAGGGAGACGCCGACGCCCAGTTCGACCTCGGCCAGGCCTACAAGCTCGGCCGCGGCGTGCCGCAGGACATGCGCATCGCCCAGAGCTGGTTCGAGAAGGCGGCGCAGCAGGGCCATATCCAGGCGCAGACGATGCTCGGCCTCATCCTCTTCCAGAACGGCGAGCGCGAGCGGGCGCTGCCGTGGATCCGCCGCGGCGCCGAGGCCGGCGATCCGCGCGCGCAATATGTGCTCGGCACCGCCATGTTCAACGGCGACCTCGTCCAGAAGGATTGGGTGCGCGCCTACGCCCTGATGTCGCGCGCCGCCGCCCAGGGGCTGCCGCCGGCGGCGACCAACCTCCAGGCGATGGACCAGTATATCCCGCTGGCGCAGCGCCAGCAGGGCCTCGCTCTGGCCCGGCAGATGGAGAAGGGGGCGCAGCCGACGCGTGTCGCCTCGGCCCAGCCGACGCCGCCGCGGCCCAATGGCGCCATCCAGTCCACCCTCCCCGCCCCGGCCCCGGTGCGGGCCGCGCCGGCGCCCGTTCGGGCCGCCCCGGCGCCCGCGGCCGCCGCCGGCGGCGGCTGGCGGGTGCAGCTCGGCGCGTTCGGCAGCCCGGCCAACGCCCGCCGCGCCTGGGACGGCCTCAGGGCGCGGGGCGGCGCCTTTGCCGGCCTCCAGCCCGTCTTCGCCCAGGCCGGCGCGGTGACGAGGCTGCAGGCCGGGCCGCTGCCCGGCCGCGCCGCCGCCGACCGGGTCTGCGCCGCGGCGAAGGCCGCCGGCTCGGCCTGCTTCCCGGTCGCGCCTTAACCCTTTCTTGGCGAGGCGCGGCCTAGGCTCGGCCTGTTGGCAAGCTTCGGGGGGAGCGACATGAGCGCTGTCGGTAGGATCGCAGGCAAGGCCGCCATGGCGTCGCCCTGGCGCCGCCGCCGGATGTGCGTCCTGCTCGCCGGCGATCCCGCCCCCGCCGCGCTTCGCGACGTCTCGGCGGTCGGCGCCTTCGTCGAGACCAATGCGCGCCCGCCGCTCGGCGCCGAGGTCGAGCTCCACCACCCCGACGCCGGCGCGATCGCCGGGACGGTGCGCGCCGTCGCCGCCGACGGGGTCCAGCTCGCCTTTCCCTGCTCGGAACGCAGCGTCGCCTTCGCCCTCGCCGCAATCGCCGCGGACATGACCGCGACCTAATCCGGTTCCCACTCTTCCGACGAATAGCCCTGCGCATAGAGCAGGGCGGTGAGATCGTTATGCTCGATCCGCGCAGCGGCCGCGGCGACCGCCGCCGGCTTGGCGCGATAGGCGACGCCGAGCCCCGCCGCCTCGAGCATCGGTATGTCGTTGGCGCCGTCGCCGACGGCGAGCGCGTCGCCGGCCTCGAGGCCGCGCTCCGCCGCCGCGTCGAGCAGCGCCTGGCGCTTGCCCGCGGCGCCGACGACCGGCCCCGCCACCGTCCCGTCGAGCCGGCCCTCGCGCACGCCGAGCCTGTTGGCGACCACCCGGTCGAAGCCGATGTCGGCCGCCACCGGCTCGGCGAAGCGGGTGAATCCGCCCGAGACGAGGATCGTATGGCCCCCCTCGCGGCGCATCGTTCGGACCAGCGCCCGCGCGCCGGGCGTCAGCCGCACCCGCTCGGCGCGGCAACGGTCGATCGCGCCTTCCTCCAGCCCCTCGAGCAAGGCGACCCGGGCGCCGAGCGCCTGCTCGAAGCCGAGCTCGCCGCGCATCGCCCGCTCGGTGACGGCGGCGACCTCGGCCTTGACCCCGGCATAATCGGCGAGCTCGTCGATGCACTCGACGGTGATCATCGTCGAATCCATGTCGGCGACGAGCAGCCGGCGGCGACGCGACGCCTCGCCCTGGACGATCGCGTCCACCTCCGGCAGAAGCCCCTCCAGCGCCCGCCGCGCCGCCGCCGGCGCCTGCGAGAAGAGCAGGTCGCACGCTTTGTCGTCCTCGATCCAGCTGCGCGAGAAGGCGTGCGCGCCGGCGGCCGCCAGTGCGTCCTCGGCGACCGAAATATCGCCGCCCGAGAGGCGCCGCTTTGCTATCAGGGTGGCAATGAACACGCTTTTCCCTTCGCGGCCGAGGCTGGCGCTTATCGCGGGCCCCACGGCGAGCGGCAAGTCGGCCCTCGCACTGGCGCTCGCCGAGCAAGCGGGCGGCACGGTGATCAACGCCGACAGCGCGCAGGTCTATGCCGACCTGCGCATCGTCTCGGCCCGGCCGACCCCCGCCGACGAGGCGCGCGCCCCCCACCGCCTCTACGGCTATCGCGACGCGGCTCAGCCCTGCTCGGCGGCCGAGTGGGCTCAGGACGCGAAGGCGGCCATCGCCGAAACGCGGGCGGAAGGGCGGCTGCCGATCCTCGCCGGCGGCACCGGCCTCTACATCAGCACGCTGCTCGACGGGATCGCGCCGGTGCCCGACATCGATCCCGCCATCCGCGCCGCCGTCCGGCGCCTCCCGGTCGCCGAAGCGCACGAGGCGCTCGAGCGGGAGGACAGGGAAGCGGCGGCGCGGCTCCGCCCTTCCGACACCAGCCGGGTGGGGCGGGCGCTGGAGGTGGTGCGCTCGACCGGGCGGCCGCTCGCCGCCTGGCAGAAGGAGCGGCTCGGCGGCATTGCCGGCGAGGTGGACCTCGTCCCGCTCATCCTCCTGCCGCCGCGCGACTGGCTTTATGCCCGCTGCGATCGGCGCTTCGAGGAAATACTTTGCGATCAAGGCATTGAGGAGGTGCGTTCGCTTCTTGGCCGAGGATTGAACCCGATGCTGCCGGCGTTGCGCGCGATCGGCGTGCGCGAGATCGCCGCCTTTCTTCGCGGCGAGATGAGCCGCGACGAGGCGCTGGAAGCCGGCCGCGCCGCCACCCGCCGCTACGCCAAGCGCCAATATACCTGGTTCTCCCGCCAGCCGCCGGCGGCCTGGCCCCGCTTCGAGGCGCCGCTCGACGGGCACGCCCTCGCCCGCGCCCTGGACAAATGGGGACGGTAACTCTTTGTCCGCAGGCTCCGGACAAATGGGGACGGTAACTATTTGTCCGCAGGCCCCGGACAAATAGTTACCGTCCCCATTTCTAAAGGGCGGCGTTGCGGGGCGTGGGGGAATGCCCTAGCGCGCCGGCATGCGGGTCTATCGCGACGAGGATTCCGATCCGGGGCTGATCCGCGGCCGGCGGGTGGCCGTGATCGGCTACGGCAACCAGGGCCGCGCCCAGGCGCTGAACCTGCGCGACAGCGGAGTCGGTCTCGTCGTCGCCTTGCCGGAGGGCTCGGCCAGCCGTGCGCGCGCCGCCGCCGACGGCTTCGACGTCATGACGGCGGCCGAGGCCGCGCCGGAGGCCAAGGTCGCCGTTCTCCTCGCCGCCGACGAGGACCAGGGCCGCATCTACGCCGAGGCGTTGGCGCCCCGCCTCCCCGAGGGCGCGGCGCTGGTCTTCGCCCACGGCCTCAACATACGCTTCGGCCTGATCGCGCCTCGGCCGGACCTCGACGTGCTGCTGGTCGCGCCCAAGGGCCCGGGCACGGCGCTGCGCCGCGAATATGAGGAGGGGCGCGGGCTCGTCTCGCTCTTCGCCGTCCACCAGGATTCGAGCGGCGGGGCGGAGGCGCTCGCTCTGTCCTACGCGGCGGCGATCGGCAGCGGCCGCGCCGGCATCCTGCCGACCAGCTTCGCGGAGGAATGCGAGGCGGACCTTTTCAACGAGCAGGCGGTGCTGTGGGGCGCGATACCGGAGCTGATCCATGCCGGCTTCGAGACTTTGGTGGACGCCGGCTTCTCACCTGAAATCGCCTATTTCGAATGCGTTACAGAGGTAAAGTTGATAGCCGACCTCATCTACGAGCGCGGCATTGCGGGCATGCAGCGGGCGATCTCCAATACCGCCGAGTTCGGCGCTCTGAAGGGCGCGACCCGGATCGTCGGCGCCGACACGCGGACCGAGATGCGCCGCATCCTGCGCGAGGTGAGGAGCGGCGCCTTCGTCCAGGACCTGCTCGAGGACGCGCGCGAAGGCTATCCCCGCCTGCGCGCCGGCCGGGCCAAGGCGTCGGCGCATCCGCTCGAAACCGTCCGCGAGGCGATTGAAAAGCTGGCGAAACGCCCGTGAAGGCCTTATCCTGCAACGATGATCGAGGCCGCCCGCAAACGTTATCTGGACCTGCTCGCCTCCGTCTACATCTATAACGAGCATCGCGGCTATTCGAGCCTCGACCGGGTGCTCGAGGCGCTGCGCTCCAAATATCCCGGCCACAAGGGCTTCATCGCCGAGGTCGAGAAGCACCGCGCCGACGAGCGCAAACATTATCTGATGTTCAAGCGCTGGTTCCAGCAGCGCGGCGAGATGCCCTATCTCGTCGACCGCGCCTGCGGCCAGATCGACCGTATGATCCGCCTCACCTTCGGCTGCCACATCGACGACCTCGACACCCAGGCGGTGATCGCCAGCGACGATCTGTTCGCCAAGCTCTGCCGGGTGATCATGCTGACCGAGATACGCGGCATGCGGCAGGTCGACATCCTCCTCAACCATGCCTTCGTGAAGGCGGACAAGGGGCTGATGAAGATCTTCCACGTCGTCGAGCGCGACGAGCCGTCGCACTGGATGCCCTACGAGGCGTGGCTGAAGGCGCATGACGGCCGGCTCCCCTTCCTCTCCGAGAAGGTGGCGGACGTGCTCGTCCACCGAAGCCTCGTCCTCGCCAAGCTGCCCTCGCTCTACCTCAACCCGAGGCTCGCGCGCCGCACCGACTGGCCCGACGAGCACGACCCCGTTCCCGAAGGGGCGCAGACCGTCCATTGAGCCTGAAGCGCCCGCACTGGCTGCCGCGGCCCGACGGCTCGCGCGACCTTGCCACCGACGACCCGACCAACGTCTGGTTCGTCCACCCCCTCGGCCGGCTCCTTCTGCCCCTCGCGCTTCGGCTTCGGATCCCCGCCAACGCCGTCTCGGTCGCCGGCTTCCTGCTCGGAGCGGCGGGCGCCGCGGCACTGCTCGACTGGCGCGAGCGGGCGACCCTCGCCTTCCTCCTCTGCGTCGCCTGGCTGGTCGCCGACGGGCTGGACGGGATGATCGCCCGCGCCACCGGAAGCGCCTCCGCGCTCGGCCGCTTCCTCGACGGGGTCTGCGATCACGCCGTCTTCGTCCTCGTCTACCTGGCCCTCGCCTGGGCGCTGAACAGCCCCGGCGCCTGGGCGCTCGGCCTCGCCGCCGGCGCCGCCCATGCCGTCCAGTCCACCCTGTTCGAGGGCGAGCGGATTCGCTTCCACCGCCGCCTGCGCGGCGAGCCGCTCCTCGCCGCCGCGCCGTCCGCCAACCTCCTCGTCCGCCTCTACGACTCGGTCGCGGGCAGCCTCGACCGGCTCGCCGCGCCGTTCGACGCCGCTCTGGCGGCGTCCGCGGACCCCGCCGCGCTGATCGCGCGCTACCGCGCCCGCGCCGCGCCGGCCATGCGGCTCCTCGCGCTGCTCAGCAACAACATGCGGGTGATCCTGATCTGGCTCGCCTGCCTCGCCGGCGACCCGCGCCTCTTCTGGTGGGTCGAGATCGGCCCGCTCACCCTTCTCGCCGCCGCCGGCATCGCCTGGCACCGGCGGGTGGAGCGAAGCCTGGCCTGATCAGCGCCCCTCCTCGCCCGCCGTCGCGCAGGGCGAGGCCGCCACCCACTCGGCGCCCGGCGAGCCGCCGCCCGTGCGGACATGGACGAAACGCGCCTCCATCCTGTGCCAGTCGGCGGGCCCTAGCCGGGCGAGGAGCCTCCGCCGCGCCGCGCCCTCGACCTCCATCGGCACCCAGGTGCGCTCGAAGCGGCAGGCGGCCGCGCTTCGGCTGCCGCCGTCCCAGCGGCAGGCGGCGTTGCGCGAGACGAACCGGTCGAGCACGGGTTCGCCGACGACTCCGTTCCGCTCGGCCCCCGCGGCGGCGCGCCACCCCGCCACCTCGCAGGCCCGGTCGATCTCCCGCGGCTCGGGGAAGGCGATGGCCGCGACCCGCTTCGCCCGCTCCTCGCCATGCCCCGCCGAGCAGGCGCAAGCGAGCGGGAGGAGGAGGAGAAGCGCGGCGGCGGCGCGCAAGCCCTACCTCGCCGGCCGCGGGGCGCGCGGCCTGCCGGGCGCGAACAGGTCGCCGAAATAGTCGCCCCGATACCAGCGCGGCCGCTGGTCGGCGTCGGCGAGCTCGCGGGCGATCAGATAGTTCAGCTCCGCGTAGCGCGCGCCGGAAGCCCAGTCGATCGGCTGGGTCAGATCGTCGCCCACCTTGTGATAGGCATGCTCGAAGAACCATCCCCATTTGGCCTCGCCGCCATTGGCGTAGCCGGTGGCGAGGAGGATGGCCGGCACGCCCTGGCGGACGAACTCGTAATGGTCCGAGCGGACGAAGATGTTCTGCTCGGGCATCGGATCGGGGGAGAGGGCCACCCCCATCTTCGCCGCCGCGCGCCGCACCGCCTCGGCCACCGTCGAATGCTCCGCCCCGAAGGCGATGACGTCGGTGAAGGGATAGAGGAGGAGCGGCATGTCGAGATCGACGGCGCCGGCGATGCTTCCGATGGGGACGGTGGGGTTGGCGGCGAAGTAGCTGGCGCCGAGCAGGCCCTTCTCCTCGCCGGTATTGGCGATGAACAGGATCGACCGGCGCGGCCGCTCGCCGCTCTCCGTGAAGGCGCGGGCGGCCTCGATCATGGTCGCGATTCCGGCGCCGTTGTCGAGCGCGCCGTTGTAGACGGCGTCTTCCCCGGGCTTGGCGTTCTTCCTCATCCCGAGATGGTCGAGATGGCCCATCAGGATGACATATTCGTCCTTCAGCGCCGGATCGCTTCCGGGAAGTATTCCGATCACCTCGGGGCTGGAGATGGTCGTCCAGTCGGAGCGGCGCTGGAGGCGCAGGGTCGTCTTGAGCGCGAAGCCCCTGGGCCGGGCGCCGTCCCGGTCGGCCTCGGCGCGGACCGCGGCGTAGCTGCGCCTCGCGCCGGCGAACAGGGCGGCCGCCGCCGGGTCGTTGAGCGTCGCTCCGACCCTGAGGCCGGGCGCCTCCTCGTTCGCCTTGCCGTCCGGCCCGATCCAGGCGAGCGAGGGCCGGGCGAGGCCGGCGCTGGTGGTGCGCCAGGGCCGCACCTTCGCCGAGCGGATGGTCGGGATGGTGAGGACGCCGACGGCGCCGCGGCGGGCGGCCATCGCCTCCTTCTGGTCGCCGAGATGGGCGGCGATCTCGCTGTCGAGGCCGCTCGGCACGCCGGAGAAAAGGGCGACGATCTTGCCGCGGACGTCGAGACCCTTATAGTCGTCGAGGCCCTGGCCGGGGGCGTCGAGGCCGTAGCCGGCGAAGACGACCGGCGCCGTCACGTCCTGCTCCGGCTCCTGGAGGCTCGGGCGGACGATGACGTCGGTGCCGTTGTCCCAGCTCCTCGTTCCGTCCGGGCCGGCGATCGAGACGGTCGGAGTGCCGCTCAAGGTCGCCGAGCGGAACGGCACGCGCGCATACCAGCTCCCCTTCTCGCCGCCCGGGGTGAGGCCGAGCGCGGTGAACTGGCTGGCGACATAGGCGGCGGCGACGTCGTAGCCGCGCGAGCCGGTGTCGCGGCCCTCGAGCGCATCGTCGGCGAGGAAGGCGACGTGCGCCTTGAAGCGGTCGGCGGAGAAGTCGGCGCTGGCCGGCGGCGGCGTGGCGGCGGCGGCCTGGGGCTGCGGCGGCTGGGCCGGGGCTGCCCCGGCGAGGGCGAGCGCAAGGAGGGCGGCGACACGGGTGGAACGCAAGGGGGATCCTTTCCAGGGGGAGCGGCCAAGCCCCTATGGAAGCGGCGACTTTCCGGCAAGGGGGCTTCCGTGAACGGCCCGCTCTGTCCTAGGAGCGGCCCGCTTGCCCTTCCGCCGGAGTTGCCATGATCCGCCTGCTCGCCGCCGCCGCGCTTCCCGTCCTCGCCGCCTCCGCCGCGGCCGCCGCTCCCGGCTTCGACCCGGCCCGCCTTTCCAGGCACGTGCGGATCCTCTCCTCTGACGAGTATCAGGGCCGCGGCCCGGCGACGGCCGGCGAAACCAAGGCGGTCGACTATATCGTCGCCCAGATGAAGGCGGCAGGGCTCCAGCCGGGCGGCGCGATCGTGCGGGGGAAGCGCGGCTGGACCCAGGACGTGCCGCTGCTGCGCGCCTCGATCGAGGGCAGCCCCGCTCTCGCCTTCGACCTTGGGGGCCGCCGGCAGGCGGTGACCCAGGGCGAGGAGATTGCGGTCCGCGCGGCGCTCACCGGCGCGCACCGCGTGACTCTCCGCGACGCGCCGCTCGTCTTCGTCGGCTACGGCGTCAAGGCGCCCGAGAGGAACTGGGACGACTTCAAGGGCGTCGACCTCAAGGGCAAGGTGATGGTGGTCCTCGTCAACGACCCCGATTTCGAGGCCGGCGCCACCGGTTCCGGAGGCGATTTCGGCGGCAAGGCGATGACCTATTACGGGCGCTGGACGTACAAATATGAGGAGGCCGCGCGGCAGGGCGCCGCGGGCGTGCTCGTCGTCCACGAGACCGCGCCTGCCGCCTACGGCTGGGCGACGGTGAAGAATTCCAACACCAACACGATGTTCGACATCCTCCGCTCGGATCCGGCGGCGGCGCATGCTCCGCTGGAGGGCTGGATCCAGCGCGATTTGGCGGTGGCCCTGTTCCGCGCCTCCGGGCTCGACTTCGACGCCCTGAAGCGCGCCGCGCAGAGCCGCGACTTCGGGCCGGTGCCGCTCAAGCCGACCTTCTCCGCCGATTATGCGGTGCGGTCCGAGGTGATCACCTCGCACAACGTCGTCGGCCGCGTGCCCGGCGCGAAGCGGCCGGACGAGACCGTCATCTATTCCGCCCATTGGGACCATCTCGGCGTCGGCCGCCCCGACGCGCGCGGCGACCGCATCTACAACGGCGCGGTCGACAACGCGACGGGGATCGCCGCTCTGATCGAGATGGGGCGCGCCTTCGCCAAGGGTCCGCGGCCCGCACGCTCGGTCGTCTTCCTCGCCGTCACCGCCGAGGAGAAGGGCCTGCTCGGCTCGGAATATTATGCGTCCAACCCGCTCTATCCGCTGGCCCGCACGGCGGGCGTCCTCAACATGGACGCGCTCGGCGTCGCCGGGCCGGCGCGCAACTTCTCCATCTCGGGCTCGGCCAAGCTCGGCCTTCTCGACGACCTCGTCGCCGAGGGCCGCCGCCGCGGGCGGGTCTACACGCCCGAGCCGCACCCGGAACATGGCAGCTTCTATCGCTCCGACCATTTCCCGATGGCCAAGCGCGGCGTCCCGGCCGTCTCGTTCGACAGCGGCAACGACCTGCTGAAGGGCGGCACCGCCGCCGGCGAGGCCGCGGCTGAAGCCTATACGCGCGACCGCTACCATCAGCCGGCCGACGAATGGAGCGCCGACTGGGACCTTGGCGGCATGACCGCCGACCTCGCCTTGCTTCACGCGGTGGGCGCGCGGCTCGCCAATTCGCGGCAATGGCCCAATTGGAGCGAGGATTCGGAATTCCGCGCCACGCGCGACGCGACCGCCGCCGAGCGCCGCTGAAAGCGCTTAAAGTCGGTTGCTTGGCGGCTGGACTTCAGGCCGGCTGCGAAATAGACCCTGCGCCGCCACAGGGAGGAACATCCATGAACCGCCGCTTCTCGACGCTCGCCGCCTGCACCTTCGCCCTGCTCGCCGCCGGCTGCGGCGGCGGCGGCGACACCGAGGAGACGGCGGCCCTGGTCAAGACCGGCCAGGCGCTCGAGGCGAAGCTCGGCGCGCCGGGCGCGAACGCGCGGATGCCGGGCAAGGACGATGCCGACGTCAAGGCGTTCGACTCCGAGGCCGAGAAGGGGCTGACCGCGCTCGGCAGCGACAGGCTGCCGGTCCAGGGGATGGACAGCTACGAGAAATTGTGCGGCCCGGCCGCCAAGATCATCGCCGCTTACGCCAGCGCCGGGGTCGGGACCAACGCCGACGGCACGCTGCAGACCGACGATCGGGCGAAGGTCGCGGCGATGAGCGCCAATGTCGAGCGCTACATGGACCAGATGTTCACCCCCCTCCTCTTCGCCGCCCACTGCACCGCCGTGCACATCCCCAAGGTCGAGGAGCAGGTCGATTCCAAGCCGGAGGGCAAGAAGGCCGAGGCGATGGCGCAGATCCGCAACGGCGCCTTCGGCCAGGCGGCGGGGCTGCTTCAGATCGTCGGCGATCCTTCCCTCGACGAGGCCAAGCGCAGGAAGGCGCTCGACCTCATCGCCCGCGACGCGGGCAATTTCGCCATCGCCATGAGCCCGGAGCAGCGCCAGCAATTCGCCCGGCTCGCGGACGCGGTCGGACAGGCGATGCCGGCCGCGAAGGCCCAGGCCGACCGGATCAAGGCCGCCGCGTCCAAGGCCCCCTGCGGCAAGCTCTGCTCCGCCTAGGACCTCCTCGTCCTGGGGACCTCGTCGTGGGTTACCGGCCCGGGGGACAGTTACCGGCCGCGCCGGCTTGTGCGGGTTCGCGACGGCCCAGGCAGCCGGTAACTGTCCCCATTCACCCACGCGGGGGACAGTTACCGGCCCCACCGGCCTGTGCGGGCTCGCGGCGGCCTGGGCGGCCGGTAACTGTCCCCATTCACCGCCCCCGGGGACAGTTACCGGCCCCAAAGGCCTGTGCGGGTGCGCGGCGGCCTAGACAGCCGGTAACTGTCCCCATTCCCTCGCCGGCGCCGGTAACTGCCCCCCCCCTCAGAGGTAGAAGTCCGTATAGGCGAAGGCGTGGCCGTCGACGACGGTGACGGCGATCGAGAGGTCGGCATTGCCGTCGCCGTTCAGGTCGGCTTCCACCGTCCAGTGGCCGGGATTGGAATTGTCCTCCACCGCTCGGACCTGGCCGGCGGCGGTGAAGGCGGCCGAGCCGATGAAGGTGAAGGCGGTGTCGCCGTTCGCCGCATTGCCGTCGGCGTCGAGGGCGGCGAGGTTGATCCGGTCGCCGCTCGAGAAGTCGAGGATCGAGTCCCTCGCCGCCGCGGTGGATTCGGCGACGGCATAATATTCGAAGCTGTCGTTGCCGCCCCCGCCCTTCAGCACGTCGGCGCCGAGATTGCCGTAGATCTGGTCGTTGCCATGGCCGCCGGTCAGCGTGTCCGAATCCCAGCCGCCGCGAAGGTTGAAGCGCCCGTCATTCTCCGCCGAGCCGTCGAAGACGAGATGCTCGCCGGCCCGAAGCGAAAGGCCGATCACCATCAATGTCTGGCCCGAGGCGACGTTCGCGTCGATCGTGGTGAAGGTGTAATTGTTCGGCGCCGCCGCATTGCCCGATCCGTAGCCGGCCAGCTTCTCGATTCCGACGAGGTCGTCCGCATCGAAGGTGACGCTGTACGTCCCGAGAAGGCCCAGGGTGTCGAACCCCGCCCCGCCGTTCACCTTGTCGCCGTTCGAGAAGCTGCCGCCGAAGAAGAGGAAGTCGTTGCCGCCGCCGCCGTTCACGTCGTCGTTCCCGGCCGCCGCGGCATAATAGTCGCTGCGGTCGGCGAGGACGACGAGGTCGCCGCCGTCGCCCATCCTCACCACATTGTCCGCCCCGCTCCCCCAGACGCCCTGGCCGGTGCCGGAAGTGCCGGTCAGATACTCGACATTGTCCGGGAGATAATAAAGCGCCGCGAAGTCGCTTCGGCTGCCGAGGCTGGTCTCGACCGTGTCGGTGCCCTCGCCGGCGAGCTCCGTCACGACGTCGCCGGCCTGGTCGACCCGGTAGGTGTCGTCGCCGGCGCCGCCGATCATCGTGTCGCCGCCCGGGCCGCCGCCGAGCAGGTCGCTGCCGGGGCCGCCGTCGAGCAGGTCGTCTCCGCCGCCGCCCTCGAGGCGGTCGTCGCCGCCGAGGCCCTCGAGCCGGTTGGCGCCCTCGTTGCCGACCAGCCGCTGGGCGTAGTCATTGCCCTTGAGGTTGATCGCAGCGGTGCCCGCCGAATCCTCGACCGCGACTTCCTCGATCTCGCTGCTGCGGGAGAGGACGAGGCTCGCGCTGGTGAAGACGCGGTCATAGCCCTGGTCCGGATTCTCGATGATCGTATCGCCGCCGTCCGTGTAGATGACGTCGTCGCCGCCGAAGCCGAGGAACGTGTCTGCGCCGCCGCCGCCACGAAGGACGTTCGCGCCGTCATTGCCCCAGAGCGCCTGGCCGAGCTCGTTGCCGGTCAGAGCGATCGGCGCCGTCCCGAACGCGGCGGTCAGCTGCTCGATCGACACCCCGGCGCCGAGCACGTAGCTTTCGAGCGCGAGGGCGACGTCCGAGCCCTCGCCGGCCAGCTCGACGATGACGTCGTCTGCGTCGACCCGGTAGATGTCGCTGCCCGGGCCGCCGACCAGCCGGTCGGCGCCGCCGCCGCCGTTCAGGAAGTTGTTGGCCGCATTGCCGACGATCTCCTGGCCGAACTCGTTGCCGATCAGGTCGAACGCGTCGCGCGACGCGGGGTCGGCGAGGGCGAGATACTCGACCTCCGCGCCGGCGGCGAGCTTGAACTCGGTCGGGATGCGATAGTCGATCCGCGTGATGTCCACATAGACACGGTCGTAGCCGCCGCCCGCCTGCTCGACCACCTGATCGTCGAACGGGTCGATCCGGTAGGTATCGTCGCCGGCGAGGCCGACGAGGATGTCGGCGCCGCCGCCGCCGGTGAGCAGGTTGGCGCCGGCATTGCCTCGGACGGTCTGTCCGTAGGCGTTGCCGGCGAGGTCGAGCGGCGCCGTCGAGGTCGGGTCGGCGGCGGCGAGCGTCTCGACCTCGGCGCCGGCGCTCAGCGTCCAGCTGCCGCTGACGAGGACGAGGTCGTTGCCCTGCCCCGCCGCCTCGACGATTCGGTCGTCCGGGTCGACCAGATAGACGTCGTCGCCCGCGCCGCCCTCGAGCACATCCGCGCCGCCGCCGCCGTCGAGCCGGTTGGCGCCCTGGTTGCCGACCAGACGCTGGTCGAAGCCATTGCCGGTGAGGTCGAGCGGCGCCGTCGAGAGCGGATCGGCCGCGGCGAGCATCTCGACCTCCGAGCCTTGGCCGAGCGTCCAGCTGACCGCGGCGAGGACGGTGTCGGTGCCGTGGTCGACCGCCTCCGCCACCTGGTCGCCGGCGTCGTCGACGAAATAGCGGTCGTCGCCGTGAAGCCCGCTCATCCGATCCGCCCCGGCGCCGCCGTCGATCAGGTCGTCGCCGGCGCTCCCGACGAGGTCGTCGGCGGCGGCGGTGCCGGCGAACGACCGGCCCGAGTCGATCCGGACGTCGCCGGCCGCGACATGCCCGTCGACGCGCAGCACGAGCTCGCCCGCGGCGCTCGTCGCGGTCAGCAGGCTGTAGAGGCTGCCGTCGGCCGGGTCGGTGAGCTCGCTCCAGCGGACGGCGCCGGCGGCGAGCGCGGCGAGGTCGATCACGTCGATGCCGCTCTCGAAGCCGAGGATACGGTCGTAGGCGCCGGCCGCCGATTCGGCGAAGGAGAAGTAGAGGAAGCGGTCGGCCCCCGCGCCGCCGGCGAGCAGGTCGGCCCCGGCGCCGCCGACCAGAATGTCCGCGCCGTCGCCCCCAAGCAGCCGGTCGCCCCCCTCCCCCCCCTCGAGCCGGTCGGCGCCGGCGCCGCCTTCGAGGCGGTTCGCCGCCTGGTTGCCGACGATGAGGTCGTTGCCCGAGCCGCCGATCGCATTCTCGATGAGCGAGCGCGGGTCGCCGCCGAAAAGCAGGGCGTTGAAGACGTTGCCATACGCCTTTTCGCCGTCGCCCATGGTCGAAAGCTGGGCCGGGTCGGTGATCGACCAGCCGCCCGGCCGGAGGTCGACGCGCAGGTCGGTCGCGTAGAGCGAGAAGTCGTAGCTGTCCTCGCCGCCGCCGTCCCAGACCGTCATCAGGATTCGGTTCGCCGGCGACAGGCTCTCGGCGACGCCATTGACCCACATCTGCCCCGCCGCCGGGTTCCAGCGGTAGACGGTGTCGCCGGAGCGGGTCGCGAAGTTGGCGCCGTAGAGATGCTGGAGCGCCGCGATGTCGTACATCATCAGCGTCTGGGGCGCCCCCGCATCGTCGAACGTGCTGTTGCGCATGTAGCTCATGACCGTGAACTCGCCGCGGTCGCGGTCGATCGGCATCGGCGCGCCGCCGCCCTCGCCGCTCGAATCGCCGAACGGATGCTTGAGGCCGACGGCATGGCCGATCTCGTGCATCAAGGTCCGGAACTCGCTCAGGCCGCGGACCGGATCGTCGTTGTAGGGGCGCTGGATCCAGACGTCGCCGCCGTGGCCATCCTCCGAGGGATAATAAGCGTGGGCAAGCTCGACCGATTCGGTGGTCGGCTGGGTGGAGGTGTAGCCGAAGCGGATGATCCCGGCCCCGGCCGCCGCCGCGGTGAAGGTGAGGCCGCTCACCGCCGCGAACTGGCCGAGCGCGAGCAGGGCCCCGGCCTGGGCGACGGCGCCGAAGGCGGTGAAGGTGAGCGGCTCGTAGCCGTAGCTATAGGCCTGGCCGTTGACGTTATAGTCGGTGCCCGCGGTCGGGAAGCTGAAGCTCAGCGCGGGCGAGGCCCATTGGATGCCGCGCAGGAGCCCGTCGACATAGGGGTTGCCCGAGAGCGTCGTGCTGGCGGTCAGCGGCATGGAGGCATTCTCGCTATCGGGGCAGGCACGCGGCGAATCCCACGGCGCGCCAATTTTCCTTTCCGCCTTAAGGGTTTAGCCCGGGCTCGGTCAAGCGTCCGCTACTTCCGCCCGAACAGCTTCTCGAGGTCGCCGTGGGAGAGCTTCACCCAGGTGGGGCGGCCGTGGTTGCACTGGCCGCTATGGGGGGTGACCTCCATCTCGCGGAGCAGGGCGTTCATCTCGGCGACCGAGAGGAGGCGGCCGGCGCGGACCGAGCCGTGGCAGGCCATGGTCGCGGCGACATGGTCGAGCCGCTCCTTCAAGGACAGCGCCTCGTCATAGGCGGCGATCTCGTCGGCGAGGTCGGTGACCAGGCCGGCGACGTCGCCGTGGCCGAGCAGGGCCGGAGTCGCTCGGACCAGCATCGCGCGCGGTCCGAACCGCTCCAGCTCGAGCCCCAGCTCGGCGAGCTCGCCGGCCCGCGCCTCGAGCCGGTCGCAGGCCGGCTCGTCAAGCTCGACCACTTCGGGGAGGAGCAGCGCCTGGCGGGCGACGCCGCCCGCGGCGACGGCGCGGCGCATCCGCTCAAGCACCAGCCGCTCGTGGGCGGCGTGCTGGTCGACGAGGACGAGGCCGTCCTCCGCCTCGGCGACGATGTAGGTGGCGGCGACCTGGCCGCGGGCGACCCCGAGCGGGAAGGAACCTGGCCGCCCGGTCGACTCTTCGGCGCGGGCGGCGGGGAGATAGTCGGAGTGGATTTCGCGGACGCGCTGGTAAAGCCCCTCCCCTTCGGGGGAGGGGTTGGGGGTGGGGCCGGAGCGGATGAACAGCGCCGAGCCCTGCGAGGCGGACCTTCCCCACCCCGACGCCTCCCCTGAAGGGGAGGGGCTTTGAGACTGCCATCCCAGTTCGACGGCCGGCCTCTGCACGCTGCGGAAGCCGGCCCCGTCCAGCGCGTGCCTGAGGCCGCCGACGATGAGGCCGCGGATCAGCGCCGGCTCGCGGAAGCGCACCTCGGTCTTGGCCGGATGGACGTTGACGTCGACCTCCTCGCCGGGAAGGTCAACGAACAGGGCGACGACCGGGTGACGGTCGCGGGCGAGAAGGTCCTGATAGGCGGCGCGGACGGCGCCGACCAGGAGCCGGTCCTTCACCGGCCGGCCGTTGACGAACAGGAACTGGTGGTCGGCGACGCCGCGGTTGAACGTTGGCAGCCCCGCGACGCCGCCGAGCCTTGCGTTGCCGCGGTCGAAGTCGATGGCGACGCTGCTCTCCCTCAGCGCGCGGTCGGTGAGCGCCGCCACCCGCGCCGGGCGGTCCTCCCCCGCCTGCACGGCGAAGGCGCGGCGGCCGTCATGGTCGAGGGTGAAGCCGATATCGGGCCGCGCCATCGCCAGCCGCTTCACGACGTCGACGCAGGCGGCATATTCGGACCGCTCCGAGCGGAGGAACTTGCGCCGCGCCGGGACCCGGGCGAACAGGTCCTCGACGACGACCCGCGTGCCGGGCGGAAGCGCGGCCGGCCCCTCGGCGGCGAGCCGGCCGTTGTCGATCGTCCGCGACCAGCCGTCGGCGCCCCGCACCCGGCTCTCGACGGTGAGCCTCGCGACGCTGGCGATCGACGGCAGGGCCTCGCCGCGGAAGCCGAGCGTCGTCACCGCCTCGATCGCCTCTCCGGGGAGCTTCGAGGTGGCGTGGCGCTCCAGCGCCAGGGCCATGTCGGCGGGCGCCATGCCGCAGCCGTCGTCGGCCACCTCGATCCGTCCGACGCCCCCGCCGGCGAGGGAGATGCCGATCCGCGTCGCGCCCGCGTCGATGGCGTTTTCGACCAGCTCTTTCAACG
The DNA here is from genome assembly GCA_019232625.1 of Alphaproteobacteria bacterium. Taxonomy (GTDB): domain Bacteria; phylum Pseudomonadota; class Alphaproteobacteria; order Sphingomonadales; family Sphingomonadaceae; genus Allosphingosinicella. Next base: position 20,360 of record JAFANP010000018.1, on the reverse strand, counting down.
CACTGGCCGGTCTTTCCACCACTTCACCGGCGGCGATGCGGTTGACGAGATGCTCGGGCAGGCGGCGTATTGACATGGCTCGGCTCTCTAGCCCAACGCTCGGCATCCCGCGAGCTTCGTTAACTGACCGGTGGCACAAGCACGGGGGGCATCCTATAGGGAGAGACTGAGGTGCCGCGGCGGGAAGCCGCCGGCGCATCCTTTCGAGAGAAGCGGGACCACCCACGATGTCATTCATGCGTTTCTTCAAGTTCCCCAGCCACGACATGGCGATCGACCTCGGCACGGCCAACACCGTCGTCTACGTGCGCGGGAGAGGCGTGGTCCTCAACGAGCCGTCGGTGGTGGCGATCGAGACGATCAACGGCGTGAAGCGCGTGAAGGCGGTCGGCGACGACGCCAAGATGATGATGGGCAAGACCCCGGACCAGATCGAGGCCATCCGCCCGCTGAGGGACGGGGTGATCGCCGACATCGACGTCGCCGAGCAGATGATCAAGCACTTCATCCAGAAGGTCCACGGCAAGCGGCGCTTCCCGCGCTGGCCGGAGATCGTGATCTGCGTCCCCTCGGGCTCCACCTCGGTCGAGCGCCGCGCCATCCGCGACGCCGCCTCGAACGCGGGCGCAAGCCAGGTGTGGCTGATCGAGGAGCCGATGGCCGCCGCGATCGGCGCCGACATGCCGGTCACCGAGCCGATCGGCTCGATGGTGGTCGACATCGGCGGCGGCACGACCGAGGTCGCGGTCCTCTCCTTGAGGGGCCTCGCCTACACGACCTCGGTGCGCGTCGGCGGCGACAAGATGGACGAGGCGATCAGCTCCTACGTCCGGCGCAACCACAACCTCCTCATCGGCGAGGCGACCGCGGAGCGGATCAAGAAGCAGGTCGGAATCGCCAAGCCGCCGACCGACGGCGACGGCCTCGAGGTGCACATCAAGGGCCGCGACCTCGTCAACGGCGTGCCCAAGGAGATCACCATCAACCAGCGGCAGATCGCCGAGGCGCTGTCGGAGCCGGTGGGGACGATCGTCGAGGGGGTGCGCATCGCGCTTGAGAACACCGCGCCCGAGCTCGCCGCCGACATCGTCGACCAGGGCATCGTGCTTACCGGCGGCGGCGCGCTGCTGCAGGGGCTCGACGAGGTGCTGCGCGACGAGACGGGCCTTCCCGTCACGGTCGCCGACGATCCCTTGACCTGCGTCGCCATCGGCACCGGCAGGGCTCTGGAGGAAGAGATCTTCCGCGGCGTCCTCCTGACCGCCTGACGCGAAGGCCGGAGGCGATATGGCGCCGCCATCCACCCGGCGCCCCGGATTTTCCCGGAGGGCGCAATATGGGTTGTTCCTCGGCTACGTCGTCGCCGTGGCGGGGATATTGTTCGCGCTCCTCATGCTGGCGGTGGCCGCCCTCGACCCGACCGGCTTCGGCGCGATCAAGGGCGCGGCGCTCGACGCCACCCATCCGGTGACCGCGGGGGGGCGCGGCGTGGCGCGCTTCTTCGGCGGGATCGGCGAGGGGGTCGCGAACTACGTCATGGCCGGCTCGCAGAACGCCGAGCTGAAGCGCCGGCTCGCCGCGGATCGCCGCCGCCTGATCCAGGCGGGCGCGACGGAGCTCGAGAACCGCCGGCTGAAGGCGCTGCTGAAGCTCGAGGAGACGAGCGGCGACGCGGTGGCGGTGACCCGCATCGTCGGCTCCTCGTTCGATTCCCCGCGGCGCCTCGCCACCCTTTCGGCCGGCACGGCTTCCGGGGTCCGCGCGGGCCAGCCGGTGCGCGCGCCCGACGGCCTGATCGGCCGCATCATCGAGACCGGCCGCTGGGCGAGCCGCGTGCTGCTCGTCAGCGACGCCGCCAGCAACGTCCCGGTTCGCCTCGTCCGCGACGGCACGCCCGCCATCGCCACCGGCCGCGGCGACGGCACGATCGACCTCAAGACCCTCGAAGTGGGCAAGAACCCCTTCCGGCGGGGAGACGTGCTGGTCACGTCGGGGGTCGGCGGCGTCTACCCGCCCAACGTGCCGGTGGCCGTCGTCGCGGCGGTGAGCGGCGACCGGACGGTGGCGAAGCCGCTCGCCGATCCGGCCCGGGTCGACTTCGCGATGGTCCTCCCCGTCTACCAGGCCGCCGCCGAAGCGCCGCTCTCGCCGCAGACGCAGCAGGCGCTGGAGGGGGCGGGGCAATGAGCCGCATCGCCGGCTCGGGCCGCGACGTCGCCTTGTGGAGCCTGCGCCGGCAGGCCGTGCCGGTCGCCTCCACCCTCGCCGCCTCCGCGCTCGACCTCCTGCCGGTCGTCGCGACGACGCCGCTGGTCCCCGACTTCGCCTATCTCGTCCTCCTCGCCTGGCGGCTGCTGCGGCCCGAGTTGTGGAGCGCCCAGGTCGCACTGCCGCTCGGCCTGTTCAACGATCTCGTCGCCGGCCATCCGCTCGGCCAGTCGATGGCGCTGTGGACGATCACCTTCCTCGTCTTCGAGCTGGTCGACAGCCGGACGGGCTGGCGCGACTATTGGATGGACTGGCTGCTCGCGGCCTTCGCCATCCTCTTCTACACGGCCGGCATGTGGTGGATCGCGCGGGTGATGGGCAGCCGGATCGAGCTGGCGGTGCTCGCCCCCCAGCTTGCCCTCTCGATCATCGCCTATCCGCTGGTGGCGCGGCTGGTCATCGCCCTCGACCGCTGGCGGCTGTCGCGATGAAGCGCCGCAACCGCCCCGTCATCACCGAAAGCAACCAGGCCTTCACTTTCACCCGCCGGGCGATGGTGCTGGGCGGCGGCCAGGGCCTGGTCGCGGCGGCGCTCGGCGGCCGCATGGCCTGGCTCGCCATCGCCGAGAACGAGCATTACAAGACGCTCTCCGAATCCAACCGGGTGCAGATGCGGCTCATCCCGCCGCGGCGCGGCTGGATCGTCGACCGCCACGGCCATCCGATCGCGATCAACCGCAGCGACTTCCGGGTCGACCTCATCCCCGACCGGCTGAAGGAGCCCGACCGGGTGATCGCCGAGCTGGCGCGGCTCCTCGATCTGCCGGCGGACGAGGTCGAGCGGATACGCGAGGAGCTGTCCAGGGCCGCCGGCTACCAGCCCGTCCCGGTCGCCGAGAACCTCCCGTTCGAGAAATATGCGGCGGTGACGGTGCGCCTGCCGGAGCTGCCCGGCGTCTCGCCCCTGCGCTCCTTCTCGCGCTTCTATCCGGAGGGCGCCGCCGTCGCGCACCTCACCGGCTATGTCGGCACGCCCAGCCGCGAGGATTATGTCGCGGAGGAGAAGAACCCGCTGCTCATCACGCCGGGCTTCAAAGTCGGCAAGGACGATCTCGAGAAGACGATGGAGCCGCGCCTGCGCGGCCGCCCGGGCGCGCAGCGCATCGAGGTGACCGCGCACGGCAAGCTGGTACGCGAGCTGGAGACGGTCCAGGACCGGAGCGGCTCGCCGCTGCCGCTGACCATCGACATCGGGCTCCATTCCTACGCGGCGCGGCGCATCGGCCCGGAATCGGGCTGTGCGGTGGTGATCGACTGCCTCACCGGCGACATCCTCGCCACGCCGTCCATGCCCGCCTACGATCCCAACAGCTTCTCCGACGGCATCAGCCACAAGGAATGGGAGATGATGGCGCAGGACGAGCGCCATCCGCTGATCAACAAGGTGATGCAGGGCCTCTACCCCCCTGGATCGACGTGCAAGCCGATGATGGCGGTCGCGCTGCAGAAGGCGGGGATCAGCCCGAACGAGCGGGTCAATTGCCAGAAGGCCTGGCGCCTCGGCAACGCCGTCTTCCACTGCTCCGGCGGCCCCCACGGGCCGATCGCGATGCACCAGGCGATCTCGAAGAGCTGCGACATCTATTTCTACCAGATGGCGCTCAAGGCCGGCGTCAAGGCCATCTCGCCCGTCGCCAAGCAATTCGGCATGGGTGAGAAGTTCGACCTGCCCTTGCCTTCGCAGCGCTACGGCACCTGGCCGGACCCGGACTGGCTGCAGCGGCGCTTCAAGCGGGATTGGCAGAGCTACGACACCGTCAACATGTCGATCGGCCAGGGCTATGTGCTGGTCAATCCGCTCCAGCAGGCGGTGATGGTCGCCCGACTTCTCACCGGCAGGAAGGTGATGCCGCGGATCCTCGCCGGCGGGCCCGCCCCGCGCTTCGAGGAGATCGCCGGCATCGACCCCGAGCATCTCGCCTTCGTCCGTGCCGGCATGTCCGACGTCGTCAACGGCGGCGGAACGGCGAGCCGCTTCAAGCTGCCCGTCCCCGAGCTGATGGGCGGCAAGACCGGCACCGCCCAGGTCCGCCGGATCAGCCTCTCCGAGCGCGCCGGCGGCGTTCGGACCAATGCAAGCCTCGGCTGGCGGATGCGCGACCATAGCTGGTTCGTCTGCTTCGCCCCCGTCCAGGCCCCGCGCTACGCCGCCTGCTTCTTCGTCGAGCATGGCGGCTTCGGCGCCGCCGCCGCGGCGCCGATCGCCAAGGACGTGATGACCTATTTGTTCAACCGCGATCTCGCCATGCAGTCGCTCGCCGCCATGGAAGAGCAATGGGGCGGCGGCATCGCCGAGCGGATGAAGCAGAAGGCGGATTCCTGGCGCCCCTCCCCGCCGCCGGCCGAGGCCGGCAGCCGGCCCGACGACAAGGGCCGTCCCCCGCGCGTGCCGCCGACCGGGACGACGTGAGAGCCCACAGCCTCATCCCCGCCCCGATCGCCGATCTGCCGTGGCGGATGCTGCTCCTGGTGATGTTCATCACCGGCTTCGGCCTCCTCGTCCTCTACTCGGCCGCCGGCGGGCACCTCATGCCCTGGGCGCTGCCCCAGGGGGCGCGCTTCGGCGTCTTCCTGGTGATGGCGATCGCCATCTCCCGCATCCGCCCGGAGCGGATGAAGGCCTTCGCCTTTCCGATGTACGCCGTGGTGCTGTTCCTCCTCGTGCTCGTCGAGGCGCTGGGCTTCGTCGGCAAGGGCGCGCAGCGCTGGCTCAGCCTCGGCTTCATGAACCTCCAGCCGTCCGAGCTGATGAAGCCGGTCATCATCCTCGCCATCGCCCGCTTCTACGACCTGCTGCCTCCCGGCGAGATACGGCGCTGGAACGCGATCTGGCCGGCCGCCCTGATGCTCGGCGTGCCCTGGGCGCTGATCCTCGTCCAGCCCGACCTCGGCACCGCGACGATGCTGCTCGCCGGCGGCCTCACCTTGATGTTCCTCGCCGGCCTGCCGCTCAGGCTGTTCGTCGGCGGCGCCGCGATCCTCGCCGTCGCGGGGCCGGTCGCCTTCAGCTTCCTCCACGAATATCAGCAGAAGCGCGTCCTGATCTTCATGGATCCGGAATCCGATCCGCTCGGCGCCGGCTACCATATCAGCCAGTCCAAGATCGCGATCGGCTCGGGCGGGATCTTCGGCAAGGGCTTCCTCAACGGCACCCAGAGCCACCTCGACTATCTCCCCGAAGGCCATACCGACTTCATCTTCGCGACCATGGCGGAGGAATGGGGGCTGCTGGGCGGCTGCCTGCTGATCGCGGCCTACGCCCTCGTCATACGCTGGGGAATCGGAGTCGCGCTCGAGGCGAAGGACCGATTCTCCCGCCTCACCGCCGCCGGGCTCATCACCACCGTCTTCCTCTACGTGATGATCAACCTGATGATGGTGATGGGCATGGCGCCGGTGGTCGGCATCCCCCTCCCCCTCGTCTCCTACGGCGGCTCGGCGATGCTGACCGTGATGCTGTGCCTGGGCGGCCTGATGTCGATCGACCGCGCCAGCCGCTCCGACGGCCGGAGGCGCTAGCGACGGTCACTTCTCCGCGCCGGGATGGGGACAGTTACTTTTCAGCGCCGCCGCGATCGCCTGGCGCCGCCGTGCTGAAAAGTAACTGTCCCCTTCCCTGTCCCCTTTCCTTCTCTCCCTCTCCCCTTTCCGCCCGCCACGGATGGGCGCCGACGGACTCGCCGACCGTCTCCACCGACGGCGCCCGGCCGAGCCGTATCGCCAGGCCGCCGGTGCGGGACAGCGTCGCCGCGTCGGCCTTGAGCCAGCGCGGCGCGCAGGCGGCGGGAAGGCGGCGCTCGGCCACGACGATGTCCGCCCCGGCGCAGGCGCGGCGGAGCGGCTCCGCCTCGACATGGGCCTTGGAGCGGAAGGCGAGCAGGCGCCATGGCCGGCCGTCCCCCGGAAGAGTCACCGCGCAGGCATCCGGGTTGCAGGCGCTCCCGTCGAGGTCGTCCAGGTCCGGCAGGCCGGTATCGACGCCGGCGGACTCCGACAGCAGGTCGCGGACATAGTCGCGGGCGCGGGTGCGCAGGATGCCGACGTCGCCGGCCGCGCCGCGCACGGCTACGTGGCGGCCGTCGCCGGTCACCAGGATGTCCGGCGCCGGCGTGGCGAGCGTCCAGAGGGCGCCGGCGGCGACCGCGGCGGCGCCCCAGCGGCGGATCGGCGACCGCCACAGGCTGACCCAGAGGCCGCCGAGCACGATCAGGCCGAAGGCCCCGGCCGGCATGGCGGGAAGCAAGGTCACCGCGCCCGGCGCCGCGGCGGTGCGGTGGGCGAGCCCGAGCAGCAGGCCGAGCGCCTTGCCCGCCGCCCACCAGAAGGGACCCCCGAGGCCGATCGTGTCGAGCAGCAGCGCCAGCGCCTCGGCCGGCATGACGACGAAGGTGGTGAGCGGGATGGCGACGATGTTGGCGGCGGCGCCGTAGAGGCCGGCGCGGTGGAAGTGGAAGAGGGCGATCGGCGTCAACGCCGCCTCGACGACGATTCCGGTCAGCACCAGGCCGAAGAGGAAGCGCCCCGCCTTGGCCGGCACGGCCTCCTCCCGCGCCGCGAGCAGGGCCCGGACTCGGGGATGGTCGTGGAGGGCGACGATCGCGGTGATCGCCGCGAAGGAGAGCTGGAAGCTCGGCCCGGCGAGCGATTCGGGCCAGAAGACGAGGACGACGAGCGCGCCGGCGGCGACCAGGCGCAGCGTCAGCGCCTCGCGGCCGGCGGCGATTCCGGCGAGGACGAGCAGGGAGGCGATGCAGGAGCGCAGGGTCGGCACCTCCGCCCCGGTCAGGACCGTATAGGCGATCCCGGCCAGCGCCGCGGCTCCCGCCGCCCACAAGGTCAGCCGCAAGCGCAGCGCCAGCGCGGGGCTGAGGGCGAGGAGCCTCAGCGTCAGCACCATCACCGCCGCGACCACGGCGCTGAGGTGAAGGCCGCTGACCGAGAGAAGGTGGGCGAGCCCGGAGCGGCGCATCGCCTCGGCATCCGCCTGGGGGATGCGGCCCTGGTCGCCGGTCGCGAGTGCGACGGCGATCGCGCCTTCGCCGCCGCCGAGGCGGGACGCGATATGGTCGCCGAGCCTTTGCCGCACGCCGGCGATCCGGGCGCTCCAGCCCTTCCCCCGGCCGCCGGGCAGAGTCGCGATGTCGAGCACCCGGCCGGTTCCTCCGACGCCCTGGAACCAGGCGGCGCGCGAGAAATCGTAGGCGCCCGGCACCGCCGCCGGCGCCGGCGGCATCAGCCAGGCGCGAAGCCGAACGGCGTCGCCGGGGCGCAGCGGCGGCGCCTCAGCGGCGGGCACGTTGACGCGGAGGCGGGGCGGCAGCCCGGCCTCGGGCGCGGTCCGCACCACCAGGCGGACCGCGTCGCGCGCGGCGAGGGTCTGGACCGATTCGACCTCGGCGTCGAAGCGCGCCGCCCGCTCCCGGCCGAGGCGCGGCGCCGCCACCCGCTCCGCCTTCCACCAGACGTTGGCGCAGCCGAGAAAGGCGGCGAGCGCGAGCAGCGCCAGCGCCCGGCCCCAGCGGCGCTCCGGCGCCGCCGCCAGAGCGCCGCACAAGGTGGCCGCCGCGGCGAGGAGGAAGGCGGTCCAGGCATGGGCGTCGGGCAAGGCGAACCAGGCGGCGGTGCCGAAGCCCAGCCCGACCGGCAGCCACAAGGCGAGCTGGTCGCGCTCGCGGTCGGCGAGCGCCTCGAGGCGCCCGCTCCACCCTTCCAACGCCGCCGCGAAGCCCCTTCCTCGCGGCTCGGCCCCTGTGCTAGGGGCGCTGCCGTCCACGGCCCTCATCGGCCGCATCCTTGGAGAATCCGCGCTTGAGCGCAATCCCTTCGAACGACGCGGTCGTCACCCGCTTCGCGCCGTCGCCGACCGGCTTCCTTCATATCGGCGGCGCCCGCACCGCCCTGTTCAACTGGCTCTTCGCCCGCCACCACGGCGGCAAGTTCCTTCTGCGCATCGAGGATACCGATCGCGCCCGCTCCACCCAGGCCGCGATCGACGCCATCCTGAAAGGGATGCGCTGGCTCGGCCTCGACTGGGACGGCCACGAATATTACCAGTCGCAATTCTGGGCCCGCCACGCGGAGGTGGCGCAGGCGCTGCTCGAGCGCGGCCACGCCTATCGCTGCTACATGACCGCCGCGGAGCTTGCCGCCGGGCGCGAGCGGGCCCAGGCGGAGCGCCGCCCCTACCGCCTGGAGAGCCCGTGGCGCGACCGCACCGACGGCCCCGGCGACGCGCCGTCCGTCATCCGCCTCAAGGCGCCCCGCGAGGGGGAGACGGCGATCGACGACCGGGTCCAGGGACGGGTGACGGTGAAGAATGCCGAGCTCGACGACATGGTCCTGCTCCGCTCCGACGGGACGCCGACCTACATGCTCGCCGTCGTCGTCGACGACCACGACATGGGGGTGACCCACGTCATCCGCGGCGACGACCATCTCAACAACGCCTTCCGCCAGCTCGGAATCATCAAGGCGATGGGCTGGCCGGAGCCGGTCTATGCGCACGTCCCGCTGATCCACGGCCAGGACGGCGCCAAGATGTCCAAGCGCCACGGCGCGACGGGGGTGATGGATTATGACGCGCTCGGCTTCCTGCCGGAGGCGCTCTCCAACTATCTGCTCCGCCTCGGCTGGGGCCATGGCGACGAGGAGATCATCGGCCGCGACGAGGCGGTGCGCTGGTTCGACCTCGACAATGTCGGCCGCTCCCCCTCGCGCTTCGACCTCAAGAAGCTTGAGAACCTCAACGGCCATTACATACGCGAGGCGGAGGACCAGCGGCTCGCCGAGCTGGTCGCGCCGCGGCTGGTCCCGCCGCTCGGACGGGCGCTCTCCGAGAGCGAGGTTGCGCTCCTCGCCAGAGCCATGCCCGAGCTCAAGCCGCGCGCCAAGAACCTCAACGAACTCGCTGAGGGCGCTACGTTCCTGTACCGAACGCGGCCCCTCGATTTGGACGAGAAGGCGGCCCAGCTCCTGTCCGGCGACGGCGCCCGCCTCCTTGCCCGTATTCACGCGGCCCTCTCCGCGCTTGACGAATGGTCCGCGCCCGCCACAGAGGCGGCGGTGCGCGGGGTCGCCGAGACCGCGGGCGTGAAGCTGGGCCAGGTCGCCCAGCCGCTCCGCGCGGCGCTCACCGGGCGGGCGACCTCGCCCGGTATTTTCGATGTGCTGGTGCTGCTCGGGCGGGAGGAAAGCCTCGCCCGCCTCGCGGACCGGATGGACGAAGGACGATAAGATGGCGGACGATCAGGCCACACTCTCGCTCGGCGGCAAGGACCAGGGCTTCCCCGTCCGCCACGGCTCGGTCGGGCCGGACGTCATCGACATACGCAAGCTCTACGCCCAGACCGGCGCCTTCACCTACGATCCGGGATTCACCTCCACGGCGGCGTGCGAGAGCGCGATCACCTATATCGACGGCGACGAGGGCATCCTCCTCCATCGCGGCTATCCGATCGACCAGCTCGCCGAGAAGTCGACCTTCATGGAAGTGTCGTACCTGCTCCTCAACGGCGAGCTGCCGAGCAAGGGCGAGCTGGAACGCTTCACCTACACCATCTCGCGCCACACCATGCTGCACGAGCAGCTTTCCACCTTCTACCGCGGCTTCCGGCGAGACGCCCATCCGATGGCGATCATGTGCGGCGTCGTCGGCGCGCTCAGCGCCTTCTACCACGATTCCACCGACATCACCGATCCGCAGCAGCGCATGATCGCGTCGCACCGGCTGATCGCGAAGATGCCGACCATCGCGGCCATGGCCTACAAATATTCGATCGGCCAGCCCTTCGTCTATCCGCAGAACAGCCTCACCTACACCGGCAACTTCCTTCGCATGACCTTCGGCGTGCCGGCCGAGCCCTATGAGGTGAACCCCGTCGTCGAGCAGGCGATGCGCACCATCTTCATCCTCCACGCCGACCATGAGCAGAACGCCTCGACCTCCACCGTGCGGCTCGCCGGGTCGAGCGGCGCAAATCCGTTCGCGTGCATCGCCGCGGGCATCGCCTGCCTGTGGGGCCCGGCCCATGGCGGCGCCAACGAGGCGGCGCTCAACATGCTGCGGGAGATCGGGCGGCCGGAACGCATCCCCGAGTTCATCGCCCGCGCCAAGGACAAGGACGATCCCTTCCGGCTGATGGGCTTCGGCCACCGGGTCTACAAGAATTACGATCCGCGCGCCAAGGTGATGCAGAAGATCGCCGAGCAGGTGCTCGGGGAGCTCGGCGTCGACGATCCGGTGTTCGACGTCGCCCGCGAGCTCGAGCAGATCGCCCTTCACGACGATTATTTCATCGAGAAGAAGCTCTATCCCAACGTCGATTTCTACTCCGGCGTGGTGCTTTCGGCGATCGGCTTCCCCACCTCGATGTTCACCGCCCTCTTCGCGCTCGCCCGCACGGTGGGCTGGGTCGCGCAGTGGAACGAGATGATCTCGGATCCCGAGCAGAAGATCGGCCGCCCCCGCCAGCTCTACACCGGCGCCACCCAGCGCGACTACGTGCCCGTGGAGCAGCGCTAGGGGGGGGCAAAGGGAAAGGGAGGGGCTTCGACAAGCTCAGCCCGAACGGAATTCGAAAGTCTCGACATCCTGCCCAACCCGTTCGGGCTGAGCCTGTCGAAGCCCCCTCCTACCCTCTTTTCCCCCGGCTGCGCGCAAGCAGGCTGATCCGCGCCCAATCGCCGCGGATCAGCGCGAGCTTCTTGCCGCGCCCCCATCCCCTTGATCTGCCGTTCCGCGCACAGCGCCTCGTATCGGCTGGGAAACTCGTCGCACCATACCAGCACCACCGGCAGCCGCGTCGACGTGTAGCCGCGGAACGCGCCGGAGACATGCTGCGCGATCCGCACGTCCAGGTCGTCCCTATGCCCCACATAGAAGCTGCGATCGGCGCAATGCAGCATGTAGCACCAGAAACTCGTCGCTTTCCATTGAAGCAGAAGTTGAGGGCTTCGACAAGCTCAGCCCGAACGGGTGGAGGAGATGACTTCCTATCCTGAAAGCCGTTCGGGCTGAGCCTGTCGAAGCCCTCCCGTGACGGCCCCTCCGTGCGGGACTGTCCTGAAATTGCGGGAGAGTTACGCACCCGCCGCGGCGCCCGGGCTGCTATGCCGCGGCGATGCACGACCGTCGCACCGCCCTGAAGGCGCTCGCCGCCCTAGCCCCCGCGCTCGTCGCGGCGGCCCCCGCCGGCCGTCCCGCGGCGACGCCCCGGCCCGCCTTCCGCAAGCCGGCGCGGCTGCGCCCGGGCGACGTCGTCGGCCTGGTCGAGCCGGCGGGCTTCACCGACGACGCCTTCGACCTCGACGTCGTCAAGGAGGCGGTCGCGGCGATGGGGCTGGTGCCCCGGCCCGCCCCTCACCTCCTGGCGCGCTACGGCTATCTCGCCGGCAAGGACGAGGCGCGCGCCGCCGACGTCAACGCGATGTTCGCCGACGACGGGGTGCGCGCCATCTTCGCGGTGCGCGGCGGCTGGGGCTGCGCGCGCATCCTCCCGCTCCTCGACTGGCCGCTGATCCGCGCCCACCCCAAGCTGCTCGTCGGCTTCAGCGACATCACCGCCCTCCACATGGCGATCGCCGCCCGCGCCGGCTTCACCACGATCCACGGCCCGAACGCGGCGAGCGCCTGGGGGCGGCTCTCCTGGGACAGCTTCCGGAGCGTCGCCTTCGAGGGCGGCACCCCGGTCTACCGCACCCCGGAGGCGACCGAGGACCGGCTCGCCCAGCGCAACGGCCGGACTCGCACCTTCCGTCCCGGCAAGGCGCGCGGGCGCCTGCTCGGCGGCAACCTCACCGTCCTCACCGCCTTGATGGGGACGCCCTACCTTCCCGATTTCGACGGCGCGATCCTGTTCATCGAGGACACCGACGAGGCGGAATACCGGATCGACCGGATGCTGACCCAGCTCGGCCTCGCCGGCATCCTCGGCAAGGTGGCGGGGGTGGTCTTCGGCCAATGCACCGATTGCCACGCCCGCGGGCCTTCCTACGGCGGGTTCAGCCTTTCGGAAGTGCTCCAGCAGCATCTCGAGCCGCTCGGCGTCCCCGCCTTCCAGGGCGCTCTGTTCGGCCACGTCGCCGACCAGTTCAGCCTTCCGGTGGGGGTGCCGGCGGAGATCGATGCCGCGGCGGGAACGATCCGCCTCCTCGAGCCGGCGGTGGCCTGAGCCTATTCGGCGGCGGCGGCGGCGAGGTCGATCCGCTTCGGCCTCGCCTTCCACCAGGCCAGCAGCCGCCGCTGCGCCGGCCGCTCGAAGCCGTGGTAGAGCAAGGCCGAGGCGGCGAGCACGGCGAGGAGGTAGAGGACGAGCAGCGCCGGCGCGGCCGGACGCCCCTCCTCGACGAACGCGAACTTGAACAGGACCAGCAGCAGATAGTGGCTGAGATAGGTCGCGTAGCTGATCCGGCCGAGCCAGACCGCCGGCCGCGAGCCCAGCAGGCCACCGCTGCCGCCGAGCGCCAGCCCCAGCACGAGGGACGCCCAGACCAGCGGCACGACCGGCGCGCCGACGAGGACGTAGGCGGCGGCGAGGGCGGCCGAGGCGAGGAGCAGGGGCGCGGCGAGGCCCTTATCGTCCTTCCACCGCCCGTACAGCTCGCACAGCATCATCCCCATCGCGAACTGGGCGACGCAGCGGAACAGGCCGGTCTGCGGGATGGCGTAGGGGAAGGGCAGGCCGAAGGCGAAGAAGAAGAGGTGGACCGACAGGGCCAGAGCGAGGATGCCGCCGACGAGGACGGCGGCGGACCGGCGCGCCGGCGCGAGCACCGAGACGAGGATCGGGAAGAGGAGATAGGCGAACAGCTCCGCCGAGATCGACCAGGCCGGCACGTTCCAGCGCGTCGCGTCGTGGAAGCCCCAATTCTGCACCAGGAACAGGGAGGCGACGAAATAGCCCGGCGCCTGCCCCTCGACCGTGGCGTGGCCGAAGGCGACCGCGCCGCCCGCGTAGGCGAGGAAGCCGAGCAGCACCAGGACGTGGAGCGGGTAGACCCGGGCGAAGCGGCGGAAGAGGAAGTCCGTGACGGCGGCGCGGTCGCGGGTCACGCGCCCGGCATAGTTGAGATGGATGACGAAGCCCGACAGGACGAAGAACAGGTCGACCGCGAGATTGCCCCTGCCGAGCCCGGCGATCGCCCAGCCGGGCAGCCAGGGCGCGAGCATCAGGCGGAGGTGGAAGAGCACCACCCACCAGGCGGCGATGCCGCGGATCGACGTCAGCGGCAGCAGCTCGCTCTCGGCGCGGCGAAGGGGCGGCGCAGTCACCGCGACCCCATAAAGCCGGGCGGGTTGCGATTTGGCTAAGGGCGCCGGCCGTAGATAAGGTCGACCGCCTCCGCCACCGCGACGAGGCGCTCGGCGCCGGGATCGAAGCGCCCGCCCCGCGCAAGCCGCCTCGCCCAGTCCGCCGCCGCCCGGCCGCCCCAATCGTCGGGCGGGGTCGCCAGCGTCTCGGCCGAGGTGCCGCGATACAATTCTCCGGTGAAATCGTAGAAGGATCCGCCGACATTGGTCAGCGCGGCGCCGCCGGCGCTGCCGTAGAAGCGCGCCGCGATCACCGCTTCCCGCCCCGCCGGCAGCCGCCACGAGCAGGCGAGGCGGACGGAGCGGCCGCCCTCCAGCTCCAGCTGGGCCACGGCATAATCCTCCACCTCGCCCTCCCGAAGCGGCTCTCCGCCTGAAAGAAGCTGGGAAGAAACCCCGGTAACATCCGGAAAATCCAGCATCCACAAAGCCAGGTCGATCAGATGGACGCCGAGGTCCATGACGCAGCCGCCGCCCGCCAGGCGGGGATCGTAGAACCACGCCTTGTCCGGCCCGTAGGCGTTGTGGAAGACCAGGTCGGCGGCGAAGATCCGGCCGAGCTCGCCCCTCGCCGCGCGCTCGCGAAGCACGCCCATCGCCTCGGTATGACGGTAGGAGAAATCGACCGCGAGCAGCCGGTCGCTTCTTCGCGCCGCCTCGACCACCGCCCGCGCCTCGCCGGCGGTGCGGCCGAGCGGCTTCTGGCAGAAGACGGCGACGCCTCGGTCCAGCGCCGCGATCGCCTGCTCGGCGTGGAGCGCGCTCGGCGTGGCGACGACGATCCCGTCCAGCCCCCCGTCGAGCAGCGCCTCAAGCCCCTCGGCGCGGAGGGCGCCCGGCGCCAGCTTCAGCGCCTCGGCGGCCATCTCGTCCGAGGGGTCGGCGATCGCCGCGGCCTCGATCGCCCCGGTCGCCAGCATCGCCTCCATCCGATGGCGGCCGATCCAGCCGACGCCGAGAAAGCCCACCCTCGGGCGCGACGTCATGGCGTCACCAGCGCCTTCAGGAAGCCGTCCGGCCGGTCGCGGGTGGCGTCGAGCGCCTCGCCCAGCCGCTCGAGCGGATAGACGTGGGTGTAGAGCGCGCCCGGATCGAGCCGCCCCGAGGCGACGGCGGCGACCGCCTCGCGCACCCCCTGCAGCGCCACTTCCGGGTCCCGCTCGTGGGCGTTGACGACGTCGAGCCCCTTCCAGTTCCACATCTGCATGTTGACCTGGCGCGGCCCGTCCTGGTGGTAGCCGGCGATCACCAGCCGGCCGCCCTCGCGGACGATCTCGCCGGCAAGATCGAGCGGCCATTGCTTTCCGACCGCCTCGATGACTCGGTCGCAGAGCCGCCCGCCGGTCAAGGCCCTCACCCGCTCGACGATCGCCCGATGGTCGTCCATCGCGATCGTCTCGGCGGCGCCGAAGCGGCGGGCGAGATCGAGCGAGAAGGGACGGCGCGAGATGGCGATGACTCGGGCGCCGGCGTCGGTGGCGAGGCGCGTCAGGATCGCGCCCAGGAAGCCGATGCCGACGATGGCGACGGTCTGCCCCGCCCCGATCGCGCTTCGCCGGAAGATGTTGAACGCGCAGCCGAGCGGCTCGCCCGGGAACGGGCGGCCGGACAAAGCCTCCGGCAGCTTCACCGCCGCCTTGGCGTCGGCAATGTCATATTCCCCATAAGCCTTGAACGAGAGCGCGGCGACGCGGTCGCCGGGCGAAAGGGACTCAACCCCCTCCCCCACCGCGTCGACCATGCCCCAGCCTTCGTGGCCGAGCGCGCCCGGCTCGGTCGGGAAGCGCATCCATTCCGGCCCCTCCCACGGCGTCAGGTTGGAGGCGCACACGCCGCAGCCTTCCAGCTTCACCCGCACCTCGCCCGGGCCGGGCCGGGGCCGATCCACGATCTTCACGCTCACTCGGCCCGGGCCTTCCAGCACCGCGGCCCGCATCGTCTCCGGCAATGATGTCTCCCCGCGCAAAGCCGTCCGGGCGGACGGCGCTTCCGGGAACGCCCTTTGCCGCCGAAGGTTGCGGCTGCGGAACAGGGGAAGAAGGATGGATCAGCTCAAGCGCTCCTTCGCGCCGGTGGTGGACGAGGCGACGCGGGTGCTCGTCCTCGGCAGCCTCCCGGGCGAGGAATCGCTCGCGCGGCGGCAATATTACGGCAATCCGCGCAATCACTTCTGGCGGCTGATGGAAGGGGTCACCAGCGTCGGGCTGGTCCCCCTCCCTTATGAGGAGCGGCTGGACGCGCTTCGCGCGGCGGGCATCGGCCTGTGGGACGCGGTCGGGTCGGCGACCCGCCGCGGCAGCCTCGACGGGGATATCCGCGGCCACAGCGTCAACGCCCTCGCATCGCTGGTCGCGCTGCTTCCCGCCCTCGTCGCGGTCGGCTTCAACGGCGCCAAGTCCGCCCAGCTCGGCCTGCCGCAGCTCGCCGGGCGCGACCTCGCGCTCCTCCCCCTCCCTTCGAGCAGCCCCGCCTTCACCCTTCCGTTCGACGCAAAGCTCGAACGATGGATGGCGCTGCGCCCCTTCCTCGCCGGGCATTCATCCTGGCGAAAGGATTGATTGCGCACGGGCTCGCCACGCCCCATCGTGATAATGTAACGTCCTGCTGGGACGTCGCGTCCCGCTTTTCTCCGGAGTGCCGACATCCGGCCATGGCCCGCCTGCTGACCTTCCTGCTGATCCTGGCCCTGGCGACGACGCAGGGTGTCTCGCTCGCCAACGCCGTCTGCCGGCACCAGAACCTGCGCGAGCACGTCCTCGCGCGGCAGAGCCCGGATCGCAAGGTGGCCGCCCTGTCCCTGCGGGAGGACGCGGCCGCGGCGGACGCGAGCAAGAAGGCTTCCGGATCGCGCGCCGCGTCGACCCATTGGCCTGCCGAGCTGCTGCCCGCCAGGGTGGAGCTGCCCGCGCCGGCCTCCGGGGAGCGCCTTCGGCCTCCGGTCGCGAACGAGGCGGCCTGGCCCTCCGCGGCCATCCCGCCGCCGCTGAAGCCGCCGTCTCTCTAGGGCCATTGCGGGGCGTCGCGCCCCGCTTTCCTTCCGGCGCGGCAGGCGACGACGCTTGCGCCGCGTCGGCCACGCGCAGCGCCCTTCAGCTCATAAGCGGGATTCCCGATGCTTCTCACCATCCTCCTGGCCGGGACGGCCGCCCTCCTCGCGGAACAGCCCTCCGTGCCCGCACCCGCCGACGCCGCCCAGGCGCCGCCGGCCGAGGCGCCGGCCGCGGACGTCGCCGGCGCCGACATCATCGTCACCGGCCTTCGCCGCAATCGCGACGACGTTCTCTCCGGCACCTCGGTGGTGAGCGGACTCGAGCTTACCCGCGACCTCAGGCCGACGATCGGCGAGACGCTCTCGCACCAGCCCGGAGTCTCGGCGACGTCGTTCGGACCCAATGCGTCGCGCCCCGTCCTTCGCGGCTTCCAGGGGGAGCGGGTGCGGGTGCTGACCGACGGAATAGGCAGCCTCGACGTCTCGAGCTCGAGCGCCGACCATGCCGTCGCCATCAATCCGCTCACCGCCGAGCGGATCGAGGTGCTGCGCGGGCCGGCCGCCCTGCTGTTCGGCTCCGAGGCGATAGGCGGAGTCGTCAACGTCGTCGATTCGCGCATCCCGCGCCGGGTTCCGGACGAGGGTGCGCATGTCGAAGGGGTCCTGACCTACGGCTCGGCGGCGGACGAGCGCTCCGCCAACGTCAAGGTCGACGTGCCGGTCGGCGGCCATTTCGTGCTTCATGCCGACGGCAATTACAGCAAGACGGCCGACCTCGCGATCGGCGGCTTCGTGCTGACGCCGGAGCTGCGCGCGGAGGCCGCGGCGAGCGCGGATCCCGCCGTCCGCGCGCTCGCCGGCCTGAAGGGCAAGCTGCCCAACACCGCGGCCGAGACGTCCGACGTGGCGCTGGGCGCGGCGTGGATCGACGGCGGCAACAATGTCGGCGTCTCAGTGAACCGCTACGACAGCCTCTACGGGGTGCCGATCCGCTATGCGCTGGAGCCCGGCGAGGAAGCCGAGGCGCCGCGCATCGACGTCAAGCAGACCCGCGCCGACGCCCGCGCCGAGATCGCGCTTGGCGGCGGGCTCGCCGAGAGCCTGCGCTTCCGGGCCGGCTATTCCGATTATCGCCACGACGAGCTTGAGGCGAACGGCGCGATCGGCACGACCTTCCTCACCAAGGGGGAGGAAGCGCGGCTGGAGCTGGTCCAGCACGACCGCGGCGGCTTCGGCGGGGGCGCGGGCATCCAATATTTCCATCGCGGCATGAACGTGATCGGCGACGAGAAATACCTCCCCAAGAACGCGACCTCGCAATTCGGCGTTTTCGCCCTCGAAAACTACGTCCACGGGCCGCTGCGGGCGGAGCTCGGCGCCCGGTACGAGCGCCAGACCCTGCATGCGGACGCCGACTCCGACCTCGGCAATTCTGAGCTCCGCCGCGCCTATAGCGCCGTGTCCGGCTCGCTCGGCGGCAGCTACGAGGTGGCGAAGGGCGTTCGGATCGGGATCAACGGCTCCCACACCCAGCGCGCGCCCTCGGGCGACGAGCTGTTCGCCAACGGCCCCCATGCCGGCACGCAGGCCTTCGAGATCGGCGATGCCGACCTCGCCAAGGAGAAGAGCTGGGGCCTCGAGGGAACGCTCGCGGTCGCCGGCGACGGCTACGGGCTCACCGCCTCGGTGTTCCGCAGCTGGTTCGACAATTACATCTTCGAGCGGCGGACCGGCGAAATCCGCCAGGGCCTTCCCGTCTTCCAGATCAGCCAGGCGCCCGCCCGCTATTCCGGACTGGAGCTGGAAGGCAATGTCCGCCTCGCCGAGCTGGGGCCGGTGACCCTCGCCCTCGATGCGGTGGCCGACTACATCCGGGCGACGATCCGCTCGAACGGCCCCGCGCCGCGCATCCCCCCGCTGCGCCTGCTCGGCGGGATCGAGGCCAAGTCCGATCCGCTGGACGCGCGGGTCGAGGTGGAGTGGGTCGACGCGCAGGAGCGGACGGCGCCGTTCGAGACCCCGACCGACGGCTTCACCACGGTCAACGCCTCCGTTTCGTGGCGGCCGCTGCGCGCCCACAAGGAGGTGAGCCTCACCTTGTCGGCGAACAACATCTTCGACGTCGACGCCCGGCGCCACGCGAGCTTCCTCAAGGACTATGCGCCGCTCGCGGGGCGCGACGTCCGGCTCAGCGCCCGGTTCGCCTTCTGACCGCAAGCGGCTCCGTCGCAGGGGCAGAACGGCTCGTCGCCCCGCCGACGGGTTTAAGCTGACATAAACCCGCTGCGTCTTATGGTGAATCCAAGTGGGTTGAAGGGGTTAGGAGGGGCATGATGAGCACCGCGAGTATGCGTTCGAGCCGTGTCGCGCGGCGGCCGCTGACGGCTGCGGCGATTGCGATGGCATCCCTTTGCGTGACGACCGCGTCGGCGCAGCCGCTGCGGCTCCCGCAGAGCCTCGGCGTCGCCGAGAGCGACGCGCAGCGGGCGCTGGCGGCGCAGGTCCGAGCGATCGCGGAGAATTTCAACGGCGACATCGGCATCGCCGTTCAGGACGTCGAGACCGGCTGGACGACCGCCTTCGACGGCGACACCTTCTTCCCGCAGCAGAGCGTCAGCAAGTTCTGGGTGGCGCTCACCGCCCTGGACAAGGCCGACCGGGGCGAGCTCAGCCTCACCGCGCCGGTGACCGTCACCAAGGCGGACATCACGCTCTTCCACCAGCCGATCGCCGCGCAGATCGGCGCCAACGGCTATTCGACCACGATCGGCGACCTGATGACGCGGGCGCTCCAGCAGAGCGACAATACCTGCAACGACTTCGTGCTGTGGAAGGCGGGCGGGCCGAACGCGGTGCGCAGCTTCCTGCGCGAGAAGGGGATCGAGGGCATCCGCTTCGGCCCGGGCGAGCGGCTGCTGCAGAGCCAGATCGCCGGGATCGAGTGGCAGCAATCCTATGCCTATAATGGCGGCTTCTATCGCGCCCGGGACGCCTTGCCGCTGACCCAGCGCCGCGCCGCCTTCGAGCGCTACATCGCCAACCCGATGGACGGCGCGACGCCGCGCGGCATCGTCCAGGCGCTGGCGCGGCTGAAGCGCGGCGAGCTCCTCTCGCCCGCCTCCACCCAGCGGCTGCTGTCGATCATGTCGCACACCAAGACCGGCCCGCAGCGGCTCAAGGGCGGGCTCCAGGCGGGCTGGACGCTGTCGCACAAGACCGGCACCGGGCAGGTGCTGGGCGGCGTCCAGGCCGGCTATAACGACATCGGCCTCGTCACCGGCCCCGACGGGCGCAGCTATGCCATGGCGGTCATGATCCGGCGCACCTCCGCGCCCCTGCCGCAGCGCATGGCGGCGATGCAGGCGACGGTGCGCGCCGTCATCGGCTACGACCAGGCCCGCGACGGCTACGACATGGCCCGCTTCCGCAGCGGCGAGACCGGCGGCCGGCGCTAGGGCGTTTCGATGCGCTAGCGTCTGTCCGTTTGGAACTGAAACACAAGTCCGTCATGCCGGACTTGATCCGGCATCCACCTTCTTCTCACTGAGCTACAAAGGAAGAGGGACCCCGGATCAAGTCCGGGGTGACGATTCTACGTGAACAGGACCGACTCTAGGGCACGCTGGGTTTAGGTTGACCCGCTCATCCTGAGTAGGGACTGAGCTTGGCGGAGCCTGTCCTGAGCGACGCCGCAGGCGGCGTCGAAGGGGACCGTATCGAAGGACCGTCCTTCGAGACGCCGCTTCGACTTCGCTCAGCGGCTCCTCAGGATGAGCGGAAGCAGTGCGTCAACCT
>JAFANP010000054.1 GCA_019232625.1 Alphaproteobacteria bacterium | reverse complement strand
TGATGCCGACCCCTGCGGGAATTCTGATGGCAGGCAGCTCTTCGCGCGGCTCGCGCATGTACATCAAGATGATCACGCGGAGGTAGTAGTACGAAGCAATGGCGCTGTTGAGAACGCCGATGATGGTGAGGGCGATGAGGTTTGATCCCATGGCTGCCCGGAACACGTAGAACTTGGCGAAGAACCCCGCGAACGGCGGGACGCCGGCGAGCGAGAACATCATCGCGGCGAGGAAGAAGGCCATCGCCGCGTCCGTCCGGGCGAGGCCGGCGAGGTCGCCGATCGTCTCGACCGCCTTGCCGCCGCGGCGCATCGAGAGAATGGCGGCGAAGGTCCCGAGCGTCATCACGACATAGATCGCCATGTAGACGATGACGCTCTGCGCCCCCTCGACCGTGCCCGCCGCGAGACCGACGAGGGTGTAGCCCATGTTGCCGATCGACGAATAGGCCATCAGCCGCTTGAAGTTGTTCTGCCCGATGGCGGCGAAGGCGCCGAGCGCCATTGAAGCGATCGAGACGAAGGTGATGATCTGCCGCCAATCGTTGGCGATGCCGGGAAAGGCAATGACCACGACGCGAACCAAAATCGCCATCGCCGCGATCTTCGGGGCGGTGGCGAAGAAGGTGGTCACCGGCGTCGGCGCGCCCTCGTAGACGTCGGGCGTCCACATGTGGAACGGCACCGCGGAGACCTTGAAGGCGATTCCGGCGAGAACGAAGACGAGGCCGAACAGGGTGCCGTTGGAGAGGCCGCCGCCCGCTTTCTGGCTGGCGATCGAGACGGCGATGTCGCCGAACAGGGTCGAGCCGGTGAAGCCGTAGAGCAGGCTGATGCCGTAGAGGAGGATGCCCGAGGCGAGCGCGCCGAGCACGAAATATTTGAGCCCCGCCTCGGCCGAGCGGGTGTCCTGCCGCTGGAAGGAGGCGAGCACGTAGGCGGCGAGGCTCTGCAGCTCGAGGCCGACGTAGAGGGTGAGGAGGTCCGCCGCCGAGACCATCATCCCCATGCCGACCGCGGAGAGGAGGATGAGGACGGGATATTCCGCCTTGTAGTCGCCGTCGCGGCTGAACCAGCCGGTCGCTGCGACCAGGGCCGCCGCCGCGCCGATGTAGATGACCACCTTCGCGAAGGTGGCGAAGGCGTCGGACACGAACAGGCCGCCGAAGCCGTAGGCCGGGCCGCCGCGATAGCCGGGGATCGCGATCGCCGCCGCGGCGAGGGCGGCGATGGCGAGCCAGGTCACGAGCCGCGCGGAGCGGTCGCCGCCCCAGGCGGCCACCAGCAGAAGCGCCAGCGCGGCGGTGGAGAGGATGATCTCCGGCAGGGTGAGGTGAAGCGAATCGAGCATCAGTGGTGGGCCCCCTCGGCCGGCGCGGGCGCGGCATGGGCGCTGCGCACCAGCGCGGCGTCGCCCGGCGGGGCGGCGCGCTCGACGCGGGCGAGGAGCAGGCCGACATCCTGCCGCATCGGCGCCAGGAAGCTTTCGGGATAGACCCCCATCCACAGCACCACGGCCGCGATCGAGCCGAGCGAGACGAGCTCTCGCAAGGTGAGGTCGGGCATCGCCGCGGCGTCGGCGTTGCGGCTCGTGCCGTAGGCGACCCGCCAGTAGAGGTAGAGCATGTAGGCGGCGCCGAGGATGATGCCGGTGGTGGCGACGAACGCGACCAGGCTGGAGGCGCGGTACGAGCCGATCAGCGCCAGGAACTCGCCGACGAACCCGCCGGTGCCGGGAAGGCCGACCGAGGCCATGGTGAAGAGCAGGAACAGCACCGCATAAGCGGGCATGTTGTTGGAGAGGCCGCCGTAGCGGTCGATCTCGCGGGTGTGGAGCCGGTCGTAGATGACCCCGACGCACAGGAACAGGGCGCCCGAGACGAGGCCGTGGCTCAGCATCACCACCAGCGCGCCCTCGATGCCCTGGCGGTTGAAGGTGAAGATGCCGATGGTGACGAAGGCCATGTGGGCGACGGAGGAATAGGCGATCAGCTTCTTCATGTCGCGCTGCACCAGCGCCACCAGCGAGGTGTAGACGATGGCGACGAGGGACAGGCCGAAGACGATCCAGACGAGCTGGGCCGAGGCTTCGGGGAACATCGGCAGCGAGAAGCGGACGAAGCCGTAGCCGCCCAGCTTCAAGAGCACGCCGGCGAGGATGACCGAGCCCGCGGTCGGCGCCTGAACGTGGGCGTCGGGCAGCCAGGTATGGACCGGCCACATCGGCATCTTCACCGCGAAGCTGGCGAAGAAGGCGAGCCACAGCCAGGTCTGCGCCTGGCGCGGGAAGTCGGTGGCGAGCAGGTGCGGGATGTAGGTGTCGCCGCCGGTGAAGTTCACCATCCACAGCATCGCGATCAGCATCAGCACCGATCCGAGCAGGGTGTAGAGGAAGAACTTGTAGCTGGCGTAGATCCGCTCGGCCCCGCCCCAGATGCCGATGATGAGGTACATCGGGATGAGGCCGGCCTCGAAGAAGATGTAGAAGAGGAAGATGTCCTGCGCCATGAAGACGCCGAGCATCATCGTCTCCATGGCGAGGAACGCCGCCATATATTCCGGCACCCGCCGGGTGACGCTCTCCCAGCTGGCGAGGATGCAGATCGGCATCAGGAACAGCGAGAGCATGATCAGCATCAACGCGATGCCGTCTATGCCGAGCGCCCAGGCGAACGGCCCGAAGGCGCGGCTATATTCGACGAACTGCCATTGCGGTCCGCCGATCTGATACTGGCTCCACAACAGGATGCCGAGCAGCAGGTCGAGCAGGGTCGCGCCGAGCGCGATCCAGCGCGCCGCGCCCGCCGGGACGAGCAGGCAGGCGACCGCGCCCAGCATCGGCACGGCGAGCAGGATGGAGAGGATCGGCACGCCGGTCATGACCCCCCTCCCTGCACGCAGGGAAGGGTCAGGGGTGGGTGCCTATCCACCCCGCAGCGGCTCTCCGGAGGCGGACCCACCGGCCCCTTCCTGAGTGCAGGGAAGGGGATATTTCCGGCGTTCGTCAGCTGCCCCCTCATCGCGCCATCACCCAGGTGACGGCGGCGGCGAGTCCGAGGAGCATCACCAGCGCGTAGGTGTAGAGATAGCCGGTCTGCAGGCGGGCGGTGAGGACGTTGCCGCCGCGCACGATCGCCGCCGCGCCGTCGGGGCCGAAGCGGTCGATCGTGCCCTCGTCGCCCTTCTTCCAGAACAGGCGGCCGAGCCAGACGGCGGGGCGGACGAACAGCACGTCATAGGCCTCGTCGAAATACCATTTGTTGTAGAGGAAGGCGTAGAGCAGCCCGAACTGCTCCACGAAGCGGCGGGGCATGTCGGTGCTTCGGACATAGGCCTGGAGCGCGATCAGGAAGCCGATGATCATCACGATCGCCGGCGCCAGCTTGACGAGGAGCGGCGCCTGATGGGCGCGCTCGGCCAGTTCGTGGCTGAAGGCGAGGCTGCCGGCCCAGAAATGCGGCGCGCTCTCCGGCTCGATGAACCAATGCGCGAACACCATGCCGGCGAAGATCGCGCCGATCGAGAGCAGGCCGAGCGGCACCAGCATCGTCCAGGGGCTCTCGTGGGGATGGTAGCCGCCGGTGCCGGTGGGGATCTCGTCGGCATGCGCTTCGTGCGGCCGGGTGTCGTGCCCCGCATCCTCCGCGTCCGGGCGCTCGTCGTGATGCTCGCCGTGCGCGTCGTGCAGCGCGTGCTGGATATGCTCGGACGCGGCCCAGCGCGGCTTGCCGAAGAAGGTGAGGAAGATGAGCCGCCAGGAATAGAAGCTGGTGAGCAGGGCGGCGAAGACACCCACCGCGAAGGCGAAGCCGCCGAGCGTGCTGCCGTGGGCGTAGGCCGCCTCGATGATCGCGTCCTTCGAATAGAAGCCCGCGAAGCCGAACACGCCCTCCACGCCGACTCCGGTGATCGCCAGAGTGCCCGCCATCATCGCCCAGAAGGTCAGCGGGATCTGCTTCCTGAGCCCGCCGTAGAAGCGCATGTCCTGCTCGTGGTGCATGGCGTGGATGACCGAGCCCGCACCGAGGAACAGCAAGGCCTTGAAGAAGGCGTGGGTGAAGAGGTGGAACATCGCCGCCCCGTAGGCGCCGACCCCCGCCGCCATGAACATGTAGCCCAGTTGCGAGCAGGTCGAATAGGCGATGACGCGCTTGATGTCGTTCTGCACCGTGCCGACCGTGGCGGCGAACAGGGCGGTGGCGGCGCCGACGAAGATGACGAGGCCGGTCGCGGTCGCGCTGGTCTCGAACATCGGCGACAGGCGGCAGACCATGAACACGCCCGCCGTCACCATCGTCGCGGCGTGGATCAGGGCGGAGACCGGGGTCGGGCCCTCCATCGCGTCGGGCAGCCAGGTGTGGAGGCCGAGCTGCGCCGACTTGCCCATCGCGCCGATGAACAGGAGGATGCACAGCAGGGTCATCGTGTCGGCGCGGTGGCCGAGGAAGCCGATCGTCGAGCCGGCCATGCCCGGCGCCGCGGCGAGGATCGCCGGGATGGAGACGGTTCCGAACACCAGGAAGGTGCCGAAGATGCCGAGGCTGAAGCCGAAATCGCCGACGCGGTTGACGATGAACGCCTTCATCGCCGCGGCGTTGGCCGAGGGCTTGTAATACCAGAAGCCGATGAGGAGGTAGGAGGCGAGGCCGACGCCTTCCCAACCGAAGAACATCTGAACGAGGTTGTCCGCCGTCACCAGCATCAGCATCGCGAAGGTGAAGAGGCTGAGATAGGCGAAGAAGCGCGGCTGGCTGTCGTCCTCGGCCATGTAGCCCCAGGAATAGAGGTGGACGAGGGCCGAGACCGTCGTCACCACCACCAGCATCACCGAGGTGAGGGCGTCGACCCTCAGCGCCCAGTCGACGTGGAGATCGCCCGAATGGATCCAGGCGAGCACCGGATGGAGCTGCGAATGCTCCGTCCCCGCCATGAAGCCGAGGAAGATCGGCCAGCTCAGCGCCAGCGAGACGAACAGCGCGCCGGTCGTCACCAGCTTCGCGGCGAAATTGCCGATCATGCGATTGCCGAGCCCCGCGACGATCGCGGCGAGCAGCGGCAGAAAGACGATGAGCTGGACGGTCATCTTTCGATCCTCCCCTTCGAGGGGAGGTGGCAGGCGAAGCCTGACGGAAGGGTGGCGGAGCGCGAGGAGCGTTGCGGAGGCCGATACCCCTCCACCGGCCTGCGGCCGGTCCCCCTCCCCTTTCGGGGGAGGACGTTGGCGGAACCCATCCCCCTCACCCCTTCATCTGGTTGATGTCGTCGACCGCGATCGTGCCGCGGGCGCGGAAGAAGATGACGAGGATGGCGAGGCCGATCGCCGCCTCGCCCGCCGCCACCGTCAGCACGAACATCGCGAACACCTGGCCGACCATGTCGCCGAGGAAGGAGGAGAAGGCGACGAGGTTGATGTTGACGCTGAGCAGGATCAGCTCGATCGCCATCAGGATGACGATGATGTTCTTGCGGTTGAGGAAGATCCCGAACACGCCGAGCACGAACAGCACCGCGCCGACGGCGAGATAATGGCCGAGCCCGATCACAGCGACACCCCCTGCCCCACGCCCGGATCCATGTTGACCACCGCGTCCTCGGGCCGGCGCCGCACCTGAGCCGAGATGTTCTGCGGCTTGACGTCGCCGCGGCGGCGGTGGGTGAGGACGATGGCGCCGACCATCGCCACCAGCAGCACCAGCCCCGCCCCCTCGAAGATGTAGAGGTAGCGGGTGTAGAGGACGGCGCCGAGCGCCTCGATGTTGGGCACCGCCTTGGCGACGGGCGCGGCGCGGACCGGCACGAGCCCGCCATTGGTCCAGGCCAGGATCGCGCCGCCTATCTCGGCGAGGAGGACGATCGCCAGCACGGTGGCGAACGGCCAGTATTTGGCGACGCCGGCGCGCAGCTCGGCGAAATCGACGTCGAGCATCATCACCACGAACAGGAAGAGCACCGCGACCGCGCCGACGTAAACGATGACCAGCAGCATCGCGATGAACTCGGCGCCGAGCGTCAGGAACAGGCCCGCCGCGTTGAAGAAGGCGAGGATCAGCCAGAGCACGCTGTGCACCGGGTTGCGCGCGGCGATCGTCATCGCGCCGCTGAGGACGACGATGATCGCGAACAGGTAGAAGGCGAAGGCGGCGATCATGCCTCAGATCCTCCCCGGAACGGGGAGGGGACCGCGCGGAGCGCGGTGGAGGGGATGGCACGAAGCTGGAAGGGGCGGAGCAGCCCCTCCACCAGCCTGCGGCTGGTCCCCCTCCCCGTTCCGGGGAGGATTTCGGTGCCTGAATCACGCATGGCGGGCCACCTATCGATACGGCGCATCGGCGGCAAGGTTCGCGGCGAGGGCCCGCTCCCACCGGTCGCCGTTCTCGAGCAGCTTCACCTTGTCGTAGAGCAGCTCCTCCCGGGTCTCGGTGGCATATTCGAAGTTCGGCCCCTCGACGATCGCGTCGACCGGGCAGGCTTCCTGGCACAGCCCGCAATAGATGCACTTCACCATGTCGATGTCGTAGCGCGTGGTGCGGCGGCTGCCGTCCTCCCTCGGCTCGGCTTCGATGGTGATGGCCAGCGCCGGGCAGACCGCCTCGCACAGCTTGCACGCGATGCAGCGCTCCTCCCCGTTCGGATAGCGCCTCAGCGCATGCTCGCCGCGGAAGCGGGGACTCAAGGGGTTCTTCTCGAACGGGTAGTTGATCGTCGCCTTCGGCTTGAAGAAATACTTCAAGGTCAGCCAGTGCGCCTTCAGGATTTCCCAGAGGGTGAAGGACTTGATCCAGTGGGCGATCATTTCAGTGCTCCGTAACGGAATATCTCGAGGTAGCCGGAGATCAGGAACACCCAGAGGAGGGAGATGGGGAGGAATATCTTCCAGCCCAGGCGCATCAGCTGGTCGTAGCGGAAGCGCGGCACCGTCGCCTTCACCCAGCTGAAGATGAAGAAGAACAGGAAGATCTTGGCGAAGAACCAGATGATGCCCGGCACGTAGTAGAGCGGCGCCCAGTCGATCGGCGGCAGCCAGCCGCCCCAGAACAGCACCGCCGACATGCCGCACATGAGGAGGACGTTGCCATATTCGCCTAGCCAGAAGAGGGCGAAGCTCATCGAGCTGTACTCGGTCTGGTAGCCGGCGACGAGCTCCGACTCCGCCTCGGTGAGATCGAACGGAGCGCGCGCCGTCTCGGCCATCGCCGAGATCAGGAAGATGACGGCGAGCGGCAGGAACAGCGGATTGAAGCCGAAGCCGTTGATGATCCAGACGTGGTGGCGCTGCGCCTCGATGATCCCGGAGAGGTTGAACGTGTTCGCCCACATCACCACCGGCACCAGCACGAAGCCGACCGAAACCTCGTAGCTCACCATCTGCGCCGCCGCGCGCAGCGCCGAGTAGAAGGGATATTTGGAGTTGGACGCCCAGCCGGCGATGATCACGCCGTAGACCCCGAGCGAGGAGACGGCGAGCAGATAGAGGAGGCCGACGTTGATGTCGGCGAGCACCATGCCGGGCCCGAACGGCACCACCGCCCAGCCGACCAGCGCGACGGTGAAGGTGAGGATCGGCGCGATGATGAACAGGCCGCGATTGGCCCCCGACGGGATGATCGTCTCCTTGAGGAAGACCTTGAGGCCGTCGGCGAAGCTCTGGAGGAGGCCGAGCGGCCCGACCACGTTCGGCCCGCGCCGGAGCGCCATCGCCGCCCAGATCTTGCGGTCGGCATAGATGATCATCGCAACGGCCAGCATCAGCGGCAGCGCGATCATCAGGATGAGGATGAGCGTCGCGACGAACCAGCCGAAGCCGTAGCCCATCCAGGTGGATTGGAACCAGGCGGTCATTTAAATCCTCCCCGGCACGGGGAGGGTCTTGTGAAAGCCCCTCATTCCGCCGCCTCCCGGAAGGTCTCGCCGTGGAGGATCTCGGCCGAGCAGCGCTGCAGCGTCGGCGAGGCGCGGGCGATCGGATTGGTCAGGTAGAAATCCTCGATCGGATAGACGACCGTTCCGGCGACGCCGGGTGCAGCGCCCGTAAGCGCCGGCAGCGGTCCGGGGTCGGAGAGGCCGACCGTTCCCAGATGGGGGAATTCCTCCGCCATGGCGGCGCGCAGCTCCGAGAGGCTGTCGAACGGCAGGCGCTTGCCGAGCACGTCGGACAGCGCCCTCAATATCGTCCAGTCCTCCCGCGCCTCGCCCGGCGGGTGGACGGCGAATTCGGAGAGCTGCACCCGGCCCTCGAGATTGACGTAGGTGCCGTGCTTCTCGGTATAGGCGGCGCCCGGCAGGATCACGTCGGCGTGGCGCACGCCGCGGTCGCCGTGCGTGCCGATGTAGACGGTGAAGGTTTCGGCGAAGGCGGACGTGTCCATCTCGTCCGCGCCGAGGAGGAACAGCGCCTTCAGCGCCCCCGCTCGGGCGCGGATCGCCTCGACGCCGCCTTCGGCCGCGAAGCCGACGTCCAGCGCGCCGACGCGGCTGGCGGCCGTGTGGAGGAGGTTGAACGTCGCGCCCAGCGCCGCCGCCGTAGCGCGTGCCGCCTCGTAGGCGCCGGGCTGGAGGAGCGCGCCCATGCCGACGATCACCGCCGCATTCTCCTTGCCGGCGAAGGCGTCGGAAACCGCGTCCGGAAGGCTGCCGAGCCGCGACAGGTCCTCGCCCAGCTCCTCGACCGGATAGGTGAGGTCCACCGCCTCGCCGAGGCGGAACAGCTTCGCCCCGGCCTTCACCGCCTTGCGGATGCGGGTGTTGACGAGCGGCGCCTCCCAGCGCGGATTGGTGCCGATGAGGAGGATTGCGGGGGCCGTCTCGATCCCCGCGATGGTCGAGTTGAACCGATAGGCCCGCGGGTGGGAGGCGTCGAAGAGCGCGCCGTCCTGCCGGCTCTCGTGGAGGGTGGAGCCGTAGGCGCGCAGCAGCGCCTTCAGGGCAAAAACGGATTCGAGGTCCTGGAGGTCGCCGGCGATCGCCGCCACCTCGTCGCCGCCGGCGCCGGCGAGCCGCTCGGCGATGACGGCGAAGGCCTGCTCCCAGCTTGCCGGCTGCAGCCGGCCGTCCCGCCGCACCCAGGGGCGGTCCAGCCGGTTCCTCACCAGCCCGTCGACGCAGTGGCGCGTCTTGTCGTGCGCCCACTCCTCGTTGACGTCCTCGTTGACCCGCGGCAGCGCCCGCATCACCTCGCGGAAGCGATGGTCGATGCGGATGTTGGTGCCGACCGCGTCCATCACGTCGATGGCGGGGACCTTGCGCAGCTCCCAGGGCCGCGCCTCGAAGCTGTAGGGCTTGGAGACGAGCGCGCCGACCGGGCAGAGGTCGACGACGTTGCCCGACAGCTCGGACGTCACCGCCCCTTCGAGATAGGAGGTGATCTCCATGTTCTCGCCGCGGTTGATCGCGCCGATCTCCTCGACGCCGGCGACCTCCTCGGCGAAGCGCACGCAGCGCGTGCACTGGATGCACCGCGTCATGACCGTCTTGACGACCGGGCCCATATATTTCTCGGTCACGGCGCGCTTGTTCTCGGCGAAGCGGCTGTGGCCGCGGCCATAGGCCATGGCCTGGTCCTGGAGGTCGCACTCGCCCCCCTGGTCGCAGATCGGGCAGTCGAGCGGGTGGTTGATGAGCAGGAACTCCATCACCCCTTCCCGCGCCTTCTTCACGAGCGGGGTCATGGTCGAGATTTCCTGCCCGTCGGAGGCGGGCAGCGCGCAGCTCGCCTGCGGCTTGGGCGGCCCCGGCTTCACCTCGACCAGGCACATTCGGCAATTGCCGGCGATCGACAGCCGCTCGTGATAGCAGAAGCGGGGGATCTCCTTGCCGGCGAGCTCGCACGCCTGGAGCACGGTCGCTCCCTGCGGAACCTCGATCTCGACGCCGTCGACTTTTACCTTAGGCATTCCCGTCGCCCTTCCGAACGAACCTTGAAGGCGCCTCCATCCTATCCACGGGTGAAGGCCTCCCTGAACGTGGTCGCGGCGCGATAGAGCTCCTGCGCGACGAGCAGGCGCATGTTGATGCGCGGCACGGCGAGCCGCTCGCCCGGCCCCAGGCAGGCCGTGAAGGCCGGCGCCAGCGCCTGCAGCGCCCGAGTCTCCGTCGGCGAGCCGTAATTATATTTCATCAGGTCGTGCGCGAGCACCGGGCTGCGGCGGACCGCGCACCGCGCCACCCGGCTGGCGACTCCGAAGGCAGAGGTGGACGCCGTCGGCGCAGGGCCGCCTGCCTCCGGCAGCGGGCCCGGGCCGCGCGGCTTGATCCGGTCGCCGTTATAGACCGCTTCGGAGAGCGCGCCGCGGACCATCGCCGAGCCGCGTATCCTGAGCTTGCCGGCGCGGATCGGGCAGTCGGTCGTTCCGGCGGGCACGATCGTCGCCAATAGCGCCGCTTCCTCGGCCGAGCCGGGCTCCGCGGCGAGGAAGGCGTCGACCGCCTCGCGCTTGTGGTTCCTGGCGCAGATGGCGAGGATGTAGAGCGAGACGACCGCGGGATCCCCCTGCTCGAGGTGCGACTGCTTCCAGTCCGGCACCGGCGGCCCCGCCCCCTCCGCCGCGCCTGCCACCGCCGAACAGGCGAGCGCCGCCGCGGCAAGCGTCGCTCTAAGGCCCTTCGTGAGCGCGCCACTTCCCTCAGTCATGCCGACCATCCTTCCGGTGCGGCAACCCAACGGCCATGGCCCCCGGAATGTTGGGGTTTTCCGGGTTGGGGATGAGCCGCTGACCGCGCGGATCGACGAGCACGTCCATGGCTTCCATCGGAATGGCGCCAAGCAGCACTTGATCCCCCATCACCAGCGCACCGGTGAAGGCGCTCCGTCCGAACACCTCCACCTTGATCGGACCGACGTAATCGACGATCTCGCGGCGTCCGTCGGCGACCGTGACCTCACGGTGCTCCGCGACCGCAAGCCGCAGTTGATTGGCGATATGCTGGGGAATGCACAGATCGATCGCGCCTGAATCGACCAGAGCATTGGCGTCGATCTCCTCCAGTTCCGGCCGGGCCGCGTTCGCAATCCGGATATGTTGCCAGACGAGTCCCATGGCTATTCCGCCGCCTCCAGCGTGGGCGCCTGCTTGTCGCGGATGCGCCGCTCCAGCTCGGGCCGGAAATGCCGGATGAGGCCCTGGATCGGCCAGGCGGCGGCGTCGCCCAGGGCGCAGATGGTATGGCCCTCGACCTGCTTGGTGACGTCCCAGAGGAGGTCGATCTCCTCCAGCGCGGCATTGCCCTCGACCAGCCGCTCCATCACCCGCCACATCCAGCCCGTCCCCTCGCGGCAGGGGGTGCACTGGCCGCAGCTTTCATGCTTGTAGAAATAGGAGATGCGGGCAATCGCCTTCACCACGTCGGTCGACTTGTCCATGACGATGACCGCCGCGGTGCCCAGGCCCGACTGGAGGTCGCGCAGGCCGTCGAAGTCCATCGGCGCGTCGATGATCTGCGCGGCGGGCACCAGCGGCACCGACGAGCCGCCGGGGATGACGGCGAGGAGGTTGTCCCAGCCGCCCCTGATGCCGCCGGCATGGCGCTCGATCAGCTCGCGGAACGGCACCGACATGGCGTCCTCGACGACGCACGGCCGGTTCACGTGGCCGGAGATCTGGAAGAGCTTGGTGCCCTCGTTCTTCTCGCGGCCGAAGCTCTTGAACCAGCTCGCGCCGCGGCGGAGGATGGTCGGCACGACGGCGATCGACTCGACGTTGTTGACCGTCGTCGGGCAGCCGTAGAGGCCGGCGCCCGCCGGGAAGGGCGGCTTGAGGCGCGGCATGCCCTTCTTGCCCTCGAGGCTCTCCAGCATCGCCGTCTCTTCGCCGCATATGTAGGCGCCGGCGCCGCGGTGGACGAACAGGTCGAAATCGTAGCCCGACTTCGCCGCGTTCTTGCCGAGCAGCCCCGCGTCGTAGGCCTGCTGGACGGCGGCGAAGAGCGTCTCCGCCTCGCGGATGAACTCGCCGCGTATGTAGATGTAGGCGGCGCGGGCCCGCATCGCGAAACCGGCGATCAGCGCGCCCTCGATCAGCTTGTGCGGGTCGTGGCGGATGATCTCGCGGTCCTTGCACGATCCCGGCTCGGATTCGTCCGCGTTGATGACGAGGAAGTTCGGCCGGCCCGGCGTCGGCTCCTTGGGCATGAAGCCCCACTTCATGCCGGTCGGGAAGCCCGCGCCGCCGCGGCCCCTCAGCCCCGACGCCTTGATCTCCTCGATGATCGCGTCCTGGCCGCGGGCCATCAGGGCCGCCGTGTCGTCCCAGTCGCCGCGCGCCTGCGCGCCCTTCAGCCCCCAGTCCTGGAAGCCGTAGAGATTGGTGAAGATGCGGTCCTTGTCGTCGAGCATCAGCGCGGACCCTCGATCATCTTGCGCACGCCGAAGAAGACGGCCGCCGCGACCGCGACGGCGATGGCGATGCCGATCAGCTTGAAGGTGAAGAAGACGAGCTTCACCAGCACCCACAGGACGAGGATTCCGACCAGGATCGAGACGGCGAGCGAGCCGAGCGACTTCATGCCTGCTCCTCCTTCGCGCCCCAGCGGCCGCGATAATCGTAATTCTCCTCGACCATCTCCGGCAGCGTAGTGACTCCGCCTTCCGGATCGCTGGTCCGGCGGTCGACGCCCTGCGGCCCGGGCTTGGGCGCCTCGCCCCGCGCAAGCGCGTCGAGCAGGGCCGTCGTCGTGTCGAACGTCAGGTCCTCGTAATTGTCGTCGTTGATCTGCACCATCGGCGCGTTGGCGCAGGCGCCCAGGCACTCCACCTCGGAGAGGGTGAAGAGGCCGTCGCCCGTCGTCTGCCCCTTCTTCATGCCCTTGGCGTAGCAGGCGGCGAGCACGTCGTCCGACCCGCGCAGCATGCAGGGCGTCGTGCCGCAGACCTGGACGTGGAAGCGGCCCACCGGGCGGAGGTTGAACATCGTGTAGAAGGTCGCGACCTCGTAGGCGCGGATGTAGGGCATATCGAGATATTTGGCGACGAACTCTATGACCGGGATCGGCAACCAGCCCTGCGTTCCGGTCTCCGCGCCCACCTGGCGCTGCGCCATGTCGAGCAGCGGGATGATCGCGCTGTGCTGCCGCCCCGGCGGATAGCGCCCGACGACGACCCTGGCCTGCGCCTGGTTCTCCGCGGTCCAGGCGAACGAGCCCCAGCGGGCGCGGACCTCGTCCAGGTCGGGGATTGAGTTGGGGAGGATGTCAGCCATCGTTTCGATCCTGGTCGCGCCGGCGACGGCGCCGCGCGCTGATCGCGGCGGCGGCGAGCAGCACGACCACCGCGCCGCTGGTGATGGCGACATTGCCCTTCGTCCCGGGCTCGCCGGGCCTGGGGTCGGTATTGTGCTTGAGCAGGACCATCGCTCCCGCCGCCAGGAGGAGCGCCAGCGCGAGCCCGAGGAGCCAGAGCCGTCTCTTCGTCACCGGTCGATCTCCCCGAAGACGATGTCGAGCGAGCCGAGGATGGCGGTGACGTCGGCGAGCATGTGGCCGCGCGACATGAAGTCCATCGCCTGGAGGTGCGAGAAGCCGGTCGGCCGGATCTTCACCCGGTACGGCTTGTTGGTTCCGTCCGACACCAGGTAGATGCCGAACTCGCCCTTGGGGCTCTCGGTCGCGACGTAGACCTCGCCGGCGGGCACGTGGAAGCCCTCGGTGTAGAGCTTGAAGTGGTGGATCAGCGCTTCCATCGACTGCTTCATCTCGGCGCGCTTGGGCGGCACCACCTTTCGGTCCAGCGAAGCGACGGGGCCCTGGGGCATCTTGTCGAGGCATTGCCGCATGATCCGCGAGGACTGGCGCACCTCCTCCACTCGCACCATGAAGCGGTCGTAGCAGTCGCCCTTGGTGCCGGTCGGGACGTCGAACGCCACCTGGTCGTACATGTCGTAGGGCTGCGACTTGCGAAGGTCCCAGGGAATGCCGGCGGCGCGGATCATCGGCCCGGAGAAGCCCCAGGCGATGGCGTCGTCCCTGGAGACGGTGCCGATGTCGACGTTCCTCTGCTTGAAGATGCGGTTGTCGGCGACGAGGCTGATCGAATCCTCGAACAGGCCCGGCACCCTTTTCTCCAGCCACTCGCCGATATCGTCGAGCAGGGCCTGCGGCACGTCCTGGTGGACGCCGCCGGGGCGGAAATAATTGGCGTGGAGCCGGGCACCCGACGCCCGCTCGTAGAAGTTCATCACGTCTTCGCGAAGCTCGAACATCCACAGGTTCGGAGTCATCGCGCCGACGTCCATCACGTGGCTACCCAGGTTCAGCCAGTGGTTGGTCATCCGAGTCAGCTCGGCGAAGAAGGTCCGCAGCCAGCGCGCCCGCTCCGGCACCTCGATGTCGAGCAGCTTCTCGATGGCCAGGACGTAGCTGTGCTCCATGCACATCGGCGAGACGTAGTCGAGCCGGTCCATGTAGGGGACCGACTGGATGTAGGTCTTGTACTCGCACAATTTCTCGGTGCCGCGGTGGAGCAGGCCGACATGCGGGTCGACCCGCTCGATGATCTCGCCGTCCAGCTCGAGCACCAGCCGCAGCACGCCGTGGGCGGACGGATGCTGCGGGCCGAAGTTGATCGTGTAGTTGGCGATCTTGGCCTGGGTCGCGCCGGACCGGGCGACCTCCTCCTCGTGGCTCTGGGCGGGGGACGCGACGGTCATGGCTTCTTCACCTCGTCCGCCTTGAGCGGGGTCGGCGCGCCGGGCGCCTCGGGAGAGGCCTTCTCGTCGCCCGGCAGGATGTACCGGGCGCCTTCCCAGGGGCTCAGGAAGTCGAAGGCGCGGAAGTCCTGGGGCAGCCGCACCGGCTCGTAGACGACCCGCTTCTGCTCCTCGGAATAGCGCAGCTCGACATAGCCCGACAGCGGGAAGTCCTTGCGGAAGGGATGCCCCCTGAAGCCGTAGTCGGTGAGGATGCGGCGCAGGTCGTCATTGCCGTCGAAGAGGACGCCGTAGAGGTCGAACACCTCCCGCTCCAGCCAGCCGGCGACGGGCCAGAGCGAGGTGATCGACGGGACGGCCATATCCTCGTCGGTGGAAAGCGTCACCCTGATCCGGTGGTTCCGGGTCAGCGAGAGGAGGTGGTAGACGACCTCGAACCGCTCCGGTCGCGACGGATAGTCGACCCCGGCGATCTCCATCAGCTGCTGATACTCGAACGAGTCGCGCAAGGTGCGGCAGACCTCGACGATGTCGTCGCGGCGGACGGTCAGCGTGGTCTCGGAGACCGCCTCGCGGGCGTCGAGCAACGCCTCGCCGAGCGCGGCCCTGACCTCGTCGAGCAGTCCCTCTCGAGGCACGACCCGGGGAGCGCTATTGTTAGCCACGGCGCAGCCCATCCCGTGCCCGCTCATCCTGAGGAGCCGCTGAGCGAAGGTGAAGCGGCGTCTCGAAGGACAAGCTCAGTCCCTCTTCGGGATGAGCGATCTGCAAATTGATCTGCACGGCCCTACCGCTCGATCGTGCCGACGCGGCGGATCTTCCGCTGCAGCTGCATGACGCCGTAGAGCAGGGCCTCGGCGGTCGGCGGGCAGCCGGGGACGTAGATGTCGACCGGCACGATCCGGTCGCAGCCGCGCACCACCGAATAGCTGTAATGATAATAGCCGCCGCCATTGGCGCAGCTGCCCATCGAGATGACGTAGCGGGGCTCCGACATCTGGTCGTAGACCCGTCGAAGCGCCGGAGCCATCTTGTTGCACAGCGTGCCGGCGACGATCATCACGTCCGACTGGCGCGGCGAGGCGCGCGGCGCCACGCCGAACCGCTCGAGGTCGTAGCGCGGCATGTTGACGTGGATCATCTCCACCGCGCAGCAGGCGAGGCCGAAGGTCATCCACCACAAGGAGCCGGTGCGTGCCCATTGGAACAGGTCCTCGGTCGAGGTGACGAGGAAGCCCTTGTCGGCCACCTCCCCCTGCAGGTCCGCGAAGAAGGCGGGGTCCGGCTGCTGGAGGTCCGCGGGCCGCCGGTTCTCGTGGCGCGGGTCGAGGATCACTCCCATTCCAGCGCTCCCTTCTTCCAGGCGTAGACGAAGCCAAGCGTCAGCTCGACGAGGAACAGCATCATCGAGGCCCAGCCGACGAGGCCGATCGCGCCCAGCGAGACCGCCCAGGGGAAGAGGAAGGCCGCCTCGAGGTCGAAGACGATGAACAGGATCGAGACGAGGTAGAAGCGCACGTCGAACTGCGCGCGGCTGTCCTCGAAGGCGGGAAAGCCGCACTCATATTCGGCGAGCTTGTCCGGATAGGGGTTGTTCGCGCCGGTGAGCTTCGAGACCATCATCGGCAGGACGACGAACGACAGCGACAGCGAAAGCGCGACGGCGAGGAACAGGAGGATTGGAAGATAACCGGCGGCGGCGGACGCCATGGAGAGTCTCCGGGGGCAGAAGTTGCGCGGCTTCTAGGCCAGCGAACCGGCCGCCGCAACTCCTCACAGCGGCCGATTGACACCCTCCCCGCGGACGGAACAAAGTGGCGGCCGGGAAAGGGGAATCCGTATGAAATCCAAGCTCGTTGCCGTCGCCGCGCTCGCCGCCCTGTGGACGGCCCCGGCCGCCGCGCAGATGGTCAAGGCGCAGGATCCGCAAAGCCTGGTGAGGGCGATGCAGGACGCCGGCTATGCCGCCAAGCTCAGCACGGACAAGGTCGGCGATCCGATGATCACCAGCGGGGCGTCGGGGACGACCTTCCAGGTGTTCTTCTACAATTGCACCGAGCACAAGAACTGCGCCACCATCCAGTTCCACTCCGGCTACGACTTCGACAAGCCCGTGCCGCTGGACCGGATCAACGAGTGGAACCGCAGCCAGCGCTTCGGCCGCGCCTACAACGACAAGGAAAACGATCCGATTCTCGAGATGGACGTCGACCTGGACGACGGCGGGCTCTCCCCCGCCTTGTTCGTCGACAATATCGAGTTCTGGACGAGCGTCCTCGGCGACTTCGAGAAGCATATCGGCTACCGGAGGTGATCCACCGATCGTCATGCCCGACATGATCCGGCACGACGACGAACCGGCCCCGGCGCCTGCTCCCCCTGTCACCGTGGACTTGATCCGGCATGACGACTAAAGGGTGCCGGCGCCTGACCCTCCCCCCGTCACCCCGGACTTGATCCGGGGTCCATCTTCTTCCTGACGGTCGTGAAAAAAAAGGTGGATGCCGGACATCGGTGTTTCAGTGTCCGGCGGGACGGGCCCTAGCCGCGCAGCGCCTTCGCCACCAGGCGGTGGAGCTTGGAGTGGAGCTCGCCGCTGGCGGCGACGATCTCGCCCTTGGCAAGGCCCGCGTCGCCGCCGCGGAAGTCGGTGACGAAGCCGCCCGCTTCGCGGACCAGCAGGATCCCCGCCGCGACGTCCCAGACGTTGAGATCCTCCTCCCAGAAGCCGTCGTAGCGGCCCGCCGCCACCCAGGCGAGGTCCAGCGCCGCCGAGCCGAAGCGGCGGATCCCCGCCACCTCCGGCGCCACCGCACCGAGGATCCGCTCGAAGCGGTCCATATGGCCGTGGCCGAGGAAGGGCACGCCGGTGGCGATCAGCGCCTCGTCGAGGTTGCGGCGTGCGGAGACCCGCAGCCGCCGCTCGTTGAGCCAGGTGCCCCTTCCCTTCTCCGCCCAGAAGCTCTCGTCGGTGAGCGGCTGGTAGACGAGCGCCTGGGTGATCTCGGGCCTCCCCTGCGGGCCGCGCGGGTCCTCAACGGCGATCGAGATCGAGAAATGGGGGATGCCGTGGAGGAAGTTGGTGGTGCCGTCGAGCGGGTCGACGATCCAGCGCGGCTTGTCGGGGTCGCCGTCGATCGACCCGCCTTCCTCCAGCGTCAGCCGCCAGTCGGGACGGGCGTGGCGAAGCTCCTCCACGATCGTCTTCTCCGCCTGCCGGTCGGCCATGGAGACGAAGTCGGCCGGGCCCTTGCGGCTGACCTGCAGCTGCTCGACCTCGTTGAAGTCGCGCCTCAGCCGCGGCGCCGCCTTGCGGGCCGCCTTCTGCATGACGGTGATGAGGCCGGAATGGGAAACCAATTCGCTCTCCGAATAAACCCCTCTCCCGCTCGCGGGAGAGGGAGGGGCCCGCGAAGCGGAAGGGTGAGGGTCTGTAACGAGGTGTCTGCAAGACCCTCGCCCTGTCCTCTCCCGCGAGCGGGAGAGGGGAAGTTCAGTCCGCCCGCCTCACATAGGTCTGCTCGTAAACGTCGACGACGATCCGGGTTCCGCTCGAAATGTGCGGCGGCACCATCACGCGCACGCCGTTGTCGAGGATGGCGGGCTTGTAGCTGGACGAGGCGGTCTGCCCCTTCACCACCGCGTCCGCCTCGACGATCGTCGCCTCGATCTGGGCCGGCATCTGCACCGAGATCGGCCGCTCCTCGTGAAGCTCCATCACCACGTCCATGCCGTCCTGGAGGAAGGCCGCCGGCTCGCCGATCAGGTCCTTGGGCAGCGACACCTGCTCGTACGTCTCCTTGTCCATGAAGACGAGATCGTCGCCTTCCGCGTAGAGATACTGGAAATCCTTGGTGTCGAGCCGGATGCGCTCGACCGTCTCGGCCGAGCGGAAGCGGACGTTGTTCTTGCGGCCGTCGATGAGGTTCTTCATCTCGACCTGCATGTAGGCGCCGCCCTTGCCCGGCTGGGTGTGCTGGATCTTCACGGCGCGCCAGATGCCGCCCTCATATTCGATGATGTTGCCGGGACGGATGTCCACGCCGCTGATCTTCATGTCTGTCTCTCGGGAGAAGTGTAAAAGAGCCGGGGCGCCTTAGCCGCCGCGCCCGTCCGGAGCAAGCCGCGCCGCCATCCCCGCCCGGGCGGAGACGGGATGGGGACGGTAACTATTTTCCTCCCGCCGCCTCGACGTGGAGCAGGCCTGCGGGAAAATAGCTACCGTCCCCATTCCATCCCATCTTCCCCACTCAGCGCCTCCCCGCGAGCAGCGGGTAGGGATTGACCGGGGTGCCGTCATACCATTTCTGCCCCGGCGCCATCTGGTAGACGGCGAAATGGAGGTGGGGACCGGCCGGATTGGCATTGCCGGTCGAGCCGACGCGGCCGATCGGATCGCCCTGCCTGATCGCCTGACCCTCGTGCAGCCCGGCGGCATAGTCCTGGAGGTGGGCGTAGTAGAAGAGCCACTTGCCGTCGGGCGAGCGGACATAGGCGGTGATGCCGCCGCCGCCCTTCGAGAAGAACAGCTTCTCCAGCGTGCCCGGCGCCGCCGCGACCACCGGAGTGCCGTGCGGCGCCATGATGTCGATCGCGTCGTGCACCCGCCCGCCCGAGCGCGCCTGGGTGAAGGTGTCGGAGAGCTGCTGCGCCTTCACCCCGAGCACCGGGATGGCGAGGCCGCTGGGGCCGAGCACCAGGTCGGGCGCCCTGGCCTGCGGGGCGACCGGGGCCGCCGGGGCGGAGCGGTCCTCGACATGGCCGCGGTTGAAGGCGGCGAGCCAGAAGGCGCTGGTCACCGCCGCGCTGAGGCCGGCGGTGAAGAATATGATCAGGATCAGCTTGAGCCGGTTCATCCCCGCCCAACGCAACTTATTACCCACCCGTTCCGTTTCGAGCGGTCGATGACGGGAACCGTGCGCATCGGCTGCTCCGGCTGGATCTACCGCCACTGGCGGGGCGCCTTCTATCCCGAAAAGCTGGCCCAGCGCCTCTGGTTCGCCCATTATGCCGCAACGTTCGAGACGGTGGAGCTCAACACCAGCTTCTACCATCTGCC
Source organism: Alphaproteobacteria bacterium (assembly GCA_019232625.1). Lineage (GTDB taxonomy): Bacteria > Pseudomonadota > Alphaproteobacteria > Sphingomonadales > Sphingomonadaceae > Allosphingosinicella. Next base: position 2,809 of record JAFANP010000054.1, on the reverse strand, counting down.
CAAGCCCGACACCTTCGCCAAGTGGCGCGACCAGGCGCCGCCGGGCTTCCGCTACGCCGTCAAGGCGCCCCGCTTCATCACCCACATGAAGAAGCTCAAGGACTGCGCCGAGCCGGTCGGGGAGTTCCTCGGCCGGGCCCGCAAGCTCGGCGAGGCGATCGGCCCGATCCTCTACCAGCTGCCGCCGCGCTGGGCGTTCAACCGCGAGCGGCTGGAGGCCTTCCTCGCCCTGCTCCCGCCCGATCTCACCCACGTCTTCGAGTTCCGCGAGCCGACCTGGCTGACCGGGGAGGTGCTCGCCCTCCTCGAGGCGCGCGGCGTCTCCTTCTGCGCGCACGACATGCCCGGCGCGCTCACCGAGCGCTGGGCGGCGGGCCCCGTCGCCTACGTCCGCTTCCACGGCGGCGAGGGCAAATATTGGGGCCGCTATTCCGACGAGCGCCTGCTCGCCTGGTCCGACTGGCTCGTCGCCCAAGCGCGGGCCGGCCGCGATGTCTGGTGCTACTTCAACAACGACATCCACGCCCACGCCATCCACGACGCGCTCACCCTGAGGAGCATGGTCGGGCAGGCGCTGCGCTAAAGACCCGTCATGCCGGACTCTCCCGTGCCGGAGAAGAAGGTGGACCCCGGATCAAGTCCCGGGTGACGGTTTGCCCAACATGCTCTCGAACGCCGCCACCGCCGCCGCCGGCCCCTCGGCATGGCCCCAGACCGCCCCGCACACGGCCAGGAAGTCCGCCCCCGCCTCGACCAGCAGCCGCCCGTTCTGGGGCGTGATCCCGCCGATCGCGACGCAGGGTATCTCGAACAGGCGCGACCACCAGCCAAGGATCGAGGGGTCGGGGCGGTGATGCGTTTCCTTGGTGGCGGTCGGGAAGAAGGCGCCGAAGGCGACATAGTCGGCCCCCGCCTCGCCCGCCTCCATGGCGAGGTGGCGGCTGTCGTGGCAGGTGACGCCGATCTGCGCCCCCGCCCCGAGCAGCGCCCGCGCCTCGCGCGGGTCGCCGTCCCCCTGCCCCAAATGGACGCCGTCGGCGCCGAGCCTCTTCGCCAGCGCCATGTCGTCGTTGACGATGAAGGCGACGTCCCGGTCCGCGCAGAGGCGCTGGAGCGGCTCCGCGAGCCGCGCCGCCTCGTGCTGGTCCAGCCCCTTCACCCGGAACTGGAACGCCGCGACCGGCCCGCCCGCCAGCGCCTCCTCGAGCCGCCGGGGGAAATCGCCGCCCACGTCCGGCGGCGAGACGAGGTAGAGCTGGCACGCCGGCCGCGCGCCGCGCTCGAACAGCGCCGGGAAATCGGGATCGAGCGGGTCCTCCATCGCGTCAGCCGTTCCGGTCGGCCAGCGCCCGCTCGCGCATGGCGAGGAAGGTGGGCAGCGCGCAGCACAGCCCCACCGCCAGCACCAGCAGCGCCGGCAGCCACAGGCCGCGCATCCCCAGCCGCCGTCCCTCCACCACGCTGAACAGCACGAACACCGCCGCCGCGTAGATGACGTCCGCGGCGAAGGCGCTGGAGGGTGCGCTGGCGAAGAGCATGAGCAGGAACAGGCCGGGCGAGAAGCCGTATTGCGCCGCCCAGGGGAGCACGATCAGGAACGGGAAGACCGCGCCGACGAGCGCCAGGCCGACATAGAGCCGGAACAGGCGGTCCGCCGGCGCCACGGCTTATTCCTCGCCCTTGTAGATGCGCACCAGCTTGTCGAGCATGGCGAGCGCGTCCTCGCGCTTCCTCTGGAAGGTGTTGCGGCCGATGATCGAGCCGTTGCCGCCGCCGTCGCGAATGTCGCGCGCGTCCTGGAAGACGGCGTCCGTCCCCTTGGCCGCGCCGCCCGAGAAGACGACGATCCGGCGGCCGTTGAAGCAGGATTGGACGACGTGGCGCACCCGGTCCGCCTGGGACGACCAGTCGCCGCCCTCATAGGCCTTCTGCGCATCCTTCTGCTCGATATGGTCGGAGGGCAGCTTCACCTTGATGATGTGGGCGCCGAGCAGGGCCGCCATGTGCGCCGCATAGGCGCCGACGTCGAGCGCCAGCTCGCCCTCCTTCGACAGCTTGCCGCCCCGCGGATAGGACCAGATGACGGTGGCGATGCCGACCGACTTGGCTTCCGCCGACATCTCGCGGATCTGCTCCATCATCGGGAAGATCTCGTCGGAGCCGGGATAGATGGTGAAGCCGATCGCCGCGCAGCCGAGCCGGAGCGCGTCCTCGACGCCGCCCGTCACCGCCTGGTTGATCGACGTCGCCCAGCTGTTCGAGCTGTTGACCTTGAGGATGGTCGGGATCTGCCCGGCGAACGTGTCCGCCCCCGCCTCGATGCCGCCGAGCGGCGCGGCGTAGGCGCTGAGGCCGGCGTCGATCGCCAGCTGGTAATGATAATGGGGGTCGTAGGCCGCCGGGTTCACCGAGAAGCTGCGCGCCGGGCCGTGCTCGAAGCCCTGGTCGACCGGCAGGATCACCATTCGGCCGGTGCCGGCGAGCTTCCCGTGATCGAGGATACGTGCAAGATTGGTGAGTGTTCCGGGATTGTCACTCCCGTACCAGCTGAGGATGTCTCGAACTCGTTGCGACATGATGGGTCCTTCTCGATGGAGGTCAGGCTAGCTCAGCAGCGACCCGCGCCGCGCTGCATAGCGCGCGGCGCCGATCAGTGCCGTCTTGGGATTGAGGATGACGTTCACGGGGATTGCTTCGCAGAGCGAGCTCAACCGGCCCTTTGCCGTGAACGCTTCCATGAACGTCGCACCTTTCAGCGTGTCGAGGATCTTCGGCGCGATGCCTCCGCCAACATACACACCGGCGGTGG
>JAFANP010000017.1 GCA_019232625.1 Alphaproteobacteria bacterium | reverse complement strand
ATCCGCTCGCTCGCCCGCGACATCGCACATGCCCTTGATACCCTCGGTACGATCACCATGCTTCGTCGCACCAAGGCAGGCCCATTCACCCTGGAATCCGCGATTTCGCTGGACAAATTGGCTCAGCACGCTAAGGCGCGCGACCTTGAACAGGCACTCTTGCCGCTGGCGGCGGGGCTGGACGACATCCCGGCTCTTTCCGTCACCCCCGACCAGGCAAGGTCGCTCCGCGAGGGGCGTCGATTGGCCGGGACCGCCGCAAAGCCAGGGCTCCATCTTGCAACCGCCGGGTCTGTTCCGGTTGCGCTCGTGGAGCTTGACGGGGACGAGCTCCGGGTGGTGCGCGGCTTCAACCTTATAGACGAAGGAGTTTGACGATGTCGGTGACCGCCGAGCGCAAGCAGGAAATCATCAACGACAACGCCCGTGGCAGCGGCGACACCGGCTCGCCCGAGGTCCAGGTCGCGATCCTCACCGAGCGGATCCAGAACCTCACCCAGCATTTCAAGACTCACGCGAAGGACAACCATTCCCGCCGCGGCCTCTTGATGATGGTCAACAAGCGCCGCTCCCTTCTGGATTATATCCGCAAGGAGGATGCCGAGCGCTACGCCGCTCTCATCGCGAAGCTCGGGCTTCGCAAGTAACGCGATGGTTCGGCCCGCCTCGGCGGGCCGATTGCGTATTGCCTCACCCCGGCGAAAGGGACCCGTCGAAGCGATAGCTCGATGGGGACCCACCCCCGGGATCCAGTTTACGGCTTCGCCCCCTCAGCCGTTCGCCCCGAGCTTGTCGAAGGGCTTTCCTTCTCTTCGGGGACGGGAACAAGGAGGGGGCTTCAAGAGGCTCAGCCCGAACGGTTCGGGTCGAGAGCCGCGGGTCAATACCGACCCAGACAGGCCCCCGCGGCATCCGGCCGCGGGCGTTGAAGGAAATCAAATGTTCGATACGAAGAAAGTTGAAATCGAGTGGGGCGGAAAGACCCTCACTCTCGAGACGGGCCGCGTCGCCCGTCAGGCCGACGGCGCGGTGCTCGCGACCCTCGGCGAGACCGTCGTCCTCTGCGCCGTCACCGCGGCGAAGAACGTCAAGCCGGGGCAGGATTTCTTCCCGCTGACCGTGCACTACCAGGAAAAATTCTCGGCCGCCGGGCGTATCCCGGGCGGCTTCTTCAAGCGCGAGCGCGGCGCCACCGAAAAGGAGACGCTGACCAGCCGTCTCATCGATCGGCCGATTCGGCCGTTGTTTCCGGAGGGGTTCTACAACGAGGTCTTGGTCATCGCCCACGTGATGAGCTATGACGGCGAGAACGAGCCGGACGTGGTGGCGATGGTCGCCGCCTCCGCCGCCCTCACCCTCTCCGGCATCCCCTTCATGGGCCCGATCGCCGCCGCCCGGGTCGGCTACCAAAGCGGGGACTATATCCTCAACCCGAGCCAGGACCAGGTGAAGGAAGGCGAGCTCGACCTCGTCGTCGCCGGCACCCACAATGCGGTGATGATGGTCGAATCGGAGGCCAAGGAGCTGTCCGAGGACGTCATGCTGGGCGCCGTCATGTTCGCCCACCGCGCGATCCAGCCGGTCATCGACGGCATCATCAGGCTCGCCGAGCAGGCCGCCCGGGACCCGTGGGAGCTGGCCGAGCCCGCCGACACCAAGGCCGTCAAGCAGAAGCTCAAGGACCTGATCGGCGCCGACATCGCCGCCGCCTACAAGACCACCGACAAGCAGCAGCGCCAGACCGCGCTCAACGCCGCCCGGGACAAGGCGAAGGAGGCCATGTCGGGCGAGGACCCGCAGGCCCAGCTCGTCGCCGGCAAGCTCGTCAAGAAGCTCGAGGCGGAGATCGTCCGCGGCGCCATCCTGAAGGAAGGCCGCCGCATCGACGGCCGCGACACGAAGACGGTCCGTCCGATCGACGCGATGGTCGGCTTCCTGCCGCGCACCCACGGCTCGGCGCTCTTCACCCGCGGCGAGACCCAGGCGATCTGCACCACCACCTTGGGCACCAAGGACAGCGAGCAGATGATCGACGGGCTGGAGGGCCTCTCCTACCAGCGCTTCATGCTCCACTACAACTTCCCGCCGTACAGCGTCGGCGAGGTCGGCCGCTTCGGCGCGCCGGGGCGCCGCGAGGTCGGCCACGGCAAGCTCGCCTGGCGGGCGCTCCACCCGGTGCTCCCCACCCACGAGGAATTCCCCTACACGATCCGCGTCCTTTCCGACATCACCGAGTCCAACGGCTCCTCGTCGATGGCGACGGTGTGCGGCGGCTGCCTCGCGCTGATGGACGCCGGCGTCCCGATCAAGCGGCCGGTCTCCGGCATCGCCATGGGCCTCATCCTCGAGGGCAAGGACTTCGCGGTGATCTCCGACATCCTCGGCGACGAGGACCATCTCGGCGACATGGACTTCAAGGTCGCCGGAACCGAGGCGGGAATCACCTCGCTCCAGATGGACATCAAGATCGCCGGGATCACCGAGGAGATCATGCGGGTCGCGCTCGACCAGGCGCATGAGGGCCGCGCCCACATCCTCGGCGAGATGGCCAAGGCGCTCGACCATACCAGGACCGAGCTCAGCGCCCACGCGCCGCGCATCGAGACGATGCAGATCGACAAGGCGAAGATCCGCGACGTCATCGGCACCGGCGGCAAGATCATCCGCGAGATCGTCGCCTCGACCGGCGCCAAGGTCGACATAGACGACGAGGGCGTGATCAAGATCTCCTCCTCGGACCTCGGCCAGATCGAGGCGGCGCGCCAGTGGATCGCCGGCATCGTCGAGGAAGCCGAGGTCGGCAAGATCTACAACGGCAAGGTCGTCAACATCGTCGACTTCGGCGCGTTCGTGAACTTCATGGGCGGCAAGGACGGCCTCGTCCACGTCTCCGAGATGAGGAACGAGCGGGTCGAGCGCCCCGGCGACGTCGTCTCCGAAGGCCAGGAAGTGAAGGTCAAGGTCCTCGAGATCGACCCGCGCGGCAAGGTCCGACTGTCGATGCGCGTCGTCGACCAGGAGACCGGCGCCGAGCTGGAGGACACCCGTCCTCCGCGCGAGGACCGGGGTCCGCGCGGCGAAGGCCGAGGCGACCGCGGCGGCCGTGAAGGCGGCCGCGACCGGGGTCCCCGCCGCGACGGCGAAGGCCGCGGCGACAGGGGCGGCGACCGGGGCGGCCGCGACCGCGGCCCGCGCCGCGACGGCGGCGACCGCGACCGCGGCCCCCGCGGCGAAGGCGGCGGCGACCGTGACCGCGGCCCGCGCGGCGAGCGTGGCGGCGAAGGCCGCCGCGACCGCGGCCCCCGCGAAGGCGGCAACGACGACGGCCCCGCGCCCGACTTCGCCCCCGCCTTCCTGACTCGCGACGACGACTGATCCCCTCCTCCCCTCTCCCTTCCGGGGAGAGGGGCCGGGGGTGAGGGCCACGGCGTTCGAGCAACAGGCTCGGACGCTCCGTCCGGCACGCCGCAAAGAAGAAGCCCCGCCCGAAACGGCGGGGCTTTTTCGTTCACGCGGAGACGCGCAGGACGAGGGCGGAAAAAGGGGAGAAGAAGACCCTCACCCTGCCCTCTCCCGCGAGCGGGAGAGGGGAAGTTGGGGCGTCTCCTCCGCAGGCGGGAGGGGGAGGAGCGCCGGCCCGCCCGTTCTCCCGCGCGCGGGAGAAGGCTGGGATGAGGGTCTTCTTGCTCCTCGCGCGGCCTGCGAATTCTAAGAGCGAGGTGCTGCGCGAGGGCGTGCGGCTGGCAAAAGCGCTTCAAAAATTGGGTGTTATCAACGCTCTAAAATAGCGCCCCGTTCAGCGTGCGTTTTCCAGGCTCGGCAAACCGGTGTTGAATTGGCAATATAATTGGCTTATATCCTGGCCATCATCCTAGCGGGCATGATCCCGTTAGACAGGCCGGGGCTTCGCGCCCCGGCTTTTGTCGTTTAGGCGTAGGCCAATGCGCCGAGTCATCGCTTATATCGACGGCTTCAACCTCTATCATTCGATAGACGATCTGAAGCGCCCACACCTGAAATGGCTCGACCTGCGCGCCTTGGCGGAGAGCCTGCTCCGCAAGGATGAAACGCTTAAGGTGGTAAAATACTTCTCCGCCTATGCGACCTGGATGCCGGCACGATATGCGCGCCACAGGGACTATGTGGACGCGCTCGTCGCACGCGGTGTCGTCACCCATATGGCGTCATTCAAGGAGAAGCCTCGCAAGTGCCTTTCATGCGGAGCGCGCTGGATCGGGCATGAAGAGAAGGAAACCGACGTCCAAGTCGCCGTTCACATGGTTGCGGACGCCCTCAAGGGGGAGGCGGAGCGCCTGATCGTTATCACGGCCGACACGGATATAGCTCCCGCAGTCCGCATGATCGCGGCCAACGCACCTCAATGCGAGGTATTCGTAGCGGCACCGCCGGGACGGTTCGGCAAGTGTCGCGTTCTCAAACCCGGCGTGGAGATCACTCGAGGGCGCCTGGCCAGTTGCTTGCTGCCCGAGTCGCTGCAGGTAGGAGGCGGCAGGACAGTTCAGCGGCCGGCCGCCTACGCACCCCCGCCCTGACCGGCGACGCAGAACGCCTCTCACCGGGAGTAGCGGCAGTGAGGCGCCGCGACGACGACGGGGCCGCATCGGCCGTCATCCACCTTCTTTCCGCTTGGCGGGAGGGACCGATGGACCCCGGATCAAGTCCGAGGTGAAGATTGGGAGGCTCGGCGTGACGATGGGAGGCTTGGGGTGACCATGGGAGGCTCGGGCTGACGAGCGGGGGACCGGGAGGGCGGAAGGCGGGGCGGGGGCGGGGGGTCAGTCCTTTGTTTCGCCTTTTCCTTTTCGCGCCGCCTGCAGGCGTTCGACCCTGCGGAAGCTGGACGCCTCGCGGCTGAAGAGGGTGGTGGCGGAGGGGAGGCCGGCGGCTTCGGCCGCCTCGACGGCGCGTTCGAGGCGGCGCAGGCCCCAGGCGCCGCGTTCGCCGCGAAGGCAGGCGACGGGCGGACGGCCATGGGCGCCGGGCCGGTAGCGCCAGCCCGCGACCTGCGGAAGCGCCTTCACGCGCAGGATCTCCGACCGCGCGATGGCGCGGGGGATGAGCACCTCATAGCCTTCGGGCGAGGCGGGGAGGGCGCGGCCGCGCTGGACCGCCCCCGAGGCGGCGTCGGCGGCGCGGGCGGCGGCGGGGTCCCGCCCCTCGGCGGCAAGCATCAGGGCGACCGCCTCCGCCGCGCTCACCGTCCGGTGCGGGAGGTGATAATGGCCCAATTCGACCGGCTCGTCGGGCGGCAGGCGGAAATAGATTCCCAGCATGAAGCCGCCGCCGTGGCGCCGCAGCTCGCGCAGCCACTGGTGCGAGAGGTTGAAGTTGCGGGTGACGGGAAGGGCGTAGACGGCCCGCGCCCTGACGCCGCGGCGCTTGACGAGGGCGATTCCGCCGCGGCGGATCGCCGGCAGGTCCCGGTGCGAGGCGAGGTGGACGAAAACGGGCATGGCGGCTTCCTCGCCGCGCCCGGGCGGCGGCGCAAGCGCAAAGCGGCGGCGGCCTGCGGCAGAAATCCCGCCCGCCGGCTCGGCGCCCATCGCCGCCTGGCCGAGCAGGAGAACGCAAAGCGAACGAAAGCTTGAAGCAGCGCGCAGGGTTTGATAGGATCATTCCTAATATTGTCGTGGAGGGCAGGGTGTCCAGGAAGATGAGCGAGCGCCGGCGCGCGGCGTTCCTGCGGGCGCTGGAGGAGAGCGGGAACCAGACGCTGCCGGCGGAGCGGGCGTGCGTGTCGCGCTCGTGGGTCTGCAAGGAGCGGGGGCTCGACGCGGTGTTCGACTCGGCGTGCCGGCGCGCGATCGAGGCGGCCGACGCTCGGTTGCGCGCGGCCGAGGGGAACCGGCCCGAGGCGCGGGGCTGGGGGCATCTCGACGGGGTGGAGCTGGTGGTGCGGGGGACCGGCGGCAACGGCGGCGGGCGCCTGGTGCAGATCGCCCGGGCGCGGGCGGGGCAGTGGACGGCGGCGAGCGAGGACCGGTTCCTCGAGGTGCTGGCGGCGACCTGCAACGCCAAGGCGGCCTATGAGGCGGCGGGGAAGAGCAAGGGCTCGGCCTACAGCCACCGCAAGCGCTGGGCCGGCTTCGGGCGGCGGTGGCAGGCGGCCGAGGAGATCGGCTATGGCAGGATCGAGGACGCCTTGCTCGAGCGCGGGCAGAATCTCTTCTCCTCGCGCGAGCTCCCGCCCGACGCGCCGATGCCGCGGATGACGGTCGGCGAGGCGATCCAGCTGCTGCGGCTGCATCGCTACGAGGTCCACCAGGTCGGCAAGCGACCGGGGCACTGGCGGCGGCCGCGATCGCTCGACGAGGTGCGCGACAGCATCCTGAGGAAGCTCGCGGCCTTCGACCGGAGCCGCCGGCGGCAATGATTGCGCGGCGGGCGGGCCCGGCCGGCCTTTCGCCCCGCCTTCGTGACGGGCTCGGAACCAAGCCCGCTGATCCATGTTAAGCCTGGGCCGCCGACGCATTGCGGCATTGGCAGCCACTCCCGCTGCCGGCGGGCGCTCCGGACTTTCCGGGGCGCCCTGTCGCGGCGGGCCCTCGTACAGGAGTCATCATGAAGAAGATCGTTGCCCTTCTCGCGGGCGCAAGCTGCCTCGCCGCCCTCGGCGCCTGCGACGTCGACAAGACCAAGAACGGCGCGCTGCCGGACGTCGACGTCAACGTCAGCGGCGGCCAGCTGCCGGAATATAACGTCACCGGGCCGGACGTGAGCGTCGGCACGGAGAACAAGACGATCCAGGTGCCGACGGTGGACGTCAAGACCGCCGACGAGAAGAAGCGCGAAGGCCAGTAAGGGCCGCGGCCGGGCCGCGACGGCGCGCCGCCCCTCCCGCAACGCGCGGGCCGGGGCGGCTGCGGCGGCCGTTCAGTGCGCGTTTCCGGCCGCGTTCGTCTCGGCCGGCGCGGCGCCGTCGGGCTGGGCGCCGTTCAGCTGGCCGCCGTTGAGCTGATTGAGGAGCGCGTCGGCCTCGTTCTCGAGCGGGGCGGCGGATTCGGCGGTGCCGTTCTGAGCCTCCGCCTCGATCTTGTTGTAGAGCTGCTCGAGCGCCACCGAGGCATTGGCGGCGCGGGCCTGGACGTTCTCGGGCTCCTCGGCGCGGCAGGCGGCGAGGAGGGCGAAAGCGAGGAGGAGGAGGGCGCGCATGCCCTTCCTTAGGCCGGTCGGGCGGCGCGGTGAAGCGGGCGCTCGGCGCGGGAAGGCGACGACGGTGCGACGACGGCGCGAAGACGGTGGGGGAAGTGGGGAGCTTCTGTTGCTCGGTGCTCCCCGTACCGCCGGAATCTGCTTCTGTTGCCCGGTGCAGCCCGACCGCGCTTTTGTCCTTGTAACCTAAACCGTGAGGTCCGGGTTACGCGGCAATCGCAAGAGCCTCGTTATCGTTGGCACTTGTGTGATGGGCCGTTGCGGTGGTCCCATTCCGGGCGAAAGCTGCGCTTTTCAACACACGTCGATCCTGGTTCGGCCCCATCAGCTGAGCCGCAATGGCGAAACGCGTCATGCGTGTCGCCACCGCGGCGAAGATGGTGGAGCCGCCGGGTACTGCCCCCGGGTCCGCTGCGTCTATTGCACGCAACATTTTATCGCCATAGCCGGGCAAGCCCGGCACTTCCCCATATAGCGCGGCCGGGGCGAATTTAAAGTGAGCGAACGCCCGCCCGTTGCGGAGGCCGTTCGAAGCCCCTACTTCCGTCGCGACATGAGGGAGGGCCTTTGATGAACCGCACCCGTTTCGCGACCCTGCTGCTCGCGCCCGCCGCCGCCGCCTCGCTGGCCGGCTGCGGCGTGAACTCGATCCCCACCGCGGAGGAGAGCGCCAAGGCCAAGTGGGCGGACGTCCAGGCCGCCTACCAGCGCCGCGCCAACCTCATCCCCAATCTCGTCGCGACGGTGAAGGGCGCGGCGGCGTCGGAGCAGAACATCCTCGTGGGCGTGACCCAGGCGCGGGCCGACGCGACCAAGATCCAGCTTTCCGGCGACCAGATCGGCGACCCCGCGGCGATGCAGCGCTACGCCGACGCCCAGAACCGCCTGACCTTGTCGCTGCAGCGCCTCCAGGAGGCCTATCCGCAGCTCAGGAGCCAGGAGAATTTCCAGACTCTGATGAGCCAGGTCGAGGGCACCGAGAACCGGATCAACATCAGCATCCAGGACTATAACAAGGCGGTGCAGGACTATAATACCGAGATCCGCACCTTCCCCTCGGTGATCGGCGCCAAGGTGTTCTACGGCGCCAAGCCGATGGCGCCCTACCAGGCGACGACTCCGAACGCCGAGCAGGCGCCGACCATCGACTTCGGCAATTCGGCCCGCTGAGCGGCGCGCGGGGCGCTCCGGGGTGCTGAAGCGCCTCGCCCTCGCGGCGTCGCTGGCCGCCGCGCTCGCCGGCTGCGACCGGGGGCCGCCGTCGCCCGAGGCGTTCGCCCGCCACGCGCCCGCCCTCACCGGGCGGGTGGTCGACCAGGCGCAGCTCCTCGCCCCCGCCGACGAGCAGGCGCTCGCCGCCCAGTCGGCGGCGATCGAGCGGGAGACCGGCGCGCAGTTCGTCGTCGTCACCCTCGCCTCGCTGGAAGGACGCTCGATCGAGGATTACAGCGTGCGTCTCGGCCGCCGGTGGGGCATAGGGCGCAAGGGGGTGGACGACGGCCTCATGCTGGTCGTCGCGCCCGCGGAGCGGAAGGTGCGGATCGAGGTGGGCTACGGCCTTGAGAAGAGGGTGACCGACCCGTTCGCGGCCAAGGTCATCCGCGAGCAGCTCGTGCCGCGCTTCAAGGAGGGGCGGTTCGCCGAGGGCGTCAGGGCCGGCAGCGACGCGCTCGCCGCCCGCCTGCGGTCCAGGATGAGCGACGCCCAGATCGCCCGGCTCGACGGGGCGGCGACGTGAAGCGCCTCGGCCTCTTCCTGCTTCTCCTGCTCGCCGCCTCGATGCCGGCCGGCGCGCAGACCTTCCCGCCGCTGAGCGGGCGGGTCGTCGACGCGGCGAACATCGTCCCCGACGCAGACGAGGCCGTGCTCACGCAGAAGCTCGAGGCGCTGGAGAAAGCGAGCAGCCGCCAGCTCGTCGTCGCGACCGTGCCGAGCCTCCAGAACTATCCGATCGAGGATTATGGCTACCGGCTCGGCCGCGCCTGGGGGATAGGCGACAAGGGCGCCAACAACGGCGTCATCCTCCTCGTCGCGCCCAACGAGCGCAAGGTGCGGATCGAGGTGGGCTACGGCCTCGAGCCGATCCTGACCGACGCGCTGTCGAGCGAGATCATCCGCGAGAAGATCACCCCCGCCTTCAAGGCGGGCGACCTTCCGGGGGGCATAAACGCCGGCGCCGACGCGATCATCGCCCAGCTCCAGGCGCCGCCCGAGCAGGCCGAGCGCGCCGCGCTGGCGGCGGCGGAGCGGCAGAAGTCGCGCGGCGTTCAGCGGTCGAGCGGCTCGTTCGTGCCGCTCGTCTTCTGGATCATCGTCCTCGTCTTCATCATCATCCCGATGTTCCGCGGGCGCCGCGGCGGCCGGCGCTACGGCCGGCGCGGCCCGGTGATCCTGTGGGGGCCGGGCCTGGGCGGCGGCGGCTGGGGAAGCGGCGGCGGCGGATCCTGGGGCAGCGGCGGCGGCTGGGGCGGCGGCGGCGGCGGCTTCTCCGGCGGCGGCGGCTCCTTCGGCGGCGGCGGGGCGTCGGGCGGATGGTGACGCGGCTGACCGACGAGGACCGCGCCCTCATCGCCGCGGCGGTGGCGGCGGCGGAGGCGAGGAGCGACGGCGAGATCGTCACCATCCTCGCGCCCCGCTCCGACGCCTATCACGACGTCGGCCTCCATTATGCCGTGCTGCTGATGCTGCTCGTGCCGATCGGGCTCGCGGTCGTGCCGCAGGGCTTGATCGACCGGGCGAGCGCCGCCTTCCTGGGCTGGGGGGTCGAGCTCAGCCGGCCGCTGGTCATGACCTATCTCTTCGCCAAGCTCGCCGCGGCCTTCCTGATCGTGCGGCTGCTCTTCGCCTGGATGCCGCTCAGGATCGCGCTGACGCCCAAGGGCACGCGCAACCGCCGCGTGCGCCGCCGGGCGGTCGAGCTGTTCAAGGCTTCGGTGGAGCATCGCACCGAGGGCCGCACCGGCATCCTGCTCTACGTCTCGCTGCTCGAGCGGCGCGCGGAGATCGTCGCCGACGAGGCGATCCACGCCAGGGTGGAGCCCGAGGTGTGGGGCGCGGCGATGGCCGCTCTGGTCGAGGAGGTGAAGGCCGGCCGCCCGGGCGACGGCATGGTCCGCGCCGTCGAGGCGATCGGCGAGGTGCTGGCGGGATGCCTTCCGGCGCGGCACGACAATCCCAACGAGCTGGCGGATCGCCTGATCGAATTATGAGCGACAGCGACGGGGCCGCGGAGACGGTCTGGCAGGGCCGGTACATCAAGGCGATTCGGGAGGGGACGTGGGAATATGTCTCGCGCACCCGCGGCGTCACCGCGGCGGTGATCGTCGCCATCGACGAGGGGCATGTCATCCTCGTCGAGCAATATCGGGTGCCGCTCGGCAGGCGCTGCGTCGAGCTGCCGGCCGGGCTGGTCGGCGACGAGACGGAAGGCGAGGCGGTCGAGGCGGCCGCCATACGCGAGCTCGAGGAGGAGACCGGCTACCGCGCCGCGCGGATGGTGGACCTCGGACGGTTCCACGCCTCCCCGGGCATGTCGTCGGAGGCCTTCACCTTGATGAGGGCGGAGGCGCTGACGAAGGTCGGCGAGGGCGGCGGCGTCGGCGGGCACGAGGAGATCGAGGTCCACCGCGTCGCCCTGGACGCGCTGCCCGCCTTCCTGGGCGCCAAGCGCGAGGAGGGCCGGGCGATGGACTCCAAGCTGCTTCTGCTGCTCGGCGGGGCGTTGCTGTAGGGGCGCTGAAAATGGGGACAGTAACTATTTTTCCGTACCGCCGAGCGATTCCGGCCTCCGCGCGGGAAAAATAGTTACTGTCCCCAGGCCTATTTGAAATTGTCGGCGTAGGATTGGAGGCGCAGCTTCGTCGGCGCCGGGGGGACGAGGTGGACGGGGATTCGGTAGCGCTCGGCATAGGCGCGGGCGGCGTCCAGGGTCGGGAAGGTCAACGTCACCTGGCTCTGGGTGTCGCCGCGGCCGGACCAGCCCATCAGCGGGTCGGGAACGTACGGGCGGCGCGATTCGAACTGCAGCACCCATTCACCGGCATGCGCCTTGCCGGACTGCATCGCGTTCCTGGACCGCTGGAAGATACGCGCCGCCATCTCAAACTCCTCGCCTGCGTGCGCCGGACTGCCCAAGCGCGCGGCGGAAATCAACTCCTGCGCGCGTCGGCCCGCTTGGTGCGCAAAGTCGGATCGGCGCGGGCGGGATCTTCCGGCCAGGGGTGGCGGGGATAGCGGCCCCGCATCTCGCGGGCGACCGCGGCCCAGCTTCCCGTCCAGAAGCCCGGCAGGTCGCGAGTCGTCTGGATCGGCCGGCCCGCCGGCGAAGTGAGGCTGAGGACGAGCGGCACGCGCCCGGCGGCGACGGCGGGATGCTCCGCCAGGCCGAAAAAGGCCTGGACCCGGGCGGTGACGGTGGGCCCGGCCTCGGCCTCGTAGTCGATCGCATGCCGGCTTCCGGCGGGAGTCTCGAAATCGTGCGGCGCCAGGCGGTCGACGGTGCGGCGCCCTTCCCAGCCGAGCCGCGCCTCGAGCGTGCCAGACAGCGCCGCGGGATCGATGTCCCCGAGGCTCCGGCGGCCCGCCACGAGCAGTGGGAGCCATTCGTCGAGGCCGGCGAGCAGCGCCTCGTCGGACAGGTCGGGCAGCGCGGGATGGTGGGCGCGGGCGAAGGCGGCGCGCCTGCGCAGCGAGCGGGCGGCCTCGCTCCAGGGCAGGAGATGGAGCCCGTGCTCCCGCACGCCCGCGACGAGCGCGGCGGCGATCTCGTCCGGCGAGGCCTTGGCGTCGGCGCCTTCGGAGAGGGTGATGGCACCGAGGCGGCGGCCGGCGCGGGCGCGGACCGCGCCGGCGGCGGGATCGAAGCTGAGCTGGGCACCGCTTTCCACCCGCCCGGCGAAGAGCTCGAGCAGCGCCTTCTCCTCGATCGCGGCGGCGGAGAGGATGCGGGCGCCGGCCGCGGTGCCGGAGACTTCCGCCACCGCCAGCCACTGCTCCCGGGCGAGCGGCGAATGCGGGTCGAGCCGGAAGCCGCGGCCGCCGACCGAGAGCCAGTTCTCGCCCGTGGCGTCGCGGCGGCGCGCGACGCGGTCGGGGTAAGCGAGGGCGAGGCAGAGGCCGAGGTCTCCCGTCCCCTCGCTGCGTGCAGGGAGGGGGATCATCCGTTCCCATCTCCTCGCAAGGCCCCTCGCCGCTTCGGCGCGCCTGCCGCGTTCCGCCCGCCAGCGCCTCAGCCGAAGCTCGAGGTCGGCGTCCTGCCCGCCGAGGCCGCGCTCCGAGAGCAGCACCGCCGCCTCGGCCGCCGTCCGCGCCCATCCCCGCGCCGCCGCCTCGACCATCATGTGGGCGAGGCGGGGCGGCAAAGGGAGCGCGGCGATCGCCCTGCCGTGCGCGGTCGGGCGGCCGTCCGGCGCCAGCGCGCCCAGGGCGAGGAGGCGCGTGCGGGCTTCCTCCACGGCCGCGGCCGGCGGCGGGTCGAGCCACTTCAGCGTGCGCGGATCGCTTACCCCCCACAAGGCGCAGTCGAGCAGAAGGGCGGAGAGATCGGCCTCAAGCAGCTCCGGCGGGTCGAAGCGCGGCAAAGCCGAGGTGGCCGCTTCCTCCCACAGCCGGTAGACCCGGCCCGGCCCCTGGCGGCCGGCGCGGCCGGCCCGCTGGGCGACGGCGGCCTGGCTCGCCCGCTCGGTCACCAGCCGGGTGATGCCGGCGCCGCGGTCGTAGCGGGGGCGGCGGGCGAGGCCCGGATCGACGACGATTCGCACGCCGTCGAGGGTGAGGCTGGTCTCCGCGATCGAGGTGGCCAGGACGACCTTGCGGCGGCCGGGCGCCGGCGCGGCGATCGCCGCGCGCTGCATCGCCGGCTCGAGGCTGCCGTGGAGGCGGTGGAGGTCGACTTCGCCGGGGAGGCCCTCCAGCCGCTCGGCCGTGCGCTCGATCTCCGCGACGCCCGGCAGGAAGGCGAGCAGGCTCCCCTCCGCCTCGCCAAGGGCGCGGCGGACGGCGGCGGCGACGTCGTCCTCGATCCGCCGCTCCGCCGAGCGGCCGAGATGGCGGATGTCGACCGGCCAGGCGCGGCCCTCGCTGCGGATCACCGGCGAGCCGCCCAGCAGCCGGGCGAAGCGCTCGCCGTCGAGCGTCGCGGACATGGCGACGAGCCTCAGGTCCGGGCGTAGCGCCGCCTGCGCGTCGAGCGCCAAGGCGAGGCCGAAATCGCTGTCGAGGCTGCGCTCGTGCACCTCGTCGAACAGGATCGCCGAGACTCCGGCCAGCTCGGGATCGGCCTGGATGCGGTTCCTGAATATGCCTTCGGTGACGACGAGCAGGCGGGTCCGGGCCGACCGCCTGGCGTCGAGGCGGGTGGCGTAGCCGATCGTGCCGCCGACGCCCTCGCCGGCCAGCTCGGCCATGCGCTCCGCGGCGGCGCGGGCGGCGAGGCGGCGCGGCGAGAGCAGCAGCACCTCGCCGCCACACCAGGGCTCGGCCAGCAGCGCCGGCGCGACCGCCGTCGTCTTGCCCGCGCCGGGCGGGGCGACCAGCACCGCCGCCGAGCCGGCCCGCAAGGCGGCGAGCAGCTCCGGCAGGACGGCATGGATGGGGAGGGAGGGGGCGGGAGGCGGCATGGTCGGCGGCGCGCCCGTCGTGCTCCGGAAGCGGCGGGAAGTCGAGCGGCATTGCTTCGCGGCCCGCCTGTGCTAGCCCCGCGGCCATGGCCGATGCGGAACTCGAAGCCTTCGTGCGCGAATGGACCCGTGCGCTGCTGGAAAGGGACGTGGCGGCGGCGGCGGCGCTGCGCTCGGAGGATTATCGCGTGACGATCGACGGCGCCGCGCTCGATCGCGCGCAGGAGCTGGCGCTGCTCGACAGCGGGCAGGCGCGCTTCGACAGGATCGACGTCGAGGCGCTGACCGTCGAGCGCCGGGGCGAGCGGGCGACCCTCGCCTTCGATTATCGCCTTGAGGGCGTTTTCGAGGGGCAGCCCCTTGCCGGATTGTTCCGCACCACCCTCGCCTGCGGCCGGGACGAAGGCGCCTGGCGGGCGAGGACGGCACGGAGCGAGGCCCTGCAGGCGCCCGTCCCGAACGAGGAGGTCCCCGCCGAAGCCGGGGCGCTCGCCCGGCTGCTCGGCCGCGCCGGGCGGCGGCTCGGCCTCGGCCCGCGGCCGGCGGCCCCTGCCGCGCGCTTCCCGGAGCTCGCCTACATCCCCTACCGGGCCGGCGAGGACTATATCCTGCCGCCGCCGGCCGCGCCCGAGCGAACGGCCGACGGCGGGCTGCCGATCCCGCCCGCATCGCTGTGGACCGCCGACGTCTATGCGCTGCACGGGGCCGAGCAGGTGGCCCGCATGCTGGCGCTCGTCGAGGACTCCGGCTTCGCCTTTCGCGACGGCGACCGCGTGCTCGATCTCGGCTGCGGCCCGGGTCGGATGATCCGCCACCTCGAGCCGCTCGCCGGCCGCTGCGAGATCTGGGGAGCGGACATCGACGCCGAGGCGATCCTGTGGTGCCGGGCCCATCTCAGCCCGCCCTTCCACTTCGTCACCACCACCAAGGTGCCGCATCTCCCGTTCGCGGACGGCAGCCTGCGCTTCGTCTATTGCGCCTCGCTCTTCACCCATATCGACGATCTGGCCGCCGCCTGGCTGCTCGAGCTGAGGCGGGTGCTGGCGCCCGACGGCCGCCTCTATCTGACGCTGCACGACAACCGCACCGTCGCGCTGTTCGAGGAGGGGGCCTATCGCGGCTCCGCCGTCGCCGAGGGAATCCGCGCCAGCCCCACCTACCAGCGGGCCAAGGCGGGGTTCGGCATGTTCACCATCGGCCGCGACGCGGATTCACAGGTCTTCTACGATCGCCGATGGTTCGCGGCGATGGCCGCGCCGGCCTTCGAGATCCTCTCGGTGACCGAGCAGGCCTATCATTACCAGACCGCCTATCTGCTGCGGCCCGCCGCTCAATAGGCGCGGGCGACCGCGAACTCGACGGCCTCGGTGAGCGCCGCCTTGGCGCTGCCGCCGGGGAAGGGGCCGAGCGCGTCGATGGCGCGCTGGCCGTAGGTGCGGGCGCGGGCGATCGTGTCGTCGAGCGCCCCGCTGGCGCGCAGCAGGACGAGGGCGTGGGCGAGCGCCGCGTCGTCGCTGCGCCCCTCCTCGATCGCCTCGCGCCAGAAGCGGCGGTCGGCCTCCGAGCCGCGGGCGAAGGCGAGGATCACCGGCAGGGTCACCTTGCCGTCCCGGAAGTCGTCACCGACGCCCTTGCCCATCGTCTCCGCGTCCGAGCTGTAGTCGATCGCGTCGTCGATCAGCTGGAAGGCGATCCCGAGGTTGCGGCCGTAGCAGTCGAGCGCCTCCTCGGTCCGCTCGTCGCGCTCGGCGACGACGGCGGCGATGCGGCAGGCGGCGGCGAACAGGGCCGCGGTCTTGGCGCCGATGATGCCGAGATAATGATCCTCGCCGGTGTCGATCCGGCGCTGGGCGGTGAGCTGGTCGACCTCGCCCTCGGCGATCACCGCCGAGGCGCGCGACAGGATGCGCAGCGCGCGCAGCGAGCCGTCCTCGACCATCAGCTCGAAGGCGCGGGAGAAGAGGAAATCGCCGACCAGCACGCTCGCCGGATTGCCCCAGATGATGTTGGCGGTGCGCCGGCCCCGCCTCAGGCCCGAGCCGTCGACGACGTCGTCGTGGAGCAGGGTGGCGGTGTGGATGAACTCCACGGCGGCGGCGAGCCGGTGGTGGCGCGAGCCGGGATAGTCGAGCAGCCGGGCGCCGGCGAGGGTGAGCATCGGCCGCATCCGCTTGCCGCCGCCGGCGATGAGGTGGCCGGCCAGCTCCGGGATGAGCGCGACCGGGCTCTGCATCCGCTCGAGGATCACCGCATTGACGTGGTTGAGGTCGCTGGAGACGAGCTGGATCATCGGATCCAGCGACGGCGCCCGCGACGGGCCGAGCGAGTGGAGGGTGGCGGTCATACCGGTACCTCGATGACGACGGGCGCCTTGTCGCCCGCAGCGCGCGATAGCCCCCGATCGAAGGTCGCGAAAGCCGGGTAAGGCCGAGCGTCTATGAGATGCAACATGTCCGCCCAGTCGGCCCCGGCTCTGTGCCGGTCAAGCGCCCAATCCAGCATCTCGGCGTCGCCGGCGTGGACGCCGTCCAGCGCCAGAAGGTCTGCCAAGGCATCGTTGACGGCCTGACGGGCCAACCGATAGGCGGAGCGCAATACCCATTCGGTTTCCATGAGCACGCTTCGTGAAACGAAGATGCCGCCTTCGACAAGGCTCAGCGCCTTCGCGCGTTGTTCCGAGTCGTCATTTACGAGAAGCCGGACGACTATGTTCGTGTCGACGGCGATCACCGGCTCCGCGCTTCCTTCTCACGCCAGCGTCGTTGCGCTTCGCGCAGAATGGCTTCGTCCATCTCTTCGAGGGACACGGAAGGGCCCTCATATCTGGGCCTCCGCCGTTCGAATTCCTCCAGGGTAAGGCGGCGCCGCTTCTCGGCGACCGGCCGCAACGTCACCGCCCCTGCAACCTTGAGGACCTCCAGCGGGGTGCCGGCCGGCCAATCCAGCTCATCCCGGACCGATTTCGGGATGACCACCTGGCCCTTGGCGGACATTCTCGTTCGGACTGCCATCGAAGTAAGATAGGACTTACCCGTGCCTCAGGCAAGCTCAGCGGCAGAGCGGGAGCTTGAGCCGGGCGAGGAGGCCGCCGAGGTCCTCGCTCTCCTCGAGGGCGATGGAGCCTCCGTAGATCTGGGCGACGTCGCGGACGATGGCGAGGCCGAGGCCGGTGCCGGGCTTGCCCGTGTCGAGCCGGGCGCCGCGGTCGAAGATCGAGCTGCGGTCCGCCTCCGGTATGCCACGGCCGTCGTCCTCCACCTCGATCTCGACGCATTCGGGAGTGGTGCGGACGGTGACGAAGACGCGCCCGCCGCCATATTTCGCGGCATTCTCGATGAGGTTGCCGAGCATCTCGTCGAGGTCCTGCCGCTCGACCCGGACCGCGGCGGCGCGGTCGCCGGCGAGATCGACGGTGACGTTGTCGTAGAGGCGGGTGACGGCCCGCTCGACCGCCTGCAGCGACGGCCAGACCGGCGCGCGCGCCTGGGCGGAGGCGCGGCGGCCGATAGCGCGGGCGCGCGCGAGATGGTGGTCGACCTGGCGGCGCATCGTCGTCGCCTCGCGGCAGACGGTGTCGGCGAGGTCCGGCGCCCGCGCGGTGGCGGCGTTGGTGATGACGGTGAGCGGCGTCTTCAGCGCATGGGCGAGATTGCCGGCGTGGCGGCGGGCTTCCTCGGCCTGCTTCTCGTTATGGGCGAGGAGGGCGTTCAGCTCCTCCGTCAGGGGCTCGATCTCGCGCGGATAGCGCTCCTCGATCCGCGCCTTCTCCCCCGAGCGGATGGCGGCGAGCGAGCGGCGGACGCGGCGCAGCGGCCACAGGCCGTAAAAGGCCTGGAGCGTGGCGAGGATGACGAGGCCGAGGCCGAGGATCGCGAAGGAGCGGATCATCGTCCGCCTGAGCACCGATATCTGGTCGTCCAGCGTGTCGCGGCTCTGCGCGACCTGGAAGCGCCAGCGCAGCTGCGAACCGGGGAGGCGCACGTCCCGCTCCATGACGCGCAGCTTCTCGCCGGTGAATTCCGGGCTGTCGTAGACGTGGACCTCGAAGTCGTTGTGGCGGGTGACGACCTTGAGGCGCCTGTCCCACAGCGAGCGGGACGGGAGGTCGAGGTCGACGCCGGCCGCCGAGCGCGGCTTGCCGACCGCGGTGATCTGGAAATAGAGGCCCGAATAAGGCTCGAGGAAGCGCTGGTCGGCCGGCGCCCGGTTGAGGAAGGCCTCGCCCTCGGGGCCTATCTCGGCGGTTGCGATCAAAGCGGTCAGGACATATTCGATATAATTGTCGAAGTTGCGCGTCAGGGCGGAGGTGAGGACTCGGTCGAGGGCGTAGCCGCCGACGCCGAGCAGGACCAGGATCCACAGCGCCGAGATGCCGATCATCCGGCGGGTCAGCGAACCGGCGGAGGGGCTGCGCCTGGCGAGGCGGCGAAGAAGCGGAAGACGCAGCTTCACCGCATCGTCAACCGCGCGGTTCCTCCAGCGAATAGCCGAGGCCGCGAATGGTGGTGATGACGTCCGGCCCGAGCTTCTTGCGGATGCGGGTGACGAACACCTCGATGGTGTTGGAATCGCGGTCGAAATCCTGGTCGTAGATATGCTCGATCAGCTCGGTGCGCGAAACCACCTTGCCCTTGTGGTGCATCAGGTAGGAGAGGAGCTTATATTCCTGCGCGGTGAGCTTCACCGGCTCGCCGTCGAGCGTGACCTTGCCCGAGCGCGTGTCGAGGCGGACGTCGCCCGCCGTGAGCTCGGACGAGGCGTTGCCGGAGGCGCGGCGGATGAGGGCCCGCAGCCGCGCGATCAGCTCCTCGGTCTGGAACGGCTTGGCGAGATAATCGTCGGCGCCCGCGTCGAGCCCGGCGACCTTGTCAGACCAGCTGTCGCGGGCGGTGAGGACGAGGACGGGAACGGCCATGCCGTCCTTGCGCCACCTGTCGAGCACGGTCAGCCCGTCTATTTCGGGGAGGCCGAGGTCGAGGACGATGGCGTCGTAGGTCTCGGTCGAGCCCAGATAATGGCCGTCCTCGCCATCGGTGGCGAGATCGACGGCGTAGCCGGCGCCTTCCAGCGTGGCGCGCAGCTGGCGGCCGAGATTGGGTTCGTCCTCGACGATCAGGACCCGCATGATCTACCCCTGTGGATGTTAACGGCTCGGATTATCCGCCCAACCAGCGCGATTGCCAATGGTTTCATGGGAGGAACGACGGGCGAGCCGTCAGAAGCCGCTGCGGCCGAGTATCTCGCCGGTGCGGGCGTCGACGTCGATCCACACGACCTGGGGCCCGCGCATGAACTTCAGGCGGTAGCGGCCGCTGCCCGGGTCGAGCTCCGGGCCGAGATAGGAGAAGCCGCGCATCCGCGGCACGATCCGGTCCTCGATCGCGCGGAGGGGCAGGAAACGGCCCTGGCGGGTGCCCCGGAACGCCTCGTCCTGCTCGCGCTCGTGCGGCGGGCGCGCCCCGGCGGCGGCGGGCGGCACGGCCGCGCCGGCCAGTGCGGCGAGGAGAAGGACGATACGCATTGACAGACAATCCCAGTTCGTTTCGGAGGTGGCATAGGAGGGAGGCATTGAATAGCCCATGAATGCGCCGTTCACCTCCCGTCAGGCTGCCGCCGCCCGCGCGGTCCGCCAAATTGCACGGCCAGTCGGCTTTGCGCTTGGAACGGCGCGCCGCGCATGCTGGGGAGCGCTCGTGACGACGAGCGGGCATGGCGGGCGTGGACTGGGCGGGGCGGCGGCGGCCGCCCTGCTGCTTTCGGGATGCGCCGGCGCGCCGCCGCCCGCGCCCGCCGTTGCGCCGGCGCCGCCCAGGGTCGCGCCCGCGCCGCCTCCCCCGCCGCCGCGCGCGGCCCCGGACTGGCGCGACCTCCCGCTGACTCCGGGGGAATGGACCTATAGCGGCGACGGCGCCGGAGGGCCGGCCGCGGCCTTCGCCGGCGCGGCTCTCCTGCTCCGCTGCGATCCGGCGCGCCGCGAGGTCGCGCTGGTGAGGACGGGAGCGGCGGGGCCGCTGACGGTGCGCACGTCCTACGGCGCCGCCTCGGTCGCGGCGGCGCTGCCCGCCGCCGATCCGCGCCTCGACGAAATCGCCTTCAGCCGCGGCCGTTTCACCGTCGAGGCCGAGGGCCTTCCGACGCTGGTCGTCCCGGCCTGGGCGGAGCCGGCGCGGGTGATCGAGGATTGCAGGGGGTAGAGCCGCGGCCGCGGCGGCGGCCGCGCGCGAAGCATGGAATCCTAGCGCCGAAAAAAATGAAAACAAGCCTTGCACGGCGATTCACGATGATTCATCCTTCCCCTCGCCATCAACAAGCGAAAGGAGGTGATCCGATGTCTCATGGTTCAGCAGTGAGGTCGGTTCCGCTCGTTCGGGAGATGAAAGGCTAAGCCTTTCAAGGTCTTCCGGGCTGGAGCATCCGGCCGCTGACCATGTAGAAGGGTCGTCGGGCTTCGGTCCGGCGGCCCTTCGGTCTGTCTGGCCGACCGGCCGGGCGGTCATGTTCCTCGATTGGGCGTCACATCATGCGTCGAGCGCCGTTGAACATCGCCCTCAGCGCCCTCCCGCCGACCATGGAGGAGGGCTTCGCCTCCGCGCTCGACTCGGCGGCGAGGGAGGCGCCGCCCGAGCAGGCGTTCCTCCGTACCGCCTGGTTCGCTGCCGCCGGGGGGAGGCGGCCCCGGACCCTCGTCGGCAGGCGCGCCGACGGCCGCCTGCTCGCCGCGCTTCCGACGGTGGCCGCGACCGCCGGGCTGAGGGCGGTGCCGGGGGGATATTGGCCCTGGCGTAGCGTGCCGGTCGCCGCGGACGCGGAGCCGGAGGAGCTTGCGGCGATGCTCGCCCATCCGCTCGCCCGCGGCCTCGGGCCGGCGTGGCGCATGGGTCCGCAGCGCTCCGACGACGATGGCGGGGCCCGCCTCGCCGCGGCCGCGCCGGCCGCCGGCTGGACGACATTGACCCGCCGTCTCGGCCGCACCTGGCTGCTCGACGTCGCCCGGCTGCGCGCGGCGGGCGGCTGGCCCCGCGGATCGACGCTGCGCAAGAACCGCTTCTTCGAGAAGCATCTCTCATCCCACGGCGCGCTCGAATTCCGCTTCGTCACCGGCAGCGGCTGGTCGACGGCGGTGTTCGACACCTTCGCAGCGGTCGAGCGCCGGGCCTGGATCGGAACGCGCACCGATGGCCGCGACTCCAAGTTCCTCGCGCCCCGCCACCGGCGCGTCTGGGAAGAAGCCGCCGCCGATCCGGCGCTCGCCGCGATGATGTGGGGATCGCTCCTCACCGTCGGCGGAGTGCCGGCCGCCTTCGGCTTCGACATGGATTGCGGCGCCACCCGCTACTGCATCGCCAACAGCTACGACCCGAGATTCGCGAAGCACAGCCCGGGGCGGGTGCTCGCCTATCGCAGCTTCGAGCATCTCGACTCCCGCGGCGTGACCCTGCTCGACTGGGGCTCCGGCGACCCGGGCTACAAGGCGATGATGGGCGCGGAGGAGGGGCCGGACGTGGTCGACCGCCTGTTCGTCAGGAACCGGGCGCTCGCCGCGCTCCTGCGGCCGTGGTGGGAGGGGCGGGGACAGCCGCCGGGAAGCTGACCGTCACCGGGCGCGCCGTGCGACCCGGGCCTGCCAGAGGATGAGCAACGGCACGGTGCCGAGCTCCATGAACAGTCCGAAGACGTGACCTGCGCTCGGCATTCCCCGCTCAAGCAGCCCGAGAAGGCGCGCCAGGCCGCCGATGACGGCGATCAGGCCCAGCGTGCGGAACAGCAGGGTCCGTCGCTCGATGGCCGGAACGCAGGACAGGAAGGCGAGGCCCAGGCCGAGGAGCAGGCCGGACAGGTAGCGGAAGTGGCTGTCGAGATCGACGGGGGGAGCCGGGCCGACGCCCTTGATGAAGGCCGCGCCGCGCAGCACGCCCGAACCGCCCGCCAGCAGCGGCACGAGACAGGCAAGGACGACGACAAGCTGCAGGAGGCGGCGCTCGGCCGGCGGGGTCATGACGCGGGTGGGGAAGGAGAGGGGGACAGTCGCTTTCCGCACCGCCTTCGGGAGTGACGCGGCGGCGCCCGAAAGCGACTGTCCCCGACGTCGCCTGTCAGCTTGCGGCGCTCAGGCCCTTGTTGACGGCCTCCCACTGGCGGTGGCCTTCGCGGACGCTCTCATAGCCTTGGCGGATCAGCGCCAGCGTCTCGTCGGACAGCTTGGTGTCCTCGAGCGCGGCCTTCCACTTGGAATCGAGATAGCTCTCGCCGCGATCGACCTCGGCGATGATGGAGCCGTCGTCGCTGCCGGTGACGGCGTCGCGCAGGGAGAGGAACTGGCGGTGCGCGGCGGCGAGCAGGCCGCCGTCGCTCTCCGGCGTGCCGCCGAGCGCCCGGACCCGGTCGCGCAGCTTCGCGACGACCTGCTCGCGCTCCGACGCGCGGTCGCGGAAGCTCTCGGCGAAGCGGCTGTTCGACGCTTCGCTCGCCGAATGCTGGTAGCCGTCGATGCTGTCGATCGTCGTCTCGATGAGGCTGTTGAGAACGCTGATGTCGTGATTCTGGTCGAACAAGGGAGATCTCCTGACTGGAATGGGGCTCAAACGCCGCGGCGGCCGGAAGGGTGCGGGCGAAAGCGACGAACGGAGCGGCGGGAACGGCCCCGCGCGGCGGGACGTTCAATCCGTCGAAGGAGATGCAGGACATGGACGGCGGACGGGACGGCAGCGAAAGGGGCCGGCCGGCGAGCTTCGACCCGACGAGCGGCGAGGTGCACGGCAGCGGCTCGGGCGCGGGCGGCGGCGGCAACCGCGACGAGGATTACGACCAGGACCCGATGTCGGGCGCGGGCGAGGAGGCTCCGGGCAAGCCGCGGCCCGCGTCGCAGGGCGCCGACCGCCCGATCGATCCCGACGAGGGGATCTGAGCGATGGGAGAGGGCAAGGGCCATCCGCTGCCCGGAAGCGACGAGGCGCGGCATCACGAAATCCCCGAGGCGGTCGAGGCCGAGAAGGGCCGCGGCGACGATGCCAAGCCGGTGGTGCAGCCGGGGCGGGAGGCGACCGCCCCCGACGGCGAGCGCTACCGCTACGACGATAACGGCCGCGCCGAGCGAATAGACAAGGAGAGTTGAGCGATGACGGACGAGAAGGACGAGGGCATGACCTCGCGCGACCTGCAGCAATCCCAGTCGGGCGGCGACAGCGGCGAGCATGACGGCACGATGGACCAGGTGCAGCGCTCCGGCCAGCAGGGCGGCGGCGCCGACTCGGCGGACATGAGCAATGCCGGCGGCAGCAGCGGCACCGGCGGCTACGGCCGCTCGCAGAACGCCGCCAACCATCAGGGCCAGCAGCAGGGCGGCGGCGCCGAGGGCGGCCTCGCGGGCGGCGACCTGCGGCCGGACGGCGGCGCCGGCGGCCAGTCGCGCGGCGAGCGCTACGACGAGGAGCAGGGCGGCGGCCGCGGCGCCGACGAGGTCTCGCCGTCGTCCGACGAGATCGCGTTCGCCGAGGACCAGCGCGACCATCAGGACCGGGGCCAGGCGGAGGCGGAGTTCAACGCGGAGAGCGAGTAGAAAATGGGGACAGTAACTATTTTCGTTCCGCCGTTCCCGCTACGCCCCGGGCGGCGAGAAATAGTTACTGTCCCCATTTTTTCGTCTGGAGGAGAAGGGGGTCTCTCCCGCGAGCGGGATAGGCGCGGGGTGCGCCTTCTCCCGCACGCGGGAGAAGGCCGGGATGAGGGCCTTGGTTCTTCGGCCGCCGAGCGGCCGTGGCGAGGGAAC
Source organism: Alphaproteobacteria bacterium (assembly GCA_019232625.1). Classification (GTDB taxonomy): domain Bacteria; phylum Pseudomonadota; class Alphaproteobacteria; order Sphingomonadales; family Sphingomonadaceae; genus Allosphingosinicella. The sequence goes on along the minus strand of JAFANP010000017.1, from coordinate 38,265 downwards.
CCTTGGGCGCGCCGGTCGTCTTGTTTCGCGTCAGTTACAAAGTCGGAGAGCTGAGATGGCCAAGGACAATGCAGACGGCGCTTCGGGCGGCTCGAAAGGCAAGAGCGGCGCGGGCGTCTTCCCCGATGCGCTGAAGGAAGCGGGCGAGCGCGCGGCCGAGCTCGCGCGCAATCCCGTCGCCCGCTCGATGCTCGCGGCGGGGCTGGTGACCGCCGCTGCCGCCCTCACCGCCAATGCCCGGGTCAGGAAGACCGTCCGCGACGCCAGCCGCGACGCCCTCGACACCGCCGAGGCGGCCGCCGACAGCGCCGCCAAGATCGGCGAGGCGATCGTCAACGCGGCCACCGACGCGGTGAAGCGGCTGCTCGGCGGCGAAGGCGGCGCGGCGGCCGAAGGCGGTTCGTCGGGCGGCGGCGGCGCGGCAGCGGGTCGCGGCCGCAAGACCGGCGGCGGCGCGGCGAGGGCCAAGTCCGCCTCGGGCGGGGGCCGCGCGAAGAGCGGCGCCGCCGCCGCTACGAAGCGCGCGGCGTCGTCCGGCGGCGGGCGCGGCAAGGCCTCGGCTTCGGCCGGCGCAGCCTCGGCGGGCAAGACGGCTTCCGGAACCGGCGCGCGGAGCAGGGCCTCGAGCGCGTCCGGCGGCGCCAGCGGCCGCACCTCCGGCGGCAAGGGCCGATCCGGGGCGAGCGGCTCGACCGGAAGCTCGGGAGCGAGCGCCTCGTCGGGCGGCGGCCGCGGCAAGGGCGGCGGCGGCCGCGGGCGGTCCAAGACCGGCGGCGCCGGCGCGTCCGGCTCGACGGGCAGCTCGGGCGGCGGCTCGGGCGCAGGAGATGCCGGGGGCGCCTGACGCCCCCCGCGGCCGCCCCGGCGCGGCCTCCGGCCGGGCGCGACGCCGCCTGACGGCGCGCGCCCGCCACGGCCGGTTCGAGCCCGGCCGGATCGGCGGCGCACGGGCTTCCCGATCGCAGGAAAGCCAAGCCACGGCGGCTCCTGGCCGGCCTGGCGGCGCTTCCCTCAATCGCCGAACGGCGTGGGGGCGCTCCCGCTTGCTCCGGGGCCACGGCGGGCGGCGCGACGAACCCCCTTGCTCCCGCCGGTCGAAAAAAAACGGGGCGCCCGAAGACGCCCCGCGGGGGAATGAGAGGAAGCCGAAAGGCTTAGCGGCAGCGGCGACGGCTGCTGCTGTTGCGGGCGATCTCGCGGCCGGCGAGCGCGCCGGCGGCCGCGCCGACGACGGTGCCGAGGGTGCGGTTGCGACCGCCGTCGACCGCGCGGCCGATGAGGGCGCCGCCGGCGCCGCCGACGATCAGGCCGACCGTGCCGTTGCCGCGGCGGCAACGCAGGCGGCCGTGCGAATCGCGCCACACCCGGCCGTTATAATAGCCGCTCTGGGCGGCGGCGGGGCTGACCGGGATGACGGGCATCGCCATGGTCGCGGCGGTAAGGGCGAGGACGATCTTACGCATGGGGAGGGGTCCTTTACTGCTGGAACTCGGCCCCTCAACGCCGCGTCGCGTGCGTCGGTTTCATTAACGTAGCACAACGAATTCGGCAGGCCGCTCGATTCCACCGTGTCGCCGCAGGAAATGCCGGCTCCGGCGCCGTTTCGACCGGGATCCGGGCCCTCTCGCCTGGAGCGATGGGTTTAGATCGGATCGCCCGCACCGTTGGCCACAAGCCTGTCGAAAGACTTTCCTTCCTCCTTGCGCAAATCAGAAGGAAAAGGCTTCGACAGGCTCAGGGCGAACGGAGGCGGGTAAACCTCATTGTCGACCGCCCTAAAGCACGTATTTGCTGAGGTCGGTGTTGCGGGCGATGGCGGCGAGCTGGCGGTTCACGTAGCCCGCGTCGACGGTGACGGTTTCGCCGCGCCTTTCCTCGGCTTCGAAGCTGACGTCCTCGAGCAGCTTCTCCATCACCGTCTGGAGGCGGCGGGCGCCGATATTCTCGACCTGGCCGTTCACCTCGGCGGCGATCCGAGCGACGGCGCGCAGGCCGTCGTCGGTGAAGCGCACCTCAACCCCCTCGGTGGCGATGAGCGCGCGATACTGGTCGGCCAGGCTGGCGCGGGTGTCGGAGAGGATTCGGACGAAATCCTCCTCGGTCAGCGCCTTCAGCTCGACGCGGATCGGCAGTCGGCCCTGAAGCTCCGGGAGGAGGTCGGAGGGCTTGGCGACGTGGAAGGCGCCCGAGGCGATGAACAGGATGTGGTCCGTCTTCATCGGCCCGTATTTGGTGGCGACGGTCGTCCCCTCGATCAGCGGCAGCAGGTCGCGCTGGACGCCCTCGCGGCTCACCGAGCCGCCGCGCACGTCGGAGACGGCGATCTTGTCGATCTCGTCCAGGAAGACGATGCCGTTCGCCTCGGCATCGGCGAGGGCGACGCGATTGACGTCGTCCTGGTCGAGACGCCGGTCCGCCTCCTCCTCGACGAGGCGGGTCCAGGCCTCGCTCACCCGAAGCCGCCGCTTCTTGCGCGGCTGCTGTCCCATCGCCTTGGCCATCATGTCAGAGAGGTTGATCATGCCGACCTGGCCGCCCATGCCGGGTATCTCGAACGGCGTGTTGGGCGTGTCGTTGACCTCGACCTCCACCTCGGCGGCGTCGAGATGGCCGTCGCGGAAGCGCTGGCGGAAGCTCTCGCGGGTCGCCTCGCTGGCGCCCTTGCCGGTCAGCGCCTCGAGCAGCCGCCCCATCGCCGCCTCCTCGGCGGCGTCCTTCACCGCCTGACGGCGGCGCTCCTTCTCGAGCCGCACCGCCTCCTCGACGAGGTCGCGCGCGATCTGCTCGACGTCGCGGCCGACATAGCCCACCTCGGTGAACTTGGTCGCCTCGACCTTGACGAACGGCGCATCGGCGAGCTTGGCCAGCCGGCGGCTGATCTCGGTCTTGCCGCACCCGGTCGGCCCGATCATCAGGATGTTCTTGGGCGTCACCTCGTCGCGCAGGTCGTCGCCGAGGCGCTGCCGACGCCAGCGGTTGCGCAGCGCCACGGCGACCGCGCGCTTCGCGTCCTGCTGGCCGACGATATGGGCGTCGAGCGCCGCGACCACGGCTTTGGGGGTGAGGCTGTCGTTCATCTGGGCCTTTGTGTCTGGGGAGGCGGGGCTATCCGGCCGGAGGGTATCCGGAGCGGCGGCGAAACGGCTATGGCTGTTCATGATGCGCCCGAGATGGTCGGCCGGACGCCGGGTTGCAACGGTCCGGGAAAGGGAAGGCGATGGCCGGGACGGGAATAAGGTCGCTGGTGCCGCTCGCCTACGTCGCCGACGTCGAGGGCTCGATCGCCTTTTACGAAAAGCTCGGCTTCCTCGTCGCGAACCGGGTGATCGCGCCCGGCGAGGAGGTTCCGAACTGGGCCTGGCTGCGCGCCGGGCGCGCCGAGCTGATGCTGGCGCGGGCGAGCGCGCCGGTCGTCGCGGAGCAGCAGGCCGTTCTCTTCTATACCTATTGCGAGGACGTCGAGGCGACCCACGCCGCCCTGGCGGAGGCGGGGCTCGCCCCGGAACCGGTGGCAAGGCCCTTCTACAATCCCGGCGGCGAGTTCCGGCTTGTCGATCCCGACGGCTACGTCGTCTACGTCGCCCAGATCTGAGAGGCGTCCGGTCACGCCGCCCCGGCGCCGTCGATCGTCTCGACCGTCAGGTTGCCGTTGGTGTAGACGCAGATCTCCGCCGCGATCGCCATCGCCTTGCGGGCGATCGTCTCGGGATCCTCCTCGTAATCGTAGAGGGCGCTGGCCGCGGCGAGGGCGAAGTTGCCGCCCGATCCGATCGCCGCGACGCCCGAGCCGGGCTCGAGCACGTCGCCGTTGCCGGTGAGGACGAGGGTCACCTCCTTGTCGGCGACGATCATCATCGCCTCGAGGTTCCTAAGATACTTGTCCGTCCGCCAGTCCTTGGCGAGCTCGACCGCGGCGCGCATCAGCTGTCCGTGATGCTGCTCCAGCTTGCGCTCGAGACGCTCGAACAGCGTGAAGGCGTCGGCGGTGGCGCCCGCGAAGCCGCCGACGACTCCGCCGCCGAAGGAATCCTCGGCGCCCAGCCGCCGGACCTTGCGGGCATTGGGCTTTATCACCGTCTGGCCGAGCGACACCTGGCCGTCGCCGGCGATCACCGCCTTGCCGTTCTTCCTCACCGCCAAGATCGTCGTGCCGTGCCAGCTTTCCATGTCCGCTCCGAAATGTTGAGCCGGGGATATGGGAGGCCGCGGCGTCCGCCACAATCGGGCGACGAGGGGGAGAGGATCAAACTAGGAACATAATTCTTCCTTCCAGACCATGTTCCTGTTAAGTTCCTATCGAGTCGGCGGGATCCTCAAGACTGGAAGGAAGGAATATGTCTCTTGCATCCACGTTGAAGCGGCTGGGCAAGGCCGTGCCGGTTCTCCTCGCCAACCTCCCCGCGCTCCTCAGGGCGGCGGCGGACGTCAAGGCGGCGGTGAGGAAGGAGAAGGCGCCGGCCGCGGCGCCGGAACGGCCGCTGGGCTGACAGCCGCGCGCCGCGCGTCTAGCGTCGGCCGATGGAAATCCTACTCCTCTTCCTGGCCTGCCTTGCCTTCGCGGTCGCCCTCGGGCGGCTCGCGGGGCGGGTGAAGGCGCTGGAGGAGGAGGTGGAGCGGCTCGGCGGCGACACGCGCGGCGCGTTTCCCGCGCGCCCCGAGGCTCGGGCAGCCGCCTCGCCGCCGTGGGATGAGGTCCCCGCCCGCGCCGCGGCGACCGCGCGACCGCCCGCGCCGGCAACCACGCCGGTCCGCGCCCGCGGCGACTGGGTCGGCGCGGAGGCCGGAGCCGGGCACGAGGCTCCGGCGCCGGCGGCGGCGCGCGAGACGCTGGGCGGCCTGTTCGAGAGGTTCGTCGGCGGGCGGCTGCTGATCTGGGCCGGGGGAATCGCGCTGGCCGTCGCGGGCCTGTTCCTCGTCCGCTACTCGATCCAGATCGGCCTCGTCACCCCGGCGGTGCAGATGGGGCTCGCCGCCCTGTTCGGCTTCGTCCTGCTCGGGCTGGGAGAGTGGGCGCGCAGCCGGCCCGGCGCGGCCTCGGACCCGCGCGTCGCCCAGGCGCTCGTCGGAGCCGCCATCCTCGTCCTCTACGCCGCCGCCTACGGCGCCTTCATCGTCCACCACCTGATCGGCCGGGGCACCGCTTCGAGCCTCCTCACCATGATGACGGGGCTCGGCCTCATCCTTTCCCTCCGCCACGGCGCGCCGACCGCTTTGATGGGCCTCGCCGGCGGCTTCGCGACGCCGCTGCTCATCGGCGACGCCCATTCCGGGGCCGTGCCGCTGCTCGCCTACCTCGCACTGCTCGACATCGCCGTCTTCGCGCTGGCGACTCGGCGGGGCTGGAGCTGGCTTGTGGCGAGCGCGGTGCTGCTGAGCTTCGCCTGGACGCTGGCACTGCTCTTCCTGAAGCCCGCCGACGGACCGGCGGTCGGCGTCTTCATCCTCCTCGTCAGCCTCGCCGCCTCGACGGTGCGCGCCGGCCCGGGCTGGCAGCTCGAATTCATCCGCCCCGCCGCGATCGGAATCGTCCAGCTCGCCTTGCTCGTGGCGTCGAGCGAGACCGATTCGATCGCCTGGGCGCTGTTCGGCGGCCTCGCGCTCGCCACCTTCCTGCTCGCCGGCCGCAGACCGGAATATCGCCCGATCCCCGCACTGGCCCTGCTCGCCGCCCTGCTGCTCCTGTTCGTCAAGGCGGCGCTGGGAGCGGATTCCGACCTGCCCTGGGTGGCGGCGGCGATCACCGCGCTCTTCGCGGGCGGGGGCGCCTGGAACGCCGCACGGCGGCCCGAGGCGCTGCTGTGGACCGGGATCGCCAGCGCCGCCTTCCTCTTCCCCGCCCTGATCCTTCGGGTCACCGAGCCGGCGCGGCTCGGCCGGCCGCTCTGGGGACTCCTGTTCGTGGCGCTGGCCGCCGGGCCGGTGCTGCTCGGATGGCTTCGCGCGCGCCGGCGCGCGCCGGACGTTTCCGATCGCGTCCTGGCCGTCGCCGGCCTGGCCGCGCTCCTCCTCGCCGGGCTCGGCGTCCACGACCTCGCGCCCGAGGGGCTGGTTCCGGCCGGGTGGCTGGCGCTCGCCCTCCTCGCCGCGGCCGCGGCGCGGCGGCTCGACGATCGCGGCCTGTCGCTCCTTGCCCTGCTCGCGGCGCTTGCCGCGACCCTGCGCTCCGCGGCTTCGGTGCCCGGCCTGTGGGAGGCGCTGGGCGACGCCTTGGGCGGGGCGCCGGCGCTCGCCTCGACGCTGCCGGGACCGCTCCGCGCGACGGAAGCGCTGCTTCTCCCCGCCTTGCTCCTCGCCTCGCTCTGGCGTCTCGTGCCCTCGGAGCACGGCCCCGGCGCCCGCCGGCTGCTGCTCCCGCTCGCCGGCGCTCTTGCCCTCGCCGCCGCCTATATCCTCTTCAAGCGCCTCTACGGGCTCGACAGCGCCGCGGAGTTCGTCGCCCGCGGCTTCGCCGAGCGCACGATCGTCACCCAGGCGCTGTTCGCGGCGGGCTGGGCGATCTGCCGGGGCTTCCCCGGGCTTCCGGGTCTCGACGCCCGCCAGCGCTGGTGGGCCGGCATCGCCCTCACCGCCCTCGCCGCCGCCCGGCTCGTCTGGTTCGATCTCCTCGTCGACAACCCGCTCTGGCGCGACCAGAATGTCGGCGCGCTGCCGGTGCTCAACCTGCTCGTCCCCGCCTATCTGCTCAGCGCCTGCTGGCTCTATGCCGCGCGCCGCGGCGCGGCCCAGGCGGCACGGTCCGGCCTCTGGCTGGCTTTGTCGCTGGCGTCGCTCGTGTTCGGAGCGACGATGCTCGTCCGCCAGGCCTTCCAGGGCCCGATCCTCACCGCCCCGGCGCTCTCCGACTCCGAATCCTACAGCTACAGCGCGGCGGGGCTGCTGCTTTCGATCGCCCTGCTGCTGTCCGGCATCCGGCTCCCCGACAAGGCGCTGCGCCTCGCCGGCCTGGTGCTGCTGACCGCCACGGCGGGCAAGGTGTTCCTGGTCGACGCGGCGGCGCTCGAGGGCGTGCTGAGGATCGTCTCCTTCCTAGGGCTCGGCGTGGCGCTGATCCTGATCGGCATGCTCTACACCAAGGTGCTGAACGCCGAGGCGGCCCCCGCGGCCGACGCGCGCTGAGCGGCGGCGAGGCGCTCGCATATCGATGGTCGGGGCGACTGGATTCGAACCAGCGACCCCCACACCCCCAGTGTGATGCGCTACCAGGCTGCGCTACGCCCCGACCGGCGCCTCCGGCAGGGCCGGAAGCGAGGCGGGCGATTTAGGCGGCGCGGGCGCGGAAGGCAAGCGGCTTGACCGGCGGGGAGCGGACCGTCTAGTTTCAAACCGCAACTTAGTTTGGGAGGCTCTAATGGTGGCGGAAGGCGGCGGGAGCGCGGCAGCGGGCGATTTGGCCTCGCTCACCGGGATCGAGCTGCTGCGCGCGATCATCGCCGGTCGCTGGCCGGCGCCGCCGATCGGCCGGACGATGGGCTTCCGCCTCGTCGAGGTGGAGCCCGGCCGGGCGGTGTTCGAGGGCGAGCCGGGGCCGCACCTGCTCAATCCGCTGGGCAGCGTCCATGGCGGCGTCGCCCTGACCCTGATCGACAGCGCCGCCGGCTGCGCCGTCCACAGCGAGCTCGGCGCCGGGATCGGCTACACCACCGTCGAGACCAAGGTGAACTTCACCCGCCCGATCGCCGCCGACGGCGGCACCGTGCGCTGCGAGGGGCGGGTGCTGAGCCGCGGCCGACAGATCGCCACGGCGGAGGCGCGCCTGCTGTCGCGCGAAGGCAAGCTCCTCGCCCACGGCACGTCGACGCTGATCATCCTTGGAGCGGCCGCGCGCTGACCGCGCGCCGCCCGCCGTTACTGGATGGATTCGCCCGCGTCGGCGATGACCCACTTGCTGGCGGCGCAGACGTTCACCTTGCGGTGCTCCCACGTCTTGCCGTTGGCGAGCACCGCCTTGAGGTCGTAATAGCATTCGGTGGTGCCGTTATCGATGTTCGCCGAGATGCTCTGCCCCGACGTAAGCGTGCGCTGGCCGAGCAGGTCCTCTTCCCAGTTGGTCGACGTTATCGGGGACGCATAGAGCTCGCGAAGCGTCGACGTGCTGAGGTTGAGGACGGTGACCTTGCGGTTCTTGCCGTCCGAGGCGGCGGAGGCCGGAACCGACATCGATAGGCCGATCGCCGCGGCAAATAGCAACGCTGCCGTCTTTTTCATCTTCACCCCCTGTTGTGCGTGCCGTCCAATACCCCTTCGTCCGACAGTTTACTAAAGGCTGCGGCCTCTGGAAAGCGCCTGCCGGCGCCGGGCGGAAGAAATTTCGCCTCGCCCCCGGTCGAGCGCGCGCCTTGCGCAACGCGGCGCGGGCGTGATAACCGCCCCTCCCTCCGGCCCGCGCCCTTCTCGCCGGCCACCACAGGTACTAGCTAAAGCCCATGTTCTCCTCACCCGCCTATGCTTCGGCCGGCGCCGCCTCGTCAGGGACGGCGGCCTTCATGGCCAACGTCGTGCCGCTGCTTCTCATCTTCGTGATCTTCTATTTCGTGCTGATCCGCCCCCAGCAGAACCGGGCGAAGCAGCACCGGGCGATGATCGATGCCGTCAAGCGCAACGACGTCGCCATCACCGGCGGCGGAGTGATCGGCAAGGTCGTCAAGGTCGAGGAGGGCGAGGTGGAGCTCGAAGTCGCCTCCGGCGTGCGGATCCGGGTCCTCAAGGCCATGCTGAGCGACGTGCGCCCGCACGGCGTCAAGCCGGCGAACGACTGACCGATGCTCGATTTTCCCCGCTGGAAGGTGTGGGGCATCAGCCTCATTTCGCTCATCGCGGTGCTGTTCGCGGTGCCGAGCCTGTTCCCGCCGAGCGCCGTCGCGCACTGGCCGGCGATCATCCCGAGCGCGCGCATCAATCTCGGCCTCGACCTGGCCGGCGGCAGCCACCTGCTGCTCGAGGCGGACGTCGGCGACGTCGCCCGCCAGCGGCTGGAGACGATGGAGGAGAATGTCCGCCTCGGCCTCAGCCGCCGCGCCACGCCGATCGAGATCGGCGACATCTCCAGCGCCGGAGGCCGCATCTCCTTCATGGTGCGCGACCCCTCGCAGCTCGACGCGGCGGTCGAGTTCGTGCGGACCCAGACCCAGCCGGTCGGCCTCGGCCCGCGCGACTGGGACGTCAGCGTCGTCGACGGCAACCGCATCGTCATGACGCCCACCCAGGCGGGCCTCGACAGCGCGCTCGAGAGCGCCATGGCGACCGCCCGAGAGGTGGTCTACAACCGCGTCGATCCCGACGGCACCAAGGAGGTCACCGTCATCCGCCAGGGCGGACGGCGCATCCTCGTCCAGGTTCCCGGGGTCCAGGATCCGGAAGGGCTGAAGGCGCTGCTCGGCAAGACCGCGCGGCTCGACTTCAAGCTGGTCGACCTCAACGCCACGCCCGACCAGCTCGCCAGCGGGCGTTCGCCGGCCGGAAGCCAGGTGCTGCCGCTGCAGGGCGGCGGGCGGATGGCCGTGAAGCGCAAGGCGATCGTCACCGGCGACCAGCTGACCGACGCCAAGCAGGCCTACGACCAGGACGGCCGCCCGGCCGTCTCGATCACCTTCGACGGCAAGGGCGGCAAGGCGTTCGCCAAGGTGACTCAGGACAATGTCGGCAAGCCGTTCGCGATCATCCTCGACGACGTCGTGCTCTCGGCGCCCAACATCAACGAGCCGATCCTGGGCGGCGGCGCGATCATCATGGGCCAGTTCACCGTCCAGTCGGCGAACGACCTCGCCGTCCAGCTCCGCTCGGGCAAGCTGCCGGTGAAGCTGAAGGTGATCGAGGAGCGCACGGTCGGCCCCGAGCTGGGCCGCGATTCGATCTACAAGGGCACGGTGGCGAGCGTCGTCGCCACCCTGGCCGTCATCCTGTTCATGTTGTTCACCTACGGCCGCTTCGGCGTCTACGCGACGCTCGCCCTGCTGCTCAACGCCTTCTCGATCCTCGGCATCCTCGCCATCTTCGGCGCGTCGCTGACCCTTCCCGGCATCGCCGGCTTCGTGCTGACGATCGGCGCGGCGGTGGACGCGAACGTGCTGATCAACGAGCGTATCCGCGAGGAGCAGAGGCGCGGGCGGCGGGTGCTGGAGGCGATCGAGGCCGGCTATCGCGAGGCGAGCACGGCGATCTTCGACGCCAACATCACCAACGTCATCGCCGCCGTCATCATGTATTATTTCGGATCGGGCCCGATCCGCGGCTTCGCGGTGGTGCTGATGATCGGCATCGTCACCTCGGTCTACACGGCGGTGAACTTCACCCGAATGCTCGTCGCCCTGTGGGCGCGCAAGGCGCGGCCCAAAGAACTGCATATCTGAGGAACGCAGATGCGCCTGCTCAAGCTCATTCCCGACAACACCAACATCGATTTCATGCGCTGGCGCAACGTCGCGCTGATGCTGTCGATCATCGTCACGGTCGGCTCGATCGCGCTGGTGGCGGTGCGCGGGCTCAACCTCGGCGTCGACTTCGTCGGCGGGCAGATGATCCGAGTCACCTTCGACCGGCCGGCGCCGATCGAGGAGATCCGCAGCACCGTCGAGTCGCTCAACATGGGCGACGCCTCGATCCAGGAGTTCGGCAACGCCAAGACCCTCTCGATCCGCATGGGCCTCCCGCCCGGCGGCGAGGATGCGGCGAACAAGGCCGCCTCGCGAGTCCGCACCGCCATCCAGGCCAAGCATCCGGACGCGAAGTTCGCCGTCGACAGCGTGTCGGGCAAGGTCTCGGACGAGCTCTATCGCTCAGGGGCCATCTCGATCGCCCTCGCGATGCTCGGCATCGCCGTCTACATCTGGTTCCGGTTCGAGTGGCAGTTCGGCGTCGGCGCCTTGACCACGCTCGCCCACGACGTCGCGGTGACGATGGGCTTCTTCTCGCTCACCCAGCTCGAGTTCGACCTCAACGTGGTGGCGGCAATCCTCACCATCGTCGGCTACAGCCTCAACGATTCCGTCGTCGTCTACGACCGAATACGCGAGAATTTGCGAAAATACCGCAAGATGGAGATCGTCCCGCTCCTCAACCTCTCGCTCAACGAGACGCTGTCGCGGACGATGGTGACGTCGCTGTCGATCATGCTGGCGCTGCTCGCCCTGCTGCTGCTCGGCCCGGAGGTGATCTTCGGCCTCACCGTCGCCATCCTGCTCGGCATCTTCGTCGGCACCTATTCCTCCATCTACATTTCGGCGCCGATCCTCGTCTGGCTGCGGGTCAGCTCCGACAGCTTCCTGCCGAAGACCGGCTCCGGCCCCGCCGGCGCGGAGAGGGTGCCGAGCCGCAACGAAGGGCGGTGACGTGGCGCGGATGGACCGGCAGGAGACGCCTCCCGGGCCGGTCGTCGACGGCTTCGCGGACGGCGGCTTCTCGGTCGCGGGCCGGGTCTATCGCGCGGTCCTTCTGACTCCGGAAGCGGCGCTCGAATGGCGCTGGGAGGAGGGAAGGCCGCTCGCGGCCGCCGACCTCGCGCCGGCGCTGGCGCTCTCGCCGCCGCCCGAATTCCTCGTCCTCGGCACCGGCCCCCGCCTGGTCCAGCCGCCGCGGCCGCTGGTGCGCGAGCTCGAGGCGCGCGGGATCGGCGTCGAGGCGATGGACAGCCGCGCCGCCGCCCGCACCTGGGGCCTGCTGCGCGGCGAGGAACGGTGGATCGCCGCGGCCCTAATGCCGCTGGGCTGAGACGCTCCTCAGGTGCGCCTCCAGCTCGGCGGCGTTGCGCGCCCAGCTGAACCGCTCCGCCGCCGCCCGCACCGCGGCGCGCTCCGGCGGTCGGTCGAGCAGCTCGGTGATGGCGGCGGCGATCGCCTGCGCGTCGCGGGGAACGATGCGGCCCGCCGCCGGCCGGTCGACCACCTCGCGGGCGCCGCCGACGTCCGGCACCACGATGGGCGTGCCGCAGGCGAGCGCCTCCAGCCAGGCATTGGCGAGCCCCTCCCGCTCGGAGGCGAGCGCCATGACCCGCGCCTCGCCGAGCAGGCGGGGAAGAGCGTCGTGGCCGACGGCGCCCAGGAAACGGACCCGATCGCCGGCGGCGGCCTCGAGCGCGGCCCGCTCGGGCCCCTCCCCGGCGATGAGCAGGACGGCGTCGGGCACGCCGCGGAAGGCCTCGAGAAGGAGCTTGTGGCCCTTGACCGGCACGAGGTTGCCGACGCTCGCGACGACCCGCCCGGCTGGCGCGCCGGGAAGGCGGAAGCGGTCGAGGTCGATCCCGGCATGGTGGACGCGGATACGGTCGGGCGGCATGCCGAGGGCGATCATCTCCCGGCGCAGCGCCTCGCTGACCGCCAGCAGCCCGCCGGCCGCCTCCGCCGCCTCGAGCATCTGCCGCCGGATCGCCGGCACCCCGGCCCAGTGGGCGATGTCGCTCCCCCGCGCCTTGATCGAGAAGGGGATGCCGAGGGCGCGGGCGAGTTGGGCGGCCGCGACCCCGTCCGGCCAGAAGAATTCGGCGTCGATCACGTCGGGCCGGAAGGCCCGCAGCGCGGGCAGGGCGGCACGGGCCAGCCGCGCCGCGTTGCCGGAGCCGGGCAGGCTGAGGAAGCGCGGCCGAACGACGCGCAGGCCCCCCCGCCGCTCCGCGCCCGGCAGCGCGCGCAGCGCCCGCCAGCGCGGGTGGAGGGGCAGCGGCCAGGGCGGCAGGCCGAGGCCCGCCACCACCTCGACGCTCACGCCCTCGCGCGCGGCGAGGCCCTGCGTCTGCCGCTCGACGAAGCGGCCGAAGCCGGGCCGCGCGGCATCCGGAAACAAGGTGGAAAGGGTCGTCACCCTGATCATGGCTCCGGCCTCTACAGGGGAAGCATTAAACCCCCGTTCATCGCGTTTCCGCTGATCTGCCTATCCGCTTGGCCTTCCCCTTACCCTCCGCTAAGAAGCCCCCCATGCTCTCCAGAAAAGCCCGCCCGTTTGCCGCCGCGCTTGCCGTCGCGATGGTTGTTCCACTCGCCGCCTGCGCCAACAACAACGCCAAGCGGACCCGCGCCGACACCCAATATGTCGCGCGCGACGTGAACACCCTCTACCTCCTCGCCAAGGACCGCCTCGACAAGCGCGACTATGCCGCCGCCGCGGCCGTGTTCGACGAGGTGGAGCGCCAGCATCCCTATTCGGTCTGGGCCCGCCGCGCCCAGCTGATGAGCGCCTTCAGCTATTATGCGGCGCGCGACTATACCAAGTCGATCGACAGCGCCCGGCGGTTCCTCTCGATCCACCCGGGCAACAAGGACGCGCCCTACGCTTATTATCTGATCGCGCTCAGCTATTACGAGCAGATCGAGGACGTGACCCGCGACCAGACGACCACCAAGCAGGCGCTGGATTCGCTCGGCGAGCTGATCCGCCGCTATCCCAACACGCGCTACGCCGCCGATGCCCGCCTCAAGGTGGACCTGGTGCGCGACCATCTCGCCGGCAAGGAGATGGACGTCGGCCGCTTCTACCAGCGGCGCGGACAGTGGCTTGCGGCGGTGATGCGCTTCCGAAGCGTGATCGACGACTATCAGACGACCAGCCACACCCCCGAGGCGCTGATGCGGCTCACCGAATCCTATCTCGCGCTCGGCGTCCCCGAGGAAGCGCGCAAGGCCGCGGCGGTGCTCGGCGCCAATTATCCGAACACCAAATGGTATGAGCGGGCCTACAGCCTGGTGCAGAAGCATCCGGCCGCGGCGCCCGCGGCGGCGCCGGCTGCGGCGGCGCCCGCCGCGTGACCGCCGCCCCGGCGAAAGCTGGGGTCCCCGCCGCGCCTCCAGGCCTGCGGGATGCCGGCGGCACGGAGGCCGGCCGCTCATGCTGACGAGCCTCTCGATACGCGACGTGGTGCTGATCGAGAGCCTCGACCTCGAATTCGGTCCCGGCCTCGGCGTCCTCACCGGCGAGACCGGCGCCGGCAAGTCGATCCTCCTCGACGCTCTCGGCCTGGCGCTCGGCGTGCGCGCGGACAGCGGCCTCGTCCGCCAGGGCCAGAAGCAGGCGGTGGTCAGCGCCGCCTTCGATCTTCCCCTCAACCACCCGGCGCGCGAGCTGCTCGCCGAGAACGGCCTCGACGGCGAGGCGGGCGAGCCGCTCGTCATCCGCCGCATCGTCCGGGCGGACGGGGGCAGCCGCGCCCTCGTCAACGACCAGTCCGTCTCCGTCGCCCTGGTCCGCGACCTCGGCGCCATGCTGGTCGAGATACACGGCCAGCATGACGATCGCGGCCTCCTCAACCCGCGCGGCCATCGCGCACTGCTCGACTCCTTCGCCGGCCTCTCGACCGCCGCGTCGGAGGGGCTGTTCAGGGCCTGGGGCGCGGCCGAGGCGTCGCTCGCCCGCGCCCGCGCCGACCTCGAGGCCGCCGCCCGGGATCGCGAATGGCTGGAGCATGCGGTGGCGGAGCTCGAGAAGCTGGCCCCCGAGCCCGGCGAGGAAGCGGCGCTGGCCGAGCGCCGAGCGACGATGCAGAAGGGCGCCCGCCTCGGCGAGACCATCGCCGCCGTCGGCCAGCTCCTCGACGGCTCGGAGGGCGGCCTCTCCCTGCTCCGCCAGGCGGCGCGGCGGCTGGAGCGGATCGGCGGCGAGCATGAGCGGCTGGAAGAAGCGCTCGCCGCCCTCGACCGCGCGCTGATCGAGGCCTCGGACGCCGAGGACCGGCTCGCCGCCGCCGCCGAGGCGCTCGCCTGCGACCCGGCCCGGCTCGAGGAGGCGGAATCCCGGCTGTTCGAGATTCGCTCCCTCGCCCGCAAGCACCGGGTGGAGGCGGATGCGCTTCCAGCGCTGGCGGAGGAGCTGGGCGCCCGGCTCGCCGCGCTCGACGCCGGCGGGAAGAGTCTCGCCGCCCTCGAGCGCGCGGTGGCCGAGGCGCGGGCGGGCTACGAGGCCGAGGCGCTCCGGCTCGGAGAGGCCCGCGCCGCCGCCGCCGCTCGGCTCGACCAGGCGGTGGCGCGGGAGCTGGCGCCGCTGAAGCTCGACGCCGCCAGGTTCCGCACCGTGATCGAGCCGCTGCCCGAGGCCCAGTGGAACGCCGCCGGCCGCGACCGCGTGGAGTTCGAGGTGTCGACCAACCCCGGCGCCCCGTTCGCCCCGCTCACCCGAATCGCCAGCGGCGGCGAGCTGTCGCGCTTCATCCTCGCGCTGAAGGTCGCGCTGGCGGAGCGCGGCGGCGCGACGACGATGATCTTCGACGAGATCGATCGGGGCGTCGGCGGCGCGGTGGCGAGCGCGGTCGGCGAGCGCCTCCACCGCCTGGCCGGATCGGCCCAGCTCCTCGTCGTCACCCACAGCCCCCAGGTCGCGGCCCGCGGCGCCCGGCACTTCCTCATCGAGAAGAGCCATGACGGCCTCGTCACCCGCACCGGCGTCCAGCTGCTCGGCGAGGCGCGGCGGCGCGAGGAGATAGCGAGGATGCTCTCGGGCGCGGAGGTGACCGACGAGGCGCGGGCACAGGCGGGGCGGCTGCTCGCGGCCTAGGCGGGACAGGAAGAAGGCCCTCACCCCGACCCTCTCCCGCAAGCGGGAGATGGGGAAGGTCGGCGGTAGAGCCTTCTCCCGCTTGCGGGAGAGGGTTGGGTGAGGGTCTTCTTCTTGTTATCGCCGCGCCGATGGGAGATGCGCAGACCGAAGACGAAGCCGCCGCCGAGCTGGAGCGGCTCGCCCGCGAGATCGCGCGCCACAACCGCCTCTACCACGGCGAGGACGCGCCGGAGATTTCCGACGCGGATTACGACGCGCTGGTGCGACGCAACGCCGCGCTGGAGCGCGATTTCCCCCATCTCGTCCGCGAGGACAGCCCCTCCCGCCAGGTCGGCGCCGCGCCGGAGGGGCCGCTCGCCAAGGTCGCCCACGCGCTGCCCATGCTCAGCCTCGACAACGCCTTCGCCGACGAGGAGGTGGCGGAGTTCGTCGCCCGGGTGCGGCGGTTCCTGAAGCTAAGCGAGGACGAGGAGGTCGCGCTCACTGCCGAGCCGAAGATCGACGGCCTGTCCTGCTCGCTGCGCTACGAGAAGGGCGTCCTCGTCCTCGCCGCCACGCGCGGCGACGGGTCGGTCGGCGAGGACGTCACGCCCAACGCCCGGACCATAGCCGACATTCCCGAGCGGCTGCGCGGCGAGGCTCCGGCGGTGTTCGAGATCCGCGGCGAGGTCTACATGTCGAAGGCCGACTTCGCGGCGCTCAACGCCAGGCAGGCGGAAGCCGGGGGCAAGATCTTCGCCAACCCGCGCAACGCCGCCGCCGGCTCGCTCCGCCAGAAGGATCCGGCGATCACCGCCGCCCGGCCGCTGCGCTTCTACGCCCACGGCTGGGGCGAGGCCACGGCGGTGCCGGGCGACACCCAGCTCGCCGTCATGCGCTCCATCGAGGCGTGGGGGGTCCCGGTGTCCGCCGATCTGGAGCGGTTCACCGACCTCGGCCCCCTCCTCGCTTTCTATCGCGGCATAGAGGCGAAGCGGGCCGATCTCGGCTTCGACATCGACGGGGTCGTCTACAAGGTGGACCGGCTCGACTGGCAGCGCCGGCTCGGCCAGGTGGCGCGGGCCCCGCGCTGGGCGCTGGCGCACAAGTTCCCGGCCGAGCGGGCGGAGACGATCCTCGAGGCGATCGACATACAGGTCGGCCGCACCGGCAAGCTCACCCCGGTCGCCCGCCTCACCCCGGTCAGCGTCGGCGGAGTCACCGTCACAAACGCGACGCTCCACAATGCCGACGAGATCGCCCGCCTCGGCGTCCGGGTCGGCGACCGGGTGCTCATCCAGCGCGCCGGCGACGTCATCCCGCAGGTGCTGGAGAACCTGACGCCCGGCGCCGACCGCGCGCCCTACATTTTCCCCGCCCGGTGCCCCCAATGCGATTCGGAGGCGGTGCGCGAGGAAGGCGAGGTCGACATACGCTGCACCGGCGGCCTCATCTGCCCGGCCCAGCGGGTGGAGCGCCTCCGCCACTTCGTCAGCCGCCATGCCCTCGACATAGAAGGGCTCGGCATCGTCCATATAGAGAGCTTCTTCCGCGACGGCCTTCTGCAGTCGCCGGCCGACATCTTCCGCCTCACCAAGGCGCAGCTGCTCGGCCGGGAACGATGGGCCGAGGTCTCCGCCGCCAACCTCATCGCCGCCATCGACTCCAAGCGGCGGCCGCCGCTCGACCGGTTCCTCTACGCGCTCGGCATCCGCCACGTCGGCGAGGTGACGGCGCGCGACCTCGCCCGCCGCTATCGCAGCTGGGCGGGGCTGGAGGCGATGGTCGATGCCGCGCTCGCCGTCCGGGCCGGCCTCCAGCCCGCGCTGGGCGAGGACGAACGGAAGTTCGCGCTCCGGCGCGACAAGGCGGTTGCCGCCGCGATCGAGACGCCGAACATCGGCCCCGAGGTCGGCAACGCGATCCTCGATTTCTTCGAAGAAACGCATAATCGGGAGGTGCTGCAGGACCTGTTCGCCGCCGGCGTGGCGCCGCAGGACGTCGTCTGGGAGACGAAGGCCTCGCCCGTCTCCGGCAAGACGCTGGTGTTCACCGGCAGCCTCGAGACCTTGTCGCGCGACGAGGCCAAGGCGCAGGCCGAGAAGCTCGGGGCGAAGGTCGCGGGCTCGGTCTCCGCCAAGACCGACCTCGTCATCGCCGGGCCGGGCGCCGGATCGAAGCTCAAGAAGGCGCAGGATCTGGGCGTGGCGGTGATCGACGAGGCGGCGTGGAACGCCCTCGTCGCCGAGGCGGGGTAGAGCCTGGGCTGTCGAAGCCGAGACCCTCGGTTCGTCATGCCGGACTTGATCCGGCATCCCCCTTCGTCTTTCGGGTGCTGCAAAGGAAGGTGGACTCCTGATCAAGTCCGGGGTGACGATTCCAGCTGCGTCGATGGAGGAGCGGGACCGGCCTTTGCCGCGAGCTCCGCGACGCGGCGCTCAGCGCCAGCCGAGCGCCTTGCGCTTGCGCATGATCAGGGTCGGCCACTCGCCGTGGTCGATTCGGCCGGCGAGCATCATGCCGTGCCGGCGATAGGCGGCGGCGACGGTGTCGGCCTGATGATCGAGCAGGCCGGCGAGGAGCAGCCGCCCGCCCGGCGCGATCGCCGCGGCGACGGACGGCGCCAGCGCGACCAGGGGGCCGGCGAGGATGTTGGCGATGACGAGGTCGTAAGGCGCCCGCGCCTTCAGCCGGGGATGGTCCATGCCGGCCGCGACCGCGAGTTCCGCCTGCCCGCGGGCGCGGCCGAGCCGGACGCCGTTCACCGCGGCATTTTCCTGCGCCACCTCGATGGCGACGGGATCGATGTCGGAGGCGATCGCCTGCGCCGCCGGCCACAATTTGAGCGCGGCGAAGGCGAGCAGGCCGGTGCCGGTGCCGAGGTCGAGCAGGTTGGCGACGGCGAGGCCCTGGCCCTTCAGCCGGCTCAGCGCGACGAGGCAGCCGCTGGTCGTCTCGTGCTGGCCCGTGCCGAAGGCGCGGCCGGCGTCGATCTCCAGGGCGACGGCGCCAGCGGGCGCGGCATCCCGGTGCTGCGGCGTGTGGACGAAGAAGCGGCCGGCGCGGATCGGCTCCAGCCCCTGCTGGCTGAGAGTCACCCAGTCGCGATCCTCCACCTTCTCCACGGCCGGGGGCGCGTCGCCGGCGCTCGGCGCCAGCGCGCGCAGCATGGCGAGCATCTCGTCGGTCGGTGGCTCGGCGAAATAGGCGTCGAGCCGCCAGGCCTCTGGGCTCGCCGCATCGGCCTCGCTGGTCATCAGAACGGGCGGGAAGTCGAGCAGGGCGAGCGGGCTGGCATCCTCCTTGAGCGCCTCCGCTTCCGCCCGGGTGCAGGGAAGGGTGACCTTCCAGCTGCTAGCGGACATAGCTCGCGCCGTTGACGTCGATCACCGCGCCGGTCGCCGAGGGCGGCGCCTCGACCGCCAGCCATCGCACCGTCTCCGCCACCTCCTGCGCGGTGGCGACGCGGCCGATCGGGATATCGGCGAGGATCTGCCGGCCGCCGCGGCTCGCCATGTAATCCTCGATCATCTCGGAGGCGGTGAAGCCCGGGCAGACGGCGAAGGCGAGGATCCCATCGGCGGCATAGCCGCGGGCGATCGACTTGGTCATGCCGACCATGCCGGCCTTGGACGCGGCATAATGCCAGTGCTGCGGCGAATCGCCCCGATAGGCGGCGCGGCTGGCGATGTTGACGATGCGGCCGCCGCCGGGCGCCCGCCCCGCCTCGCGGAAGTGGAGCACGGCGAACCGGCAGAGCTCGGCCGAGGCGGTGAGGTTGACGCGCATCGTCCGCTCCCACTCGGCGGTCCACGCGGCGGCGGGGGCGTCGATCGGGTTGGCCTCGAACACGCCGGCATTGTTGACGAGCACGTCGATCCGCCCGCCGAGCCGCTCCAGCGCCTCGCCCCACAGCGCCTCGGCCGCGCCGGGCTGCGAGAGGTCGGCGGCGAGGCGTCCGTCGCCGCCGGAGGAGGAATGCCCCGCCACCTCGTGTCCGGCGAGCGCCTCGACGATCGCCTTGCCGATGCCCCGGCTGGTGCCGGTGACGAGAATGTTGAGCCTGCCCATGCCGGCGCGAATAGGCGCGGGCGCGGGGGAGGGGAAGGGGCAAGGCATCGGGGATGAGCCCGCGTGTCGCAGCCTCGCCCGCCGCCGTTCGACCCGCACGGCCGGCGGCGATTCGAACGGCGGCGGAGCGGTAGGGACCCTTGGCACGAAGGCAGCAATTGTATATACAAAAATCGATGATCGTGGAGTTCGATCCTGCGAAGGACGCGGCCAATGTCGAAAAGCACGGTATCTCGCTCGCGAGAGCAGCCGATCTCGTGCCGCTGTCGTTCGTGGAGGATCTCCGGTTCGGCGAACCCCGCTACCGCCTCTACGGCCTGATCGACGGTCTGCCGCATTGCCTCGCGGCCACGGACCGAGGGCAGGCGATGCGGGCGATCAGCCTTCGGCGAGCCCATGCTAAGGAGATGCGACGCTATGTCCGATAAGCCTGTCGTCTTTGACGAGGATAATCCCGAGTGGACGGACGAGGATTTTGCCCGCGCCCGGCCCGCCAGCGAGCTTCCACCAAGGGTTGCCGCCGCGTTCCGCGGCCCTGGCCGCCCCTCGGGTTCCGGCAAGCGCGCGGTTTCGATCCGGCTCGATGAGGACGTGCTGGAGAAGTTCAGGGCGACCGGCCCCGGCTGGCAGTCGCGGATCAACGAGGTCCTGAAACGCGCGCAGGTCTGACCGGGGCGATGGCGGCGCTCTATCGCCCGTAACTGCTCAGGGGTTCGCCTGCTGAGCCTCAAGACCTCTTCGGGGGCTCTTCCTTAGGCGCGGTCGGGCGCCGGCCGGTCAGGCCGCGAAGGTCTTCACGAACTCGCCGGCGGCGGCCTTGAAGCGGACCATCTGCTCGTCGACATGGCCGAAATTGCGGGTGAGGCCGTCTATCTCGGAAGCGACGCTCTCGGTGTCCTCGCGGATCGCGGCGATGGTGGACGACATGGAATCGGCGGCGAGGGCGGTCTCGTCGACGGCGGCGGTGATCATCGTCACGGTCTGCGCCTGGGTCTCCATCGCCTCGCGGATGCGGGTGGCGGAGGTCTGCACCTCCTCGACGGTGCGCTGGATCGAGCCGTTCGCCTCGACCGTCTGACGGGTCGCCTGCTGGATGGCGGTGATCTTGGCGGTGATGTCGTCGGTCGCCCGGGCGGTCTGGCTGGCGAGTGACTTCACTTCCTGCGCGACGACCGCGAAGCCGCGGCCGGCATCGCCCGCCCGCGCCGCCTCGATCGTCGCGTTGAGGGCGAGGAGGTTGGTCTGGCCGGCAATGTCGCGGATGAGGGAGAGGATCGACTCGATCGCCTCGACATGTCCGGAGAGGGCGCGGCTGACGTCGACCGCCTTGGCGGCCTGGTCGCCGGCGCGGGTGGCGACGCCGGCGGCGGTCTCCACCTCGTTCCTCGCGTCCTCGATGGCGCGGATCAGGCCGGCGGCGGTCTGAGCAGCCTCGCGCATCGCGACGGCCGACTGCTCGGCCGCGGCGGCGACCTCGGAGGTCTTGCCGAGCATGCCGCGCGCCGCCGACGAGGCTTCGGAGGCCTGCGCCGCCAGCATCCGGCTGTCGGAGGCGGTGCGCTCGGCCGCGGTGACGATCTCCTCGTTGAACATCTTGCCCCTGGTGGCGCGGCGCTGGCGCTCGGCCTCCGAGCGAAGGAGGTCGAAATGGGCGGCGAAGACGTCCGCCTCGAGCAGGGTCGAGCGGGTGAGGCAGGCGGCGAGGCAGGCAAGGCGGCCCGGCTCCGGCCCGAGCTTCTCGCGCAATATCTCGTGCGCTTCCTCGGCGGCGGCGCCGATCGAGGAGAGCAATGTGGTGAGGCTGACTCCCGCGGCGGTCGCTTCGGCGACGAAGCCGCCCACCATGTCGGCCCATTTCTGGCCGGCGACGTCGCTATATTTGGCCGCCATGTAGGGAAGGATCTTGAGGACGAGCTCGTCGAGCTCCTTGCCGTCGAACCTCGTGTCGACCTCCGGCGCGGCGCCGAAATGGGCCCAGAAGCGCCGGGCGACCCGCACCGCGTCGTTGGCGAAGAGCCCCGCCATCTCGCGGCAATCCTCGCCGAGCCGGCCGTCCGTATCGAATCGGCCGAGCCGATCCGCCACCCTCACCTCGCCCGCGCCGCCCATGCCGTCCCCGCTCCTTCGCCTCATCGCCCCGTCTAGTGCGGTAAAAAGGGTTAAGAAGCCGTTAGCCATCGTCCGCGGCGCCACGGGCGGCGTTCGCACGTTCAGGCGATTCGTGACTTTTTGCTTCGCCGCCGCTACCTAGGGGCAATGGACGATATGCGCATCGCCAGGCTGACCGAGCAGCAGCGGACCTGCCTCCGCTTCGTCTACGCGCACCTCACTTCCAAGGAGATCGCGCCGCGGCTCGGCATCGAGCCCGGCTCGGTCGACCAGCACCTCAAGGCGGCGATGCGCGTGCTCGGAGTCCCGGACCGCCGCACCGCGGCCCGGATTCTCGCGGAATATGAAGCACGTAACGGCCGGGAAAGCGCCCCGGAATACGAGCCGGCGCCGTCCTACCAGCCCCCTCTCCAGCCCTTCCAGCCATTGGTATACCAACCGCCGGAGATTGAACCCGCCGCCCGTTCGCTCACATTTGGGGCACCGATCGAGAGCGGGCGACAGCATTTAAGCGGGTTGTCCGGAGAGACGCTTAGGGAGGAGCAAGCTAGCTTCCGCGTCTTCTCTGCGGCAGGGGCTCCCACGCTTCTCCCGCTCCCGATCGGTAACAGACGGCCGAATGACCTTCATTGGTTGTCGAGGCTCGCGTGGATCGCCGCCATCGCCATCGGTGTGGCCTTGGGCTTCGGCGCTCTGACCTCGGGGATCGAAGCGCTGGTCAGGCTCACCAGGGGCTAGGCTTTACATCAGGACCGGAACACGCCGCGGGCGGGCATGCGCCTCCCGCGAACGGGGAGACTCTATGCTCAAGCAACGACGTGCGGCCGCCATGCGCGTGGCCGAAAGCCTCTTCGCGGCCGAGGAAGCCATTGATGCCGCTCTCGCCCGTGCCGCCGAACTGACATCCACTCTCGTAAGCGCCCGCACCGATGCGCATCTCTCCGCTATCGTCGCACAGGACGCATTTGAAGGGGCTGCTGCCGCTGTGGCTGCGCTAGCCCGCGCGCGAGGGGACATGGTCGAGACTCATAAGCGGCTTAGCGAGGCCCAGGTCCAGATTGGGCTCGGGGCAGTGGCGATTGGCGATTTGGGCAAGCCTACCGTCGCTAAGGAGGACGGTCGTCGCCTTCAGATCGTTGCGTAGCCAATTTCGCGTTGCCCCCGAGGAGAGTGGAGGCGCTTGTGTTCAACCACGGATTCCAGGCTCTGCTTTTACCGCGTCGGGATCCGATGGACTTGACCAGCCTTGGGTCCCGTGATCGGGTGGCGCGATGCTCCCGGCGCCCGCATATTACACAATACTGGCGCTTTGCTGGGGTTACGCGCTTCTCCGCGGCGGTCCGCCCGAGCGGATTGGCGCCAGTATCATCGGTATCGGCTCCATACTCTCCGCGCTTGCGTTGTCTGGCTCCACCGTGCGGTTCGGCTCGGTGGAAGTCGGTGTGTTCTACGTCGACGTTGCTGCACTCCTGGGGTTTCTCGCTCTTGCGCTCTACGCCGAGAGGTACTGGCCGTTATGGGTGACGGCGCTGCAAGCCATCGGAACGGCGGGACACGCGGTAAAGTACGTGGACTCGCACGTGGTGCGGCTGATCTACGCGTTCGCTCTGGCGCTGTGGGCATATCCGATGTTGTTCCTCATCGTGCTCGGCACGTGGCGGCACCAGAAGCGGGTGGCGCAGTTCGGTGCCGACAGATCCTGGTCGAGCTTCTCCGGCCGTTTGGGACTGAAGCCAGGGCCTGGGCCGACCGGCTAGTCGCCGAGTTCGGCTCGCTGGGCGGGGCGCTTGCGGCGGCGCCCGAGGCGCAGGTGCGGGTGCTGGGCAACGGCGCGGTCGCCCGCCACCTCGGCATCATCCGCGACGCCATGCTCCACGCGCTGCGCGGGGAGGCGATGAGCGGGCCGACGCTCGGCGATTCGAAGGCGCTGATCGACTATCTCTGTCTCGACATGGCGCACCTGCCGACCGAGCGGCTGCGCGTCCTGTTCCTCAATTCCTCCAACCGGCTCCTCTACGACGAGACGGTTTCGATGGGCTCGGTCAACGCCGCGCCGGTCTATCCGCGCGAGATCATGCGCCGAGCGCTGGAGGTGGGCTCGACGGCGCTGATCCTCGCCCACAACCACCCCTCCGGAGACCCGCGGCCGAGCCGGGGCGACATCGAGGCGACGCGGCGCATCGCCGAGGCCGGACGCGCGCTCGACGTCGTCGTCCACGACCATGTCATCGTCGCCCGTTCCGGCTGGTCGAGCTTCCGCGCCCTCGGCCTGCTCCAGCCGGTGGAGGCGGCCGCGTGAGCGCCCGCCAGCCCTCAAAAAGCGGCTATCCTTCCGCGTCGAAAACGATAATGTGCCGGCCCGAGCAGGAGGGCGCGGCCAGTGGATACGGATCGTCTGCAGACGGCGCTGGAAATCGTTCGCCAGGCGCAGGCGCGCTTCGCCATGCTCGCCGAGCCGCCGCCCGCCGCGGTCGAGCCGGAATCGCTGCGCGCCGTGGCTGAGCGCCTCTATCTCGAGCGCCGGCGGAGGGACGAGTTCTTCCCGGCCGGCCTGTTCGGCGAGCCGGCCTGGGACCTCCTCCTCTCGCTGTTCATCGCCCATGACGAGGGCCGCTCCCTCACCCTCTCGGAGGCCTTCACCGCCGCCAAGGTGCAGCCGGAGGACGGCCCCGACCTGATCGAGCGCCTGCTCGACGCCGGCCTCATCTCGCGCGAGCAAGGCTGCTTCGACCGCCGCCGCGGCGCCATCGTCCTCACCGACGAAGCGGTGCACCGCCTGGCCGAGTATCTCACCGACCTCCTTTAGTGGATCGGACGGGGCGCTCCCTCGCGGGGGCGATGTTCGCACCGGGTTCAGGGCGCCTGTCGGTAGAAGAGCACCGCCGCCCCCGGCGCCAGCTGCTGAAGCAGGTCGAGGTCGACGATGTTGCGCGAGAGCAATCGCCAGCCATTCTCGCGCGCCTGGAGGAGCAGGGCGGCGTCGTTCAGGAGCGTCTGGGGCCCGCCGCCAGGAAGGCCGCGGAGCCGCGCGCACAGCCCGGCCAGGATGCCGGCCTCCACGGTCGCCTCGAGGCTGGGCGAGTCGAGACGATGCGGCGGGATCGCCTCGATGACCGCCTGGATCGAGGCGAGCGTCGCCTTCGTCCGCGCGTGCCCCGGATCCAGTCTGCCGAAAGCGTGGGACAGCTCAGCGACGGCGATAGCCGAATGGTTTACCTGGCAAAGATCGAGCAGCTCCTCGACCTCCGTGGGAAGGCGGCTCTGCAACGCGTCGATATAGACCGTCGTGTCCAGCAGCAGCGGCGGTCCGGTGACGACCGGCGGGGCGACGATCGGAAGCTCAGCCGCGCGCCGGCGTAGGAGTGGCGGCGCCCGCTTCTGAGGCTTGAGCCGACGGAGCGACCCCGCCAAGTCAAAACTCAAGATCGATCTCGCGGCTGACGCTTCCCTTCAAGGCAAGAAGCTTGTCGGCGAAGTCGTCCTCCAGGGCGACCTTCGCGAGCGCATATTCGAGCAGCTCGCTGCCTTCGAGCCCCGACCGTTCGGCCGCGGCCTCGAACAGGGCTCGATGCGCGCGGACGGATATGCGCTTTTCCTTGAGGCCCGCCGTAAGGCCTGCCGCCGCCGCCGCCCCAAGGGTCGTCGCGATCCTTTTCGCTGCCGATTGCGGCCGGCGAGCCGATCCGGCTTGCCCGGCAAGAGGATCCCCTTCAGCCATCTCGAGTCTCCGTCGACGAATGTGTGACATATGCCCAACTTTGTCATTCACGACAAGAGGCGCGGAACGACAACCTGGCCGCGGCTCCATTCTCCGGCTCGAGCGTTTCTTCTCCTTCAGGAGGAGGAGAGCATGGACGGCCGCACGCTTCCGGAAGACGCCGACCCCGATGCAAACCGCACGCCGGGCGACATGGGGAAGGGGAGCTTCGAGCAGTCGACGCACGGGGAGGCGCCGCCGCCGACCGAGCCGCCGGACCCCAAGCGCGCGCCGCCGCAGCCAGCAATCCAACCTCCGCCCGATTGAGGGCGAGCGGCCGAGCGGCGAGCGCCGCGCTTGCAACCTCAGCCGCGCGCCCTAAAAGCGCGGACATGTCGCGCAATCCCAACCGGCCGCTGTCGCCGCACCTCACCATCTGGAAGTGGGGGCCGCACATGGCCGTCTCCATCCTCCACCGCGTCACGGGCGCCGGCCTCGCCACGGTGGGCGCCGCCGCCCTCGTCTGGTGGCTTGCCGCCGCGGCCAGCGGGGTGGATGCCTATCGGACCTTCGCCGGCTGGGCGACGAGCCCGTTCGGGATCTTCATCGGCGTCGGCCTCAGCTGGGCCTTCTTCCAGCACCTGCTTTCGGGCCTCCGCCACCTGGTCATGGACATCGGCGCCGGCTTCGAGCTCTCCACCAACAAATTCTGGGCCAACATCACCCTCGTCGGCGCCGTGCTGCTGACCGCGGGCCTGTGGCTGCTCATCTTCTGGAGCCACTTGTGACCGAGATGGAAAATCCGATCGCCCGGGTCCGCGGCCTCGGCTCGGCCCGCGAAGGCGGCCATCATTGGTGGGTGGAGCGGATGACGTCGGTCGCCGCCTTCCTGCTCTACGCCTGGCTGCTCGTCTCGCTGCTGCGGCTGAGGACGCTCGACTACGGAACGGTGCGCGAATGGCTGGCCGATCCCTGGGCCGCCGTGCCGATGCTGCTGCTCCTCTTCGTCACCTTCGTCCACCTGCGCGACGGGCTGCGGGTGGTCATCGAGGATTACGTCCACGACGAGGGGAACCGGTTCTTCGCCCTGCTCCTCGTCAACTTCCTCGCCGTGGGCGGGGGGACGCTGGCGATCTTCTCGGTGCTGAGGATCGCCTTCACCGCGGGCGGCGCGGCGGCCGGACTCCGGTAGATGCCGCAGGCCCGCGACTGCCCGAAATGCGGCGGCGCGATGGCCGAGGGCTTCACCCTCGACAAGATCCAAGGCGGCGTCGCCGCCGCAAGCTGGGTGGAGGGCACGCCGGAGAAAAGCTTCTGGACCGGCCTGAAGCTCAAGGGCCGCGCGCGGCTCGACATCGCCACCTGGCGCTGCCGGCGCTGCGGCTATCTCGAAAGCTACGCGCCCGACGCCTGAGACGCCGGACGGGTCGAGCGCGGAGCCCCGCCTACGACCGCTGCCGGCGCATCGGCGGTCGGGGCTTGCGATCCCCGGCCGCCGGACGCGGCCCGGCGCGGCGTTGCTCGGAACGCGCCGGCCGCGGGCCCTCCTGGATCGGCTGGATCTCGATCCCGTCGCTGTCGTCCGCCGCGGCCCGGGCCAGCGCCTTGACGAAGCGGGCCGAGGACCCGGCCGCGATCTCGAACTGGCTCTCGTTGCCACCGATGCGGATCGCGCCGATGTCGCCGCGGGTCACGTGGCCGCGGCGGCAGAGCAGCGGCAGCAGCCACCGCGGATCGGCATTGTGGCGGCGGCCGATGTTGATGCGGAACCAGCGCGACCCCTCGAAGCCCGGGCGCGGCCCGGCCGCAGCGCCCTCCGCGGCGCGCCGCTCCCCCGGAGCGCCGCGGGCCTCGCCGCCGAGCAGCTCCTCGGGCGCGGGCAGGCGGACGCGGTGGGCGCGGACCAGGGCGGCGGCGATCTCCTCGGGGCTCCGCTCCGCCAGCAGGCGGCGGCCGATCTCCCGGTCTTCCTCGTCCAGCTCGACCGGCCGCGTCAGAGTCTCGAGCAGACGTTCGCGGTCGCGGGCGCCGATCGTCTCCGGAGTCGGCGGGGCGATCCATTCGGCGGCGATTCGCGCGCCGCGCAGCATCGCCTCCACCCGGCGCCGGCGCGGGTAGGGCACGATCAGCGCCGCGATGCCCTTCTTGCCGGCGCGGCCGGTGCGGCCGGAGCGATGCTGGAGCGTTTCTGCGTCGCGCGGCAGCTCGACATGGACGACGAGGCTCAGCGTCGGCAGGTCGATGCCGCGCGCCGCGACGTCGGTCGCGACGCAGACCCGCGCCCGCCGGTCGCGCAGCGCCTGAAGCGCCTGGTTGCGCTCAGACTGGCTGTGCTCCCCGGACAGGGCCACCGCGGCGAAGCCCCGCTCGACGAGGCTGGCGTGAAGGTGGCGGACATTGTCGCGAGTCGCGCAGAACAGCATCGCCGTCTCGGCCTCGTGGAAGCGCAGCAGGTTGATCACCGCATGCTCGATCTCGGCCGGAGAAACGGCCAGCGCCTGATAGGCGATGTCGCCGTGGCCGCGATCCTCGCCGACGGTGGAGAGGCGCAGCGCGTCCCGCTGGTAGGTCCGCGCGAGCGCGGCGATCGGCTTCGGGATGGTCGCCGAGAAGAGCAGGGTGCGGCGGGCCGGAGGGGCGGCGTCGAGTATCTCCTCCAGGTCGTCGCGAAAGCCCATGTCGAGCATCTCGTCCGCCTCGTCGAGCACGGCGACGCGCAGGTGCGACAAGTCGAGGGCGCCGCGCTCGAGATGGTCGCGCAGCCGCCCCGGCGTGCCGACGACGAGATGGGCTCCCGCCGCGAGCGCGCGCCGCTCGCGCGACGGGTCCATCCCGCCGACGCAGCTGGCGACGCGGGCCCCGGCGCGTTCGTAGAGCCAGGAAAGCTCGCGGCTGACCTGCAGCGCCAGCTCGCGCGTCGGCGCGATGATCAGGCCAAGCGGCGCGCGGGCGGCGGCGAGCTGGCCCGCCTCGATCAGCTGGTCGGCCATGGCGAGGCCGAACGCCACCGTCTTGCCGGAGCCGGTCTGCGCCGAGACGAGCAGGTCGCGGTCCCGCGCCGCGGGGTCGAGGACGGCGAGCTGGACGGGGGTAGGGGCGGCATAGCCGCGCGCGGAGAGCGCCTCGAGGAGAGGCGGCGGCAGATCGGAAAAGGTCATCCCCGAAGATGGGGCCGCCCGCCGCCGTCGCAAGGGGCAGGCGCGGAGGCGGCTTCGTCGCGGGCGCTTTCAAGCCGCCGCCGAGGCCGCTAGCATGGCGACGGGAGGGGGGACATGGCGATGACACGTTCGCGCTGGATCCTTGCCGCGCTTGCCGCGGCGATCCTGGCCGGCCTGCTGGCGCTCGTCCTCGGCCGGCGGGCGGAATCGCTCCACGCCGCCGACGGCGCCTTCGCCAACGATTGCTGCGGCGACATCCGGCTCGACGGGGGCCGGATGATCCTCAACGACAAGCAGAGCGTACATTATTCGATCGGCCGCGATGCCAAGGGCCCCTACATCCTCCCGCGCACCTATGTCGGCGCCTTCGAGGATCGGGGCTTCGAGGTGGACGGGACTCGGCCGGCGCTCAAGCTGCGCCTGGACAGGCTGCCGGCCCCGGGCACGATCCTCCTCTTCGAAGGCCTCAGGCCCTACGTCTTCGCGCGGGAAGCCGCCCCTCGGCGGCATCGGCCCTGATCGCTCGCCCGGCCGGTGGAACGGCCGCCCTTGCATCGCCCCGCCTTCGGCCTAAAAGCGCCGCCGATACCCTCTCCGAGCGAGCGCCCGAATGGCCACCACCCCGTCCGCCTACAAGATCGTCGACCATAGCTACGACGTCGTCGTCGTCGGGGCGGGCGGATCGGGCCTGCGGGCGACGATGGGGGCGGCGGAGCAGGGGCTGAAGACGGCCTGCATCACCAAGGTGTTCCCGACCCGCAGCCACACCGTCGCCGCCCAGGGCGGCATCGCCGCGTCGCTCGGCAACATGGGGCCGGACCATTGGACCTGGCACATGTACGACACGGTGAAGGGGTCGGACTGGCTGGGCGACCAGGACGCGATCGAGTATCTGGTGCGCGAGGCTCCGGCGGCGGTCTACGAGCTCGAACATGCCGGCGTGCCCTTCTCCCGCACCAACGAGGGCAAGATCTACCAGCGCGCCTTCGGGGGCATGATGCAGAACATGGGCGAGGGGCCGCCGGCGCAGCGGACCTGCGCCGCCGCCGACCGCACCGGCCATGCCATGCTCCACGCCCTCTACCAGCAGTCGCTGAAGTACGACGCCGACTTCTTCATCGAATATTTCGCGATCGACCTGATCATGGAGGGCGGCGAGTGCCGCGGCGTCATCGCGCTCTGCCTCGAGGACGGGACGCTGCACCGCTTCCGCGCCCACGCCGTGGTGCTCGCGACGGGCGGCTACGGCCGCGTCTATTTCACCGCCACCTCGGCCCACACCTGCACCGGCGACGGCAACGCGATGGTGCTGAGGGCGGGCCTGCCGCTCCAGGACATGGAGTTCGTCCAGTTCCACCCGACCGGCATCTACGGAGCCGGGGTGCTGATCACCGAAGGCGCGCGCGGCGAGGGCGGCTACCTGACCAATTCGGAAGGGGAGCGCTTCATGGAGCGCTACGCCCCGTCGGCGAAGGACCTGGCCAGCCGCGACGTCGTCTCCCGCTCGATGGCGATGGAGATCCGCGAGGGCCGCGGCGTCGGCAGGGAGAAGGACCACATCTTCCTCCACCTCGACCATATCGACGCCAGGGTGCTCGCCGAGCGGCTGCCCGGCATCACCGAGACGGGGAAGATCTTCGCCGGGGTCGACCTCACCCGCCAGCCGCTGCCGGTGGTCCCCACCGTCCACTACAATATGGGCGGAATCCCGACCAACTATCATGGCGAGGTGGTGACGCTGAGGGACGGCAATCCCGACGCGGTGGTACCGGGACTGTTCGCGGTCGGCGAGGCGGCCTGCGTGTCGGTCCACGGCGCCAACCGGCTGGGCTCCAACAGCCTCATCGACCTCGTCGTCTTCGGCCGCGCCGTCGGCCACCGCGTCGGCGAGACGATCAAGCCCAACACGCCGCTCCCGCCGCTCCCCAAGGGCTCGGAGGAGATGGCGCTCACCCGCCTCGACCGCTTCCGCTTCGCCAAGGGGGGCAGCCCGACGGCGGGGATCCGGAACCGCATGCAGCGCACCATGCAGGCCGATTGCGCCGTGTTCCGCGCCGAGCAGACGCTCGAAGAGGGGAAGGCCCGCATCGACGAGGTCTACCGGCAGATGGACGACATCGCCGTGACCGACCGCAGCCTGATCTGGAACACCGATCTCGTCGAGACGCTGGAGCTCGACAACCTCATCTCCCAGGCGGTGGTGACGATGCACAGCGCCGCCAATCGCAAGGAAAGCCGCGGCGCCCACAAGCACGAGGATTATCCGGACCGCGACGATGCGAACTGGATGAAGCACACGGTGAGCTGGTTCGACGGCTGGGGCGGCAAGGGCGGCGCGGTGCGGCTCGACTACCGGCCGGTGCACGACTACACCCTCTCCGACGACATCCAGTACATCAAGCCCAAGGCGCGGGTTTACTGACGTCGTCTGGCCGACGGGCGGGGAGCGCTCTCCGCCCGCCCGGGGAGGAGCGGATGACGAGAAGCGCGGCGGCTTTCCTGAGCCTGGTGCTCGTCCAGGCCTGCCATTCCGTCGAGGAGTTCGTCTTCCGTCTGTGGGAGGTGCTTGCGCCCGCCCGCTATGTCAGCGGCGCGCTCGGCCTCGAACCGGCCATCGGCTTCGCCGTCGCCAATGTCGGCCTCTTCCTGTTCGGGGCGTGGTGCTGGCTGGGGCCGGTGCGCGGCGGCCGGCCGTCGGGACGAGCCTTGATGTGGGGCTGGGGGCTGGTAGAGACCGCCAACGGCTGCGCCCACCTGGCGCTCGCGGCGGCGGCGAACGGCTATTTCCCGGGCCTCTACACGGCGCCGCTGCTGATCGTCGCCGGCCTATGGCTCGTGCGTTCGCTGGTCCGCGATCAGGCGGACACCGCCTCCAGGGCCTGACGCACGCGGGCCATGTCGGCAGCGAACGCGCTCTCAAGCTCACCGTCGGCGAGCCCGGCGCGCGCCACCACCTGCGGCATGGAGAGGCCGATCCTGAGCGTCGCGCCCCAGCCGCCGTCCGGCCGCTTCACGCACTTGACCGGCTGGCCGAGCCGCACGCCGTGGGCGAGCAGCGCCTTGTGCCAGGCGGTCGCGTCGTCGAGCGACGCCTGCCCGCCGCCGAAGCCGGAAAGGTCGAGCGTCGAGAGGGTGCGCATCTCGATCGGGTGGGTGTCGGCCGTCTCCCTCTCGCCGGGCGGGTAGGGGGCGACCCGGCGCGCGGGGGTGCGCTCGACGATCTCGTCGCGCACCGCCTGGTGGAAGGCGAGGATGACTCGAGTCACCTCCTCAAGGCTGAGCCGCTGGAAGCGCTCCAGCTCGAAGATCGAGGCTTCGAGCCGGAGGAGGAGGCCGAGATTGGCGCTCTCCTCCAGCCGGTCGGCGCCGGGCCAGCCGGCCGGCCACTCGGCGCGGCGGAAGATCGTCGCGAGTCCTTCCGCAAGCGGCTCGGCGCGCCGGCGGAAGCCCGGCGGAACCAAGGCGAAGCCGCTGAATGGCGGGCCGCCCATGAACTTGGAGCCGGTGACGAACACGATCGCCTCGCGGTCGAGATAGTCGGCGATGGCGGGCGAGGTGATTCGCGCCTGGCAGGCGTCGACGACGAAGCTCGCGGCATCGCCGTGGCGCGCGCGCAGGGCGTCGATATCGCCGAGCGATGGAAGGATGAGCCCCGTCTTCGAGCCGTGCACGACGTGGACCAGGACGTGCCGCCGCGCCGCCTCGGCGCCGGCGATGGCGCGGTCCATGCCTTCCGCGATCTCGGCGGACGGTCGCGCGCGCCCGCGCGGGTCGCGGACCGGAATGTCGACCATCTCGACATGGGTTTCGCCCATGCCCGGCACCGGCTGGCCGGCGGCGGTGGCGAGGCCGAGGGCGGTGCTCTCGGCGAAATAGCGGCCAAAGGCGGAGTGGATGCAGCCGCTGCCGACCTCGTCGGCGCCGAGCAGGATGTTGTGGGTGCCGCCCGGCGCGCGGCCGGCGACGCAGGCGAGCGCCACATATTCGAGATCGGTGCCGGACGGGGCGAAGACCAGGTCGACCGAGTCCTTCAGAAAATAGGCGCGGCGGATTCGCTGCCGAAGCCGCTCGAGGCGGGCGGCGTAATCGGCGGCGGAGGGCGCGGGGCCGACCTCCTCCAGGATGTGCCGCACATGATCGAAGGCGGGCGCCGAGATGTCGTTGGCGGTCGACGAGGCATAAGCGAGGGCGTCGCTCGGCCGGGGCGCGGAGTGATAGCGGTTGAGGCGGGTGAGCGGATCCAGTCGGATGCGCGCGTCGCCGCCGGTCGTCATCAGCCGGGTCGCCCCGTCGTCCGCTTCCTCGTCCATGCCGCCCTTCCCCTAACGTTGCGGCGGCATTATGTCCGCCGCGCCCGTTCCTCAAGCAAGGCCGCAGCGTGACCGCGATCCGACCTCTCACCATCCCCGACGAAGCGAAGCAGCGCCTCAGGATCATGTTCATCGCCAAGCATGCCCTGTGGGAGGGCGGCCTTCACCCCGAGGACGGCAACCACGCCCTCTACCATGTCGAGGTGCGGGAGATATTGCGCGGCCTCGGCCTCAACCTCATCCTCGCCGACCGCTACGACGCGCTGTTCGAGAAGAGCGACGTCGATTTCGTCTTCCCGCTGCTCAACCGCGGCGGCTTCCTCAACTCCGAGATGATGCTGCCCCTGCTGTGCACGCGGCTCGGCCTGCCGTTCCTGGGCGCCTCGCCGATCCTGCGCGGCGTCTCCGACGACAAGCATTTCACCAAGCTGGCGGCGGCGGCGCGCGGCATCCCCACCGCCCCCTGGGCCATCTACCGGCGCGGCGCGCCGATCGACGAGGCCCGCTGCCCGCCGGGGGAGCGGATGGTGATCAAGCCCAACGCCTCCTCGGCGAGCTGGGGCGTGCAGGACGCGCACGACTGGGCCGGAGTCAAGGCGGCGATCGAGGACATCCAGTCCCAGGGGCACGACGCGATCGTCGAGCCCTTCCTCAACGGCAGCGACGTCGAGGTGCCGGTGATCACGGTGCGCGGCGAGCCGGTGATCATGCCGATGATGCTGTTCGAGCAGGCCGACCCGTCGCACCTCAGGACCTATTACGAGAAGCGCGACCTCGTCGACCGCGCCCAGAAATATCAGCTGGTCGAGTTCACCGATTCGGAATGGATGCCGCAGATCGCCGAATATACCCGGATGATGGCCGAGGAATTCCGTCCGTTCGACTATGGCCGCTACGAGTTCCGGCTCGACCGGGAGGGCAGCAAGGTCCAGTTCCTCGAGGTCAACCTCAACGCCAACCTCTGGTCGGAAAAGGTCTACGGGCGCTCCGCCAGGCTGGCCGGCCTGACTCAGGAGCAGCTCATCGAGACGATCCTCGCGGAAAGCCTCGATCGGCACGGACTGCTCGGCGGCTGACCTTCCTCAGCGTCCCCGCGGGGCGAAGCTGACCCGGTCGACCTCGCGGATGGCGCGGCCGGTGCGCCGGCCCTCGACCAGCTCGTAGCCGAGCAGGGCGAAGACGCGGTCGCCGACGAAGATCGGCCGCGCATTGCCGTACCAGTCGACGCAGCTCGCCTGGCAGCCGTCGTCGCGTGCGTCCATCGGGTGGGCCTCGATCTCGCCGGCGGGCGCGAGCCTGCCCCGGTCCCGCCGCAGGAACAGCATCGCCGCCGAGCTGCCGAGGAAACGGGCGGCGGCGGGAGTAAGCGGCTTCGTCACCGGCAGCCCGAGCGTTCCCGAGGCGCCGTCGGGAGCGTCCGGATCGGGGCTGAAGAAGAAGGCGTGGCTGCGCGTCTCGCCCTCGGCGGAATCGGGATGGACGTAGAGGTCGCCGAGGCGCGGCCCTCCGTCCCGCAGCTCGATCGCGCTGAAGCCGAGGCCGCCTTCGCCCCCGCCCACGACCATCGCGTCGCGGCCGAGCAGCTCGATCCGGTCGATAGCGTGGCGAAGGTCGATCTCGGTGGCCCGGCCGCCGCGCAGCGGCGCCGCGACCAGCCGGGATCTCTCGGGACGGTCTCCAAAGGGTCCGGCGCCGTAGAGGACGTAGTCGCCGGCGAAGCGGTTGTGGAAATTCCAACTCTCGCCTTCCGGCCGCGGCAGCACGCGGTAGGCGGAACGCGGCGCCTCGCGCGCGCCGGCGCCGAGCTGCGACAGCGGCAGGCGAAGCAACGCGACGCCGCCGGCGCTCATCTCGGGACTCCACATCCAGTCGCCGCCGCCCTCGGCGCGGACGAGCACGTTGAGCAGGCCGTCGTCGCGATCCTCGCGGAACGAGAACTGGTCCACCGGCGCCCCGCGCACGCCGATCGCCTTCGGCCGTTCCCAGCCCAGCGGCAGGCGGTAGAGGAAGCCCCGCGCGCCGCGATGCCAGCGCCGCTCCCACGCTTCCGAGGTCCACAGATAGACTGCGTCGGCCGAGACGTAGAAGGTCCGGGACGCCGGGCCGAGCACGCCCCTGGCGCTGCACGAGAGGACCGGCGCGGCGACGTCGCAGGTCGTGACGCTGTGCAGCGTGTTTATGTCGGCCCTCGCCGAGTCGCGCAGGACCTTGGGAATGTAGATGTCTTGCGCCGTGGCGAGGCGGCGGAAGCTGCGCCTGGACTCGTCCGGACCCCAGCGGCGCAGCCCCGGCAACGCGTCGAACGGGTCCTTGTCCCAATCCAGGGAAAGGGGGGTGTAGAAGATGAGCCGGTTGCCGATCAGCCGCGACGCGTAGTTGCGGGACGAATAATAATCGTTGGACCGCAGATGGTAGGCGTCCTCGAACCTAAGCCGTCCGTCGCGCGCTATCCTGAAGCGGTTTATCTCGGTGCCGCCGCGGGCGTAGCTGTAGCCGACGACGATCACCCGATCGCCGGAGATCAGCATCTCGTCATACCAGTCGCCCGCCCCCGAGACGCCGGGCGGGAAGGCGTCGATCGAGTCGATCGGCCGGATCCGGCCTCCGGCGAGCGAGACGGTGAAAAGGCGGCCGCGGCGCAGGATGACGAGATTGTCGCCGAACAGCTTGACGATGCCGCCCTCGTCGACCGCGGCCTCCTGCGTGTTGGTGATGCTCGTCACGGGCGAGACGCTGGTGAGGTTCGGCTGCGCGATCCGGCTGCCAGTGACGATCACGGCGGCGTCGGCCGCCGGGGCCGCCGCCGCGGGAGGAGGCGACGGGGGCGGCGGCGCCATCATCAGGGGCGGGTAGGCTTCGGCCTCGCTGCTCTCCGCGCGGGCGCGGAGGCGGCGGAGGAAGTCGCGCAGCTCCCGGTCGGAGCGGAAGCGGCTGAGGCCCGGCCCGGCGTCCGGTTGCAGGAGGGTGCCGGTCGCGGGCGGCGGCGGCGGCGCGGCGCCCGCGACGAGCAGGCCGAGCGCGAGGGCGAGAGCGGGGGGCAGGCGCATCATTTCCGCGGCTCCTTCGTCCAATCCGCGTTACAATGTATCATTTACAGGGAAACGGCAAGCCGGCTCGGCGGGCGGGGTGGTTGAGCCCGGCGGCGGGAGGGGCTATCGCGCGGCCAGCAAAGGATCGATGCATGGCCGAGTTCAGCCTTCCGAAGAA
Organism: Alphaproteobacteria bacterium; assembly: GCA_019232625.1. Taxonomy (GTDB): domain Bacteria; phylum Pseudomonadota; class Alphaproteobacteria; order Sphingomonadales; family Sphingomonadaceae; genus Allosphingosinicella. Next base: position 2,263 of record JAFANP010000017.1, on the reverse strand, counting down.
CAGCAGGATCAGCGCCCGGGGCAAGACCTACCGGGTCGAGGGGACGAGGGGGCGGGTCAGGAGCTTCAGGATCTACCGCTACGATCCCGACACCGGCGAGAACCCGCGCTACGACACGTTCGAGCTCGACCTCGACGAAACGGGCCCGATGGTCCTCGACGCGCTTCTCAAGATCAAGAACGAGGTCGATCCCTCGCTCACGTTCCGCCGCTCCTGCCGCGAGGGCATTTGCGGGTCCTGCTCGATGAACATCAACGGCCGCAACGGCCTCGCCTGCACGACGGCGATCGAGGATTATAAAGGCGAGATGCGGATCACGCCGCTGCCGCACATGGACGTGATCAAGGACCTGGTGCCGGACTTCACCCACTTCTTCGCGCAATATGCCTCGATCGAGCCCTGGCTGAAGACCAAGACCCCCGACCCTTCCGGCAAGGAAAGGCTGCAGTCGCCGGAGGACCGGGCGAAGCTCGACGGCCTCTACGAATGCATCCTCTGCGCCTGCTGCTCCTCCTCCTGCCCCAGCTACTGGTGGAATTCGGACCGGTTCCTGGGGCCGGCCATCCTCCTCCAGGCCTATCGCTGGCTCGCCGACAGTCGCGACGAGCTGGCCGGCGAGCGGCTCGACGAGCTGGAGGATCCGTTCCGCCTCTACCGCTGCCACACGATCATGAACTGCGCGCAGGTCTGCCCGAAACACCTGAACCCGGCCAAGGCGATCTCCGAGATCAAGGATATGATGATCGAACGCCGCTTCGGCTGAGGCGGGGCAGGCTTTTGCGAGGGGCAGTGACGACAAGATCCAACCCTCGGACTTGATCCAGGCTCGCTCGGCGGTCGGCGCGCTCGCACCGGGAAATCCGGCGAGGCCGCGGTCGCGCGTCCTCCGGAACCGCATTGGCGGCGACACGTGATTGCCTAAGTCATTGAAATCACTAATGTTGTGGCGTATGCTTGGCCGCAGCGCCGCATTTCGTTGCAGATTTTGGCGCCTAACCCTTTGAATTTCCTCGCGCGCGAGCGGATGCGAGCAAGGCCGTCGCCTTCATCGGCAGAGCGCGCGCGCGTTCGCCGTCCAGCGGCCGAACCCGCTCGAGACCATGTTGCGGATGACCGCGCAGACGTAGCTTCGCTCGGCGGCCGGATTGTCGGGTCCGGCGTTGTAGCGCGCGACCGCGAGCGTCCAGCTGCCTTCCCGCGCCTTGAGCGCCTTGAGAAAGCTCGCTGCATAGTCGACGTTGGCGGCGGGATCGAACATCGCCGCGAACGAGGCGAAATGATCGCCGTGGAAATGCGCGTTAATCTGCATGCAGCCGACGTCGATCAGCCTCGCCCCTCTAGCCTTCGCCTCCGCGAAGCGCGCGAGCGCCTCGGCGAGGCTGTCGGAATGAACCTCGCGGCCGTCGACGTTGAGGTCGTAGGGTTCGAGCGAGCCGCGGCGGCCGGTTTCGGTGAGCCCGACGGAATAGAGCACGTTGAGCGGCACGCCGCTCTCGGAAGCGGCGCGCGTCATCTCCCGCTCGCAGGCGGACGGATCGGCTGGGGCGGTTGCGCGCGAGACTGACGCCACGTCGCTCGCCGGCGCGGAAGCCGACGCTGCCGGAAAGGAAGCGGCGAAGCCGCTCGCCGCGGCCTCGACGCAAAGGACGCTAGAAGCGATCAGGATCGCGGCGCGCGTCGCCCGGCGCGTCCCCCTCGTCGCCTCTGCTTCCGCGCGGCGTCCCGTCGCCCCCGTTGTCTCCGTTCGAAGCTCCTCTTGCGTCCGCATCGGTCGTCGAACCTGTCTGCTGGATTATGAAGGCGCTGAGCGGCTGGCCGATCGCCGCGAGCCGCTCGGTGATCGCCTCGCGCGCCCCCTCGATCGCACCCGCGGTCTGCGGGCTCGAGGCGCGCACGACGAGCGAAAGCCGGTCGCCGGCAAGCCGCATGGTCATCGAGACATTCTCGAGTCCGCCAGGCGCGAGATCGACGTCGATCTCGCGCACCGGCGGTCTCTGTTGGGGGCCGACCGGAGCGCGCGCCGCGGCTGGAGACGATGCGCCCGTCGCCGCCGCCGACGTGGCGGCGACGTCGGACTGCGCGGACGAGGGGGCGACAAGCGGCGCCGCCTGCGGCAGGCCAGGTCCGGCCGGCTGCCGATCCGACGGCGGGGCGCGACCGGAAGAATTCGGGTCGGACCGCACGCGGCCTCCGCCGGAGGGCGGAGCGGGAACAGTTGCGGCTGCAGCGGCCGCGCGCGAAGCTTGCGCGGCCGGGTCGAGTC
>JAFANP010000007.1 GCA_019232625.1 Alphaproteobacteria bacterium | reverse complement strand
CGCGCCGTAATAGATGAAGTCGTTGCCGCCGCCGCCGCTCGCACGGTCGTTGCCGCCGTCGTCGAGCACGATGAGGTCGTTGCCGCCGCCCATCGTCACGACATTGTCGAGCCCGTTGCCACGAACCCCCTGCGCCGAAGCCGAGGTCCCGGTCAGGTTCTCGACATTGTCCGGAAGAACGTAGAGCTGCGTATAATCCGTCTTGCTCCCAAGCCCGGTGCGGACCTCGTCCACCCCCTCGCCCGCCAGCTCGACCACCGTGTCGTCGGTGCTGCCGACGAGATAGACGTCGTTCCCGGCACCGCCCTTCAGAACGTCGGCCCCGCCGGCGCCGTCGAGCAGGTCGTTGCCGCCCTGGCCGCGCAGGGTGTTGGCCGCGTCGTTCCCGACCAGGATGTCGTCGCCGCCATTGCCGTCGCCGTCGATCGCGGCGACGCCGGTCAGCACCAGCCGCTCGACGCCGTAGGGCAGGGTGTAGCCGACCGAGCTCTCGATCGTGTCGAACCCGTCCTGCCGAAGGAAGTTCTCGTAGACCGAGTCGGACGGGTCGTCGACGACATAGGTGTCGTCGCCGTCGCCGCCCTCCATGCCGTCGGCGCCGGGGCCGCCGTCAAGCCGGTCGTTGCCCGCCTCGCCATAGAGGCTGTCATTGCCGGCCCCGCCCTCGAGCCGGTCGGCGCCGCCGCCGCCGGTGAGGCTGTCCTTGCCGTCCCCGCCGCGCAGCAGGTCGGCGCCGTAGCCGCCATACAGCGCGTCGTCGCCGCCGAGCCCGTCGATCGTGTCGGGGCCGAGCCCGCCGCGCAGCGTGTCGACTCCGGCCCCGCCGGTCAGGACGAGGCCGGGCAGCGGGCTGCCGTCGAGCGGAATGCCGCCAAGGGTCGCCGCGGTGAAGCTGCTCGCCTGGACGTTCAAGAAGGTAATGAGCGGATAGAAATCGCCGGTGAGGCTGTAGCGGCTGACGAGGATCGTGTCCGCGCCCTTCTGCTCCAGCTTGAAATAGCGCCCCTCGCCGAACGTGTTGCTTTCACCGTCCCATTCCCAGGCGAAGACATAAGCGGGGATGAAGGCTTCGAGGTCGAGCCGGTCGCCCGCCGCCGGAGAGAAATCGGTGACGACGAGGCTGCCGTAGCTATTGCCGCGATACTCCCCGTATTTCTCGGTCAGGACGAGCGTGTCCGCGCCCGCGCCCAGGGTGATCAGCTCGCCGCCCTCGCCGCTTCCGATCTCGACCCGGTCGTCGCCGGTGCCCGCGTCGAGGATGACCTGGGTGTCGGTGAAGAAGGCGTAGGAGGAGCCCCAGTCGACGACGAAGCTGTCGTTGCCGTCGCCGCCGTCCAGCGTCACGCCCGCCTCGCCGTGCTGGTAGGGGTTGATCCGGACGATGAAGCTGTCGTTGCCGGCGCCGCCCTCGAGCCGGTCGACGCCGCCGAGGGCGCCGGTGACGGAATAAGTGAGGATGTCGTCGCCGTCGCCGCCGAGCACCAGATCGTCGCCGAGCCCGCCGGTCAGCCGGTCGGCCCCCGCGCCCCCTTCCACCCGGTCTTCGCTGGCGCCGCCGTCGAGCACGTCGTTGCCCTCGCCGCCGCTCAGGAAATCGCTGCCGGCGGCGCCGGCGAGCACGTCGTCGCCGCCATTGCCGAGAAGGTCGTCGGCGCCGGCGCCGCCGGTGAGGGTGTCGGCCGTCTCGCCCCCGCTCGTCGGCGTGACGGCGACGAGGTCGATCAGCTCGAGCCGCGAGCCGTAGAGCGGCGCCGGAAAGTCATTGTCGAAGGTGGTGTAGACGAGCGCGAGCGTGCCGTCGGCGAGCGTCGCGAGCTCCGGCCGCAGCTCGTAGCCGATCTTGTAGCCGTTGAGGTCGAACTCCTCGCCGACCCGCGCTCCGGCGGAATCGTAGCGCACGGCGCGGATCGAGGTTGCGAAGCGGTCGAGGCCCTGGCCCCGATCATCCTGCCAGCCGATCACGTAGCCGCCGTCCGGGAGCGCGGCGAGAGTCGGCTCGCGCTGGTCGCCGAGGGTCGAGACGTTGAGGCGGGAGGCGGCTCCGAGCGTGCCGTCCGCGCCGATCAGGCGCGTATAGAGATTGTTCTCGCTCGGCCCCTCGCCCTGCGACCAGGCCGCAACGATTGCGCCGGAGGAAAGGGCGAGCAGGTGCGGGGAGAATTGGTCGCCGGGGCCGCCGGCGATCGTCACCGCGTCGCCGGTCGGCGCGCCGGCGGCGTCGAAGCGGCGAAGATAGACGTCGTAGGCGTCGCCCGAGTTGAAGGAATACCAGGAGACGGCGAAGCCGCCGCCGGGCAGGGCGACGACATCCGGACCATATTCGCCGAACGACGGAGCGGAGGCGACGTTGATCGCCGGCCCGGCCGGGGCGCCGGCGGCGTCGAAGAGATGCGCGACGATCTGGGCCGACTGGGTGCGTTCGACCAGGACGAAGCCGCCCGAGGCCAGGGGCGCAAGCACAGGGGCGGCGAAGACGTTGCTCGGCCCGACCGTGATCGCGCCGCCGGCGGCGGGGCTGCCGGAGGAATCGTAGATCTGCGCCTTGAGCTGCGCCTGCGCGCCGGCGGGCGAATCCACCCAGCTCAGAGCGAAGCCGCCCGAGGCGAGGCCGGTCAAAGCGAAATCGCTGACGCTGCTGATCTTGGCCACGAAGAATTCCGCGCCTTGCGCCGCGCCGTTGGCGTCGAACACCCGCGCGTAGATGCCCCGATCGATGTCGTCATAGGCGACGACGAAGCCGCCGCCGGAGAGGGCGGCGACGTGCGACGGATCGTCGATATGGTTGACCTTGTCCGCATCGATGAGGGCATCGCCGGCGGATTGAAGACGAGTGGTCACTTTCGGCTACCTTGTCACACGCGTGCGGAGCCCAATCCCCGCCGCCGGGGCGCGCTTGCCACATGTCGGAAGATTTTTCAACTAGCGCAGTAGTTTAGCCTCCGCAACGGTGTCCGGGACGGCTCGGGATGGGACGGTAACTATCTTCCGCCACCGGGCCTTCGCTCGCTTCTGAATGGGGACAGTAACTATTTTCCGCTACCGGGCCGTCGCTCGCCCGGCCTTCGGGAAAATAGTTACTGTCCCCATTCAGGCGGCGGTCCAGCCGCCGTCCATGGACAGGTTCGCGCCGGTGATCGCCGCCGCCTCCTCGCCGCACAGGAAGAGGGCCAGCGCCGCCACCTGGTCGACGGTCACGAACCTCTTGGTCGGCTGCGCCGCCAGAAGCACGTCGTTCATCACCTGCTCCCGGGTCAGCCCGCGCGCCTTCATCGTGTCGGGGATCTGGTTCTCGACGAGCGGCGTCCAGACGTAGCCCGGGCTGATGCAATTGACCGTCACCCCCGCCTGCGCCGTCTCCAGCGCCACCGCCTTGGTGAGGCCGGCAATGCCGTGCTTGGAGGCGACATAGGGCGCCTTGTTGGGGCTTGCGACGAGGCTGTGGGCCGAGGCGGTGTTGACGATCCGTCCCCAGCCCTTCGCCTTCATCGCCGGAAGCGCCAGGCGGATGGTATGGAAGGCGGCGGTGAGGTTGAGGGCGATGATCAGGTCCCACTTGGCGACCGGGAAGTCGTCGATCGGCGCGACGTGCTGGGTGCCGGCGTTGTTGACCAATATGTCGATCGGGCCGAGCGCCTGGGCCGCCTCGGCCATCATCGCCTCGATCGCCTCGGCGCGGGTCAGGTCGGCGTCGCTGTAGAGCGCCCGACCGCCGCTCGCCTGCTCGAGCCCGGCGCGGATGCGCTCGATCTCCGCGGCGTCGCCGAAGCCGTTGAGGACGACGTTCGCCCCCTGCCCCGCCAGCGCGGTGGCGACGGCGAGGCCGATGCCGGAGGTCGAGCCGGTGACGAGAGCGGTCTTGCCTTTAAGGAACATGGTCGGGGTCCTCGAGGTGGGAAAAGGGGCTGCGGAGGCGACGCCCCTTCCCCTGCCGGGCCGCTTTTTGCAACCGCCGGGGCGGCGGAGCATTCAACCCCCGGCAGCAAGGAGAGCGGGCATGCGCCTCGGCGATTACCGGATGAGCGACAACGTCTCCGACCAGCGGGGCATGGGCTTCGGCGGCGGGGGCCTCGGGGGCGGGGGCGGCGGCTGCTTTCCACTTTTGTTCGGAATGGTGCTCAGCCGCTTCGGAATCGGCGGCGTCCTCGTCCTGCTGCTCGGCTATTGCGCCCTGACGACGCTCGGCGGCGGCGGCTCGTTCGGAGTCGGAGGCCCCGGCACCAGCGTCTCCCCGCAGCAGCAGACCGCCTCGCGCGCCGCGCCGGGCGGCGGCGGGCAGGCCTGCACCGCCGACCCCGCGAGCCGCTTCTCCTGCCAGGTGCTCGCCTCCACCGAGGACACCTGGACCCGGATCTTCGCCCGCTCCGGGCAGCGCTACACGCCGGCGGGCTTCGTCTTCTACGGCGGCCAGGGCCGCTCCGGCTGCGGCATCGCCCAGTCGGCGATGGGGCCCTTCTACTGCCCGTCCGACAACCGCATCTATCTCGACACCAGCTTCTACGAGGAGCTCCGGAACCGCTTCCATTCGGCCGGCGACTTCGCCCAGGCCTATGTCATCGCCCACGAGGTCGGCCACCACATCCAGTATCTCACCGGCACGCTGGAGCGGGCTTCCGCCGAGCAGCAGCGCGCCTCGTCGCGCGAGGGCAATGAAGTGCAGGTCCGGGTCGAGCTTCAGGCGGACTGCCTCGCCGGCGTCTGGGCGGCCAACGCCAAGGCGCGGGACGGGCAGCCGCTGCTCGAGCCCGGCGACATCGAGGAGGGCCTGCGCGCCGCCTCGGCGATCGGCGACGATACCCTTCAGCAGCAGAGCCAGGGCCACGTCTCGCCCGAGAGCTTCACCCACGGCACGAGCGCCCAGCGCACCGCCTGGCTGCGCAAGGGCCTCCAGAGCGGCGACCCGGAAGCCTGCGACACCTTCTCGGGCGGAGTCTGAGGCCGGCCCGGGCGGGGCGCCGGCGGTTCAGAAGGCGAAGCGCAGCGTCCCGCGTACCGTCGGCGGCGCGCCGGGCATGATGTTGTTGTCGTTGAAGGCGGCGGAGAAATAACGGGAGCCGAGCAAATTCTCGACGTTCACCTGCGCCTCGATCCCGTCCGCCACCCGGTAGTAGGCCGCGGCGTCGACCCGGGTGAAGGCCGGCAGCACCACCGTGTTCGAGATGGAGGTGAAGCTCCTCGACTGGTGGTAGATTCCGGCGCCGGCGGCGAAGCGCGCGGTGAGGTCGTAGCGGGTCCAGAGCGAAGCCTGGTGATGGGGCACCAGCGCCACCTTCCGGCCGGCCGGCGCCGCCGCCGTCGTGCGGCGTATCTCCGCGTCCGTATAGGCATAGCCGGCGCTGACGCTCCAGCCGGAGCGAATCTCGCCCGAGAGGCCGATCTCGAACCCCTTGCTGCGCTGCGCGCCGGTCAGCACCGTGAGTGAGGTAAGCGGATCGGTGGCGCGGGTGTTGGTCCGGTCGAGCCGGTAGGCGGCGGCGCTGAGGCTGAGCGCGCGGCGGATGTTCCACTTGAAGCCGACCTCGTAATTGTCGAACCGCTCCGGCTCGAGCGCCGCCAGGGTGACGTCGAGCGAGGAGAATTGGTCGCCCGACTGAGGCAGATAGGAGCGGCCGTAGCTCGCATAGAGGCTCGTCGCCTCCGTCGGCTTCACCACCGCGCCGAAGCGCGGCGACCAGAGCGCGTCGGTGCGCGAGAAGCTGCGCGCGGCGTAGAGGTCGGTGACGTCCAGCCTGAACCGGTCGCGGCGAAGCCCGGCGATGAGGTCGAGATGCTCCCCGATCGAGACCTGGTCCTGGACGTAGAAGGCGAACACCTCGGCGTCGCTGCGCACCAGCCGCTCGCCCGTGCCGCGCCGGAAGGTGATCGCGGGGATGAGGATCCGCCGCGCCAGGGGCAGCGACACCCGGCGGCCGCCGTTGGTCGTCCCGGCGCTGCCGTCGAAGAAGCCGTTCAGATGCTCGGTGCGGGTCTTCTGGTCGGATCCTTCGAAGCCGGCGAGCAGCACGTGCCGCACCGGCCCGGTCGCCACCCGCCAGACGAGGTCGGTCTGGCTGATCAGGTTCCGCCGGTGGACACGGTCGTTATAGGCCTCGATCCCCACTTTCGGCACTCCGGCCACGGTGCGGACGGCCTCGGCGGCGAAGGCGTTCTGGTAGAATTTGTCATAGTCGCCGTAGAGAATGCGGCTCGTGACGCTCAGCGCATCGCTGAAATCGTGCTGCACCTGCCCCTTCAGCACGTCCGCCCGGAAGGCGGTGCGGTTGAGGCCGGGCATTCCGAAGAAGGTGCGGCGATAGCCGGCGAGCGGCCGCACCGGATCGGCGAGCGTTCCGACCCCGACCGAGGGGACGCCGCGATCCACCGTGCGCCGGTCGTCGTCATGCTCGTAGCCGAGGTCGATCCGCGTCCGCTCCCCCGGTATCAGGGCGAGGGTGGGGTTGAGGCCGATTCGGCGGCCCCGGTAGAAATCCCGGTGGTTGGCGAATTCCTCGTACGTGCCGTTGAGGCGCCCCGCGACGCCCGCCGCCACCTGCCGGTTGAGGTCCAGGTCGGCCGACCAGGCGCCCCAGCTGTCGAGCGAGGCGGCGCCGCGCGCGAAGTCCTTCGCCTCGGGGCGCTTGGTGACCCGGTTGACGACCCCGCCTCCGCCACCGCGGCCGAAGATCATCGCGTTCGGGCCCTTCAGCACCTCGACCCGCTCGAGATTGTAGAGGCCGCGATAATATTGCACGTCGTCGCGCAGGCCGTCGACGAAGAAGTCCGCCGTGCTCGAATTGCCGCGCAGGATGATCTGGTCGCGATGGCCCTCACCCTGGCTGGTCACGGCGCCGGGAACGTAGCGCAGCACGTCGGCGATGGACTGCAGGCCCTGGTCCTCGATCTGCCGCTCGGTGACGACGCTGACCGCTTGGGGGACGTCGTTGAGGTCGGTGGGCGTGCGGGTCGCGCTGCTCGTCTGCGCGACCGTGTAGGTCTCGCGCGAGCCGGTGACGACGATCGGGTCGGCGGCGTCGACGGATAGGTCGGCCTCGTCGGCCCAGGCGGGCGCAGCGGCGGCGAGGGAGAGCGTGAGAACGGAAAGCGTACGGACGGACATCGGATCCCCTTTATGGGACCGGTCCTAATGCTGTTGAGAATTATTCGCAATAGCATTCATTTCGGCACCAGCCGAAGCGATCCTTCGAACGGGCCGCGCAGCCGCCGCAGCGCCGCCTCCAGCGAGGCGCGAGTCGGGAAGACGCAGATCGTGACCTTCGGGTCCGGCGCGACCACCGCGCCGGCGGCGACGGCGAGGTCGCGCTGGCGCGCCTCGCAAAGCGGCATGACGATTCGCCAGCTGCGCCCCTCGGCGATGGCGACGGCATAATGGGCGTTGTGCTCGGCCGCTGACCCGTCCGCACCTTCCGGACCCGACCACCACATCACGAACCGGTCCCGCGCCCGCGGGAGCGGGACGATGCCGACGGGAGCCGGTCGCTCCTTGCCCGAGACATCCTCGAACAGGGTGAGGCCGTCGCCCTGGAGGCTCACCCGCATCGCCTCCGGCGCGTCGCGGCCGCGCAGCTCGTAGAGGCCCGGCGCGATGACGGGCCGGCTCTCGCTGGCGGCGTAGAATGGCGGTCCCATCCAGCAGCCGGCGAGCAGAAGCGCCGGCAGCAGCCCGGCGAGGATCCGGCCGAGCGTCACCCGCGCCGCGACAGCCGGAGCGGCAGTCCTCCGGCCGGGCGCAGCGTGACCATGCCGTGCACGCGGACTTCGCGGCCTGGCTCCGGCTCGAAGCGCCAGCGGGACAGCCATTGGGCGAGGATGGCGAGCGCTTCGGCGGTCGCGAAGCGGGCGCCGACGCACAGGCGCGGCCCGCCGCCGAACGGAATGTACTGGAAACGGTGACGCCCGGCCCGCCGGTCCGGCGAGAAGCGCTCCGGGTCGAATTCGTCGGGCCGCTCCCACAGGTCCTTGTGGCGGTGAAGCAGCCAGGGCCAGATCGAGACGATGTCTCCCGGCCGCACCTCCTCGCCGCCGAGGCGGTCGGCCTCGACCGCCTGCCGGTCGAAGCGCGGCGCGGGGGGATAGAGGCGCAAGCTCTCCTCGAGCACCATCCTCATGAGGGGCAGACGGTCGGGAAGGTCGGCGCCTTCCCCTTGCGCCAGCGCCGCCGCGGCCTCGTCCGCGACGCGGTCCTGGAGATCCGGCTGCTCGGACAGGAGGAAGAGCGTCCAGCTCAGCGCGTTGGCGGTCGTCTCGTGGCCGGCGAGGTAGAAGGTCATGGCGTTGTCGGCGGCGAGCTCGGCCGCCTGCTCCGGGGCGAAGCGCTCGCCGAGGCCGCGGATCAGCCGGCCGAGGAAGTCGTCGGGCCCGCCGTCGGGAAGCCGTTCCCGCACCACTGTCTCCAGCGTGCCGCGAAGATAGGCCTGGCCGCGCTGCGCCTTCCAGCCCCGCGCCGTCCAGGGCATGCGGGGAAGGCCCAGCATGACCTGGAGCCGCGCCTCGCTGACGCCTTCCAGGGCGGCGGCGATGTGCGCCATCGCCGCTTCGCTGGTCAGCCGGGCATCGCCGCTGAACAGGGTGTTGGAGATGACCTGCATCGTCGCCCGGGTCGCCTCGCGCGCCATGTTGCGCGAGCCGGGCGTCCAGCGTTCGAGCGAGGCGCGGGCGACCTCGCCGAATTTCGGCACCAGCGCATCCACCGCCGCCGGCGCGAAATTCGCCGCGACGATCCGCCGCTGCTCGCGCCACAGCCCTGCGTCGGAAGTGAGCAGCCCCTCGCCGATCGCCGGTGCGAGGAGCTTCTTGATGATGTCGGGCTTGGCGTAATTGGAGGCATTGTCGAGGAGGACGTGCTGGACGACATCCGGATCGAGCGGGATGTGGACTCGGAAGCCGAGGACGTTGCGGCGCATGTAGCGCTCGCGGAAGGCCCGCTCCGACCAGCCGTAGACGGCGGTCCGCGCCCGTTCGCCGAAGAAGCCGCGCCAGACCGGGACGGGCCGCTCACCGCGTGGCGGGTGCGGCGGGACGAAGGGCGCCGTCACTCCGCCGCCAGCAGCCGCTCGGCGCCGCCCAGGTCGACGCTGACGAGGCGGCTCACCCCTTTCTCGATCATCGTCACGCCGAACAGCCGGTGCATGCGGCTCATCGTCACCGCATTGTGGGTGACGATCAGGTATCGGGTCTCCGTCTCGCCCGTCATCCGGTCGAGCAGGTCGCAGAAGCGCTCGATATTGGCGTCGTCGAGCGGCGCGTCGACTTCGTCCAGGACGCAGATCGGCGCCGGATTGGTGAGGAAAAGGCCGAAGATCAGGGCGACCGCGGTCAGCGCCTGCTCGCCGCCCGAGAGCAGGGTGAGGGTCGAGAGGCGCTTGCCGGGCGGCTGCGCCATGATCTCCAGCCCGGCCTCCAGCGGGTCGTCCGATTCGACCAGCTCGAGATGCGCTTGGCCCCCCTCGAACAGGGTGGTGAACAGGCTGCGGAAATGGCGGTCGACCGTCTCGAACGCGGCGAGCAGCCGCGCCCGGCCCTCGCGGTTGAGGCTGCCTATCGAGCCGCGGAGGCGGTGGATGGCCTGGCCCAGCTCTTCGCGCTCCGCGGCGCTGGCGGCACGGCTCTCGTCCAGCTCCTCCAGCTCGCGCTCGGCGATGAGGTTGACCGGCCCGATCCGCTCCCGCTCCGCCATCAGCCGCTCGTGCCGGGCGGATTCCTCGCCGGCGGGGGCGATCGTCTCCTCGTCGAAGCCCAGGCGGTCGGGGAGAAGTGGAGGCGGGCATTCGAAGCGCTCGCCCGAAATGCGGCCCATCTCGATCCGGCGCATCTCCTGATTCTCGTGCCGCGCCACCGCCCCGGCGCGCGCCTCGCGGGCGGTTGCGAGCGCCTCGCCCACCTCGGCGAGCCGCCCCTCCGTCGTGCGAAGCGCCGCCTCCGCTTCGCGCTCGGCCCCGATCGAAGCCTCGGCCTCGCCCGCCGCAGCGGCGCTGTCGGCTTCCACGGCCGAGATACGCCGCGCGATCGCCTCGGGCGCGTCGGCGAGCCGCTCGGCCTCCTCCTCCGCCTCGGCGATGCGGCGGCCCATGTCGCCGTGGCGCCTGCCCGCCTCGGCGGCCCGCACCTTCCAGTCGGCCGCTTCCTTGCGCGCCGCCTCCGCCCGCTGGCGGTCGGCGCTGACCGCCCGCGCATGAGTCGCCGCCTCGGCCCGCACCTCGGCGAGCGCCCGTTGCGCCGCCTCGGCGGTGCCGCGCAGGCCGGCCACCAGCGCTTCCGTCGCCGCCGCATCCGGCAGGGCGCGGACGACGCCCTCCGCCTCCTCCAGCCCGGCGCGGGCCTCCGCGACGTCCTGCCCGGCCTGCTCGATCCGCTCGGCAAGCGCGGTGCGGCGCATCTCCAGCCGCTCCATGTCGGTGCGGGCGACATCCTCCGCCCGCGCCGCCTCCCGAATGGCGTTGGACGCTTCGCTTTCCGTGCGCCGCGCCGCGTCGGCCGCGGCCCGGGCGACGGCGATGGCGCGCTCAGCCGCCTCGACCTCCGCCAGCGCCGCGTCCACCGCTTGCGCGGCGCCGGGAAGCGCCTGCTCGATCTCGGCGAGCCGGTTGACCCGGATCAGCCGCTCGGCCGCGGCGGCGCCGACCCCGCTGGCGACGAATCCGTCCCACCGCCGCAGCCGGCCGTCGCGGGTGACCAGCCGCTGCCCGACCGCGAGCCGAATGCCGTCGTCCGCGTCCACCACGCCGACCTGAGCGAGGCGCCGGGCAAGCGCCTTCGGGGCGCGGACATGGTCGGCGAGGCGAATACAGCCGGCGGGGAGCGGGGGATCGTCCGCCTCGGCCTCCGCCCCGGCCCAGCGGCGCTGCGCATCACCCTCCAGCGCCGCCTCGAGGTCGTCGCCCAGCGCGGCGGCGAGCGCCCGCTCGAAGCCCGGCTCGGCCTTGACGTGGCTGATGGCGCGGTCGCCGCTCGTCCCCTCGACCGCCCTGATCAGCGCCTTGGCTTCGGATTGCAGGGCGGACAAGCCGGCCTTTTCGGCCGCCGCGCGGCTCTCGGCGGAGTCGCGCGCCGAGGCCGCCTTCTGGCGCTCCGCTTCCGCCGCCGCGATAGCCTCCGCCGCACCCTTCAGCCGCGCCTCGCCCGCCTCGCGCCGCGCCCGTGCCGAGACGAGCGCGGCGGCGAGCGGCGCCTCGTCGCCGAGCGCCGCCATCGCCTCCTCGAGACGGCGCGAGTCCGCCTCGACCCGGGCGAGCCGGGTGCGGGCGCCGTCCAGCGCGCCCCTTGCCACCCGCGCCTCGGCCTGCTCCGCCGCCTGCACGGCGCGGGCCCGGGCCAGCTCGGCTTCCGCGGCCCGCGCCGCATCCTCGAGCTCGACGGTGCGGATGTCGATCGTGCCGCGGGAGGCCTCGGCCGCCGCCAGGCGCTCGGCGATATCCCGCCCTTCCTGCTCGAGACGGGCCAGCGCGGCCTTGGCGTCCTCGCCGAGCGCCGCCTCGCGGGCGCGGTCGGACTGCAGGGTCGCGCGCCGGTCCGAAAGCTCGCGGATGCGGCGGGCGACGGTGTCCCGCTCGGCGCGCAGCGTCGCCAGCTGGTGGCCGAGCGCGGTCGCCCGTTCCCGCGCCGCCTGGGCGGCCGACCGCCGCTCCGCCAGCGCCTGCGCCGCCTGCGCCTGCCAGGCGGCGGCGGCGCGCTGAGCCTCGGACGCCTTTTCGACCGCGGCGACGGCCGTCTCCGCCTCGCGCTTCGCCGCGTCGGCGGCCCGCGCCGCCTCCCGCCAGCGGGCGAAGATCATCCGGCCCTCGGCGATCCGTATCTGGTCCGAAAGCCGGCGGTAGCGCTCGGCCGCCTTGGCCTGGCGGCGCAGCGCGGCCGACCTGACCTCCATCTCCCCGAGGACCTCGTCGAGCCGGGCAAGATTCGCCTCGGTCTGGCGCAGCTTCTGCTCGGCGTCCTTGCGGCGGACGTGGAGGCCCGAGATGCCGGCCGCCTCCTCCAGCATCATCCGCCGCTCGGTGGGCTTGGCGGCGATCACCTGGCTGATCTTGCCCTGGCTTACCAGCGCCGGCGAATGGGCGCCGGTGGCGGCGTCGGCGAACAGCAGTGCGACGTCCTTGGCGCGGACGTCGCGGCCGTTGACCCGATAGGCCGAGCCGGCGCCGCGCTCGATGCGGCGCGTCACCTCGACGTCGCCCGCGGGCGCGAAGGTCTCGTCCCCCGGCATGTCCTCGGCGTCGCGTTCGACGAGCAGCGAGACCTCGGCGAAATCGCGCGCCGGCCGGGCGGCCGTGCCGGCGAAGATCACGTCGTCCATCCCGGCGCCGCGCATCGACTTGGGCGAGGATTCGCCCATCACCCAGCGTATCGCCTCGAGGACGTTGGACTTGCCGCAGCCATTGGGGCCGACGACTCCGGTGAGGCCGGGCTCGACGCGCAGCTCGGCCGGCTCGACGAAGCTCTTGAAGCCGGTGAGCTTCAGCCGCTTGATCTGCATCCTGGCCCCCCCGAGCTCATGGTCAGGCCCCCGCTCTCCTCAGCGCCGGCTCCACCTCCGCCCAGGTTATGCCGTCGACCACCGCGCCGTTGACGAAGAAGGTGGGCGTGCCCTGGACTCCCATCGCCTGCGCCGCCTCGTACATCTTGCCGAGCCGGTCGAGGCCGGCCGGATCGGCCAGGCATTGCTTGCCGCGCGCCGGAGCGACGCCGTAGCGCGCCGCCACCTGGGTGAGGCCGCCGATGTCGGCGAGGCGGCCGAGCCGCTGGCCCTCCGGGAGGTCCTTCAGCTGGTTCTTCTGCGCCTCGCTGAGGCCGCTTATCCGACCGACCCATTGGGGTTGCGTCGCATAGAGGGTCTCGCTCATCCCGAAGAAGCCGGCGGGACCGGCGCAGCGGGCGAGGAGACTCGCCGTCACGTCGATGCCGTTCAGCACCATGTTGCGGAATTCGTAGCTGACCTTGCCTGTCTTCACGTAGCCGGCGACCAGCTGCCGCGAGCCGTTGTTGGCGAAGGCCGCGCAATGCGGGCAGGTGAGCGAGCCATATTCGACCAGCTTCACCCGCGCCGCGGGATTGCCCATGCGGAAGCCCCCTTCCGGCGTGGCGGCGACCGTCCGGCTCCAGTCGTGCGCCGCGGGCGGGGCGGCGCGGCGGGCGGGCGCGGCTGCGGCCGGGGCGGCGGGCAGGAGAAGCAGCGCGGCGGCGGCCGCGGCAGCGGTCGGTAAGAGGCCGAAGCGGGTCATCTCTTCCTTTCCCCAATCCTGCCGACCACCGGTATCGCGACCGCGGCCGGGGCGTTGCGGGCGCCTTCGGCGACGCCGCGCGCCAGCGCTTCCAGGCACGCCCGCAGCTCCGGGTCGGCTATGCCTCTCAGCGAGTCGCCGAGGTCGGCCGGGAGCGGGCGCAGCGAAGGCGGCGCCGCCCTCGTCTCTACCTTCGCCACCTGAACCATGCCTTGCCGGAACTGCACCCGCTCGACCGCGGCATAGCCGAAGAAGCGGTTCACCCGCTCGACGATCACCGGCGCGACATGTTGGAGCATCGTCGAATGTGCCCCCTCCACCACCAGATTCAGCACCCCGCAGGAGCGCTTGCCCGGCGGGAAGCGGATCGATTCAGGCGCCGACACGCGGGCGTAGCGCTCCCCGACTATCTCCCGCCAGCGGCTGACGACCGACGATTGGACGAAGCCGAATCGGCGGAAGGCCGCGCCGCCCACGACCGGCAGCATGTCGGAGACGGCCCGGGCGCGGTTGGCGCGCGGGGCCTCCGCCTTCCGATCTTTCGTCGATCCGCCCGATTTCGCCATGCCGCGGACCATGCCATAGGCGAACCATGGCCGTCGATGCTTCCGAGGCGCTTATGCGCTGGTTTGCTGTGGATAAACGGCGATTACCGTGGAGAACCGAGCCTCCCGCCGCCCCCGATCCCTATCGGGTGTGGCTTTCCGAGATCATGCTCCAGCAGACCACCGTTCCGCACGCCAGGCCCTATTTCGAGGCCTTCGCCCGCCGCTGGCCGACGGTGGAGGCGCTCGCGGCGGCGCCCGAGGAGGAGGTCATGGCCGCCTGGGCGGGCCTCGGCTATTACGCGCGGGCCCGCAACCTCGTCGGCTGCGCCCGCAAGGTCGCGCGCGAGCATGGCGGCCGGTTCCCCGACACGGAGGAGGCGCTGAGGAAGCTTCCCGGCATCGGCCGCTACACCGCCGCCGCGATCGCGGCGATCGCCTTCGGCCGCCGCGCCGTGGTGGTGGATTCGAACGTCGAGCGCGTCGTCTCCCGCCTCTTCGCCATGGAGACGCCGCTTCCCGCCTCGCGCGACGAAATCTACCGCCTCGCCGACCGGCTGACGCCCGCGCACGGCGCCGGCGACTTCGCCCAGGCGATGATGGACCTCGGCTCGGCGATCTGCACCCCCCGCAGCCCTGACTGCCCCCGCTGCCCCCTGCGTGCGCACTGCCTCGCCTTTGCGACCGGCGCGCCCGAAACCTATCCCCGCAAGACCGCGAAGAAGGCCAGGCCGCGCCGGGAGGGAACGGCCTATTGGCTGGAGCATGACGGCCACGTCCTCCTAGTCCGACGGCCGGAAAAGGGGCTGCTCGGCGGCATGCTGGCCTTGCCGGAAGCCGCGCCCGCCGAGGCGGACTGGGCGGAAGCGGGCGCGGTCGACCATGTCTTCACCCATTTCGCGCTGACCATGCGCCTGCTCTGCGCGGACGCACCGACGCGGGACGAGGGGATCTGGTGGCCGGTGGAGCGGATCGAGGAGGCGGGCCTCCCCACCCTCTTCGCCAAGCTGGCGCGGCGCGGGAGGGAGCGGCGCTCGGGACTCGCCCTCCCGGTCCGGGAGAACGCCTGATGCCGAGCCCCGGCTTCACCGGCGCCGGCATCGACCGCGCCGACCGCCTCCGCCTCGACGAAGCGCGGCTCGCCGAGCTCGCCGCCGCGGGCGAAGCCCGTCTCCTCCGCCTGGCCGGCCTGGACCCGGTGCTCGACGAAGCCGAGCGCCTCGCCTGGGACAGCCTCGGCTCGCTCGACCCGGAAGCGGAGACGATCTTCCTCGGCCTCTCCGGCGACATCCCGCTCTTCGCCCCCGTCCCCGCCATCGAGATCGGCCAGCGCGCCTGGGGCGTCTTCTCGATCCTCGGCCGGATGGCGCCCTCGGACGCGGCCCTGTGGGGAGCGGCCCGCAGCGTCATCGAGTGGCACAACCGCCATCGCTTCTGCGGCCGTTGCGGCGCGCCGACGGTCCGCTTCCGCGCCGGCTGGGGCCGCCGCTGCACCGCCTGCACCCTCGAACATTTCCCGCGCGTCGACCCCGTCGTGATCATGCTCGCCGAGTTCGACGGGAGGGTGCTGCTCGGGCGCCAGCCGCAATATCCCGCCGGCCGCTATTCGGCGCTCGCCGGCTTCGTCGAACCGGGCGAGTCGATCGAGGAAGCGGTGGCGCGGGAGATCGAGGAGGAGGCCGGGCTTCGGGTCGCGGACGTCCGCTACGTCGCGAGCCAGCCCTGGCCCTTTCCGGGCCAGCTGATGATCGCCTGCATTGCCCGGGCGGCGTCGGACGCGGTGACGCTCGATCGCAACGAGTTGGAAGACGCGATCTGGGCGGACCGGGCCGAAGTCGCCGCCGCGCTGGCCGACGAGGCGGGCGCTCCGTTCAAGGCGCCTCCTGCCTTCGCCATCGCCCATAGCTTGCTCCGGGCCTGGGTTGACGGTCTTGCCCCGTCTGACGGCCCCGCCTAAAGGGGCTGCCGAAATCCCACCTGAGGCGCGTCCGCGCCGTTCGGAAGAGGTCCCGAGGCAGCACATGGACAATCGCACCAACACGATCGCGGGCTGGGTGCTCGGCGCCGGAATCGTCGCGCTCGGCACCACCATCGTCACGGGCGAGATGTTCCACGCCGAGCGGCCGGAGAAGATGGGCTATCCGATCGAGGGCGTGACCGGGGCGGAGGAGAAGGGCGGCGCCGCTGCGGAGCAGCCCGCCGCCTTCTACCTCGCCTCGGCCGATCCCAAGCTCGGCGAGCAGGTGTTCAAGAAGTGCACCGCCTGCCATACCGCGGCCAAGGGCGGCGCCAACGGCACCGGACCCGATCTGTGGGGCGTCGTCGGCGGGCCGATCGGCCACCACGCGGCCGGCTTCGCCTACTCGCCGGCGCTGGGGGGCAAGGGCGGCAACTGGGATTGGGACAGCCTCTTCCACTGGCTCAAGTCGCCGCGCGACTTCGCGCCGGGCACCAAGATGACCTTCGCCGGCCTCTCCAAGCCGGAGGACCGCGCCAACGTCATCGCCTATCTGAACACGATGAGCGACGCGCCCAAGCCGCTGCCGGCCGCGCCGGCCGCCGCCGCCAACCCCGCCGCGGCCGCCGCCGAGCAGGCGGACCAGGGCGCCCAGGGCGACAAGGCCAAGGACCAGCCGGTCCTCACCGAGGCGCAGGCCACGCCGGGCAAGAACGTCAAGGATCAGGCCGCGCCTTCGGTCGACGGCCGCGCCGCGCAGACGAAGAAGTAAAGAGCCGGCCGCCCAGCGCGGGACGAAAAGCCCGGAGAAGGCGCAGTCGCCCTCGCCTCCCGTCGTCATGCCGGGCGGACGGCGTGACGGGGGAGGAACAGGCGCCCCCCGCCGGGGTGGCGATTGGTCGGACCCAGTCTGCGCTAACGGCAATAGGGGCCCCTCCCCATGTCGAAATGAAGATGGTCGCGGTGGAAGGCGTTGGCGTCGGGGCCGAGCCCGACCTGGAAACGGCGGCAGCCGGCGTCATGGACGGCGCGGAGGAAGCGGCGGACGTCCTCGTCGCCGCCGTTCCACCCCGACGCCACGGTGATCCGCCGGCCGTCCGCGAGAACGAAGGCGCCCACATCGACCGCATTCGCCCGGCCGTGCTCGCTGAGCCGTGCGCCGGCCTGGTTGTTGACCGGACGGCAGCTGTAGGTGCCGAGGCTCTCGATCCGGACCACCGGGCTGCCGAGCCAGGCGGTAGCGGCGGGCTGGACCGCTTCCCGTACCCAGCCGGCGAAGCCCCGGGCAACGGGACAGGTCATCGCGCCGAGGTTCGTCACCGGCGTGCCGATGTCGAGCAGCTGCACCGCGCCCACCGCGGTGCAGCCGTTGGCGAAGTAGCGGTCGGGCAGCGGCTTGAAGCGGACGCCCTCGCGCCCGAGCGCGCCGAGGCACTGGAGGACCTGCTTGTCCGGCTCGATCGAGACCGGCGGCGCCTTGGGCGGCGGCTTGTCGCGGCCGGAGGGGATGCACCCCGCCACCAGCAACAACGCCACGACCACCCCCCGACCCCGCATCGCTTCAGGCTGCGCGCCGGCCTGCCGCAGGTCAACGGCGTGCGGCGCTAAATTGTGGATAAGGGCCGCTTGTCGTTGACAGGGAGGCGAGCACCTCTATCCCTGTCGCCGGGCCACGCCGTCCCAACGCGGTGCGGGCTCTCTGCAAGGAGAGTCGTGAAATGACAGTCGAAAAGCCGGCGGTGAAGCCGGCGCGTCCCTTTTTCTCCTCGGGCCCGTGCGCCAAGCCGCCGGGATGGGGTCCCGAGCATCTCGCCCTCGGATCCCTCGGCCGCTCGCACCGCTCGAAGCTCGGCAAGGCACGGCTCGGCCACGCCATCGAGCTGACCCGGCGCATCCTGCGCGTGCCGGCGAGCCACCGCATCGCCATCGTCCCGGCCTCCGACACCGGCGCCGTCGAGTTGGCGCTCTGGTCGATGCTCGGGCCGCGGCCGGTGACGGTCCTCGCCTGGGAAAGCTTCGGCGAGGGCTGGGTGACCGACATCGTCAAACAGCTCAAGCTGGACGCCGCGATCGTCCGGGCGGACTATGGGGCGCTTCCGGATCTCAACAAGGTCGATCCCGGCTCCGACATCGTCTTCACCTGGAACGGAACCACCTCGGGGGTGCGCGTGCCGGACGGCGGCTGGATTGCGGACGATCGGGGCGGGCTCACCTTCGCCGACGCGACCTCGGGCGTGTTCGCCCAGGAGCTTCCCTGGGAGAAGCTCGATGTCACCACCTTCTCCTGGCAGAAGGTGCTCGGCGGCGAGGGCGGGCACGGCATGCTCATCCTCGGCCCGCGCGCCGTCGAGCGGCTGGAGGGCTACGCACCGCCCTGGCCGCTGCCCAAGATCTTCCGAATGACCAAAGGCGGCAAGCTCAACGAAGGCCTTTTCCAGGGCGACACGATCAACACGCCTTCGATGCTGGCGGTCGAGGATTACATCTTCGCGCTCGAGTGGGCGCTGGGGCTGGGTGGCCTGCCGAGCCTCATCGCCCGCGCCGACGCCAACGCGGCGGCCGTCGACGCCTGGGTGCAGCGCACGGACTGGATCGAGCATCTCGCCGCCGATCCGGCGACGCGCTCCAACACCAGCGTCTGCCTTCGCTTCGCCGATGCCGGGGCTCCGGAGGGGCAGGCGGCGCTGGTGAAGAGGATGGCGGCGCTGCTCGAGGCCGAGGGCGCGGCCTACGACGTGGCCTCCTATCGCGACGCGCCGCCGGGCCTGCGCCTCTGGTGCGGCGCCACGGTGGAGACGGCCGATCTCGAAGCGCTCTTCCCCTGGCTGGACTGGGCCAGGGAGGAAGCGTCGCGGGCCTGACGAGTCCCCGCCAAGGCCGGTTCCCCGGGGCCGGCCGGACACCCCGCCCTTCACACCACGATATCCCGCCCCTGTGCCGGGACGACGGAGTTGCCTCGATGCCCAAAGTCCTGATTTCCGATCCGATGGATCCCAAGGCCGCCGAGATCTTCCGGGCGAACGGAGTCGAGGTCGACGAGAAGCCGGGTCTCTCGAAGGACGAGCTGAAGGCGATCATCGGCGGCTATGACGGCCTCGCCATACGCTCCGCCACCAAGGTGACGGCGGACGTTCTGGAGGCCGCGGGCGCGCTCAAGGTGATCGGCCGCGCCGGCATCGGCGTCGACAATGTCGACATCCCGGCGGCGACGGCGCGGGGCATCGTCGTGATGAACACGCCGTTCGGCAACTCGATCACCACCGCCGAGCACGCCATAGCGATGATGTTCGCGCTCGCCCGCGAGCTTCCCGCCGCCGACGCCTCCACCCAGGCGGGCAAATGGGAGAAGAACCGCTTCATGGGCGTGGAGCTCACCAACAAGACGCTGGGGCTGATCGGCGCGGGCAATATCGGCTCCATCGTCGCCGATCGCGCCCGCGGCCTGCGGATGAAGGTCGTCGCCTACGATCCCTTCCTCACCCCCGAGCGGGCGGTCGACCTGGGAATCGAGAAGGTGACGCTGGAGGAATTGCTCGCTCGCGCCGACTTCATCACACTCCACACGCCGCTCACCGACCAGACCCGCAACATCCTCAGCCGCGACAATCTGGCCAAGACCCGGCGCGGCGTACGGATCGTCAATTGCGCCCGCGGCGGGCTGATCGACGAGTTGGCGCTCAAGGACGCGCTGGAGAGCGGCCAGGTCGCCGGGGCGGCGCTCGACGTGTTCGGCGAGGAGCCGGCGAAGGACAATCCGCTGTTCGGCACCCCCGGCCTCGTCGCCACGCCCCATCTCGGGGCCTCCACGACCGAGGCCCAGGTCAACGTGGCCATCCAGGTCGCCGAACAGATTTCCGAATTCCTGACCCGGGGCGGAGTCACCAACGCCCTCAACATGCCCTCGCTGACGGCCGAGGAGGCGCCGAGGCTGAAGCCCTATATGGCGCTTGCCGAGAAGCTCGGCTCGCTCGTCGGCCAGCTCGCCCACGGACCGCTCGCCGGCCTGTCGATCGAAGCCGAGGGCGCCGCCGCCGGGCTCAACCTGAAACCTATCACCGGCGCCGTCCTCGCCGGCTTCATGCGAATCCATTCGGACACGGTGAACATGGTCAACGCGCCCTTCCTGGCGAGGGAGCGCGGCCTCGACGTGCGCGAGATCCGCCACGATCGCGAGGGCGACTATCACACCTTGCTGAGGGTCACGGCCGGCGGCGAACGGTCGGTCGCCGGCACCCTGTTCGGAAATGCAAGCCCGCGCCTCGTCGACATCTTCGGAATCAAGGTCGAGGCCGAGCTCGAGGGCGAGATGATCTACATCGTCAACGAGGACGCGCCCGGCTTCATCGGCCGGCTCGGAACCGCGCTCGGCGAGGCCGGGATCAATATCGGCACCTTCAACCTCGGCCGCCGCGCCGCCGGCGGCGAGGCGGTCGCTTTGGTCTCGGTCGACAGCGGCATCGGCGAGGATTTGGTTCGGAAGCTGGAGGCGCTGCCGGGAGTGAAGCGGGTGAAGGCGCTGCGCTTCTGATCATCGGAAAGAGCAAACTCCCTTGCCCTCTACTCCGGTTTCGACGAATAGTGAGTCGTGGCGAGCGAAGACTTCCTCCTGGAGATCCTGAAGCGGCTTCAGTCCGACAATGACGATTTTCGCCGGCGCTTCGACGGCCTCGAAACCCACCTCTCGGCACATGACGATTTCTTCCGGGGAATCATGACCTTGCTTGGCGGAATGAACGGCGACATCGGGCAGCTGAACCGGCGCGTCGACCGCATTGAACGTCGGCTCGGCCTTATCGAAGGCTGATCGCTGGACCTGGGTGGCCGGGCTCCCTAGAGCCTTTATCGTCTCCACCGCAGGAACTTCGCCTTGGCCAACGTCACCGTGATCGGCGCCCAGTGGGGCGACGAGGGAAAGGGCAAGATCGTCGACTGGCTCGCCAGCCGCGCCGACGTCGTCGCGCGCTTCCAGGGCGGTCACAATGCCGGCCACACGCTCGTCGTCGGCGACCAGACGTACAAGCTCTCGCTGCTCCCGTCCGGCATCGTCCGCGGCACCCTGTCGGTGATCGGCAACGGCGTCGTCCTCGACCCCTGGGCGCTCCGCGCCGAGGTGGCCAAGCTCGCCGGGCAGGGCGTGGCGGTGACTCCGGAGACGCTGCACATCGCCGACACCTGCCCTCTCATCCTTCCCTTCCACCGCGACCTCGATGCGCTACGCGAGGACGCCTCCGGCCAGGGCAAGATCGGCACCACTCGCCGCGGCATCGGCCCGGCCTATGAGGACAAGGTCGGGCGGCGCGCCATCCGGGTCTGCGACCTCGCCCATCTCGGCGACCTCGGCCCCCAGATCGACCGCCTCTGCGCCCATCACGACGCCTTGCTCGCCGGTTTCGGGGAGCCGCCCATCGACCGCGGCCGGCTGGAACGCGACCTCGCCGAGATCGCCGACTTCGTGCTGGGCTTCGCGCGCCCGGTCTGGCTCACCCTCCAGGAGGCCCGCGCGCGGGGCGACCGGATCCTCTTCGAAGGCGCGCAGGGCGTCCTGCTCGACGTCGACCATGGCACCTATCCGTTCGTGACCTCGTCCAACACGATCGCCGGGACGGCCGCCGGCGGGACGGGCATGGGTCCGGCCGCGGCGGGCTTCGTGCTCGGCATCGTCAAGGCCTACACCACCCGGGTCGGCGCCGGGCCGTTCCCGACCGAGCTCGACGACGCCGTCGGGCAGCGCCTGGGCGAGCGCGGCCGCGAGTTCGGCACCGTCACCGGGCGCAAGCGCCGGTGCGGCTGGTTCGACGCCGTTCTGGTGCGCCAGTCCTGCGCCGTTGCCGGCGTGACCGGGATCGCGCTCACCAAGCTCGACGTGCTCGACGGGCTGGAGGAGATACGCATCTGCACCGGCTACCGGCTGGGCGGCCGCAGCTACGATCATTTGCCCGCGCACGCCCGCGACCAGGCGGCGGTCGAGCCCGTCTACGAGGCGATGGAAGGCTGGGCCGAGTCGACCGCCGGGGCGCGCAGCTGGGCGCAGCTTCCCGCCCAGGCGATAAAATATATCCGCCGGGTCGAGGAGCTGATCCGCTGCCCCGTCGCCCTCGTCTCGACCAGCCCGGAGCGGGAAGACACGATCCTCGTCCGGGACCCGTTCGCCGACTGAGAGCGCGTCCGCCAGCGGACACCCGCCGACCGAATCTGGACAGCGCAGCGCCTGCAAGAGGAGGATTTCCGCCGGTCTCTCGCTGGCCCGATCTTTGCAGCCAATCCCCGGACCGTTTCTATCCGGGAGCTTCCGATGCGCCGCGCCTTCTTCGTCCTCCTCTCCACCCTCGCGCTTCTGCCGAGCGCCGCCTGCGCCCGCCCGGCGTCGAGCGCCGAAATGCCCGCCGCGGTCCAGTGGAGCGTCGATTCACGAGGCCGCAGCGACGGCAAGGTGCAGTTCGAGCTGAGCTACCGGACGGCGCATTCCAACAGCGTCTACAGCCGTACGGCGGATGTCTCCGAGCTGGGCGGCCTCTCCCGGGCGGCGCTCCAGGCCGATGCCGCCGGCCCCGTCCGCTTCCGCCTGACGCGGGACGCGGGGAGCTTCGCCTGCGAGGGCATGGCGGGGCGAGGGCGGGGCAGCGGCGACTGCCGGTTCGAGCCGGGCCGCGCCTTTGCGGCCGAGCTGGCGCGCCGCGGCTACGGCGCCGCCTCCGACGTGCAGCTCTTCGACCTGGCGATGAGCGACATCGGCCTCGCCTTCGCCGACGAACTGCAGCGGCAGGGATATGCGCGGTCGACGATCGACGAGCTTGCCGAGGCCGGGCACCACGGCGTGAACGCCGCCTACCTGCGCGACATGGGCGCCCTCGGCTATCGAGCCGGGCGCCTGCAGGCGCTGATCCGGATGCGCGACCACGGCGTCTCCGTCGATTACGTCCGGTCGCTCGCCGACAACGGGCTGCGCGCGCCCGCGCCGGACGGCCTGGTCCAGCTGCGCGACCACGGCGTCAGCGGCGCGTTCGTGCGCGATCTCGCGACCCTCGGCTATGGCGGTCTTGCTCCCGACGAGATCGTCCGCCTGCGGGATTACGGCGTCACGAGCGAGTTCATCCGTCGCGCGAACGCAGGCGGAGTCCGACGCAGCCCGGAGGAGCTCGTTCGCCTTCGAACCGGCGGCTGAGGCGCCTGCACGAAATCTGCACATCCTCCTCGCGGCCTTTTGGCGGCCTTAGCCGCCGCGCTTCGACAGGAAGACGGCATTCCCCCCCGCCAGACAGGGAGGACGTGCCTTGGAGATCGCCTTATCGACCGCTGCGCCGAACAGGCGCGCCTATTCGGACTTCAGCTTCCTGCTCAAGGTGGCGTTCGCCGCCCTGCTGGTCGCGCTGGCCGACTGGCTCTTCTACTTTCACCGCGCCGGTTCCACGCTCGGCCTCTATGCGGCGGCCGTGCTGGCGGTGGCGCTCGCCGCCCATGCGCCGCTGCGACGCCGGCGGAGCGGCTGGGCCGCGGCCGCCTTCGCACTCATCTACGCCGCCGCCCTCGCGGACGACCCGTCCTTGCTCGCCGTCGCGCTTTTCTGGGCGAGCGCCAGCCTCGCCGTGCTGCTCCCGCGGACTCGGGGCTTCGACACGGCGACCCGCGCCGCCCTCCACCTGCCGTGGCAGGCGGTGCGCAGCCTCGTCGCAATGCTCGACGACGTGCCGCGGCTGCACGCCGCCCGGCGGCGCCGGCGCGGCGCGGCCGGCCTCTCCAGGCGCCTCGCCGTCCTCGTCCTCCCGGCGGTGGGGAGCGCGCTCTTCCTCGGCCTGTTCGCCGCCGCCAATCCGCTCATCTCCGACGCCTTCTCGCGCATCAGCCTGAGCGGCCTGTTCGGCGGAGTGAGCGGCCTCAGGCTGCTCTTCTGGGCGGGGACGGCCTTGCCGCTCTGGGCGCTGATGCGGCCGCGCCTCGAGCGCTCGCTGCGGCGGCGGAGCGTCAGAGAGCGAGGGCCGGCGTCCAGCCTTCCGGGCACGAGCCGCGCTTCGGTGGCCTTGTCGCTGGCCGCGTTCAACCTGGTCTTCGCGCTCCAGAACGGCCTCGACATCGCCTTCCTGTGGAGCGGCGCCGCGCTCCCCGAAGGAATGACCCTGGCGGACTATGCCCATCGCGGCGCCTACCCGCTGATCGGGACGGCCCTGCTCGCCGGCCTCTTCGTCCTGGTCACGCTCCGGCCCGGCTCGCCGCTGGCGCAAAGCGCTGCGATCCGCCGCATGGTCTATCTCTGGATCGGGCAGAACATACTGCTCGTCGCCTCCACGGCCCTGCGCACGATCGACTATGTCGAGGCCTATTCGCTCACCCGCCTGCGCATCGCGGCGCTGCTGTGGATGGCGCTCGTCGCTGCGGGCCTCATCCTCATCTGTTGGCGGATCGCCCGCGAGCGGAGCGGCGCCTGGCTGATCAACGCCAACGCCGCCGCCGCCCTCGCCGCGCTCACCGCCTGCGCGTTCGTCGATCTCGGCGCGCTCGCCGCGGGCTGGAACGTCCGCCACGCGCGGGACGCGGGCGGCACCGGTGCGGCCATCGACCTGTGCTACCTGCGCCGGCTGGGTCCCTCGGCGCTGCCGGCGCTGGTGGAGCTCGAAGCGCGTCCCCTCTCCGCCCCGCTCCGCGACCGGGTCGCGTCGGTGCGGTCGGACACCCGGCGGAGCCTCGAGCAGGCCCAGGCGGACTGGCACGGCTGGACGTGGCGGAACCAGCGCCGCCTTGCCGAGGTCCGGCGGCTGACGGCGCCGCGGCCCCTCCCCGGCCCGGTTGCGGGTCCCCGCGCCTGCGACGGCAGCATCCCGGCCGCCGCTTTGACAGCGGCTCCCCAGCGGTGAGAAAGATGTACGCGATGAGCCACATGATCCTGATCGTCGACGACGACCCGCACATCCGCGAGGTGTTGAGCTTCGCCCTCTCCAAGGCGGGCATGGCCACGGAGGAGGCGGAGGACGGCGAGGCGGCGCTCGCCACCGTCGCGGCCCGACGGCCGGACCTGGTCGTGCTGGACATCAACATGCCTCGCATGGACGGTCTGGAGGTCTGCCGCCGTCTGCGGGCGTCGGGCGAGCTGCCGATCCTCTTCCTCTCCTCGCGCGACGACGAGATCGACCGGGTCGTCGGGCTCGAGCTCGGCGCCGACGATTATGTCGTGAAGCCCTTCTCGCCGCGGGAAGTGGTGGCGCGAGTCAACGCGATCCTGAAGCGCGGCGGCCGGGGCCTGGCCGAGGCGGGTCGTGCGGGCGCCATCGTCCACGGCCGCCTCCGGCTCGATCCGGACGCGTGGGAAGCGCAATGGGACGGGGCCGACGTGCCGGTCACCGTCACCGAGTTCCAGATCCTCCGCCTGCTCGCCGGCCTCCCGTCCAAGGTGTTCAGCCGCGACGCGGTGATCGACCGGGTGCGCGGCCCCGGCTTTGCCGTGACCGACCGGACGATCGACAGCCACGTCCGCAACCTCAGGCACAAATTCGCGGAGCACGGCGCGTCGGACCTGATCGAGACTCGGCCCGGCCTCGGCTACCGGATCGGCCGCTGCCTCGGCGCCGGCGCCGCTTGATCGGCGCGGCGAAGCGGCTCGCCAAGCGCCACTGGCCGGCGCTCAGGCTGCGGACGATCCTGTTCGTCACCTTCCTGTTCGTCGCCGCCCTTCCGGGCGTGGGCGCGGTGTTCCTGCGCGTCTACGAAAACACGCTCGTCCAGCAGACTGAGGCGGAGCTGATCGCCGAAGGGGCGGTGCTCGCCGCCGCCTATCGCGACGCCTGGCCCGAGCCCCTGCCGCCGCCGCCGGGACGGCTCGAGCCGCAGCCGCCGACCATCGACCTCAACGCGATGCCGGTCCTCGCCGAGCAGCCGCCCGCCGCTCGGACACGGCGGCCGGCGGCGGCGCCCGCGCGGCTGGCCGGCGCGAAGCTGGCGCCGGTGGTGCGCGAGGCGTTCCGCACGACGCTGGCCGCCACCCGCATCCTCGACGGGCAGGGCATCGTCGTCCTGGGCGCCGACGACTATCGCGGCAGCTACGCCCACCTTCCCGAAGTGCGCGACGCGCTGGCCGAGCGGACGACCACGGTGCTTCGGCGCCGTGGAGGCTATGAGCCGCGCTATGCGCTGGAGATGCTGAGCCGCGCGTCCAGCGTCCGCGTCCACTATACCCGCCCGATCGAGGCGGGCGGCCGCGTCATCGGCGTGCTGATGCTGTCGCGCTCGCCCCGCGGGCTGTTCGTCGGCATCTACCAGGATCGCGGCAAGATACTCCTCGGCATCGCCCTCATCTTCACCACCCTGCTGGTGCTCGCCGGCCTCCTGTCGCGGGGCATCGCCCGGCCGATCGAATATCTCACCGAGGCGACGGAGAACGTCGCCCGCGGCAAGGTGACGGTGCCGGAGCCGCCGCCGACCGCCGCCGTCGAGATATGCAGCCTCTACCTCAACTTCGCCGCCATGGCGGAGCGGATCGAACGCCGCTCCCGCTACCTGCGCGACTTCGCCGCCGCCGTCAGCCACGAGCTGAAGACCCCGATCGCCGGCATCAAGGGCGCCATCGAGCTGCTCGACGAGCACCCGACGATGCGGCCCGAGGAGCGCCGCCGGTTCCTCGCCAATGCGGCGGCCGACGCGGACCGCCTGTCGCACCTGCTCCGGCGGCTGCTGGAGCTGGCGCGGGCGGACATGAGCTTCGCCCCGGAGGATGCGGAGTCCGACCTCGACGAGGCGGTCCTCAGGATCGCCGACGCCCATCGCGGCCCGCGCTTCGCGATAGAGTGGGAGGCCCCGCCGCTTCCCCGCCTTGCGGCGCCCGCGGAGATGATCGTGGCGGTTCTGGAGACTCTGATCGAGAACAGCCGGCAGGCCGGCGCCGGCAGGGTGAAGCTCGCGGCCGAGCGCGACGGGGTGAGGGTGCGGATCGATCTGCGCGACGACGGGCCCGGCATTCCCGCGGCCGACCACGAGCGGATCTTCGAGCCGTTCCACACCGGCCGCCGGGCCCAGGGAGGCTCGGGCCTCGGCCTGGCGATAGCGCGCTCGCTGCTCGACGCCTGCGGAGGGACGATCGTCAGCCTTGCGGCGGAACGCGGGGCCTGGTTCGAGATAAGGCTGCCGGCCCGGATCTGAACCGGGCAACCCCACCTGGACCACGCTGCGTCGAGGTTGGATCGTCATGACGAACGGAGGGGTGGCGGGAAGAACAGGCGCCCCCGCCCCTTTCAAGCGTCATGCCGGACTTGATCCGGCATCCACCTTCTTCTCACTGGACCAAAGTAAGGTGGACCTCGGATCAAGTCGGGTGACGAGGAATGGTGCGTTCCATTCCTCGATGGATCCGGCTCACGTCCGCCGGGGCGGGACGATCTTGCACGCCATCATACTCAGTCGAACTCGAGTATGACGGCGTCGACGGCAAGGCTTTCGCCCGGGTGGGCAGCGACTTTCTTCACCGAGCCGGCCTTTTCGGCGCGCAGGATGTTCTCCATCTTCATCGCCTCGACGACGGCGAGCGGCTGCCCGGCCTCGACCCTGTCGCCCTCGGCGACGTGGAGGGCGGTGAGCAGGCCGGGCATGGGGCAGATGAGGAACTTCGAAAGGTCGGGCGGGACCTTCTCGATCATATGGCGGCTGAGCTGCGCGACGTGCGCCGGCAGAACCTGGACGAGGTGGGAGGCGCCGCGCGTCGTCAGCCGCCACTGTCGCCCCGCTTTCGCCACCTGAACCGTTCGGCTGCGGCCGTCGATGGTCGCCTTGAGCAGGCGCTGGCCGGGCTGCCAGCGGCCGATCAGCTCGCGCCCCTCGCCCTCGTCCACATAGGCGATGAGCCCGCCCTCGAAGCCGTCGAACTGCACCGCGAAGTCGCGCTTGCCGATCCGCACGACCCGTTCCGGCGGCGGCGGAACCGCGCTGCCGAGCTGGCCGGATATCCCGCAAGCCCGCTCGTCGCTGGTCATGCCCACGAAGGCGGCGAGGACGGCGAGATCCTCGACCAGCTTCTCGTCCGCCGGCGCGCCGTCGAAACCCTCGGGATATTCCTCGGCGATGAAGCCGGTGGTGAGCCGGCCTTCCCTGAAACGCGGATGCTGCATGAGCGCGGAGAGGAAGTCGATATTGTGGCCGATCCCCTCGACGACGAAGCGGTCGAGCGCAGCGATTTGGCGGTCGATCGCCTCGATCCGCGTCGGGGCCCAGGTGACCAGCTTGGCGATCATCGGGTCGTAGAACATGCTGACCTCGCCGCCCTCGAAGACGCCGTCGTCGACGCGGGTCACGCCGCCGTCGGTCCGCTCCTCCCGCGGCGGCTGGTAGCGCACGAGCCTGCCCGTCGAGGGCAGGAAGCCGCGATAAGGATCCTCCGCATAGACGCGGTTCTCGATCGCCCAGCCGGTGAGGCTCACCTCGTCCTGCCCGAGCGGCAGCTTCTCGCCGGCCGCCACCCGGATCATCAGCTCGACCAGATCGAGCCCGGTCACCTCCTCGGTAACGGGATGCTCGACCTGGAGCCGGGTGTTCATCTCGAGGAAGTAGAAGCTCCTGCCGGTGGGGTCGGCCCCGGAGACGATCAGCTCGACGGTGCCGGCGCTGTAATAGCCGACCGCTTTGGCGAGGGCGACGGCCTGCTCCCCCATGGCGCGGCGCATCTCCGGCGTGACGAAGGGCGACGGCGCCTCCTCGACCACCTTCTGGTGGCGCCGCTGGATCGAGCATTCCCGCTCGCCGAGATAGAGGATGTTGCCGTGCTGGTCGCCGATCAGCTGGATCTCGATGTGGCGCGGACTCTCGATGAACTTCTCGATGAACACCCGGTCGTCGCCGAAGCTGGCGAGGCCCTCGCGCTTCGTCGCCTCGAAGCCTTCGCGCACGTCCTGCTCGGACCAGGCGAGGCGCATGCCCTTGCCGCCGCCGCCGGCCGAGGCCTTCATCATCACCGGATAGCCGATCTCGCCGGCGATCCGCACCGCGTCGTCGGTCGTGGCGATGTCGCCGAGAAAGCCGGGGACGACGTTGACGCCCGCCTGCTTCGCAAGCTTCTTCGACTCGATCTTGTCGCCCATCGCGGCGATGGCCTTGGGGGGCGGTCCGATGAAGGCGATCCCCGCCTCCTCCAGCGCCCGGGCGAAGCTCTCCCGCTCGGAGAGGAAGCCGTAGCCGGGGTGGACGGCCTCCGCGCCGGTTTCGCGGCACGCGGTGATGATCAGCTCGGCATTGAGATAGCTCTCCGCCGCCGGCGGCGGGCCCAGCCGCACGCTCTCGTCGGCCATCCGCACATGCGGGGCGCGCGCGTCGGCGTCCGAGTAAACGGCTACCGTCCTGATCCCCATCTTCTTCGCGGTGCGGATGACGCGGCAGGCGATCTCGCCGCGGTTCGCGATCAGGATTTTCTTGAACACCCTCGTCCCCTGTAGCGTCATGCCGGAGCTGATTCGGCATCCACCTGCTTCTTTTGTCGCCTCCGTAAAGGAGGTGGACCCCGGATCAAGCCCGGGGTGACGGCGCGCGAGGTCATTCCGCGGCGACCCGCGCCGGCTCGGCGCTCGCCATCGGGACGAGGCCGAGCCTGCCGAACAGGGCCGCATCCGCGCCGGCGCCGGCATTGCCGGCGGTGAGCAGCTTGTCGCCGGTGAAGATGCTGTTGGCGCCGGCCAGGAAGCAGAGAGCCTGAGTCGCGTCGCTCATGCTCTCCCGCCCGGCGGAGAGCCGCACCATCGACCTCGGCATCAGGATCCGGGCGACGGCGACGGTGCGGACGAACTCGACGTCGTCGATCCTGGCGAGCGGCGTGTCCGCCAGCATGTCGCCGAGCGGCGTGCCCTTCACCGGCACCAGCGCGTTGATCGGGACGCTCTCCGGATGGGCGGGGAGCGTCGCCAAAGCATGGAGGAAGCCGACCCTGTCGTCGCGGCTCTCCCCCATGCCGACGATGCCGCCGCAGCAGACGGACATGCCGGCGGCGCGTACCCGCTCCAGCGTCTCCAGCCGGTCCCGATAGGTGCGGGTGGTGATCACTGCGCCGTAACGCTCGGGAGAGGTATCGAGATTGTGGTTGTAGTAATCGAGGCCCGCTTCGGCGAGCCGCCGCGCCTGCTCCCCCGTCAGCATGCCCAGCGTCATGCACGTCTCGAGCCCCATCGCCTTGACGCCCGCCACCATGGCGCACAGCACGTCCATGTCCCGGGCCTTGGGCTCGCGCCAGGCGGCGCCCATGCAGAAGCGTCCGGAGCCCGCCGCCTTGGCCTCGGCGGCGGCGAGGAGGACGCCCTCCACGTCCATCAGCTTCTCGGCCTTGATCCCGCTCTTCGCGTGGGCCGACTGGCTGCAATAGCCGCAATCCTCCGGACAGCCGCCGGTCTTGATGCTCAAGAGGGCGCAGCGCTGAATGTCCCGGATGTCGTGGTTCTCCCGATGCACCAGGGCGGCGCGGAAGATCAACTCCGGCAACGGCAGGTCATAAACCGCTTTCAATTGGGGAAGCGTTTGCATGGTCGTAGGTATAGGCTTTCGGGCTACTGAAGTCGAGGGCTTGCCGCGGCCGGCAGACCGGCAGCGGCGGCCTGCCGCCACATCGCTGCCAAATCCGGCTTATCGAGCTTCT
>JAFANP010000036.1 GCA_019232625.1 Alphaproteobacteria bacterium | reverse complement strand
ACTACCGCCCAGGCCACTCGCTCCCGCAAATCATTCGAATAAGCTCTGGCCATCGCTGCCGGCCTCCACTCCAGCAAGCAGCTTGAATCACAGATCAGCACCCTTGGGAATCCTCTCCCGATTCAACGAAGAGAGGACCGACTCTAGTGACTGTCCCAATCCCCCGTTCTAAGCCGCCGCGATGGCGGAGCGGGGGAAGCATGGAATGGCGCTCGGGGCCGCGGCTCTGGCCATCGCCCTCTTCTCGACGATGGACGCGCTGATGAAGGGGCTGTCGCTCCAGATCGGCGCGTACAACGCCCTGCTCTGGCGAACGATGGCGGGCGCCCTGCTCGGCGGCGCGGTGTTCGCGATCCGGCGGCAGGCTTGGCCGGCCCCGTTCGTGCTGAGGGTCCACCTCGCCCGCGGCCTGCTCTCCAGCCTGATGGCGATCCTTTTCTTCTGGGGCCTCACCTGGGTGCCGATGGCCCAGGCGATCGCGCTCGCCTTCATCGCCCCCCTCATCGCCCTCTACCTCGCCGCCCTCTTCCTCAAGGAGAAGATCGAGCGGCGGGCGATCCTCGCGTCCCTGCTCGGCTTCGCCGGGGTGCTCGTCATCCTGTGGGGCCAGGGGCAGGCGGATCTCGGCCCCAAAGCCCTGCTCGGCTCGCTCGCCATCCTCGCCTCGGCCTGCCTCTATGCCGGGAACATCGTCCTCATGCGCCACCAGGCGCAGATGGCGGGGCCCGTGGAGGTCGCCTTCTTCATCAGCGCGATCATGAGCCTCTGCTTCCTCCTCGTCGCGCCGTGGCTGGCCGTTCCCCCGGCCGCCGCGCACGTCCCCGCCATCCTTTGCGCGGCGTTGCTCGCCTTCGTCTCGCTGATGGTGTTCGCCTGGGCTTATGCCCGCGCTCAGGCGCAGCATCTCGCCCCGCTCGAATATACCGGCTTCGTCTGGGCCGCCTTGTTCGGCTGGCTCTTCTTCGCCGAGCCGGTGCGGCCGTTCACCCTCGTGGGCGCGGCGATGATCGTCGCCGCCTGCCTTGCCGCGGCCCGCTCCACCCCCGCTTCCGAGCTGCACGGCGAGGGGCTCTGACCGTCTCTAGCCCCCGCCGCTGCCGAGCACGTTGATGGTGAAGGCGATGACGCCGAGGTTGAAGACGAAGGCGGCGAGGCAGTGGAAGACGACCGTCTTGCGGACGGCGCGCGCGTCGATCTCGACGTCGGAGGTCTGGAAGGTCATGCCGAGGGTGAAGGAGAAGTAGACGAAGTCCCAATAGCCGGGCTCCTCCTCGCCCGGAAAGGCGATGCCGCCGCAATCGCCGCCGCTCTCGGGGTCCTTCAGGTAGAAGAGGTGCGCGTAGTGCAGCGCGTAGACCATGTTGCTGAACAGCCAGGCGACGGCGAGCGTGGCGATCACCACGGCCTTGGCGGAGGGCGACGAGCCGCCGCCGCTCAGCTCCGCCGCCACCGCCGTCAGCACCGCGGCCATGACGGCCGCGGTGACGGCGAGCAGCATCGCCCGGTTGGCGTCGTTCGCCGCGGCCTGGTCCCGCATCGTGCGGGGATCGGCGCGGAACAGCGGCACGAGCGAGGCGAGGAAGGCGAGCGCCGCCGCATCGAACCCCAGCATGATGCCGATCCGCCAGCCGGCCGCGGCCGCTCCCGCCGCGCCGCCGGGGAGGAGCAAGGCGAGGAACAGGAGGAAGCGGGGCGGCGCGAGCCGATTGCCGATGGTCGCCTTTCGCTTCGTCATGCGGTCCACGCTAGCGCGGCGCGGGCGCGAAGGCTAATCCGCAGGCGATGGCGTGGCTCCTCCTCATCGTCGGCGGCCTGTTCGAGGTCGGCTTCACCACCTGCCTGCGCTTCGTCGAGGGCTTCCGCAACCTGCCCTGGACGCTCGGCTTCCTCGCCTCGGTGACTTTGTCGATGGGCCTTCTCGAGGCGGCCTCGCGCACCATTCCGATGGGCACCGCCTACGCCGTCTGGGGCGGCATCGGCGCGGCGGGGACGGTGATCGTCGGAATCTGGTTCTTCGGCGAGCCGGCCGGGTCGCTGCGCCTCCTCCTCCTCCTTGCGCTCATCGGCTGCATCGTCGGCCTGAGGCTGGCCGCGACATGAGCTTCGACGAGGGGCTTTTCGCCTGGGTGCAGGAGGCCCTGGAGCCGGTCGGCGCCGTCACGATGCGCAAGATGATGGGCGGCGCCACCCTCTATCTCGACGGCACCGTCTTCGCGATCCTCGACGACGGCGAGCTATGGTTCAAGTCGGACTCGGAGACGGACTCGATCTGGGACTCGGAAGGCTGCGCGCGCTTCTCGGTCACCTTCAAGGATGGACGCGTCGACACCATGAACTACCGGCGCGCGCCGATCGACGTCCACGACGACCCGGAGGCGATGCGGCGCTGGGCCGCCCTGGCGGTGGCGGCCGGAATGAGGGCCGCGGCGAAGAAGAAGCCGAGGAAGTGAGGGCCGTCAGGGCGCCCGGCGCGGCGCCGGCTTGAGGTGCGGGGCGATCTCCGGGCTTTCCTCGATCGACGGCAGGAAGCGAGGCTCGACCCGCTTCCGCGAGGCCTGCTCGTAGGCGTAACCCAGCGACAGGATCTGCTGGTCGGACCATTTGGCGCCGATGAAGCTCAGCCCGACGGGCAGCCCCTTCACCGTTCCCATCGGCACGGTGAGGTGCGGATAGCCCGCCACCGCGGCGAGGCCGCCGGCGCCGCCGCCGGCGATCTGGTCGCCGTTGACGGCGTCGATCGGCCAGGCCGGGGGCATGGTCGGGCCGACCAGCGCGACGACGTTGTTCTCCTTGAGCAGGCGGTCGATTCCCTCCGGCCCGGCGAGGCGGTAGGAGGTCTCGCGCGCCTTCCTGTAGTCCGGGTCGTCGAGGCCCTTCATCGCCTGCGCCTCCTCGAACGTGCCCTGGTCGAACAAAGCGAGCTCGGTGGCGGCATTGGCCGCGTTGAAGGCGATGACGTCGGCGAGGGTGCGGGTGCGGACCGTCGGCGGGGTGGTGGCGAGATAGGCGTCGAGGTCCGCCTTCAGCTCCGTCAGGAGCACGATATGCTCGTTCTGGCCGATCTCTCCCCGCCCCTTGAACTCCTTGATCTCGACGAGGGTCGCGCCCTGGGCGGCGAGGGTGCGAAGCGCCTCCTCGAAGGCCGCATCGGTGCCGAAGCCGCTGGCGAAGCGCATGACGCCGATCCTCCGGCCGCGAAGCGCGTTCGGGTCGAGGCCGGCGGCGAAATCGCCGCGATGGCGGTCGGCCTCCGCGGTGGCGGGATCGCTCGGGTCGGCGCCGGCGATGGCGGAGAGGACGAGCGCGGCGTCGCGCACCGTCCGGGTCATCGGCCCGGCCGTGTCCTGGCTGTGGCTGATCGGCACGATCCGGCTTCGGCTGACGAGGCCGACGGTCGGCTTGAAGCCGACGATGCCGTTGATCGCGGCCGGGCAGGTGATCGACCCGTCGGTTTCCGTGCCGATGGCGGCGGGCACCATCCCGGCCGCCACCGCTGCGCCGCTGCCGCTCGACGAGCCGCAGGGGTTGCGGTTCAAGGCATGCGGGTTGCGGGTCTGGCCGCCGACCGCGCTCCAGCCGGAGATGGAGCTGTTGGAGCGGATGTTCGCCCATTCGCTGAGGTTGGTCTTGCCGACGATCACCGCCCCGGCGCCCCTGAGCCGCGCGACGAGCGGCGCGTCGCGGTTGGTGACGTTGTGGAGGAGGGCGAGGCTTCCCGCCGTGGTCGGCAGTGGCCCGACGCTCTCGATATTGTCCTTGATCAGGATCGGCATGCCGAACAGCGGGCCGCGGGTGCGCGAGCGGTCCAGCGCCCTGGCCTGGTCCATCGCGGTGGGGTCGGCGGCGAGGACGGCGTTGACCCGCGGGTTCAGCGACCGGATCCGCTCCAGCGCCGCGCGGGTATTGGCCTGGGCGCTCGCCGAGGACTGGAAGTCGCGCGGCTTGGGCGCGGCGGCGGCCGCGCTGGAGAGGAGGGCGGCGGTCATGGCGAGGGTGGCCCGCATCGGCTTATCCTTTCATTCTGAACCCTCCCCATCGCTTCGCGACGGGGAGGGCTGGGGCGGGGGCGTCACGGCAGCGGGCGGAGCAGGGCGTCGAGCGTGCCGTTGCCTCCCTGGGTCGGCTCGAGGCGCGGATAGCGCAGGCCTCCGGTCCATTTGAGGTCGAGCGTGCGGTAGGTGTCGCCGCTCTGGACGAGGAGGTGGATGGGCTCCTTCGTGCCCGCCGCCGCCTTGATCGCCGCCTTCAGCGCGTCGCCCTCGAACTTGCGGCCGTTGACCGCCAGGAGGGTCGCGCCCACGGTCAGGCCGGCGTCGAAGGCCGGGCTGTCCCAGATCACGCTGGTGACCTTGCCGGTCGACGTGTTGACCGAGAAGCCGCCGGAATAGCTGAGATCGACGCTCTTGCCCTTCTTCTCGCCGGACTTGAACCAGTCGGTCGGCGTGTCGGTGTAGACCAGGCGGTAGCCGCCCTGGGTGATCCCCTCCAGCGGCGCGCGCTCGTTGAGGCCGTTCACCTTGCGGTCCAGATAGGTCCTCCAGTCGTAGGGATGGACGGCGTTCAGGGTCCTCACCACGTCGTCGAACGTGTAGGTGAGCTCGCCATAGTCGCGGTCGTTGACGCCGAAGAAGGCGCGGGCGAAATCGTCGATCGACTTGCGGCCGCCCGATTGCTGGCGGAGGATCCGGTCGACGTCCAGCCAGATGAGCTGGCCCTCGCTGTAATAATCCTCGGAGCGCTGCCAGCCGCGCCAGGCCTGGGGGGAGCGGGACGAGATGACGGGGTCGTTGGTCGTGTCGATCAGCGGCCGCCAGCTCCGTCCCGGCGTCGCCTGGTCGTAGGTGGCGGCGGTGGCGGCGATCGCGTCGAGCACCTCCTGCTTCGTCATCATCCCCGAGCGGGCGTCGAGCACATAGCCCCAGAACTGGGTCTGGCCTTCGTAGACCCACAGCAGGCTGTCCTGCATCGGCGTGCGGTAGTCCGGCGTCCACAAATCCTTGCCGCGCCGATATTTGCCGTTCCAGCTGTGGGTGAATTCGTGCGGGAGGAGATTGCGGTCGCGCTGCGCCGCCTGCCACTCGGTGAAGTAGCCGGTCTTCACGCCGTTTTCCGAGCTCCTGTGATGCTCGAGGCCGATTCCGCCGAGATTGTCGGAGACGGAGAGCAGGAAATCGTAATGGTCGTAATGCTGGGCGCCGAAGGTCTTCACCGCCTGCTCGACCAGGCGGCGATGGAGGGCGATGGTCTCCTCCTTCGCCGCCAGCTCGTCCGGCGTGTCGGCCGCCACGTTGAGCGTGACGTCGGGGCTTAGCTCCCACTTCTTGAAATAGGCGCCGGCGAGAGCGGGCGAATCGACGAGTATGTCGTAGGGGACCGTCTTGTAGGTGATGGCCGGCGCGCCGCCGCCGCTCGCGGGCCGCAGCGCCGTGGCGATCTGCCACCCGCGCGGGATGACGACGCTCGCCTGGACCGGGATGTTGCGGACGTAATAGCCGGCCGGATAGAGCGACAGCGCGATGAACTGGATGCTGGCGAGCTCCGGAGTCATCACCGTGCGCCCTTGGTCCTCCGCGGTGGCGCCGAGATACTGGAACTCCACGTCGATGGATTTCACGCCCTGCGGCACGTCGATGTGGAAGGCGTAGACGTCGAGCGTGTCGCGCACCCAGTTCAGCCGCTTGCCGCCCGCCGTGACGGTGAGGCCGGCGACGTTGTTGATCCGGCCGCTCGGGCCGTGATTGCCCGGCAGCCACTTGGGATAGAGCAGCACGAAATCGCCGGCGCGGGGCACCGGCACGGTCTGGCGGACCCGGAAGATGCGGCGCTGGAGGTCGGTGGCGTCGATGCGCAGCTGCATCGTCCCGGGAAAGGCGACGTCGCGCGGGGCGGGCACGGTGTCCACCCTGGGGGAAGGTTCGGCGCGGGTGAAATTGGCCGGGAGCTGGGCGGCGGCGGGGGCGGCGGCGGCGCCGAGGAGGAGGAGCGCGAGGAGGGCTGGACGCATTCGGGCAAGTCTCCGGAGTTCACAAGGGGATGCGGCCCGCCGCATGGACCGGCGGCGAGCCCAATGTAAAGCTTGGCGGGGGCCGATGGTTTCCTAGGCCCGCAAAGCTGCTAAGGGCCGCGCGATGAGCAAGGGGCCGCAGAGGATCAGGGGAACCCAGGATATCTGGGGCGAGGCCGCCGACCGTTTCCAGGCGGTCGTCACGGCCTTCGAGCGGGTGCGCCGGCTATACGGCTTCCGCCGGGTGGAGATGCCGGTGTTCGAGGCGACGGAGGTCTTCGCCCGCTCGATCGGCGAGACGACCGACATCGTCTCCAAGGAGATGTACAGCTTCGAGGATCGCGGCGGCGACAGACTGACCCTTCGGCCCGAATTCACCGCCGGCCTCTGCCGCGCCTATCTCAGCGAAGGCTGGCAGCAGCTCGCGCCGCTGAAGGTCGCCACCCACGGGCCGGTGTTCCGCTACGAGCGGCCGCAGAAGGGGCGCTATCGGCAGTTCCACCAGCTCGACGCGGAGATAATAGGCTCGGAGGAGCCGATGGCCGACGTCGAGCTCCTCGTCCTCGCGCACCAGCTCCTCGACGAGCTCGGCATTACCGAGGGCGTGACGCTCCAACTCAACACCCTTGGCGACGCCGCCACCCGCGAGGCGTGGCGCGCCGCCCTCGTGACCCACTTCGAGGGGCACCGGCGCGAGCTGTCGGATGAAAGCCTCGTCCGCCTCGCGAAGAATCCGATGCGCATCCTCGACAGCAAGGATCCGCGCGACCGGCCCGCCGCGGACAGCGCTCCCGACATCGATTCCTTCCTGACGCCCGACGCACGGGCCTTCTTCGACAAGGTCACCGCCGGCCTCGATGCCGCCGGAGTCCCGTGGCAGCGCAATTCCCGCCTC
Source organism: Alphaproteobacteria bacterium (assembly GCA_019232625.1). Lineage (GTDB taxonomy): Bacteria > Pseudomonadota > Alphaproteobacteria > Sphingomonadales > Sphingomonadaceae > Allosphingosinicella. The sequence continues at coordinate 9,856 of JAFANP010000036.1, read as the reverse complement.
GTCCGCGGCCTGGATTATTACCGCCACACCGCCTTCGAGTTCGTCACAGACCGTCTCGGCGCCCAAGGCGCGGTGATCGCGGGCGGGCGGTACGACGGTTTGGTGGAGGCGCTCGGCGGGCCGCCGACGCCCGCGGTCGGCTGGGCAGCGGGGATCGAGCGCCTGGCGATGCTCACCGATCCGACAAACGCGCAAGCGCCGGAGATCGTAGTCGTTCCAGATCAGCCGGACCTCGAACCGGACGCCAGCAGAGCGCTATCGATGTTACGGAAAGCGGGCATTCGGGCCGACATGGCCTTCAAAGGAAATGCGAAGCGTCGTGTCGAGCTTGCCAGGAAGGCCGACGCCGACGCGGTGCTCTTCATCCGGCATGAAGGCGAAGATGCGTACGGCCCATACGGACGCCTGCACCTTATGCACCTGCGCGGCTCCGACGAAGCTCGGCATGAGCTATCGACGCGAGTCCTCCTGCCGCTCCATCGCGAGTTCGGTGGAATTCGCGGACGATGACCATCATCTCCGACGAGCGGATCGCGCAGATCGAGGCGCGGCGGGACGAGTTGCAGAATGCGATGTCGTCGGCCTCGGTGGCGCCCGAGGAGTTCGTCCGCCTCTCCAAGGATTATGCCGAGATCGAGCCGGTCGCTGCGGCGGCGCGGGAGGTGCGGCGGATCCGCGCCGAGCTCGGGCTTCTCAAGGACATGCTCGCCGATCCGAACCCCGAGATACGGGAGATGGCGGGGGAGGAGGCCGCCGAGCTCGAGCGGGCGCTGCCCCAGGCCGAGCGCGCCCTGGCGCTCAAGCTGCTTCCGCGCGACGCGGCCGACGATCGCCCGGCCATGCTCGAGATTCGCGCCGGCACCGGCGGCGACGAGGCGGCTTTGTTCGCCGGCGATCTCTTCCGCATGTACCAGCGCTACGCGGAAGCGAAAGGCTGGCGGGTGGAGCTGATCTCCGCCAGCCCTTCCGAGATGGGCGGCTACAAGGAGGTGGTCGGCTCGGTGACCGGCCCCGGCGTGTTCGCGCGCCTCAAGTTCGAGAGCGGCGTCCACCGCGTCCAGCGCGTTCCCGTCACCGAGAGCGGCGGCCGAATCCATACGTCGGCGGCGACGGTGGCGGTGCTGCCGGAGGCGGAGGAGGTCGACGTCCAGATCGACGAGGCGCGGGACCTGCGGATCGACGTCTACCGTTCGTCCGGACCGGGCGGCCAGTCGGTCAACACCACCGACAGCGCGGTCAGGATCACCCACCTTCCCACCGGCCTCGTCGTCATCCAGCAGGACGAGAAGTCGCAGCACAAGAACAAGGCTAAGGCATTGAAGGTGCTCCGCACCCGATTGTACGAGGCGGAGCGCGAGCGGCTCGCCTCGGCGCGGGCGGGGGCGCGCAAGTCGATGGTCGGCTCTGGCGACCGCTCCGAGCGCATCCGCACCTACAATTTCCCGCAGGGCCGGGTCACCGATCACCGCATCAACCTCACCCTGCATCGCCTGCCCGAAATCCTCGAGGGCAATCTGGACGAGCTGGTCGAGGCCCTGATCGCCGAGGACGAGGCGGAGCGGCTCGCGAGCCTGGATGAGGGCTGAACCTTCCCTCCCTGCGGGCCGGGAGGGGAACGAGGGGTGGCGCCTATGAAGAAAGGGAGCGCGACGTCTCAACCCCACCCATCCCGTCCCCTCCCGACGTGAAGGGAGGGGAATCCGTCCGCGCCGCTCTGGCCGCGGCGGCAGCGCGGCTGGCGGCGTCCAGCGGGACGCCGCGGCTCGACGCGGAGCTGCTGATGGCCGAGGCGCTCGGCTCGTCGCGCGAGACGCTGCTGCTCTCCCGGCTGGACGACGAGGCGCCGGCGGGGTTCGACCCGCTGCTCCGCCGCCGCGAGGCGGGGGAGCCGATCGCCTACATAATCGGCCGCCGGGACTTCTGGACGATATCGCTCGAGGTCGGCCCCGGGGTCCTCGTCCCCCGCCCGGAGACGGAGACGCTGCTGGACGCGGCCGTCGAGCATTTCCGCGAAGGGGCGCCGGCGCGGATCCTCGATCTCGGCACCGGCCCCGGCACCTTGCTGCTCGCCGCGCTGGACCAGTGGCCTTCCGCCACCGGGCTCGGCATCGACGCGTCCGAGGCGGCGCTCGCTTATGCCCGGCGGAATGCCGGTCGGCTGGCCCTCGCCGGGCGCGCCGAGCTGAGGAAGGGCGACTGGGCGGCGGGAGTCGAGGGCCGCTTCGACCTCGTCCTGTGCAACCCGCCTTATGTCGAGCAGGGCGCGGCGCTGATGCGGGACGTCGCGCAATGGGAGCCGCACGCCGCTCTGTTCGCGGGACCCGACGGGCTCGCCGATTATCGCCGCCTGGCGCCCGCCGTCCCCCGGCTGCTCGCGCCCGGCGGCGTCGCCTGCTTCGAGGTGGGCGCCGGCCAGGCGGCGGCGGTCGGCGCGCTGCTCGGCGCCGAGGGACTGTCGGTCTCGCCGCGGACCGACCTCGCCGGGCACCAGCGCTGCCTGGTCGCGGGCCGTTAATCCACGTCATCATCTTTCCGCTTGGAAAAGGTTGCGGCCATAGCTACATAGGGGGACAGGGACGGGGCTCTTCACAGCAATGAGTGCGTGAGGCCAGCCGTCGCCGACCCCCGATTGCTTAGACGTCTCCGGACGGTCGCAGCGTGAGGTGGCGGAGGCCGCTTGCGGCCCCTGCCCGGGTGTCGTGCAGAAGTTATGCGGCCGGGAGGGGCCCGGTCGCCTCAGGTGGTGGAACGGATACCACGAGGACGAGGACCTACTTTTGATCAACAATCGTCAGGGTGGCCGCCGTCGCGGCCGCGGCGGCGGACCCCGCTCGCCGAACCAGGGGCCCAGCCAGGGCAACCGGCAGGACAATCGCTCGCGCGGCAACGCCGCGCAGCTGCTCGACAAATACAAGTCGCTGGCGCGCGACGCGCAGCTCGCGGGCGATCGCGTCCAGACCGAATATTGGCTCCAGTTCGCCGACCATTATTATCGCGTTCTCAACGAGAACCGCGCCCGCTTCGAAGAGCAGCGTCCGCGTCGCGACGATTTCATGGACGAGGACGACGACCAGGACGAGAGCGTCGCCGCGGATGGCGAGGACGGCGACGAGCGCTACGACAATGACGATCGCGAGGTCCGCGAGGACCGGCCCGAGCGGCAGGATCGCCAGGAGCGAAGCTATCGCGCCGAGCGGAGCGAGCGCGCGGAGCGCGACCGGCCCGAGCGTGATCGTCCCGAGCGGGACCGGCCCCGCCGCGAGTTCCGCGCCGAGCGCAACGGCGAGAGCCGCCGCGACCGCCCGCGCGACGAGCGCCGCGACGCGCCGCAGGCGGAGGAGCCGGAGGGTTCGGAGCGCATCTCCCTCGAGGTGCTGCCGCCGGCCATTTCCGTGGTCGAGGGCGACGCGCCGGCCAAGCCGGTCCGCCGCCGGACCCGCCGTCCGCGGGCCGACGATGCCGGCGAGGAGATCGCTCCCGCCGCCTGAGTCGGCCAGGCTGCACGCAGACGAGAGGCGGTCGCTCCCCGGGGGCGGCCGCCTTTTTCGTTGCGGAGGCGAGTTGACATCGCTCGTGACATTGTATCATCGTCGCGACCCGGCCAACAGCCCATGGGGAGCCTGTCGTGCGTCACGTCCTTCTGCTCAGCCTCTGTCTCGCCGCGCCGAGCGCGCTCGCCGCGCAGGCGGCCCCGGCCAATCTCGCCGTGACCATCTACAATGACGACCTCGCGCTGGTGCAGGACACCCGCAACCTCGACCTGCGCGCCGGCCGCACCCGCCAGGAATTTCCCGGCGTTTCGGGGCGGATCAGCCCCGAGACGGTGACCCTGTCCGGCGCCGACGTCGGCATCGTCGAGCAGAATTTCGACTTCGACCTGCTTTCCCCTTCCAAGCTGATGGAGAAGGCCGTCGGCGAGGAGGTGACGCTGATCCGCACCAATCCGGCGACCGGGGCGGAGACGCGGGAGCGGGCCAAGGTGCTGGCGGTGAACGGCGGCGTCGTCCTGCAGATCGGCCCGCGCATCGAGGTGCTGCGCGACGACGGGCTTCCGGTGAGGGTGGTGTTCGACGGGGTGCCCGAGAATCTGCGGCCGCGCCCGACCCTCTCCGTCACCGTGGACAGCGCCCGCGGCGGCGCCCGGCCGGTGACCTTGAGCTATCTCACCCGCGGCATGGGCTGGAAGGCCGACTACGTCACGCTGTTCGACGAAAAGGCGGGGACCATCGACGTCCAGGGCTGGGTGACGCTGACCAACACCACCGGCACGACCTTCGACAATGCCGACACCCTGCTCGTCGCCGGCGACGTCAGCGGGGGCAATGGCGGCTACCGCCCGATCGCCCGCAGCCTCGTGCGCGCCGGCACCGAGGCCTCGGACCGCGAGCAGATAGGCGACTTCTACCTCTATCCGCTCAAGGAGCGGACGACGATCGCCAACCAGCAGACCAAGCAGGTGAGCTTCCTCGACGTCACGGGCGCCGCGGCGCGGCGCGCCTACGTCTATCGCAACGACTGGCTCGGCACGGCGCAGGAGCCGCAGAGCGCGGCGAGCGTCCTGCAATTCTCGAGCAGCCGCGACCAGGGCCTGGGCGATGCGCTCCCGGCCGGCACCGTGCGGGTCTACCAGCGGGACCAGCGCGGCAAGGCGCAGTTCGTCGGCGAGAACCGAATCGACCACACGCCGATGGGGTCCGACATCTCGCTCGCCACCGGGCAGGCCTTCGACGTCAAGGTCCACCCGGTCGTCGAGAAGCGCGAGAAGGTTTCGAGCGGCCGGTGGCGCACGACGATGCGCTACACGCTCAGCAACGCGCGGTCGCAAGCCGTGTCGGTGGACCTCATCCAGGGCGGCCTGTGGGGCGACGTCCGAATCGCCTCGGAGAGCGAGAAGAGCGTGCGGCGCTCCGCGGACGAGGCGCTGTGGCGGGTCGCCGTGCCGGCCAACGGCTCGTCCACCGTCACCGCCACCTTCGACACGCGCTACTGAGACCGCGCGTCGTGCGGGGTCCCCGCTTTCTCCTCGCGGCGCTCGCCGCCGGGATTGCCGCCGCGCCCTCCGCGGGCCAGCAGGTCGCGCGTTCCCAGGGACCGCAGTCGGTGGCCGTCACCGTCTACCGAGCGCCGTATCGCGGCGCGTCGGAGGCGATCGATCTCAGATGGCTCAACGGCTATGCGCTGATCACCGAGCAAAGGCGGGTGACGATCCCGAAGGGCGAGGCGGACATAAGGTTCGAAGGCGTCTCGGGCGGAATCCTCCCGCAGAGCGCCATCGTCACCGGCCTGCCCTCGGGGGTGGTCGAGAAGAACCAGGACGCCTGGCTCCTCTCCCCCGGCAGCCTCGTCGACGCCGCGCTCGGAAAGCGGGTCCACCTGCGGCGCACGCTCCGCGCCACGGGCGCGGTGCGGGAGATGGATGCGGTCGTCCGCTCGGGCCCGGACGGAGCGGTGGTGATCCAGACGTCGGACGGGGTCGAGGCGCTGCGCTGCAGCGGGCTGCCCGAGACGCTGACCTACGACGGCGTGCCGCCCCGCCTCTCGCCCAAGCCGACGCTGTCGGTCCGGGTGCGCAGCCCGCGGACGACGAGCGCGACGGTCACCCTCTCCTATCTGGCCAGCGATTTCGACTGGCAGGCGAATTACGTCGCCGAGCTCGCCCCCGACGGGCGGACGATGAACCTTTTCGCCTGGCTCACCCTGGCGAGCGCCGACGACACGAGCTTCGTCCGCGCCGACACGCAGGCGGTCGCGGGGCGGCTCAACCGCGACAACGTCCGCGCGCGCAGGGCCAGCGCCCCGCCGCTCGTCCTGCGCTGCTGGCCGTCCGGCACCACGACGAGCGACCTCGAGGAATATCAGCCGGGGGCGCCGGAGGAGATAATCGTGGGGGACGTCCTCAACAATCTGCCGCAGATGAGGGCGATGGCGCCGGCCCCGCCGCCTCCGCCCCCGCCGCCTCCGCCGCCCCCCGTCATGGCGCAGCAGGAGGATCTCGGCGACCTCAAGCTCTACCGCATCCCGATCCCGGTGACGGTGGCCGCCCACAGCCAGAAGCAGGTCGCCCTCCTGGCGCGGCAGGGGGTCAAGGTCGAGACGGTGTACCGCATCGAGCTCTACGCCGGCAATCCCACCACGGCGTCGCCGGTGCGGCGGGTGCTGAAGACGAAGAACGTCGCGGCCCAGGGGCTCGGCCTGCCGCTCCCCTCGGGCGGAATCGCCTTCTTCGCCGCCGGCCGTGCCCGCCTCATGCTGCTGGGCAGGGGCGCGGTCGAGGACAAGGCGGTCGGCGAGGACCTGGAGCTCGTCGTCGGCCGCTCCGAGGCGGTCGCCTTCGAGGTCGCCAACCTGTCCCCCGCGGGGCGGCGGACGGGGGAATGGGAGCTGAAGGCGACCAACCGCCGCTCCGAGCCGGTCGCCTTCGAGGCGCGACTCGAGACGGGCGGCCGCGCCCTCGTCACCGACTCGACGCTCGGCACCCGGCTTGGAAGCCCCCTGTGGGCGGTGACGCTCGGCCCCGGCGAGAGCGCGACCCTTCGCTACACTGCGCCGCAAAACTGAAAAGCCTTGCCACCGCCGCTCCCGAAGGTCATGCCGTCTACGTAACGACGGGGAGGGCAGAATGGAAAACGATCCGATCGGCACGGCGGCGGTCAACTGGGTGGATTCGTCCGGCCAGGTTCACCTGCGCGTCTATTCCTGCGACGGCTACAACATCACGGAGCGCTGCTGGGACGGGAGCGGCTGGACCGACGGCAGCTTCAAGGCGTCCGGCTCGGCGGTCTCGGCGACGGCCTGGCTCGCCAACGGCAACCTTTCCATCCGCGTCTATTGCACGAACGACGACAAGACCGTCGAATGGTGCATCGACCAGGGCGGCAGCTGGTACGTGGGCGCCTACACGACGGAGTGAGCGCGCCTTGGGCCCTTCGCACGAGGGCCAAGCGGTTGACGAACAAACGACAAAGTAACAGCCTGACGGCCTGACCGTTCGGGGGACATCGTCATGCGCCGTCTGATCCTGCTCACCGCCTGCCTCGCCTCGCAGGCCTTGGCGCAGCCCGCGGACAAGGGGGGCGCCGCCCCGACGGCGCAGGGCGATCTCGGAATCACCATCTACAATGGCGATCTCGCTTTGGTGGAGGACCGGCGGCAGCTGGCGCTGCCGGCGGGGGTGTCGCGGCAGGAGTTTCCCGACGTCTCCGCCAGCATCCGCCCCGAAACCGCCACCCTCTCCGGCGAGGGCTTCGACATACTCGAGCAGAATTTCGACTTCGACCTGCTGTCCCCGACGGCGATGATGCAAAAGGCGGTCGGCCAGAGCGTCACCTTGCTTCGGACCAACCCCGCCACGGGCGCCGAGAGCCGCGAGCGCGCCACCGTCCTCGCCGTCAACGGCGGAGCCGTGCTGCGCATCGCCGACCGGATCGAGATATTGCGGGACGACGGGCTTCCCGTCCGGGTCATCTTCGACACCATTCCGCCCAATCTGCGCGCCCGTCCGACGCTGAGCGTCACCGTCGAGGCGGCGCGGGCCGGGCCGCGTCCCGTGACGCTCAGCTACCTCACCACCGGCCTCAAGTGGAAAGCCGATTATGTCGCCCGTTTCGACGAGACGGCGGGCAAGCTGGACGTCCAGGGGTGGGTGACCCTCACCAACTCCACCGGAACCACCTTCAACAGCGCCCGGACCCTCCTCGCCGCGGGCGACGTGGCGGGCGTGCAGCACCCGCGCCGGCCCGACGAGCCGGCCTACGGCAACCGGCCGGGCACGGAGACGGCCGAGCGCGCGCAGGTGGGGGACCTCTATCTCTATCCGATCAAGGGCCGCACCACGATCGCCGACGCCCAGACCAAGCAGGTGAGCTTCCTCGAGGCGTCGGGCGTGCCGGCGGCGAAGGGCTATGAATTTCGTAACGAATGGCTCGGGCGGACGGACGATCCGAAGAGCGCCGCGACCATCCTGAAATTCTCCAGCGCGCGCGCCGGCGGCCTCGGCGACGCGCTCCCGGCCGGAACGGTGCGGGTCTATATGCGCGACGCCCATGGCGACGCCCAGTTCATCGGCGAGAGCGAGATCCCGCATACCCCGATGGGCTCCTCGCTCGCGCTTCGCACCGGCGACGCCTTCGACGTCAAGGTGCAGCCCGCCATCGAGAAGCGCGAGAAGATCCAGTCCGACGAGTGGGAGCGCAGCGCCCGCTTCCGGATCACCAGGTCCGACGGCACCGTCACCACCACCCAGGTGGACACGCAGAAGGAATTCTGGCGGACGACGATGCGCTACGTCCTCACCAACGCCCGGCCGCAACCGGTCACCGTCGACCTCATCCAGGCCGGGCTGTCCAACCCCTGGTCCGACACCCGGGTGCCGAGCGAGAGCCTGCCCGGCGAGCAGATGTCGCTCGACCAGCGGGTGTGGCACGTCACAGTGCCGGCCAACGGCAAGACGATCGTCACCGCCGTCTTCGAAACGCGCTAGGCGCCGGTGCGCCGGTTCCGGCCGATCTGGATCCTCGCCGCGCTGGCCGCCGCGCCCGCCGCAGCGCAGCCGCTCGTCATTTCGCCGCGGCCGGACAAGGTGGCGGTCACCGTCTATCGCGACCCGCACCGGGGCATCGACCGTTTCATCGACACGAGCGAGGATGCGCTGGGCGGCTACGCCCTGGTCACCGAGACCCGCGAGGTGGACCTGCCGCCGGGCGAGGTGACGGTCCGCTTCGAAGGCGTTGCGAGCGGAATCCAGCCCGAGACCATGATCCTCACCGGTCTTGGGCCGCGCGAGAAGAACCAGGACCGGCTGCTCCTCTCGCACCGGGCGCTGCTCGACGCCTTTACCGGCCAGAACGTGATCGTCCGCCGAACCGACCGGGCGACGGGGAGGACGAGCGAGGAGCCCGCCCGCATACGCTCCGGCGCCGACCGGGTGATCATCGAGACCAAGGCCGGCTTCGAAGCGCTGGCCTGTACCGGGCTGAACGAGACGCTGGTCTTTCCGCGCGTGCCGCCGACCCTTTCCCCCAAGCCGGCCCTGTCGGTGCTCGTGCCGGACCAGCCGGGCGGCCGGCGGCAGCTCGTCATCTCCTACCTGACCGGCAATTTCGACTGGCAGGCCAATTACATCGTCGATCTCAACGCCGATGCGACGCGGATGGACCTGTTCGCCTGGGTCACCTTCGCCAGCCTCGACGACACGAGCTTCGAGCGGGCGCAGGCCGGCGTGGTCGGCGGCCGGGTGTCGCGGGTCTACCGGGCCGAGGACGAGGAGCGGCGCGACGACGACGAGGAGGAAGTCTACGCCCATTGCTGGCCCGAAGGCACGACCGGCCCGCCCGAGACCCGCTCCGGTTTCGGGCCGCCCAGCCTCCCGGCGATCGAGGCGCCGATCGCCATCCGCAGCCGCGATTATTACGGCGGCTACGACGACGATGCCGGCTCCATCGTCGTCACCGGCTCGCGCCTCGTCAGCCAGGAATCGCTCGGCGACCTCAAGCTCTACCGCGTGCCCTTCCCCGCCACCATCGCCTCGCGCGGGCAGAAGCAGGTCGCCCTGCTGGCGAAGCGGGGGGTGAAAGGCGAGCTGCTCTACCGGAGCCGGGTCGACGCCGGCAGCTCGCCGGACGATCCGGAGCTGATCTTCCGCTTCCGCAACCGCAAGGAGGACGGCCTCGGCGAGGGGCTTCCGACCGGCCAGGTCTCGCTCTTCCAGAACGCCGGCGGCCGGCGGCTGCTGCTCGGCGAGACCTATATCGACGACAAGGCGGTGGGCGAGGAGGTGGAGCTTCGCGTCGGCGGGGAGGACCTGATGTACGGCCTCGACGTCGACGTGGACGAGGAGACGGAGAAGGAGACGGACGCC
>JAFANP010000033.1 GCA_019232625.1 Alphaproteobacteria bacterium | reverse complement strand
AAGGTATTCCGACGTTCGCGGTCAAGGGCGAGAGCCTGGCCGAGTATTGGGACTACGTCGGCAAGATTTTCGACTGGGGTGACGACGAAACCTGCAACATGATCCTCGACGATGGCGGCGATGCGACGATGTTCGCCCTTTGGGGCGCGCGTGTCGAAGCCGGCGAGCCGCTGTTCGAGCCGGGCAACGCCGAGGAAATCGAATTCGTTCGCGCGCTTAATGCCTTCCTCAAGGCCAAGCCGGGCTACCTCACCAAAACCGTCCGCAATATCAAGGGCGTGTCCGAGGAAACCACCACCGGCGTCCACCGCCTCTACAGCCTCGCCAAGCAGGGCAAGCTGCCGTTCCCGGCGATCAACGTGAACGACAGCGTCACCAAGTCGAAGTTCGACAACCTCTACGGCTGCAAGGAATCGCTGGTCGACGCGATCCGCCGCGCCACCGACGTGATGCTGGCCGGCAAGGTCGCCTGCGTCGCCGGCTTCGGCGACGTCGGCAAGGGCTCGGCCGCCTCGCTCCGCAACGGCGGCGCCCGGGTCCTCGTCACCGAGATCGACCCCATCTGCGCGCTTCAGGCCGCGATGGAGGGCTATGAGGTCGTGACGATGGAGGAGGCCGCCACCCGCGCCGACATCTTCGTCACCGCCACCGGCAATGCCGACGTCATCACCGTCGACCACATGCGCGCTATGAAGAACATGGCGATCGTGTGCAACATCGGCCATTTCGACAGCGAGATCCAGATCGGCGCGCTTCAGAACATGAAGTGGACGGAAATCAAGCCGCAGGTCGACGAGGTCGAGTTCCCCGACGGCAAGAAGATCATCGTCCTCGCCAGGGGCCGCCTCGTCAATCTCGGCTGCGCCACCGGCCATCCCAGCTTCGTCATGTCGGCGAGCTTCACCAACCAGACGCTCGCCCAGATCGAGCTGTGGACGAAGAGCGAGCAGTACGGGAACGACGTCTACGTGCTTCCCAAGCATCTCGACGAGAAGGTCGCCGCGCTCCACCTCGAGAAGCTCGGCGTCAAGTTGACCAGGCTCAGCGAGAAGCAGGCCGGCTATATCGGCGTGCCGGTCGAAGGCCCCTTCAAGCCCGACCATTACCGCTACTGAGAAACGATCCCCCCTCCCTGCACGCAGGGAGGGGGGCTTCCGCGCGATTCCCGTGATGACCTCGTCCGCTTTCCCTCCTAAGGCTCGCCGGAAAAGCACAGGGAGGTAATGCATGAAATATCGGGTGTCGGGTGTCCTTGCCGCTTTGTTCGCCATGGGCCAGGCCGGGGCCCAGGTGCCGGTGAGGCAGTCGCCGCCGCCCGACAAGCCGGTCCAGGAGACTCAGGCGCCCGAGAACCAGGTGCAGAATCCCGAGCAGCGGGTCACCGGCCCGCTGCCTCCCGCCGCCGCCCGCTCGCCCGCGGCGCAGCCGGAGCGCAAGCCCGACAAGTGGAACGTCAGCGCCCCGGCCGGGATGGCGACGCGGGAGATCCGGATCGACACCGACGAGGGCAGCTGGATGAACGTCGACGTCTCGCCGGACGGACGGACGATCGCCTTCGACCTGCTCGGCGACATCTACGTCATGCCCGCCGCCGGCGGCACGCCGCGCCGCATCGCCGAGGGCCTCGCCTACGAGCAGCAGCCGCGCTTCTCGCCCGACGGCCGGCGCATCGCCTTCGTCTCCGACCGCGGCGGCGGCGACAATATCTGGATCATGAACGCCGACGGCTCCGACAAGCGCCAGCTCACCAAGGAGGAGTTCCGGCTCCTCAACCAGCCGAGCTGGAGCCCGGACGGACGCTTCATCATCGCCAAGAAGCATTTCACCACGGGCCGCTCGCTCGGCACGGGCGAGGTGTGGCTCTACCACGTCTCGGGCGGCGGCGGCGTGCCGCTGGTCAAGCGCCCCAACGAGCAGCACCAGAAGGAGCTGGGCGAGCCGATCTACGCGCCCGACGGGCGAAGCCTCTATTACACCCGCAACATCACCCCGGGCCCGATCTTCCAATATGCCCAGAACTCGAACGGCGACCTGTTCAACATCGAGCGCTACGACATGGACAGCGGCGAGGTGACCACCGCCGTCTCCGGCGTCGGTGGCTCGGTCCGCCCGACGCCCTCCCCGGACGGGAAGAAGATCGCCTTCGTCCGCCGCGAGCGCGCCCGCTCCAAGCTCTACGTCAAGGATCTCGCCTCGGGCGAGGAGCGCAAGATCTACGACGCGCTCGACCAGGACGTGCAGGAGACCTGGGCGGTCACCGGCGTCTATCCCAACATGGCCTGGACGCCGGATTCGAGGAGCGTCGTCTTCTGGGCCGGCGGCAAGATCCGACGGGTGAATTCCGATGGCTCCGGCGCGGCGGAGATCCCGTTCCGAGTCGCCGACAGCCGGGTCGTGATCGATGCCCTCCACCCGCGGGTCGCGGTCGCTCCCGACCGCTTCCAGACCAGGATGCCGCGCTGGGCGAGCGTCTCCCCGGACGGCCGGCAGGTGGTGTTCGAGACGCTCGGCAAGCTGTGGATCAAGCCGATGGCCGGCGGCGCCGCGCGGCGGCTGGTCAAGGGCGACGAGGCGGAGTTCGAGCTGTTCCCGGCCTGGTCGCCGGACGGGCGAACCGTCGCCTTCGTGGGCTGGACAGATCGCGGCCTCGGCCGTCTGCGCAGCGTCGCCGCGGCGGGGGGCGCGGCCCGCGACCTCGTGGTCCAGCCCGGCCATTATGCCCGGCCGCATTTCTCCCCCGACGGAAGGACGATCGTCTTCGAGAAGGGGCAGGGCGGCTTCCTCACCTCGGACCGCTGGGGCGAGAATCCCGGGATCTACCGAGTCGCCGCCGCGGGCGGCACGCCGGTGCGCGTGTCGAAGGAGGGCTCGGAGCCCCAGTTCGGCCCGTCCAGCGACCGCGTCTTCATGATCGTCTCGGCCGGCGGCAAGCGCCAGCTCGTCAGCACCGACCTCAACGGCCAGGCGAAGCGGGTCCACTCGACCGGCGAGATGGTCAGCGACTATCAGGTCTCGCCCGACGGCCAGTACGTCGCCTTCCGCCAGAATTACGAAGCCTTCGTGATGCCGCTCATGCCCGGCACTCAGGATGTGTCCGCGGATGAAAAGGGCGGCCCTCTGCCCGTCACCCGGGTCAGCGAGAACGGGGCGGACTTCATCCATTGGTCCGAGGGCGGCCGCCGCCTCCACTGGAGCCTCGGCCCGGTCGTCTACACCGCCGACGTCGCGGCGATGTTCGGCGCCGCGCCCCCGGGCGACAACCCGCCCAAATTCCAGCCGCCGAAGACCGGCGTCTCGCTGTCGATGGACGTGGCCGCCGACAAGCCGACCGGGACCGTCGCCCTCACCGGCGCGAAGATCGTCACCATGGCCTCGGCGGACGGCGGCATCATCGAGGACGGGGTCGTCGTCGTGCGCGGCGACCGCATCCTCGCCGTCGGCCGCCGCGGCGAGGTCGCCATCCCGGCCGGGGCGAAGGTCGTCGACGCCGCGGGGAAGACGATCGTCCCGGGCTTCGTCGACGCCCACGCCCACGGCGCGCAGGGGGAGGACGATCTCATCCCGCAGCAGAACTGGTCGGCGATGGTCAATCTCGCCATGGGGACGACGACGATCCACGACCCCTCGGCCCGCTCGGCGGAGATCTTCGCCGCCTCGGAGCTGCAGCGGGCGGGCAGGATCCTTGCGCCGCGCACCTTCTCCACCGGCGAGATCATCTACGGCGCCAAGGCCGCGGACGTCTACGCGGAGATCGACAGCCTCGACGACGCGCTCCAGCACGTCCGCCGCCTCAAGGCGCAGGGTGCGACGAGCGTCAAGAACTACAACCAGCCGCGCCGCGAGCAGCGCCAGATGGTCGTCGCCGCCGCCCAGCGCGAGGGGATGGAGGTCGTGCCCGAGGGCGGCTCGCTCTACGGCATGGACGTGACGCTCATCCAGGACGGCAACGCGACTCTCGAGCACAACATCCCGCTGCGCGTCTTCTACAAGGACCTCGTCCAGTTCTGGACCCAGACCCGGACCAACTACACGCCGACCCTGGTCGTCACCTATGGCGGGCCGGCGGGCGATCCCTATTGGCGCCAGCACATGGACGTGTGGCGGCACCCGCTCCTGTCGCGCCACGCGCCGCCGGGCGTCCTCCAGTCGCAGAACGTGCGCCGCGAGATGGCGCCGGAGGAGGATTATGTCGACGCCGACAGCGCGCGGGAGGCGAAGAAGCTCGCCGACGGCGGGGTCCAGGTGTCGATCGGCGCCCATGGCCAGCAGCCGGGCCTCGGCGCGCATTGGGAGATGTGGAGCTTCGTGCGCGGCGGCTGGTCGCCGATCGAGGCGCTGCGCGCCGCGACGATCATGCCGGCGACGTCGCTCGGCTTCCAGCATGACGTCGGCTCGCTCGAGCCGGGCAAGCTCGCCGACCTCGTCGTCCTCGACGCCGACCCCACCGTCGACATCCGCAACACCGACAAGGTGCACCAGGTGATGCTCGGCGGCAGGCTCTACGACAGCGCGACTCTGAACGAGGTGGCGACGGGCACCCGCACCCGCCAGCCTTATTGGTGGGAAGGCATGTCCGGCACCCCCGGCGACCCCGCCCGCGCCACCGCCCACGTCACCGACAGCGACTGACCCCGCGGACCGGAGCACCAATCCGCGCAAGTCCCCTCTCCCCCCTTCCCCCTCTCCCCAGCGGGGAGAGGGCCGGGGTGAGGGGGCTCGGCGCCCGAAACCCTCCAATCGCGGCCCGAGCCGCCGATGGAGCCCGAGACCGCCGCCACCCGCATCCCATTCAAGCCGAACCCCGTTCGGGCTGAGCCCGTCGAAGCCCCATCCTTCTCCCGCCGCAAGGGAAGGAAGGGGCTTCGACAAGCTCAGCCCGAACGGAATCCACCAGATCCGGCCTGCACCGTCTTCCAGGACGACCCACCTCCCCCTCTCCCCAGGGGGGAGAGGGCCGGGGTGAGGGGGCTCGGCGCCCGAAACCCTCCAATCGCGGCCCAAGCCGCCGATAGAGCCCGAGACCGCCGCCACCCGCATCCCATTCAAGCCGAACCCCGTTCGGGCTGAGCCCGTCGAAGCCCCATCCTTCTCCCACCCAAAGGGAGGAGAGGGCTTCGACAAGCTCAGCCCGAACGGAGAGGCGTCCTTTGGCAGCCCGCCGATGTGAAAGGCCGCCATGACTGAACAATCCGGGGCGTTTCCTGTATACTGACGGGCGGACGCCGCGGCCTCTCAAGGCGCAGTCGCAACAGGGCTCGTCATGGAACGATCGTTCGAACCGGTAATCTCGCGCGACCTGGGAACAGGCGAGATGCGCTTCACGGCCACGCCCGAGCTCGTCAGGCGCGAGACGGGCATCGAGCAGCCGACGATCGCCGACATCCGGCGCTGGCTCGAACGGAATGCGGGGGCAGCCGCGCATGCCGCTTTCATATGGCATCTTGGACATCAGGCGCATCCGGTCGGGCCCGACGGGACCCGGGAGTGGGATGGAATAGTCCGGCTGGGGCCGGAGGACTTCCCCGCGGCGTGACGATGAATCCGTCCTTGGCGCGGGTGCTGAACGGGGCCATCCTCTCTCATGGCCCCCGATGTTGACGACCCGGCATGGACGGGCGGCGCCCTCGGCGAGGGATGACTTGCCGGGCGGTCCGGCTATTCTCGGCCGGCCCGGCCGACAGGAGGCGCCCATGGCCCGATACGCATGTCTTCTCGCCTTGGCGCTGGCCCTCGGCGGCCTCGGCGCGGCTCCGGCGCGGGCGGGCGGCGGCCGAGTCATCGCATCGGCCCGGGAGCTGAAGCCCGGCGAGGGCGCGGTCCGCCTCTCGGTGCAGGCGCAGACGCAGCAATGGGCGACCCTGCACGTCTGGTTCGTGCGCGACGGAGGCGATCCGTCCCGTCCGGACGACCTGTGGAGGATCGATCGCAAGACCGGCGTGCCGATCGCCGGCTCGAACCAGATCGATCCCAACCCGAAGGTCTATGCGCTTCCGCCCGGCCGCTACCGGCTGCTCGGCTATGCGGTGAAATGCGATTCGCCGCCGCCGGAGGGGACGATCGGCTGCTCGGTGAGCCAGAACTACACCCATTACGAGGCCCCCGCCCGGCGCTACGGGTCCGAGGGCCCAGTCATCGAGGTGGCTGCGGGGCGGGTGACCGACGCCGGCGAGTTCATCGTCGAGGCGGCCCCCGGCTCTCCGATCACCGAGAAGGCGGGGAGCGATTTCGCGGACCACAATCCCGGCGCCTTCGACATGCGGCTGCGCCCCTCGACGGTGCCGCTGCCGGCGGCGTTCGCCGGTCTCCCGGCAGGCCCTCAAGTCGCGGTGCCGCCGGGGTTCGCCTCCAACGTCAAATGCCTTCGCCGCCCCAAGGGCGCAACGCTCTACGTGCCGTTCGACTGCTGAGCGGCGGCCGGTCCGTGGGGACCGGCCAGAGCCGAGGGATCAGGCGGCCCTGTCGCGCTGGCGCGGATGGCCGGTGGCGACTCCGCCGGAGAGGCGCGCCACGTGCGGATATTTCTCCGCCATCTCGGGCGTGTAGCCGAGGTTGAACACGGTCGGGCTCTTGGTCGGGCGCTGCGGCCGGTCGTAATAGGTGCCGAACAGGCGGTCCCAGACGAAGCTGGTGATGCCGTAATTGCCGTTCTCGTCGTGGAAATGGTGCGCCATGTGCTGGCGCTTCATCTCCGCAAGCCACTTGTTCTTGGGCTTGTAGGCGAGGTGCTGGATGCAGTGGCAGAATTCGTAGAAGCAGGTGGTGAGGAGGCCGGTGGCGAAGGCCGCCATGGCCGCGCCGAACGCCGCATGGGGATGCGCCGGCCCGGCCCAGAAGCTGCCGATCGCCCAGCCCACCGGCAGCGTCGCCGCGCCGATCGTCGGAAGCGTCGTGTGGAGGGCGCCGAACAGAACCTCGAGGTGGTTCGGGTCCTGGTGGTGGTCGTAATGGATGCGCTTCCAGGTCGACGCCATCAGCGGCACCTTGAACATCCAGCGGCTGTGCAGAACCCAGCGGTGGAGCACGTACCAGACGAGCGGGTAGATGAAGGTCGCGACGAACACGGCGAGGAGGGTCGGCGCGAGCGGCGCCGGGCGCGCCGCGTAGAAGGCGATCGCGGCCAGAGCGCAGGCGATGTAGGCGAGGATCGCCGGATATTGGAAATAGGCGACGACCAGCTCCCTCAGCGTCATCCTGTCGAGATGATGCTCGCGGCGCCAGAAGCTCGGGCGGAGGCTGTGGGCGATCTTCACGTGCGATTTTCCTCGGTTTTCTCAACCGCTTGACGGAGCGGAGGCGCGGGCCTTCGAATATGGGGCCCCGCCATGGATGCGCAATATGGCCCTTTTTGGGCCGTCAGGCCAGCCTCGGGCGCCGACCCTCACCGGGTCGCGGCGGCGAGGCGCTCCGCCGAGACGCGATAAGCCGCCTCGGCGAGATAGGAACGCAGCACCGACGGCCGCATCGGCACCTCCAGGCCCGGCGGCAGACAGTCGCCGATGGCGGGGACGAGGGCGCGGACGGCGGCCGTCTCCTCAGGGCTTGCGACCGGCGTCGAGAAGAGCGCGAAGCTCGAGCCGGGCTCGGCCCGCACCACGCACTCGGCCAGCTTCAGGAAGGCGCGCCAGCGCGGATCGGCTCCGAACTGCCCGGCGGGAGGCGGCGGCCCGTCGGGGAAGGTCCGCGCGACGTGCCGACCGCGCGGGGCGCCGACGGCGGAGAAGTCCCGCAGCAGCAGCGCCTCGATGATCGCTCCGCGAGTCGCGTTGGAATGAAGCTTCGGGGCGAGGGCGGACTGGTCGTCGAAGCAGACCGCCTTCTTGTCGGCAGCGATGAAGGCACGCAGATAATCCCTTGAATCGGCAGGGGCGAGGAGGAGCTTCTCGGCGAGCGCGCCCTCGCGCTTCACCAGGCAGCGGCCATGCTCGTACCAGCGGCGGAGGGCCAGCGGATCGCTGTCGTCGGCGGCAGGGCGCGGGGGAGCCGGCGGGGTCGGCGGCGCCGCCGCGGCGAGAAGGATGAGGCCGAGGGCCCCGGCCAGGGCCGCCCGCCGCCGCGCGGCTGTCGTCATGCTCATCCCTCCCACTGCCGACGAGCCCGGTGGTAGCCCGGCATCATATCAGCCTCAAGACCCGGGAGAGGCCGCCGAGGGCCTGGCGGTCGGACCGGGTGAGGCCCAGGCGGAGCGCCGCCCAGCTCGCCGCCGCCCAGAGGAGGAGCTCGGCGGCGAAGCGGGCGGGGCCGCGGAGAAGCTGGGCGGCGCACCACATCAGGCCGACTCCGGCGAGGGCGACGGCGAGGCCGAGGAAGAGCTTGCGGTCGAACGGGGTCAGGCCGTCGGAGACCTGAAGCTCGATCGTCGCGGCATAGGCGATGACCAAAGTGGCGGCGCCGACCGAGACCGCCATTCCGGCCGGGCCCCAGCGCGGCACGAGGAGGAAGGCGAGGAGGAGCCAGGTCGCAACGCCGGCGAGGCTGTTGACGAGCGGGAGGATGCGGTGGCCGGTCATCTCGACGATGGGGGTGGCCGGGCCGACGATCGCCTCGGCCGCGCGGGCGGCGACGAGGATGTAGAGCAGGGGGAGGGCGGCCATGGCCTCGGGCCGGTAGAGGGAGAGGAAGTCGACCCCGGCGAAGGCGAGGAGGCCGGCCAGCGGCACGACCAGGGCGGTCGAGCAGCGGCTTGCGAAATGGTAGAGCGGGGCGATCGCGGCGCGGTCGGCCCGGGCCTGGTGGGCGGCGAGGGGGGCCATCACATATTGGAAGGCCTGGCGGACGGAGAGCGGCAGGGTGGCGATCTTGCGGGCGATCTCGAACAGGCCGGCGGCGACGGCCCCCTGCCGTCCGGGGAGGAGCAGGTTGATGACGAGGGCGGGCGCGTCGACGAGCAGGCGGCGCGACACGTTGGCCGGGAGGATGGCGAGGCCGGTGAGGAGGAGGAGCCTCAGCTCGGCGCCGCCGACCCTTGCCCGGACCAGCCGCGGCAGGTCGTAATAGCGGGCGAGGAGGGGGAGGCAGAGGCCGGCGGTGAGGGTCAGCGAGGCGAGGTGGGCGAGGACGAGTCCGAGATTGCCCGCTCCCGCGACGAAGAAGCCGCAGGCGAAGAGGATCCGGGCGATCTGCTCCCAGAACAGTCGGAGGCGGATCTCGGGGCCGAAGGCGCGCCGCGCCCGGGCGGCGGAGGTGGCGACCTCGACGAAGGCCCAGAGCGGAAGGCCCCAGGCGAACAGCCCGACGGCGAGGGGGAGGGTGGCGCGGTCCTCCGGCGCGGCGGAGACGAAGTGGGAGACCCAGCCGGCGTTGAGGGTGACGGCGAGCGCGATCGCGGCGGAGGGGAGGATCGCGACGAGCAGGGCGGCCTTGACCGCGCCGTGCGCGGCCTCGTCGCTTTCGGTCGGAACGATCCGCTGCAGCGCGCTTGTCAGCGACAGGTCGACTAGGTTCTCGACCAGGTTTATGGCCCCCCAAACCACCACATAAAGCCCATAGGTGGCGAGGCCGTAGAGCCAGATGAAGAGCGGCTGCGCGACCGCCTCGATGAGCGAAGCCGCGCGGGACAGGCCGACCAGCCACGCCCCCTTCGCCACTTCGCTTCGGGTTACCGCGTCCCCGCTCACTCCTCGGTCCGGATCAGCACCGTCTCGCCGATGAGGAGGAAGAGAAGGAACGGCGCCCAGGCCGCGGCGAGCGGCGGATAGGCGCCGTAGCTGCCCATGGCGAGCGCGAAATTGTCCGCCACGAAATAGGCGAAGCCGAGCGCCATGCCGATCACCGCTCGGACGAACAGCTGTCCCGAGCGGGCGAGGCCGAAGGCGGCGACCGCGGCGAGCAGGGGCATCAGCACCACCGAGAGCGGCCCGGAGAGCTTGTGCCAATAGCCGGATTCGATCTCGGCCGTGTCCCTCCCCGCCGCCTTGAGCGCCGCCACGGCCTTGCGAAGGCTGGAAAAGTCCACCTCCTCCGCATTGACCTTGGCGAGGGTGAACTGGGCCGGATCCAGGCCCCGCCCCCAGGCGCGGGTCGCGAAGCGCTCGCTGCGGCCGGTGTCGACGTCGAAGACGGAGCCGTCCTCCAGCCGCCAGCCGTCGCCGGTGCGGACGGCGCGCCGGGCGCTGATCACCGCCTTCAGCGTCTCGCCGGCCCGGTCGTAGAGGGTGAGGTTGCGAAGCTCCGTCCTCTCGCCGGCCGCCTGCACCTCGCGGGCGAGGATGAGGTCGTCGCCGAAGCGCACCCAGACGTTGGGCCTCACGCCGCTGTCGCGGGGGACCTTGCCGTAATTGACCTCCTCCCAACCGCTCAGCGTCTCGCTCGCGCGGGTGACGAAGCGCTCGTTGAACGCGAAGCTGGCGGCGGCGATGAACAGGCTGGCGAGGATGAGCGGCGCGATGATCTGGTGGGCGGAGATGCCCGCCGCCTTCATGCTGACGATCTCGCTGTTCTGGTTGAGCGCGGCCAGCGTGATCAGCGTCCCGAGCAGCACCGCGAAGGGCAGGAAGCGCGAGACGAGCTGCGGCAGGCGCAGCGACACGTAGCGCCACAGCTCGGAGTCGCCATTGCCCGGAAAGGCCAGGATCTTTCCCGATTCGCCGAGAAGGTCGAGGGTCTGGAGGATGACGACGAGCGCGGCCAGCACGGCGAGGCAGCGCAGCACGAAGATGCGCGCCATGTAGAGGGCGATGCGCCGGGAGGGGAAGAACTGGACGTTGATCATGGCGCGGCCGTCGCGACCTGGCGCCGCTGGCCGAGCCGGAGCAGCCGGCGAAGCGCCTTGGCGACCTTCGAGAAAGCCCGCTCTAGCGCGCCGATCGGCTGCCCGCCGGGCTTGTAGGCGAGCGTCCAGTACATCCAGACGATGAGGGCGGCGAAGAGGATGAACGGGGTCCACAGGGCTATCACCGGGTCGATCCGCCCCAGTTCGCCCATCCGCTCGGCATATTGGTTCACCTTGTGGTAGGTCACCACCATCACGATCGACAGGAAGATGCCGAGGCCCGAAGTGCTCCGCTTCGGCGGGACCGCAAGGGCCACCGCCAGCACCGGCATGAGCAGCATCATCACGATCTCGACCAGTCGGAAGTGGAAATTGGCCCGCGCCGCCGCCTGCGTCTGGCGGTCGACCCGCCGTGCCTCGCCCAGCTTGAGCAGCTCGGGCAGGGTCAGCTCCTCGCTCTTGAAGCTGCCGCCGCGGCTGCGGAAGGCTTCGATCGCCGGCAGGTTCACCGGCAGATCCTGGATCTTGAAGGCGAGCACCCGCGGCGCCTTGTAGGTCGGCGCATTGTGGACCAGCCGGCCGTTCGCGAGCCGCAGCAGGAGCGTGCCCGGATCGTCGGTGGCGAGGAAGGTGCCGTGGTCGGCGGTGGCGATCACCGTCTTGCCGTCACGGGTCTCGGCGCGCACGAACACGCCGTGGAGCAGGCGCCCCTGCCGCTCGCTGCGCTCGACCCTCAAGGTCATCCGCTTGCCCAGATTGGTGAACTCGCCGACCTTGATCGACGCGCCGAGCGCGCCCGAGCGGAGGTCGAAGCGGAGGTGCTCGTAATTGTAGCGGGAGCGGGGCTGCAGATAGCCGACGATGGCGAGGTTCAGGCCGAGCAAAAGGATCGCATAGAGGAAGGGCACGCGCAGCAGCCGGGTGTAGCTGAGCCCGACGCCGCGCAGGGTGTCGAGCTCCGAGGACAGGGCCAGCCGGCGGAAGGCCAGCAGCGTTCCGAGCAGAAGGCCGATCGGAATGCCGAGCCCGAGATATTCCGGAATGAGGTTGGCGAGCATCTTCCAGACGACGCCGACCGGCCCGCCATAGCCGATGACGATGTTGAAAAGCTTCAGCATCTTCTCGAGGATCAGCAGCATCGCCGCCAGGGTAAGCGTCGCCACCAGCGGCACGAAGACCAGCCGCGCGATGTAGCGGTCGGTGCGGGTCAGCAGCATGAGGCGAGCGCCCGCGGCCGCGCGCGGAGGGGAGAGGTCGCTTTCCGTGCGGCGGGACAGGATCGGAAGCTGGACATCGGCAGCGGCCGATATAGAGGCCGGCGCGGGAGCGGCATAGGGGGCGCGCCAGCCCTTCTCGATCGCGCCGCCTGCGCGGGCTCAGCGTGCCGGAAACCAGTTCTTCGATTCAGGCGCCGCTGGAAGCGACGAGCCGGTCAGCTTGGCGACGACCTCGACGAAGCTTCCCTCCACTGCAACCCGCGTGTCGCCGAAGAAGATATCGGTGAAGGCGCCCGGCGCGGCGCGCACGTGGGTGACCAGCTCGGGATTGATCGCGACGCTCCCCGATTCACCGCCTTTCTTGAGGATGACCAGCTTCAACCTGCGCTCCTTTCCGGTCTCACTAGCCGACCAAGGTTAAGCAGCGGTTGAAGCCGGTCAGCCTTTCAGGATCAGCACACGGTCGCCCACCCGGGTGGCGCGGAAGAGAAGGGCGGCGAACTCGCGCGGGAGCCCGACGCAGCCGTGGGTGGCGATGTCGTCGGCCATCTCGGAGCCGTGAAGCGCAACCCCGTCCGCGGTCAGCCTCAGCATGTGCGGCATCGGCGCGTTGTTGTAGGTGCGCGAGCGGTGATCCGCGTCCTTCTCGAGGATCTTGAAGGCGCCGAGCGGCGTCGGCTTGTCGTCGGAGCCCCAGACGATGCTGGACCGGCCGATCTCGTGCCCCGCCCTGTAGACGGAGAGGACGCGGCCGCGCAGATTCACGACGATCACCGTTTCTCCGACCGGCGCTCCCTCATCGTTCCAGGCGAACTCTCCCGGCTGCAGCCAGCGCGGGACGGAGAGCTCGGCGCGCACCGGGAAATCGACCAGGGTCGTGCCAGCCCGTACCGGCTGGGGCCGGGTGGGCCGCGAAGGCGCCGACGGGACCGGGCGAACGGTGATCGTGGGGCCGGCGGACGGACGGGTGCCGGCGAGCGCCTCCGGGTGGCGGACCGGAGCGGCCTGGAGAAGCGCGGCGCCCAAGGCCGCCGTGAGCAGCATGGCGGGCGGTATCCAGATGCGGCGGTTGCGGCGGGTGCTCAAGGCTGTCTCCTTCGATCCCCTTCGCCCGAGGCCGCTTTCGCTCCCTCCTCGCCGCCGTGGCAAGGGCCGGAATCGGGCTGTCCCGCGAAGGGACGGGCAGGGTCGCGAGCGTTGCGCCAGCCCGGAGCAGCCGCCTCAGGGCATCGGTGTGCAGAGCTCGATGAGATGGCCGTCCGGATCGCGCAGATAGGAGACGGTCTGCCCCCAGGGCTTCGTCGCGGGTTCCTTGAGGGCGACCGCGCCGGCGTCGACGGCGCGCGCGAAGGCTGCGGGAACGTCGTCGGCGATGAGCCCGACCTCGACCGCCTGGGGCGGCTCGCCCGGTTGCGCGCGAGAGAAGGGACGGCCGAGGCTCTCCTCCGCGAGGGCGTGGTTGACGAAAGCGAGGCGTGTGCCGCCCGTCTCGAGCTCGCCATAGGCCTTGCCGGCCTCATCGTGGAAGAAGCGGCGCTCGAGGCCGAAGGCGCGCTCGTAGAAGGCGAGGGCGGCGGCGACATCCTCCACGTAGAGGATGACGTAGCCGAGATTCACACGCGGCGGAGCCATAGTCTTCTCCCTTGGCGCGACGCTAGCGGGCCGCGCCGGATTGCGCAACGTTCCGCGTTTGTTTCGCGCAGTTTCCGACCCGACACGCGGTCGTCCGCGCCCTTCCAGCTTTGGACCGCTCGCGACCACAATTTGGCCGCAAGCCGCCGCCATATCCGGCAGCGAAATGGGGGCATTGTCACGAAGCCGCCTGCCCCGGGGCAGCGCGGCAGCTTCCAGGAGCAGGAGCGGATGAGTAAGTTCGCCTATTTGATAGTCGCGGCGGGATTGGCCTTCGCCACCTCCGCCACTTCGGCGCAGGCCGCCTATGGCGACGCGGCCGCGTGCAGCGCCAATTCGCGCCGGCCCGCGATGCTGGTCAACGTCAGCGGCTTCAAGGCCCGCTCGGGATCGGTGCGGGTGCAGATCTACACGAGCCAGAACTTCCTCGTGAAGGGGCAGCGGGTGACTCGGGTGGACGTGCCGGTGGTCGCCTCCACCATGCCGATCTGCGTCGCCTTGCCGGCGCCGGGGACCTATGCGGTCGCCGTGCGGCACGACGTCAACGGCAACAACAAGTCCGGAGACTGGTCCGACGGGGGCGGCTTCTCCCGCAATCCGAGCCTCTCGCTGCTCCACCTCAAGCCGAGCTTCGGGCAGGTCGCCGTGCCGGTGGGAAATGCCCCGCGGGCGGTGTCGGTGGTGCTCAACTACCGCAGCGGCCTGTCGATCGGTCCGGCGGCGCGTAGCTGAGGATGTCGAGGGTCGCGCTCCTTTCCAATCCGCGCTCGAGCGGCAACAAATCGCTCCTGCCGGACGTCAGGGCGTTCTGCGCGGCCCATGAGGACATCTTCCACTACGAGGTGGAGCATGTCGATCAGATCGGCCTAGCGCTCCAGCGCATCGCGCGGGTGAAGCCGCGGGTGCTGGTGATCAACGGCGGCGACGGCACCGTCCAGGCGGCGCTCACCGAAATTCACAACGGACGCTATTTCGGCGACGTCCCGCCGCCGGTCGCGGTGCTTCCCAACGGCAAGACCAACCTCATCGCGCACGATCTCGGCGCCGAGGGCGATCCGATGGAGACGCTGCGGCGGGTTCTCGACATCGCCCGCTCCGATCTCGATCGCCATATCGTCGAGCGTGAGCTGATCGAGCTTTCCGGCGGCACGTCGGGCGGGCGGCCGGTGCTCGGCATGTTCCTCGGCGGCGCCGGCCTGGCCGACACCATGCTCTATTGCCGGCACCACCTCTACCCGCTCGGCCTGCCGAACGGCCTCGCCCATTTCCTGGCGTTGGTCCTCGGGCTGCTCGGCGTCCTCGTCGGCAGTCGCGGCCGGTTCCTTCCGCCGCGTACCGGGCTCCTTAAGATTTCCGTCAGGAAGCAGGGCGAGATGCAGGGCCAGTTCGCCTTCCTGATGGTGACGACGCTGCAGCGGCTGCTGTTCGGCGGCAGCATGCCGGGCGCCGAGAAGAAGACGGGATCGATGCAGCTGCTGCTGATCGAGCGCAGCCCGAGGGCCTTGCTCTCGGCCCTGTTCGCGGCGATCCGCGGCCGGCTCGGGCGGCACCGCCTCCGCGGCGTCCACCTGCAGCGCGGCGACGAGATACGCATCGAGGGGGATCAGTCGGGCGTGATCTTCGACGGCGAGATTTTCGAGGCCCGGGCGGACCAGCCGCTGGTGCTGACGCCGACCCCGCCCATCTCCTTCCTGAGACTCGCCGCCTGACCTTCGCGCCGCGTTGCGCTAGAGCCGGATCATGAGCGCCGCCGACACGGACCTTCGCCGCCTCGTCGCTGCCGAGCTCGCCGAGCCGGTGGACCCGCGAGTCGGCGAGATGGCGGCGGCGCTGGCGGCGATCCATGCCGGCGCGGCGCGGGCCGTGCTGTTCTACGGCTCCTGCCTGCGCGAGCGGCAGCTCGAGGGGCTGATGCTCGATTTCTACCTCATCGTCTCCGATTATCGTAGGGCTTACCGGCGCGGGTGGCTCGCCACGGCCAACCGCCTCATCCCGCCGAACGTCTTTCCGTTCGAGCATCGCGGACTGACGGCAAAATATGCGGTGCTGAGCGAGGAGGATTTCGCCCGCGAGTGCCGCCCGCAGGCCCGAAGCGTCTCGGTCTGGGCGCGCTTCTCGCAGCCTTCCCGCCTTGTCTGGGCCGCGGACCCGGCGGCGGCGGACGCGGCGGTGGATATCATCGCCGAGGCCGCGCCGACGCTGTTCGCCCTCACCCGTCCGATGATGTTCGGCGACATGCGGTACGATCCCCTGGCGATATTCCGCGCGGGCTATGCGCTGACTTATGCGGCCGAGCTGAGGGCGGAACGGCGGCAGCGCGCGGGGTCGATCGTCGATGCCGATCCGGAGCGGTACCGCCGGATCGGCCGCGCCGCGCTCGCCCGAGCGGAGGGCGGAGGCGCGGAGCTCGGGCGGCGCGCGGCGGCGCGTGCCTGGCGGGCGCGCCAGCGAAAGGGCAAGGCGCTCACCTTGCTGAGGCTGCTCAAGGCGAGCGCCACCTTCGCGAACGGGATCGACTACCTTGCCTGGAAGATCAACCGGCACGCCGGGACCAGGATCGAGGTCAGGCCGTGGCAGCGGCGCTGGCCGCTCGTCGCCGGCCTTATCCTGCTGCCGCGGCTCTTGAAGCGGGGGGCCATTCGCTAGCCCGGCGCCCGATCGCCGTCCGCACGGCGTCGGACAGCGCCGAGACGGTGAACGGCTTGCGCAAGATGTCGTAACCGGCGAGATCCTCCGCTTCCCCGGCCTCGCCGACATAGCCGGTGACGAACAGCACCGCGAGCGAGGGGTAGAGGGTGCTGGCGCGGCGGACGAGCTCGGTTCCCGTCATCTCCGGCATCATCACGTCGGTGATGAGGAGCTCGATCTGCGTCTCCCGGGCGAGGAGGTCGAGCGCGTCGCGGCCGTTCGAGCAGGCGATCGGCCGGTAGCCGAGCTCCTCCAGCGCGCCGACCGTCGCGCGGCTGACCCGCGGATCGTCCTCGACGACGAGGACGACGGCGGCGCCCGCCGAGGGCGGCTGGGCCGCGTCCACCCCGAAGGACGGGAGTATCTCCGCGGCCGCCGCCGCCGGCACCGCCTCGTCGTCGCGGGGAAGGTAGAGGGAAACCGTCGTTCCCTCGCCGACGGCCGAGGCGATCGCCACGTCGCCGCCCGACTGGCGGGCGAAGCCGAATATCTGGCTGAGGCCGAGGCCCGTGCCCTTGCCGACCGGCTTGGTCGTGAAAAACGGCTCGAAGACATGTTCGAGGATCTCGGGCGGCATGCCGCTGCCGGTGTCGGCGACGGCCAGGCGGACATAGTCTCCGGCGGGAAGCTCGCCGACCTCCCCCGCCTTCAACGTGCAATTGGCGACGGTGATCTGAATCTCGCCTTCGCCCTCCATCGCGTCGCGCGCGTTGACCGCGAGGTTGAGGATCGCGTTTTCGAGCTGGTTCGTGTCGACCCGGACCGGCCAGGTGTCGGAGGGGAAGCGGGTGCGCACGGCGATACGCTCGCCGATCGACCGGTCGACCAGGTCGAGCATGCCCTCGACCAGCTCGGCGGGCGCGACCGAGGTGGGCAGCAGCGGCTCCGCCCGCGCGAAGGCGAGGAGGCGCCGGGTAAGGGCGGCGGCGCGGGTGGCGCCTTCCATGGCGTTTTCGAGGTGGAGCTCGACCTCGCGGCGGTCGCCGGTGAGCTTGCGCCGCGCCAGGTCGAGCCCTCCCACGACGACGGCGAGCATGTTGTTGAAGTCGTGGGCGATCCCGCCGGTCAGCTGGCCTACCGCCTCCATCTTCTGGACCTGGCGCAGCTGCGCCTCGGCCGCCTCGCGCTCGGCGGCTTCGGCCTTCAGCCGCTCGTTCGCGGCGAGCAGCTCCTGGGTGCGCTGCTGCACCGCTTGCTCCAGCCGCTGGGCCCGCGTCGCCTCGCTGTCCGCCTCGCGCAGCGCGTCGATACGCTCCCGCATGGCGCGGAAGGCGAGGAGGCCCAGGATCACGGCGCCGAGCCCGATCAGCACGGCGAGCCAGCCGAACCACTCGGTGAGCTGGTCGGCGCGATCGGAGGAGGCGCGCGTGTCGGCCATGCGCTCGCGCAGGTCGTCGCGCTCGGCGTCGGCGATCTCGGCGAGGCGGGCGCGGAGCTCGGGTCCGAGCGGCGACTGGCCGGCCTGGTAGAAGAGCGGGATGCCGCCCGTCTCCTTGTGGCGGGCGGCGGCGGCGGCCGCGGCGGCGAGCTCGCGGTCGCGCCGTTCGTAGAGCGATCTCAGCTGCTCCACGCGTCCGAGCTGCTCGCGCGTGTCGCCGACCAGCCGGCGCAGCTGCGCCATCTGCTGCCCGGCCAGCACCCATTCGTTATAATAGGCCGTGCCGGTCTTCGGCTGCTCGTCCATGACGTAGCGGCCGAGCGTCGCCTCCGCCCTGGCCAGCGTCCCATCGACCGTGCGGGTGAGCAGCATCACGTCGTAGCTGTGGCGTTCCTGCGCGAGCGCGCGGTCGCGGGCGGCGTTGGACGAGGCCACCATGATCATCAGCCCGGCGAGCAGGCCGGTCGCTAGAAGGGCGCCGACGCTTGCCGCGACGCCGCGCCACCTGCCCGAGCCCCGCGCCGGCGCGGCGCCTATATCCTCCACCGCCATGCCGCGGATTCTAGACGAAGGGGGCGCGGCTGGGAAGCGGCTCGCCGCGGCCGCCGCCCGGCTCGGCGCTCAGGCGAGGTAGCCGATCGCCTTTCCGGCGCTCTCGAACATGCCGAGGATCTCGCCGACCTGCTCGGAACTGTGGTCGGCGCAGAGGGAGCAACGGAGGAGGTACATGCCGGCCGGGGTCGCGGGCGGGCGGGCCATGTTGACGTAGACGCCGGCCTCGAGCAGCGCCTGCCACATCCGCACCGTCGTGTCCTGGTCGGGCAGCAGCACCGCGATGATCGCAGACTGCGCCTCCGGGGTGGCGAGGTCGAAGCCGAGGTCGCGCAGGCCCTTGTGAAGCCGGCGGCTATTCTCCCAGAGATGGGCGCGCTTGTTGCCGGCATACATGAGCTTGCGGATCGAGGTGGCCGCCGTGGCGACGACGCTGGGCGGCAGCGAGGCGGTGAAGACGTAGGGCCGGCAGACCAGCCGAAGGACCTCGAACTTGGGATGGTTGGAGACGACGAAGCCGCCGACCGTACCGACCGACTTCGAGAAGGTGCCGACGACGAAATCGATCTGGTCCTCGACGCCCGCTTCCTCGAACACGCCGCGGCCGTGTTGGCCGAAGAAGCCCATACCATGAGCTTCGTCGACAACCACCATCGCGCCGGCCGCCTTGGAGACCTGGACCATCTCCCTGAGCGGCGCGATGTCGCCGAGCATCGAGTAGACGCCCTCAAGCACGACCAGGCGCCCGCCCTCCGGCGGGAGCCGGCGCAGCCTCTTCTCCAAATCCTCGACGCTGTTGTGGCGGAAGCGCACGATCTGCGCCGAGCCGAGCGCGCAGCCGTCGTAGATGGAGGCATGGCTGTCGGCGTCGAGGACGATATAATCCTCCTTGCCCGCGATCGTCGACATGAGGCCGAGATTGGCCTGGTAGCCCGTCGAGAAGACCATCGCGTGCGCCGTGCCGTAAAATTCCTTCAGCGCCTCCTCGCATTCCTTGTGGCCTTGATAGGTGCCGTTGAGGACCCGGCTGCCGGTCGTGCCCGAGCCGAAGGCGTCGAGGGCGCGCTTGCCCGCCTCGATCACGTCGGGATCGAAGGTCATGCCCATGTAATTGTAGGTGCCGAGGAGGATCGTCTCCTTGCCCTTGACGATCGCCCGGGTGGGCGAGAGCACCTCCTCCATCACCAAGCCGAACGGGTCGCGCACGCCCGTCTCCAGCAGCGCCTCGCGCTCGGCGATCAGCGCATCGAACTTGGAGAAGAGATCGCGGCCGTGGGACGGGGCGACCGCCGTCTCGTCGGCCGGATCGAAAGGCGTGCGGACAGCTTCGGTCACGGCCGGATCATCCCTCGTTCCGCAGCCGCTCGACCGCGTCGACGAGCTGGCCGACCGTCTCGATCTCGGCTTGCATGTTCATCGTGATGAGGATGTCGAACTCGTCCTCGATCGCCGCGACGAAGTCCATGACCGTGAGGCTGTCCCATTCGAGGTCGCCGGCGAAGGTCGTCGAGTCCGTCAGGGCGACGCCCTTCTTGTTGAAGGGCGCGACGAGCTGCGCGACCTTGTCGAACGTCTGGTCTCTGTCGGTCATGGCGGTCCCTTAGGTCGGGGTGCCCCTCGTGCCAAGGGATTTGGGCGGCAAGGAGGCGGGGGAGGGGCCTATTTGAGCCAGCCTTGCGCCTTGTACCAGTCGGCGGTCTCGCGCAGCCCCGCCTGGGTCCGCACCGTCGGCGTCCAGAGGCTTGCGGGGGGGCGGCGCTGCGCCGTCACGACCCAGTCCGGGTGGCAGAAATAGCCGACGCGGTCGGCGGTCAGCTTGGCGCGCTTGCGCCGGAAGAGCCGGTCGAGGCCGGAGGCGAGTCGGAGCACCGGCCTGGGCATGGCGATAGTGGCGGCGCGCCTGCCGTAGAGCCGCCCGAGCGTGCGGGCGAAGTGGCGGTGGTCCCAGCCGCCCTCGCGCCCGTCGTCGGGCTCGTAGGTTTCGCCCCAGCTGTCGGGCTCGTCGAGCGTGGCGAGGATCAGCCGGCACAGATCGTCGACGTGGATCACCGAGAAATGGCCCCGCGGCGGCAGCGCGACGAGGCCGCGGCGGGCCATCTTGAACAATTCCAGGGTCTCGCGGTCGCCCGGGCCGTAGACCGCCGGGGGCCGGATCACCGTCCATTCCAGCCCGGACGCGGCGACCAGCCGCTCCGATTTGGCCTTCGACCAGCCGTAATCGGAAAGCTGCGGCTCCCGGGCCGTGAGGGAGGAGAGGTGGACGAAACGCCGCACCCCGGCCCGGCGGGCGGCGTCGATCACGGCCGCGGTGCCGCCCACGTTGATCGCCTCGAAGGCCGCCCGGGAGGGAGCGTTGATCGCGCCCGCTATGTGCACCACCGCCTCCGCGCCCGTGCACAGCTTCGTCAGCGTCTCCGGACGGTCGAGGGCGCCGTCGACCCAGGTGACCTCGTCCTCCGGCGGCTTCCAGCCGCGGGTCAGGGCGCGGATCTCATAGCCCTGGGCGCGGGCGTGGCGGAGGAAGTGCGTGCCGACGAAGCCGGTGCCGCCGGTCACAGCGAGCGTGCGGATCTTCCTTAAGCGACGCGGCATCTACCGGCTCCTCCTCGCCCACGGCCTCAAAGGGGCGACCATGCCGGTTCGTCGGCGCCCGGCTCGTCACCGGCGGGGGCGAGGTGCCGGAGGATCGCATCGAGCACGGCCTCCACCCCCGCGCCGGTCGCGCCCGACAACCGGAGGGGCTTCACGCCCGCGACTTCCTCCAGCTCCTCCGAAAGCGCGTCGAGCAGCTCGTCGTCGAGCGTGTCCGACTTGTTGAGGGCCAGCACCTGCGGCTTGTCGGAAAGGCCCTCGCCATAGGCCTCCAGCTCGTCCCGGACGATGCGGTAAGTGTCCGCGACGTCCTCGTTGTTGGCGTCGACGAGGTGGAGGAGGACGCGGGTGCGCTCGATATGGCCGAGGAAGCGATCGCCTATGCCCGCACCCTCGGCGGCGCCCTCGATCAGCCCGGGTATGTCGGCCATGACGAACTCGCGCCCCTTGTGGCGCACGACTCCGAGCTTGGGATGGAGCGTGGTGAAGGGATAGTCCGCGACCTTGGCGTGGGCGTTGGTGACCGCGTTGAGGAAGGTCGACTTGCCGGCATTGGGCAGTCCGACCAGGCCGACGTCGGCGAGCAGCTTCAGGCGCAGCCACACCCACATCTCCTCGCCCGGCCAGCCGGTGCCGTGCTGGCGCGGCGCCCGGTTGGTCGAGGTCTTGTAGCTCGCATTGCCGCGGCCGCCGTCGCCGCCCTTCAGGAAGACGAGGCGCTCGCCGGCGCGGGTCAGGTCGGCGAGGACGTGCTCGCGGTCGTCGGAAATGATCTGGGTGCCGACCGGCACCTTGACGACGAGATCGTCGCCGCCGGCGCCCGTGCGGTTGGAGCCGGAGCCGCCCTTGCCGCGGGGGGCGCGGAAATGCTGGGTGTAGCGGAAGTCGATGAGGGTGTTGAGGCCCTCGACGGCTTCGAACACGATGTCGCCGCCCTTGCCGCCGTCGCCGCCGTCAGGCCCGCCATATTCGATGAACTTCTCGCGCCGGAAGCTGACCGCGCCGGGGCCGCCGGCGCCGGAGCGGATGAAGATTTTCGCCTGGTCGAGGAAATGCATCGCGGCGCTGTAGGGGAAGAGGGCGGGGGAGTGAAGGCGCTGGTCCCGGCGGCCTCACGGCCGCGCGTGATGCGCCTCGTAGAGGCCGATCCTGCCGCCGCCCGGAAGCGGGACGGAGGTGGCGCGGCCCCAGCTCGCCGTCGTCACCGGGTCGCAGGCGACTCCCTTCTCCGCGAGGCGGGCCATCGCGGCGTCGAGACCGTCGCAGACGAGATAGAGCTTGTGGACGTCGTTGGCCTCGCCGCCATGCACGCCCAGCTCGGCGGGCGGCAGCTTGAAGATGAGCCAGCCTCCCCCGGAATCGATGGACGGGATCTCGAGGACGTCGCGGAGGAAGGCCCGGTCGGCCGCCTCGTCGCGGGTGAAGATCATGACGTGGGCGCCGGTGATCATGGGTCCTTCCTTTCCTGGTCCGGCCGGGCGGCGAGGAGGTGAAGCGCCGCTATTTCCCGGGCCTTGTCGCGGGGGAGGCCGAGGGCCCCCGCCATGGCGGCGCCGAGAAGCGAGTCGCCGAGCGCGGCCAGCACCAGCCACAAGGTGAGCTCGGACACGGGCCGGTCCTCATGCCCTTCGCGCAGGCGGTCGACGAGGCCGTGTATGGCGTCGAGAACCGGATCGAGGGCGTCGCGATTGCCCGAGAGGATCATCCAGGCCGCGAGCGCGCCGGCGCCTTCCCGGCCGAAGGCGTCGAAGGTGCCGTCCACGACCTCGCGCGGATCCGCCTCGCCGTGGCGGGCGCGCTCCACCGCGGCGGCGATGTGGGTCGTGACCCGGTCGGCGATGTAGCGCGCAAGCGCCGACTGGAGCCCCGCCGCCGTTCCGAAATGATGGAGGAGGTTGGCGTGCGTCTTGCCCATCCGGGCCGCCACCGCCTTCAGCGTCACCGCCTGGGGTCCGTCCTCGAGCAGCAGGGCGCGCGCCGCCTCCAGCGCCGCGGCGCGCGATTCCTCGGGGGAAAGGCGGATTCTAGCTGTTGACATTAGTGTAAGTAAGGGTCATTGCTCCTCCAGGAGATACAGCATGGCGAGCCGAGCGACACCCCCGGACCTGACGATCACCCCGCGCTACCGGCGTTTCGGCCGGGGCGGCGGGACGAAGCGCTGGTGGCTGGGCGGCGACCCGGTCGGCTCCGCCCTCTACGACGCGCTGTCGATCACCTTTCCCAAGGGCGAGGCCTATTTCGTGGAGAGCGTCCGCGCCTTCCGCGAGGGCGCACCGCCGCGGCTGGCGGAGGAGATCAGGGCCTTCACCACCCAGGAGGTCATGCACAGCCGCGAGCATGTCCAGTTCAACCGCCGCGCCATCGAGGCCGGCTACGACATGAGCCGGCTGGAGACGCGGGTGGACGAGCGGCTCGCCGTGTCGCGGACCCGGCCGCCCATCGTCAATCTCGCCGCGACCATGGCGCTCGAGCATTTCACCGCCATCCTCGCCCACGAGCTGCTCCGCGACCCCCGCCACCTCGCCGGGGCCGACGCCGAGTCGGCGAGGCTCTGGCGCTGGCACTCGATCGAGGAGATCGAGCATAAGGGCGTCGCCTACGACACCTGGCGCCACGCCACCCGCGACTGGCCGCGCTTCCGGCGGTGGAGCGTGAAGGCCCGGGTGATGCTCTACGTCACCCGCAACTTCGTCGTGGACCGCACGGCGGGCGCGCTCGAGCTGCTCCGCCAGGACGGGATAGAAGGCCCCGCCGCCTGGGTGCGTCTGCTCTGGCACGTCTGGGTCCGGCCCGGCATGTTCCGCAAGATCATGGGGGCCTGGCTCGCCTTCTTCCTGCCCGGCTTCCACCCCTGGAACATCGACGACCGCGCCCTCATCGCCGCGGCGGAGCGGGAGCTGGCGGCTTAGGCTGTATCGACATCCAGCGGCCGCGCCCCTTCCCCCTCTCCCCCGAGGGGAGAGGGTTGGGGTGAGGGGGACTCGCCGGGCGAGGCTAGCCGCATGAGCCGAACCCCCTCTCCCTACCCTCTCCCCCAGGGGAGAGGGATGATAGGGCCTCAGGCCGCCATCGCCGCTTCCTCGGCCTTCCCTTCCGCCTCCTCGCGAAGGGTCAGCCCGTAGGTGCGGCAGGGCGCGACCATGCCGCGGCCGACGCTGAAGCGGGGAACGACCTCCCCGGTCGGCGCGAAGCCGAGCTTCTCAAGCACACGGCCCGAGGCGGGGTTGTCGATGAAGTGGCCGGCGGCGAGGCGGGGGAGGCGAAGGCTGTCGCGGGCCATGGCGACGACGGCTCGGCCCGCCTCGGTCGCGAAGCCCCGGTTCCACCAGTGCCGGCCGATCCAATAGCCGAGCTCGACCTCCTCGCCGGGGCGGCGCGAGAGGCCGATCGTGCCGATCAGCCGCGGCGCCCCGGCTTCGCGCAGGAAGACGAGCATCACCGGATTTTCGGGCCCCCGCTCGGTGGCGAGGAAGGCCTCCGCATCCTCGTAGCGATAGGGCCAGGGCGCGGTGGCGAGGTTGCGCACGATCGCCTCCTCGGCCAGCACCCGGTGGAGCGCGGGGGCGTCCTGCACCCAGCCGGGCCGCAGCAGCAGTCTTTCGGTCCTCGCGAACATCGTCTCTTCCTTCCCCTTCGCCGCCGCCCTGCACCTTCTCGGTTGCAGGCCGGCGACACTTTCGAGGGAGAAAGAAAAAAGGGAGGGGAACCCGGCGGCTCCTCTCCCTCGAATTCGGTTCTCTATTGAGACCTGGAGCCGCCCCTCCTGGGGACGGCCCTTTATCGACCGTCCCTATTCCGCCGCCTCGGTAATTTGCATGTCCACACACACAAATTTGCGGCCGAGCTTCCCGTCGCGGAACGAGACTCGGCCGTCGGTAAGCGCGAAAAGGGTATGATCCTTGCCCATGCCGACGCCGGCGCCCGGATACCATTTGGTCCCGCGCTGACGGACGATGATGTTGCCGGCGAGAACGGCTTCGCCGCCGAACTTCTTGACGCCCAGGCGACGGCCGGCGCTGTCGCGACCGTTGCGTGAGGATCCGCCTGCTTTCTTATGTGCCATGACTGAGCTCTGTATCTCTTTGAGGTTTACGCGTTCTTATCGGCCGCTTTATCAGCCGGCGCCTTCTTGGGCGAGGCCTTTTTCGGCTTCGGGCTGTCCGTCTGGTCGCTGGCCGTCGCCTCGTCCTTCAGGGGCGCGGCGGGCTCGGGCGCCGAGGCGGCCGTCTCCGTCTTCGCCTTCCGGCGGGCGGGGGCGTCGACCATCGCGCTCTCGGCGCCTTCGACCTTGGCGGGAGCCTCGGCCTTGGCGGGCGCCTCGGAGTCGGTGATCTGGCTGTTGACCGCGGTCGGGAAAGCGTCGTCCGTCGCCGGCGCCGCCTTGGCCTTGCCCTTCTTCGCCGGCTTCTCCGCCTGATGGTCGCCGATCGCGACGATCCGCAGGATCGTGTGCTGCTGGCGGTGGCCCTTCTTGCGGCGGTAATTGTGCCGCCGGCGCTTCTTGAAGACGATCACCTTCTCGGCCTTCGCCTGGGCGATGATCTCCGCCGCAACGGTCAGCCCCTCGACGGAGCGAAGGTCCGAGCCTTCGCCGGCGAGCAGGATGTCGCCCAGCTGGATGGTGTCGCCTGCCTCACCGGCAAGCTTTTCGACGACGATCTTGTCTCCGGCGGCGACGCGATATTGCTTGCCGCCCGTGCGCACGACTGCGAACATGGCTTCTTTCCAAAACACTGATGCTGCCCGCACAAATCGTCGGCCGCGGCCGAACCCCCGCGCGGGAACCGGGCTGCTACATAAGAGGGGCGGGAGTGTCAACGTCGGCGAAAACGGGGGCTGTAACTATTTCCCCGGGCGCTCGGCGATGCGGGCGCCCGGAGCGGGGCGAAAATGGGGACGCGAAAATGGGGACAGTAACTATTTTCCCCCGGCGCTCGGCGATGGGCGGCGTCCGGAGCGGGAAAATAGTTACTGTCCCCATCTCAGTGGCGGTGCTCGCGGCGGAGGCGGTAGCGGCCCTCGGCGAAGGCGTCGAACAGGCCGGATATGGCCGGATGGTCGACCGGCTCGGCGCTTTCGTCGACGAGCAGGTTCTGCTGGCTGACATAAGCGACGTAGCTCGCCTCCCCATTCTCGGCGAGGAGATGGTAGAAGGGCTGGTCGCGGTCGGGGCGGATCTCCTCGGGGATCGCCTCATACCATTCCTCGGTATTGGCGAAGACCGGGTCGACGTCGAAGATCACGCCGCGAAAGTCGAACAGCCGGTGGCGCACCACGTCGCCGATCGCGAAGCGGGCATGGGCGACGGCGGGCGCAAGGGCCGCGGCGGCGGCCGCATCGCCGGCAAAGTGGTCGGGTCGCGGGATCATTCCTCCTATGTAGGGCGGCGGCGGCGGGAGGCAAGCAAAGCCGGTTGGCAAGGCCCGCGGCATCGGCTAGAGGCCCGCGCCTGTCGACCCGTCCCCGCCCGCGGGGACGATCTCGCGAAGCGACGCGGAGAGGTGCCGGAGTGGTCGATCGGGGCGGTCTCGAAAACCGTTGAGCCCGCAAGGGTTCCGAGGGTTCGAATCCCTCCCTCTCCGCCAGCGCGCCGCTCGCTATCCCTCCGTCACCTTGCCGCTGATCTCGCCCGCATTGTGGGAGTCGGTGTGGACGTTGAGGACGACCAGGCCGCTGCGCATCGCGGCGACGAAATCGTCGAACGAGAGGGTGGAGTTCACCAGCCTTCCGCCGGCGCGATAGTCGTAGTCCCGCATCGTCACGCGAAGGCCGTGCGGCGTGGCGCGATAGGCGGCGCCGTAGGGGAGGGGGAGGACCAGCACGGAATCGCCGCCGGCGAGGCTTGCATATTTGTGGAAGTGAATGGGGCCGATCGGCGCCGCGACGAGCTTGTCCCACAGCGCCTCGAGGGTGATGCCGTCGACGGTCAGGTCCACCGAGACGCGCTGGCGCGTCGTGTCGACCCTCACCCGCGCCTTGCCGGTGGCCGCCGAGCCGGTCGCATCGTGCGTGCCGTCGAGCGCGGCGTGGAAGGTCAGCACCTTCGCCTGCGCCGGGACGGCCGCCGCCGCCGCGGCCAGGGCCACGAGGCCGCCGATCGGGGTCCGAACCTTCATCCTCTCTCTCCTCGTCTTTTCCAATTCGTCACGGATGCGCGATCACCATGAGGGTGCGGGCGCGCCTGAGGCTGCATTCCAGGCACAAAGCGAGCGTCTCGGGATCGAGCGCCGCGAAGCTCTCGTCAAGCACCGTGAGGTGCGCCCCCTGCAGCAGAGCGCGCGCCAGGAAGATTCGGCTGCGCTCGCCGTGCGAGAGCTGCCAGCCCGTCTCGCCGACGAACTGCTTGATGCCGCCCGGCATGCGCTCGAGCAGCGGGCCGAGGCCGAGCTCCTCGCACAGAGCCCGCGCCTCCTCGACGAGGAAGGGCGGCGCCGGCCATTCCCGTCCCATCAGGAGGTTGAACGCGACGGACCCCGAGAGGATGTGGTTCTCTTGGAACTGGGGGGCGGAGGTGGCGAGCCGGTGCCAGTCGTCGCCGAGGGTGTGCCGGTCGAGGCCGTTGAGCAGCAGCAGGCCGGCCCGGGGGCGGGCGAGCCCGGTGAGGAGGGCGGCTAGGGTCGACTTGCCTCCTCCCGAGGGGCCCTCGAGCAGCAGCCGGTCGCCGTGGGCGACGAGCAGGTCGGCGCCGTCGATCACGCTCTCCTGGCTCGCCGGGTAGCCGAAGCAGACCGCCTGGGCGTCGACCAGCGGCGTCCTTGCGACCTCGCCCTCGACCTGCTCGAGCGTCACGTAGGTCCTGGACGAGGCCTTGTTGCGCGCGGCGTGGAACATCGGCCCGATCTGGGTCCAGGCGACGAGCGCGCGCCCGGCCGCCGCCAGCCCCTCCGCGATGCCGGCGAAGGCGCGCTGCGCGAAGAGGATTCCGCCAAGGCTGATCGCCATCGCGGTGGAGGAGACGGCGGCGTCGCCGACGAAGGCGGGGACGAGGCCGGCGAGGCCGACGATCACCCAACCCGAGGACACGCCGAGGCCGGTCGCCATCGACGCCGTGTCCATCGCCCCCGACAGGTGGAGATAGTTGCGCAAGGCGGAATCCTCGCCGGCATGGCTCCGCTCCGGCGGCTCCTGCGCGAGGCGGGTGCGGTGGCCGACCATCGCCTCGACGAGGTCGTGGGTCATGTCGAGGCGGGCGAGGGACCAGGCGCGGAGGCGCCGGAAATAGGCCGCGCTCAAGGCGATTGCGAGCAGCGTCCAGCCGGCGAGGAGCAGGAGGTGGATCGCGCCCGCCGCGCCCCGGCTCAGGATCCAGGCGGCGAAGGCGAGCTGGATCAGGGCGCGCAGCAGCGACAGGCCGCCGTTCAGCGACAGCGATTCGAGCGCCTGCGATTCGACCACCCGGCTGAGCAGCTGGCCGACGCCCTGGCGCTTGACGCTCTGCGACGACATGCGCAGCGCCCCGGCCAGCAGTCGCGCCTTGAGCAGCCGGCCGGCATCGAGCGCCAGGGTCGCCCCGCACCAGCCGCCCAGCGTCTGAAGCGGGATCATCGTCGCCATCAGCAAAAGCCAGGCGACGAACCAGCCGGGATCGAACGTGCCGGCGAGCGCCGCCGACCCGATCAGCGCCCAGCCCCCGATCTCGGCGACGTAGCTCAGCGCGTAGACCGCCGTCGTCGCGCCGAGCTTGCCGAAGGCGCCGATGCGCGAGAGCTGCCTCAGGAAGGGGGCGGAAGGCGACAGGCGGAGGATCCAGATGCGCTCGATGGCATGGTGGCCGAGCTGCTCGCGAAGCATTGCGGCCCGAACCGCGGGCCGGCGGGCCTCGGCGATCCCGGCGGCCTCCAGCAGCCTGGCGATCTCGGGGATGACCGGCCCTTCGCGGTACCAGCAGAGCAGCGTGCGCAGATGCTCCGGGTCGCAGGGGCGGATGCGCAGGTCCGGGCACAGCATGCGCGGCCTCCCCCGGCTCCAGCCGACGAGGAGCAGGATGCCGGGGATCTCGAACATCGAGCTGGGGAAGATCGCCGGCCCGCCGGCGCGGAGCAAAGCGGGGATGTCCGGGAGCGGCGTCTGGACCAGATCGGCCTGGATCCCGAGATGCTCCGCCGCCCACTGGAGCCAGTCGGCGAGGTTGCGGAAATTCCCCGCGGCGATGGCGCCGGGCACCTTGAGCGCGTCGGAGGGGAGGGCGCGGCGCAGGCCCGCGCGCCGGGAGAGCTCCTCCAAGCCCTCGCCGATCCGGTCGAGCGGCCAGAGGAACGGGCGCATCGCCGCCATCATCGCCGCGTCGGGGGCGGCGCGGCGCGGCGCGGTTCCGGCGTCGGCCACTAGCCCGGCTCGCCCGTCGCCTGGAGCCGGCCGCCGGCGAGCGTCAGCCGACGCCAGAAATCGCCCTGCCAGATCGTGTCGCCCACCGCTTTCTCCGCCTCCAGGAGGTCGCGGTAGCGCGACGCTCCGGCGGCCAGGCGGCGGGGGGCGCCGTCCTCGATGATGCGGCCGTCCTCGACCACCAGCACCCGGTCGAATTCGAGCGTCTCGGCGACGTCGTGGGTGACGCACAGCAGGGTGACCGGCTTCCACCATTGCCGCGCCTCGGCGAGGAGGGCGCGGCGCTGGGTCCGGTCCATGCCCCGGAACGGCTCGTCGAGGAGGGCGAGGCGGGTCCCGGGGCTGAGCAGGGCCCGCGCCAGCCGCACCCTCTGCCCCTCGCCGCCGGAGACGAGGCCGCCGCCTTCGCCGAGAAGCGTCTGCAAACCCTGCGGGAGCTTCTGGGCGACGCCGCGCAGCCGCGCCGCCGCGATCACCTCGCCGATGCCCGTCGCACCGTCGTCGGCCGAGGCGTAGCCGAGATTGTCGAGCAGCGACCGGTTCCAGATCTGGATGGCGGGATCGACCCAGGCGGTGACCCGCCGCATCGCCTCGATGTCGCGGCCCTGCGCCGGTGCGCCGTCGATCAGCAGCCGCCCCGAGGCGAGGCGGTGCCAGCCGAGCAGCAATCCCAGCAGGGAGGACTTGCCGGCGCCCGACAGGCCGACGATGGCGACATGCTCCCCGGGGGCGATGGACAGGTCGACGTCCCGCAGGATGGTCTGGCCCGCGGCGAGCACGCTGCCGCCCCGAAACTCCAGCGCCACACCGCCGTCCCCGCCGGCGCCGCGGCCGGGAGGCGCTTCCCTGGCCGCGCCGGGAAGCGCCGCCTCCTCGGGCGCGGCGAGCGGCTCGAGCAGCCGGGACAGGACGTTGCGCTGCGCCGGATATTGATGGGCGATGCGGGCGATCTGCCCTCCGAGCGCGGGCAGCTTCAGCGCCCAGAACACAAGGAGGAGGTCCGACCCGCTGACCCGGCCGGCCGAGAGGAAGTGCGTGAACAGCAAGGCGCCGACCAGCGCGGTGGCGACGAGCGACTGGGCGGCGTCGGTGGCGAGCGCCAGGTTGATCATCCCTCGCAGCGACCTCGCCCACTCCACCAGCAGGCCCTCATGCTGCCCCTGCACGCTACGCTCGGCGCGGTGGGCGCGGATCGGGGCGAGGCCGAGCAAGGCATCGAGATAGAAGCTGTTGAGCGCTCCGGCATGGTTGCGGATGCGCAGGTCGCGTTCGTTGAGCAGGTGCTGGGTGGTGAACGGGATGGCGACCGCGGCCAGCGCCAGCAGGGTCGCGAGCAGCCATGCGCCGGGCGCCAGGATCAGCACGCCGAGGAAGGTGACCGCCAGCTCGAGCACGGACTGGACGAGGCGGAGGCCGAGCGCCGGCACGGCCCGCACGGCGTGGATGTTGTGGCTGCGGTCCGCCATGTCGGAGATCGGGCGGCTGTGGAAATAGCGGTCGTTCAGCCGCGGCAGCTTGGCGAGCAGCGCCATGCGAAGGCGGGCCTCGAGCTTTCTCCCCCAGCGCAGCGTGCCGAGGCCGCTCGCATATTCGATCGCAAGAAGGATCGCCGCGAAGAGCACCAGGCCCGCCGCCGCGAACAGGCGCTGGGCGGGGAGCGCGAGCTGCGCGGAAATGTCGAAGATGCCGCGGAACAGCAGCGCCTCGACCATCGCCGCGCTGACCGCGAAGACGGCGGCGAGGACCAAGGCGAGCGGGGCCAGGAGCCCGTCCTCGCCCAGCATCCTCCACAAGGCGGCGAGCGGCGGGTCCGGCTTCTCGGCGAGGGCCGTCGCCAGCTCCAGCGACAGCGGCCTCGCCGCGGCCGATGCGGCCTCGCCGGCGGGTCGAAGGCCCGAGATGCCGAGGATCACGGCGCCCCGGACCTTGAGCTTCCCCGCCGCCGCCTGCGTCTCGGCATTCCCTGCAAGGACGGACCAGAAAGGTTCGGGGATCAACGAGTCGCGGCCCGTCCGCCTCCGCTCCCGCGTCTCGTCGTCGAAGAGGCCGCGCAGAACCCGCCCAGCCTCGGCGCCGCGGCGGACGCCGCCGGCCTCGACGAGGGACTGGACGAGGCGGACGCAGGCGTCGAGCGCGCCGATCGGGTGCCAATCGGGCGCCTTTAGCGCGCCGTGGACGAGATCGTCGGCCATGCCGCGAGCGGCGCCGAGACGGTCCATCCGCTCGCGCAGCGGCCCCAGAAAGGCGTCGGTCCCCGCCCATTCGCGCCAGTCGGCCGCATCGACCTCCTGCTCGTGCGGGTAAATCTCCTTCTCGAACTGCCTCACGCTGACCCAGCGGCGGCCGACGGCCGGATCCATGACCTGCAGCCAGCGGCCGTGGCGGCGCCAGGCGACCACGAAGTGGAGGCCGCCCGGGCGGACGAGGACGACGATCGCCGGGAGCGCCTCCGCGCTCGACAGGGTGACGTGGTCGACCGGGACGAGCGCCTGCTCGGCGGCGAGGCCGAGATCGACGGCGAGCTCCTCGAGCGTGTCGATCGACGTCCCGTCGACGTCGGTCTGGCAGGCCTCCCTGAGCCGGCCGAGGCTGATCGGCACGCGATAGCCTTCGAGAAGGCATTTGAGCGCGGCCGGGCCGCAGTCCATGGTCGAGGTCTGGACGACCTCGACCGCCAGCCAGCGCCGCTCCCTGGGCTTGGCGGCCGTGGCGGTCATGACGCCGGCGAGTCCGGGCCGGGGCGGGTACGGCCCTCGGCGATCCGGCCGGCGGACCTCAGCAGCAGCCGCGCGGGGGAGACCGTCTCCACCCTCACTTCGAGCCTTCCAGGCAGGCCGTGGCGGAGGACGAGCCCGTGCGTGGAGTCGCGCCTGATGCGGAACTCGGCGCGCAGCGACCCGTCCCGTATCTCCCCCGCCACCCTGACGGCGCTGGCCTCGATCGTGCCGAACTGGACCCAGGGATAACCTTCGAGGCGGAAGCGGGCTGACTGGCCGGGGCGGATCCGGCCGAGCGCCGTCGTCGGATCGAACTCGGCGACGATGAGGAGGTCGCCCTGGGGGATGATCGTGGCGAGCTTCTGCCCGGGCGCGACGTAGGCGCCGCTGCCCAGCGCCCGCATCTCGCCCACCACGCCGCCGACCGGCGCGCGGATCTGGCGGCTGGCCACTTCGAGCCGCAGCTGTGCGACGAGGTCGCGCGTCGCCGCCGCCTCGGCCTGGGCGGCGATGAGGTCGCGGCTCAGCTTCTCCACCTGCACGCGCATCTCGTCGGCGCGCAGGTTCGCGTCGACGCCGAGGCGGGCGACATCCGCCGCCGACACGTCCCGCTCCGACTCGGCCCTGCGGGCGTCCGCGGCCGCGCGGATCGCGTCGACTCGCGCCGAGCCGCCGGTGGCGGCGTCGCGGTCCAGCCGGGCGGCGCTGTCGCGGGCGAAGCGGGAAGCAGCGCCCGCCCCCTGCAGGCGGGCCTGGGCGGCGCGCAGCGAGGCGAGGGTCGACTGGCGCTCGTCGCCCATCATCCGGCCGAGATAGGCGATCTCCTTCCTCAAGGAGGCGATGCGCGCGGGATAGAGCGGGAGCCGCGCCTCCGCCTCGGCGAGGCGCAATTGCTGCGGCCGCGAGTCGAGCTCGATGAGGACGTCGCCGGCGCGCACCGTCTGGCCGATAACGATTCGCGTTTGCGTCAGGCGGCCGGCCAGCAACGAGGAAACCTCGCGCGGGGCGCTGCCGACCTCGAGGCGGGCGGAGCGCGAGACTTCGTAGACGGTGACGCTGCCGAAGCCGAACCAGAGCAGCCAGCCGAGGAAGCTCAGCCCGGCGAGCGCCAGCGAGACGAGGACGATCCGGGGGGAGTCGAGCGCAAGGGATTGCGTCGTCTTGGAAAACTGCAACGTCAACTCGTTCTCCCCGGGATCGAGCATAACCGCTTGGCTTACCACGGCTGAGCGGTTG
Organism: Alphaproteobacteria bacterium; assembly: GCA_019232625.1. Taxonomy (GTDB): domain Bacteria; phylum Pseudomonadota; class Alphaproteobacteria; order Sphingomonadales; family Sphingomonadaceae; genus Allosphingosinicella. Next base: position 129,607 of record JAFANP010000033.1, on the reverse strand, counting down.
GCGACGTCCTTGGCGAAGCTTATTCCATGAACCCCCAAAATCAAAACGGACTCGGTATTCGAGGTTATTAGGAGGTTTTACGAGAGGAACCAGCTGCGTCGTTCGACGGATCGGGACGAAAAGGACGAGCATTCCTTGACGATTACTCCGAATCGGACACGAAAGCTGACCTGGGGAACTATCCTGACACCGGTCGCTCAACCGGTAGATTAATGCACCGATGTGATAGTCAAATTAGCTTGAGAATGATTATCATCTGCACCTATTGACGCCGCAACGAAGCAATGGGTGTGATTTGTCGCAGCTAAACCGTAGCTCGACTTAGCATGTTCGGCGGTTCGACGGAGTATTGTTGTCGTATGACTACACTTTCCAGCGAAGCTCCGGGTGAAACTTCCACGGAAAATGAACACGATACGTCGCCGGCGCGGACGCTTGACCTAGACGACGAGCTCCTGTTCCCGCTGTCCAAGGCCGCCGTCGCCCAATATTGGGAGGACGAGGATACGCCCCGCGAGCTGCGCATCTTCTACCGCCAGCACGAAATCTCGTTCGACGATCCCGCGCAATGGCCGTTCGGCGAGACGCTGATCAAGCATTCGCGATTCCGCGCCGGCGATGCCGCGGGATGGGTGGAGGGCGGCTGGCAGCAGGTCGCGCCGCTCCTCCAGGGCCTGATCGAGGCGGGCATCCTCCATTATGCCGACGAGGAGGTCGCCCTTCCGCTGACGCTTCGCCATGAGGAGAAGCAGACCCTGCTCGATCCCGCCCGCGTCGACCATGGCAAGACCTGGGACGATGCCGAGGAAGTGATCGCGCGCATCTCCGGCGAGCCGCTCGAGACCGGCTATGTCGAGCTCGTCATCCCCATCTTCCGCGTCGCCCACATGTATATCGACGCCGACAACCGCCAGGTCGGCGAGGCCAACGTCTTCCCGCCGGCGATGCGGCTCGACCGCCCGACCCTGTGGCGGACCTGCACCTATTCCGGGACCCGCTACCAGGCGGACCTGCCGATGAACGTCACCGCGCTCAGGATCATGCGTACGCAGTGGCGGCAGATGATGGTGATCGTGAGGCGCGTGCGCGACGCCTATCTCGCCCGCTTCCCCGCCGCGCGGGACGCCTGGACCGTCGGCGACATCGAGCGGATGTCGGTGTGCGTCCTCGCCTTGCCGACCTACATGCTGATGCGGGTCGAGGGGCGGGTGGCGAACGGCCGGCTCCATCCCGCTTTGTCCTCCGCCTTCCGCCTCACCGACGGCCTGCGCATGCTCATGCACCACATGCTGTTCGTGCCGTTCGGCGAGCCGACGCGGTCGAGCACCACGCCGATGACCGGCGCCGAGGCGCATGCCTATGCGGAGCGCAACTATTCCTTCCATACGGCGCAGGGCGTCTGTGCGGGCCCGCCCGCGATGGTCGACGATTTCCTGGGCGTGATCCTCGACGGCAAGGACCCGATGGGCGGTTGGCCCGACTCGCTCGAGCCGGAGGTGGTCGAGGCGCTGGACGATCTCGAGGCCGCCATGGACTACGGCCTGCTCGGGCTGCAGGCGTTCGGATCGGTCTTCTCGCTGTTTCCGACCTCGACGGCCGGACATGCCGAGCTGCACGAAATCCTGCTTGCCTGGAAGGGCAGCGACTCGCCGCGGCTGGAGGCCCTGCGCGACCGGTCCGCGAGGATCCAGGAGACGACCGCCGACGTGGGCTGGCTGGCCCAGGATTCCTTCCGCAAGAGCCGGCTTGCCGCCTATAACGAGATGTATCAGCAGTGCGGCTTCGGCCTCACCGGCCAATATCCCGAGCCTTCCTTGTACGAGCGGTACGAGAACCCGCCGCCGCTGCCGCCGGCGACCCTGGCGGAGCTCGAAAGGGCTTTTGCGAGACACCTGCACGACCTTGAAGGCGGCGAAGCGCTGTTCGGCCAGCTCGCGGCGTGGCTGGGGCGCTACATCGCCTTCGTGCAGGAGGCGCTGCGGGTTTCGCTCGACGTGCAGGCGAACATCAATGCGCTGCTCGGGCGCCAGCCGCCGTCGCGCCCGTTCCAGGGCCGCGACCTCGCGCGCTACATCAACATGGACAAGAGCGTCGACTCCAAGAACGAGCGCCGCGAGGTGCCTTTCCTCATCGACGACATCGCCCGGTACATCGGCCTGACGATCGACGTCACCGTCGACGGCGTGGCGATCTTCGAGGGCGCCCGGAAGGCAGCGCCCGCGCAGCAACAGAATTCGGTCGCCATGGCGGCAGAATGATGCGCCTTCGGGCGCGAACCGTGGAAGGGATCAGGATGAAGACCAGGACCAACGTCCGCGCGGGCCCAGGGGGCTCAACCCGCTGCGGCGGTTCGGCGCGGTGCGGCGGTACGACCATCACCGGCACGTAGCTCGCCGCCTGGAGGAGCCCGGACCGGCCCTGCGCCGGCGGCTCGGCTCCGGCGAGCGGCTCCGCCTCCTACGGCGGCCGAAGAGATTACGCAGGATCGTCACGCCGCGGGCCGGCCGGCCACGGGCGGGCGAGGCGGTTCCGCGAACCGGGATTCGCTCGGCACCCTGCCGGCGAATGACGCGCATTCGTGCGCAATTGTGAGAGGAAGCTAAGATGAAGATCAAGACCAACGTCCGCGCAGGCTCCAGCGGTTCTCCTCGTTGCGGCGGCACCACCCGCTGCAGCGGCGCCGTCCAGGTCCTCTGACGCAAAGAGGCCGCCCAATTCCGGTTGGGCGGCCGATTTCTTCGTGGCGCGTGTCGAAGCCCGGCGGGACGCCGGCTTCGCGAAGACTCCGCGTTCCACGCTACGTCCCGATCGAAGCGGCACCTTCCCCGGCGGACGGGGAGGCCGGGCCGATCGGCGAGAGAGATTCGGCAGGCGTGGTGCCCGCCGGATGATGCGCAAGCTGCGCAAAGTGAGAGGAAGCTGAAATGAAGATCAAGACCAACGTTCGCGCCGGCCAGTCCATCGACGGCGGCGGCTCCACCCGTTGCGGCGGCTCCACCCGTTGCGGCGGCTCGACCCGCTGCGGCGGCACCAAGGCGATCTGAACCCGAGACGGCCATCCCGCTCGCGGGATGGCCGTTCAGGCTCGCCTTCCCGAATGATCCTCCCGCGCCTCGCTTCGCGCTTCGCCCTCGCCGGGCTGCTGCTCGCCGGCCCTCTCGCTCCCGCCGATGCCAGGCCCCGCCCCATTCCGCCCGCGCCCGCAATACCCGAGCGTTTCATCGCCGCCGACCGCTACCCCGCCGCGACCGTCGCTTCGCCGGCCCTCGCCGACGAAGCCTGGTGGACGATCTTCGGCGACCCGCTCCTCGATTCCTACGTGGAGCGGGCGCGCCGCAGCAACGGCAGCATCCAGGAGGCCGCCGCCCGCCTCGAAAAGTCGCGGGCGCTGCTGCGCGGCGCGGCGGCCGCGCGATGGCCGGAGCTTGGCGGCAGCGGCTTCGCCTCGCGCCAGTCGGGCCCGCTCATAAACGAGGCCGGCGGCGGCGGCACCTTGCTCAACTCCGCGCTCAGCCTCAGCTACGAGGTCGACATCCTCGGCAAGCTCTCGAAGGCGAAGCGGGCGGCGCGCCTCGACGCGGAGGCCAGCGCAGACCTGCTGCGCCATGCGCGGCTCCTGGTCGAGGCGGACACCGTCCAGGCCTATTTCGAGATTTGCGCGATCGACGAGGAGCGGGCCGTCCTCGCCGACACCGCCGAAGGGCGGCGGGCGGCGCTCGGAATGATCGAGGGACGGGAGGCGAACGGCCTCGCCGCAGGGCCGGCGGTGTCGCGCGCCCGCTCCGAGCTTGCGACCCTCGTCTCGGACATGGCCGAGCTGGACCGGCGCCGCTCCGAGGTGGCGAACGGCCTCGCCTTCCTGATGGGGGAGGCGCCGGCCGAGCTCCAGGTGCGCGGCCGGCTCGGGACCCCGCCCATCGTTCCGGCGGACATTCCGAGCGTCATCATCGCGCGCCGGCCGGACGTCTCGGCGGGGCTGCGCGCCGTCCAGGCGGCCGAAGCGCGGGTCGGCGCGGCCAAGGCTTCGTGGCTGCCCAGCCTCAGCCTCACCGGCCAGCGCGGCTTCGCCTCCTCCGCGCTGCAGACGTTGCTGGGCTCGGCGACCCAGAATTTCGGCCTCGGCCTGCTCTTCTCCATCCCCGGGCTCGACGGCGGCCGCCACAAGGCGCGGGTGCGGGCGGCGAGGGCCGATCTGTCGCTGGCCTCGGCGCAATACGGCACCCAGCTGCTCACCGCCTTGCGCGACGTCGACGACCAGCTCAGCGCGGTGCGCCTGCTGGGCGAGCGCGACGAGACGCTGCGCGGCATCGCCGACGACGACCGACGCCTCGCGGCGACGCTCCAGGCCCGCTACGCCAACGGCCTCATCAGCCAGCTCGATTATGTCGAGGGGCAGCGCGCCGTGCTCGAGCATCGGCGAAGCGCCGTGCAGGTGAAGTTCGCCCGCTACGTCGCGACCATCGCGCTCGTCCGCGCCCTCGGCGGGGGATGGGGAGCGGCGCCCCGCGCGGCGGCGCGGGCGGATTGAGACGGCGCGATCGCAGTCCCTTGTCTTTCATATCCCCACTGCATAGGCCCGGCGCATGGCGAAGCTGATCATTGTCTCCCGCGACGGCTCGGAAACCACCATCACCGGCAAGGAGGGCTGGAGCGTCATGGAGAATATTCGCGGCGCCGGCTTCGACGAGCTGCTCGCGCTGTGCGGAGGTTCGTGCAGCTGCGCGACCTGCCACGTCCATGTCGACGCCGAGTGGCTGGAGGCCCTTCCGCCGATGGGCGCCGACGAGGACGACCTGCTCGACACGTGCGACCATCGCGCCGCCAACAGCCGCCTGTCGTGCCAGATCGAATACGGCCCGCAATTTGACGGCCTGCGGGTGACGATCGCCCAGGAGGATCCGGTCTAGCCGCAATGGTCCATGTCTACCGCGACGTGCCGGATCGGCATCGGAGGCTGGCCGCGGCCCATGAAAACGCGACGAAGCTTCTCGGCGCGGTCGAGGCGGCGGGCCTGATCAGGCCCGGCGTCTCGGAGCTGGAGCTCAGCCGCGAGATCCAGGGCGTCGGGCGCGACATGTTCGGTGCATTCAAGCACTGGCACAAACGCATCGTCCGCGCCGGGCCCAACACGCTCCTCACCTATGGGGGACGGCCCGACGACCTGCGCATCGCGGCGGACGACATCCTCTTCCTCGACCTCGGCCCGATCTTCGAGGAGTGGGAGGCCGATATCGGGCGTACCTACGTGATCGGCGACGACCCCCACAGGATCAGGATGCGCGATGCCGTCGAAGCGGCCTGGCATGCGGGTCGCGACTTCTTCCTGGAGAACCGGGAGAGCGTCACCGGCGCCGACATGCATGCCTTCGCGCTCCGCTCCGCCCGCGCCTACGGCTACGAATATGGCAATTGGCACGCGGGGCACCTGATCGGCAACTTCCCCCACGAGCGGGTGCAGGGCGAGCTGGCCGAGAATTATCTCCACGCGGACAACGCGAAGCGTCTCGCCGATCCCGACGGCAGCGGCAACGCCCGGTCCTGGATCTACGAGATCCACTTCATCGACACGGCGCGCGGCTATGGCGGCTTCTTCGAGCAGTGGCTCGAGATCGATTAGGCTCGAGACGTCCCCGACGCCCACGGGCGAAGAGGGTCGGCGGGGTCGTCGACGAGCAGTCTCGAGGCGAAGGGGGCCAAGGCGCCGCCGGGGCCGGCCTCGACGGGCTGCGCCGTGGGGTTGAAGAGGTTGACCAGCGACGTCCCATCCTCGCGGCGCACCCTCTGGACGATCGGCAGGGTATCGCGGCCGAGCTCGGGGAAGCTCGCGCTCAGCCGGCCCTCGCGCAACAGAGCGGCGAACAGGGCCTCCCGCCCGGGCGGCAGGGCATCGAGCCGGTCGCTCGTCATCAGCACCCCGCCGGCAAGGCCGGCGAACAGCGCCAGCGAGCGGACCTGCTCGTCGTCGAGGTGGTGGAAGCGCTCGCGCAGCAGCACGCAGTCGGGATCGGCCTGCCACAGGATGCCGGAGGCATGGTTGCGGGTGAGCTGGTCCCGCAGCAGGCTCTCCGCCGATTGATCGCCTTCCCAGCTGACGCCGATGTCGCGGCCGATCCGGACGGCGTCCACATAGCCGACCGACGCCCAGAGCGGGCAGCCGCAGCCGAGCCAGAGCGCATCCTCGCCTATCTCCTCTCGGATGAGGGCGGCCATGTAGGTCCAGATGGCGATGCGCGACAGGCCGGGGCGGTGCCAGACCGCTTCGTCGGGTCCGTACTCGCTGCCGAACAGCATGAAGTCCGTCTTGAAATAGCGGCAGCCCCAATCGTGCCGCCAGGTGCGAAAGACGTGGCGCAGCCAGGTTTCCGCCCAGGGATTGGTGACGTCGAGGATGTAATATTCCTCGCTTCTCTTGTGCCAGCGAAACTCGCCGTAGAAGGTCATGTGGGCGAGCGGCTCGCCATTGTCGCGGCGGCGGACCACCCAGTCCGGATGCTCGGCGAAGAGCCGGCTGCGGTTGCCGACCATGAAGGGGGCGATCCATAGGCCCGGGGTGAAGCCCGCCGCGGCGACGTCGTCGAGCAGCGGCTTCATGCCGCGCGGGAATTGCGGCTTGACCTCGAGCCAGTCGCCCATTTCGGGGGTGAAGCCGTCGTCGATCTGGAACACGTCCAGAGGCACCTGACGGCGGTCGCGGAAGTCGGCGGCGGCGGCCAGATGCTCGAGGATGACCGGCTCGTCGATGGCGGCGTAGAGGCTGTACCAGGAGCACCAGCCGGTGATCCGGCGCGGCGGGGTTCGGGGCGGCAGGGGGCTCTGGGCGGCGACGTGCCGAGACCAGGCGCGCAAGACCTCCTCCACCTCGTCTCCGGCGATGAGGAGAAGCGGCTCCATCGCGATCCCCCGGTCCGCCCCGTCCAGGAGGGTCTCGACGTCGACGCTCATCGCCGCCGCGTCGCCGCCGAAGCGGAACCGGCTCTGGAAGCGGTCGTGGCGGGCGAATCCGAGCAGCAAGGCGCCTTGCCCCTCGGCCGGCAGCAACGCCGTCATCGCATGTCCCACCGTCGGCGACTTGCCGCGCGGCTCGTCCCCGGCGGCCTGCGTGCCGGCCGGCACGAAATAGCTGCCGTCCCAGCTCTGATAGCCGTTGCGCAGATAGGCGCGGACCCCCTCGACCCGCCCGAAGCGAAGGCCGAGGCTCTGCCGCGGCCCTTCGTCCGGAAGCTGGAGGATCAGGCGGAGCGAGTCGCCTTCCTCGCGTATCGCGAGCGAGCCGGCGACGTTGGCGGCGGGAGAGGGCTGCCCGTCGACGAGGACGGCTATCTCCGAAAGCCGGATCCCCCGCCAGACGAAGGCGCCGTCGGGCTCGAACTCAATCGCCATCGCCCAGCCTCAGCTCGCGCCCCTCGTCCGCCGAGCGCCGGGCGGCGAGTGCGAGGGCGAGGCTGAGCAGCCCTTCGCGCAGCGGCACCGTCGGCGACCGCCGCTCACGGATCGCGGCGGCGACGTCGGCGAGCTGGGCGACGAAAGGGTCGGTTCCGCCGGCGATCCTCTCCTCGGTGGAGGGCGGCGCGGTGGGGGTCAGCACCGCATGGTTCCAGTCGGAAAAATGGCCGGTCATCCGCTCCGCGTAGAGCGACCATTGCTTGTCCCACCGGCCCGGGATTGCGATGTTGCCGGCGTTGAGCGCGGCGATGCGCCCGTCCTCCCAGCCGAAGACGATCGCCGCCACGTCCTCCGCGTCATAGCCGGGGACGTCGCCGTGGAAGAGGTTGGCGGCCCGCGCGTAGACCCGGCTGGGCTCCCCCATGAAGAGGCGGACGAGGTCGACGAGGTGGATCAGCTGCTCGACCATCTGCCCGCCCGATTTCTCCCGCTCCCGCCACCAGGGGGCATGGAGGGCGTTGCAATGGTAGCTTCCGGCGAAGAGGCCGACCCGGCCGCCGTCGCTGGCCTGCCAGCGGCGGACCGCGTCTCCGAAGCGGTACATGAAGCCGACCGCGGCGACGACTCCCGAGGCCTCGACCGAGGCGACGAGACGGCGGGCGGTCTCCTCGTCGAGGGCGATCGGCTTCTCGACCAGCAGATGGACGCCGCGGGCGGCGGCCCGCGCGATCTCGGCGCGCCCCGCGAAGGGCGGCAGCGCCGCCACCATCAGGTCCAGGCCCGCGTCGATCATCCGGTCGACGTCGGTGAAGGCGGCGCAGCCATGCTCGGCGGCGAAACGCCCGGTCCGGGCGGGGTCGCGCCCGCAGCAGGCGACGAGCGCCATCTCGTCCGCGAGCGCGGCGACTGCGCCGGCGTGGCGCGCCGCTATCCCGCCGCAGCCGAGCAGGCCGACGCGCAGCCGGCTCATTCGAAATCCAGCATCGCCTGCATCATCCCAGGCTCGCCGGAGTCGAGCCGGGCGAACAGCGCCGGCGCCTCGGCGAAGGGGGCGGCATGGGTGATGAGGGGGAGGAGATCGAGCAGGCCTTCGTGCTGAAGCGCGACGGCGGTCCGCCAGAGCCGCGGCTTCGACCAGCGGTAGCTCGCCTCCGGCGCGACGCCCGAGATTTGCGAGCAGACGAGCTGGACTCGGTTGTGGTGATATTCCTCGCCCAGGCGGAGGCCCGGCACCTCCCCCTGGAAGAAGCCCATCGCGACGACGCGGGCGGAATAGGCCACGGCCCGGATCGCGTCGGAAAGCGCGGCCGGAGCGCCGGAGACCTCGATGCAGGCATCGGCGCCGCGCCCTCCCGTCTCCGCCTTGATCGCCTCCGCCGCGCCGCCCGCGCCCGGCGCCAGCGCGGTGTGCGCGCCGAGGCGCAGCGCCAGGTCGCGGCGCTCCGGATCGGGATCGACGGCGATGACCTTCGCGCCGGAGCGGCGGGCGGCCTGGGCGACGATCTGGCCCGGCACGCCGAGGCCGAAGACGGCGACGGTGTCGCCGATCCTCAGCTGAGCGTCGTGGACCCCGTTCAGCGCCACGGCGCCGATATGGGAGAAGAGGCCGATGCGCGGATCCGCGCCCTCGGGAAGGAGGCGCTCGCGCGCATAGTCCGCCGTGGCGAGATGGTGGGTGCGGTGATTCCAGGTGCCGTAGACCCGCTGTCCGGGCCGCAGATCCCGGACGCCCCGGCCGGCCTCGACGATCTCGCCCACCTCCTCGTAGCCGAGGTTGCGGACGGGATAGGGCCAGCTCGGCGCCCCCGCCTCGACGAACAGCCGCCGGGCCTCGTCCCACTGCCGGTGCATGAAGGGGCTGGTGCCGCGATATTGGGTGAGTTCGGTGCCGGCGCTGATCCCGGAGTGTAGCGTGCGGATCAGGACCTCCCCCTCGCCGGGCGCGGGCGTCTCGATCGGCTCGAAGGCGAGCCTGCGCGGCTCCAGGAGGACGAGGGCGGCGGGCTCGCTCATGCCTCGGCCGGGCGGCTGTTCGCCAGCACCGCGCGCCGGGTCGGGCCGCGCATCAGGAACAGGATGGCGACGGCGAGGAAGTAGAGGCCGGCGACCGAGGTCATCCCGCCGGCCATGCCGTAGCTCTGGGCGATCCTGGGCACGATGATCGGGGTCAGCCCGGCGCCGACGAAGCCCAGCATGGTCATCATCCCGACCGCGGTGGCGCGGGCGTGCGGCGGCATGACGTCGTGCATCGAGGCGTAGATGCAGCCGTCGAAGAGGCCCTTGCCGATGCTGGTGGCGAGGAGCACCGCGCCGACCTGTGCCGCCGTCCCGGCCCACAGGAGCGGGAGCAGAAGCAGGCCGGCGGAGCCGAGGCCGATCATCAGGGTGTAGAAGCGGCCGATCGGAGTCCGCCTCGCAAGCGTGTCGGCGAGGAGGCCGCCGAGCGGCACCGACAGGAACCCGGCGAGGTTGATCGTCGCAGAGCCCCAGAGCGCCGAGCCGGCGAGGTCCAGGCCCATCTTGTCGTGCACGTAGGTGGGCGCCCAGACGGTGACGCCGGTCGAGGCGCCGGTGCCGAGGAAGAAGATGACGCACAGCATGAGGGCGGGCTTGATGCGGAAGACGATGCCGAGGGGATCGCGGGGCGCATCGCGCTCGGCCGCGGTATGCGCGATCGGCGCGTCGCGAAGGAAGCGGATCAGGAAGACGGCGTAGACGAGGCCGAGGCCGCCGAAGATCAGGAAGGGCGCGTGCCAGCCCAACCGGTCGGCCATACGGCCGGCGACGACCGACCCCACGCCCGCCCCGGCGAAGACCGCCGTCTGGTGGAGCGAGAGTGCCCGGCTGCGCATCGCCGGTTTGTGCCAGTCGCTGATCAAGGCCGTCGCCGTCGGATAATAGAAGGCCTCGCCGAAGGCCACGGTGCCGCGGAAGGCGAGCAGCATGGCGAGCCCCGAGGCCAGCGAGGTGAGGCCGGTGCAGACGCTCCAGAAGACGAGGCCGTAGAGGATGACCCTCGTCCGCCGGGCGCTGTCGCCGAGGCGCCCGGCGAGGAAGGCGGTGACGGCGTAGATCCAGAAGAAGACCGAGTTGAGCAGTCCGAGCTGGGTGTCGGTGAGGCCGAACTGGGTCCTCAGCGTCGGCATGACGGCGATGAGGATGCTGCGGTCCGCGGCGTTGAGGAAGGCGACCGCCCAGAGCAGGGCGATGAGCAGCCAGGGATAGCCCGCGCCGGCCGCGGCGCGGCGGTCAATCGTCGACATCCCGGCTTCCTTCCTCCCCGTTGATCAGAATGGCGCGGAAATCGTTGACGTTTGTGAAGGTCGGCCCGGTGACGACGAGGTCGCCGAGCCGCTCGAAGAAGGTGTAGGCGTTGTTCGCTGCGAGGTGCTCGGCGGGGTCGAGGCCGAGCTTGCGCGCGCGGGCGAGCGTGTCGGAGACGACGACCGCGCCCGCCGCATTCTCCGTGCCGTCGATGCCGTCCGTGTCGGCCGCCAGCGCCGCGATGCCCGGCGCGCCGTTGAGCGCGATCGCGAGGCCGAGCAGATATTCGAGGTTGCGGCCGCCGCGGCCCTTCGGGTTGACGACGGAGACGGTGGTCTCGCCGCCCGAGACGATGGCGCGGCGCTGACCGTCGGCGGCGAGGCGCCGGGCGAGGGCGGCGTGGCTGGCGCCGAGATAGCGGGCTTCCGCCTGGAGCTGATCGCCAAGGTCGGTGACGGCATAGCCCCGCTCCGCGGCGAGGCGCGCCGCCGCGGCAAGCGCGTCGCGGGCGCGGGCGATGACCACCGCCTCCCCCCCGGCGAGGCCGAGGCTGTCGGCGGGCGGGGTCTCGTTCGCCGGATCCCGGAGCGCGGCGACGACGCTGGGCGGCGGATCGATCCGGTATTTGGCGATGATCTCGCGCGCCATCTCCAGGGTGGTGTGGTCGGCGACGGTCGGGCCGGACGAGACGAAGGAGGGGTCGTCGCCGGGCACGTCCGAGATGATCCAGGTGGTGACCCGGGCGGGGCCGGCGGCCACCGCCAGGCGGCCTCCCTTCACCGCCGAGAGATGCTTGCGGACGCAGTTGATCTCCGCGATCGTCGCTCCCGAGGCGAGCAGCAGGCGCGTGACCGCCTGCTTGTCGGCCAGGCCGACGCCGGGCGCCGGCGCCGAGAGGAGAGCGGAGCCGCCGCCGGAGAGGAGCACCAGGAGGTGGTCGGCCGCCTCGAGCCCCTGCCCGAGCTCGAGCGCCAGGCGGGCGGCCCGGACGCTGTTCTCGTCCGGATAGGGGTGGCCCGCCTCGATCACCGTGACGCCGGGCGGTGCGACGAAGCCTGCGGGGATGTGGTCGTAGCGGGTGACAACCAGGCCCGAGAGGGGCGCTGCGCTGCGGGACTGTGCGACGCGCATCATCTCGGCCGCCGCCTTGCCGACCGACACGACGACGACGCGGCCGTGGGAGCGGGGGAGGACGCGCGGCATCACCGCCTCCGGCGCCACCGCCCGAAGCGCCTCCTGGAAAAGCTCGAGCAGCGCCGCGCGGCCTCCCGGCAGCGGCGCTGCTTCCGCCTCGTTCCCGGCTGAAAAGGTCGCGATCATCCCCTCCCGCGGCCTCGCGGCGGCTTGGGCCGTGCTGGTCCGCGCTCCAAGGCTGACGGGTCGGCGCGGCGAAGGAAAGGGTTTGTCCGCGGAACAATCTGTTGCGCGCGGTGCAACTCAGTGGATCTCCCAGGAGAGGATCGGCCGCAAGTGCTCGACCAGATAGTCGATCAGCGACCTGACCCGTACCGGAACGCCGCGCGGGTCCGCGAACAAGGCGTAGAAGCTGAGGTCCGGCGTCTGCCACCCCGGCAGCACCTCGACGAGGCGGCCTTCGGCAAGGTCGGACTTGCAAAGGAAGGCGGGGAGGCTGGCGATCCCGAGGTCGGAGACGACCGCGTCGTGGAGGAGGATAAGATCGTTGCAGACCAGCTTGGGCATGAACTCGACCGTCACCTCCTGGCTGCCGTTGTGCAGCCGCCACCTGTGCCGCCGGTCGGTGCCGCCGGTGGCGAGGAGATCGAAGCGGGGCAGCTCGACATGGCTCTGCGGCACGCCCTTGCGCTCGAAATAGCCGGGCGCGCCGAACACACCGCATTCGGTCGCGCCGAGCTTCACCGCGACGAGCTCGGAATCCGGCAGGGGCCCTACCGCCAAGGCGACGTCGAAGCCCTCGCGCAGGAGGTTGGCGGCATCGTCGGTGAGCACGCTGACCAGCCTCACGTCGGGATAGACCTTGAGGAAGCCGGCGAGCAGCGGGCCGATCAGGCTCTGGCCGAGGACGTAGGGGATGGCGATCCGCACCAGGCCCTGCGGGCTGCGCTGCTGGCTCTGAAGGGCGCGCTCGCCGTCGCGCAGAACGCCGATCGAGCGGAGGCAATATTCGAAGAAGAGGGCGCCGTCCTGGGTGACGGTGACGGCGCGGGTGGTGCGGTAGAGAAGCTGGGCGCCGAGATGGTTCTCGAGCCGGGAGAGGCGCCGGCTGATCGTCGACTTGGGGAGGCCGAGGGCGTGTCCGGCCTTGGTGAGGCTCTCGGTCTCGACGACCTTGGTGAAGACGACGAGATCGCCCATGTCCAGCATCATGCCCACCTCCCCGAGCCATGGGTAAAGCCAAGTTGCACGCGCGGCAACAGACTGTTCCAACATCGCAGACTAGCGGGCCGGGGGCGCAGGTTTCAGCTTCCTTCGAAACGGACGCGGCACGAACCGCGCCGAGCCGGGGGCGCCGGGGCCGCCTCGCCGCCGGGACCTGGAGGGGAACGATGATGCCGCATTTCGCGCCTGCAAGCCGTCTGCTCAAGCTGGCCTTGCTGTCCTGCACGCTCTGCCCCGCCGCCGCCTGGGCGCAGGGCCGGCCGCCCGCCGATCCCGCCGAGACGACGACGCAGCCGCCCGAGGGCGCGGCCGGCGACACGGTGGCGCAGGGCGAGAATGACTCGACGACGATCGTCGTCACCGGCACCAGCCGCGGCCGCGCCGCGATCAACACGCCGCTCGCCGTCACCACCTTCGACGACAGCCGCCTCGCCAAGCTCAACGTCAGCAGCCAGGCCGACGTGCTCAACTCCATCCCGACGATCAAGGCGGATGCCGGCGGCGGCGAGGTGGCGAGCAACGTCTTCATCCGCGGCCTGCCGTCGGGAGGCCAGTATCAGTTCACGCCGCTCATGTACGACGGCATACCGGTGCTCAGCACCTTCGGCCTCAACTCCTCCGCCTACGACGTCTACTATCGCAACGACCTCGGGATCGACCGGCTGGAGTTCGTCCGCGGCGGAGTCTCCAACCTGTTCGGGCCGGGCTCGGTCGCGGGCCTGATCAACTATATCAGCAAGACCGGGGGCGACGAACATCACGGCGTCATCCAGCTGGAGGCGGCGGAGCGGGGCCGCTACCGGGGGGACGTGGCGGTGAGCGGGCCGCTCGGCGACAATCTCCATTACGCCGTCTCGGGCTATTACCGTTCCGACCGGGGCCCGCTCCGCACCGGCCTCGACACGGAGGGCGGCCAGATCCGAGCCAACCTCAAATACCGCTTCGCCGACGGGTCGGGCTCGATCATCCTCTACGGCCAGTGGATCGACGACCAGGTGCAGTTCTACCTGCCCATCCCGCTCAACGGCACGACCCGCAGCCGCGTCGCCGGGAACGACGGGAAGAAGGTCTTCTCGGTCCAGACGCCGGCCGTCGCCGGCATCGGCTACAACACGCCCGACGGACCGTTCCAGACCGACATCACCGACGGCGTGCGGACCCGCGGCGGCCAGCTCGCCTTGGTGTTCGACAAGAAGCTTGGCGACGGCTGGGGCCTCAACGGGCGGATCAAATATTCCGACTACAAGCACCGGTTCGGCCTCTCGTCGGACGGCGACGGCGTCATCAACGTGCCGGAGACGCTCCAGAGCTTCCTCACCAACCGCGGCCTCGGCAGCCTCGCCAACGCCACCTTCACCTTCGCTGACGACAACAGCGCGGTACCGGCCAATTACCTGCTCTTCGCCAACCGCTTCACCGACCGCAACCGGCCGATGCACGACTTCACCGCCGAGATGAACCTCACCAAGGACTTCGCCACCGGCAGCGCCGACCACACCTTCACCCTGGGCGGCTTCTACGGCGACGCGGCCGCGCGCGACGTCAACGTCACCACCCGCTACCTCGCCGAGTTCAACAACCGCCCGCGGCTGGTGAGCCTCACCATCCGCAACCCGACCACCGGCGCTCTGACCGTGGTCTCGCGCGGCGGGCTGCTCGACGCCAGCGTCGCCAACTACGTCAACAACCGGGCGGAGGCGAAGCGCAGCGCGGTCTACGTGGCGGACCAGATCGATGCGGGCCGCTTCCTCTTCGACATCGGCGGACGCATAGAGCATTTCCGCGGCGACATCCGCCGCGAGCGGGTGAGCACGGTCGTCACCGACTCCACGACCCCCAATCTCACCACCGCCCTGCGCGACGTCAGCTGGGGCAACGACGCCTTCCTCACCGGGCGGGTGAGCACGACCGAATGGGCGCTCGCCGCCGGCGCGCTCTACAAGCTGACGCCGGAGCTCAACCTCTACGCCAACGCCTCGCGCGGCTATTTCTTCCCGGAGATACGCTCCGTCCAGTTCGCACTGCCGCTGCCGACTCCGGTGACGACCGGCGGCTCGCCGGGCACGCAAAGCTATACGGGCGAGATCATCAAGCAGGCCGAGGTCGGCCTGAAGTTCCACAACGGCCGGGTGACGGCGACGCTGGCCGGGCTCTACACCAAGCTCGACAACCGCCGGCAGGTGAACTTCATCAACGCCCCCGGCGGCGGCTTCACCGAGCAGGTCAACCTCGTCGCCACCGAATCCTACGGGCTGGAGGCGACGCTCAGCCTGCGCCTGCTCGATTCGCTCCGCTTCGACGGCAACCTCACCCTGCAGCACCACGAATATACCCAATTCATGGCGAACGGCACGACCAGCGCCTTCGTCGGCAACGAGCTCGAGCGGCAGCCCAACATCCTCTACAACGCAGGTCTCTATTATGACGACGACCGCCTCGATGCGTCGATCTTCACCAACTATACCGGCAACAACTTCACCGCCGCCAACAACGCGATCGAGCTCGACGGCTTCAACATCGTCACCTTCGATGCCGGCTACAAGTTCCGGCTCGGCGGAGACCGCGCCGTCCGCATCGGCGTCAACGTCTTCAACCTGTTCGACATCGACGCCGTCACCGAGGGCTCGCCGCGCCAGGACGTCAATCAGACGACCGGCGGCGCCTATTTCGTCGGCAGGCCGGTGCTTCCGCGGCGGATCACGGCACGCGCCACCTTCAGCTTCTGAGGACCTCCCTGGGCGGGCCTTCGCGCCCGCCCGTTTTTGCCCGGGACCGAATTGGTGATCGAGACAGACGAGGCGGCCCGGGCGATCCTGAGGGCGAACGACCGCGGCGGCTACACCGTGCCCAACGGCCGGGTCTATCCGTTCCAGTGGAACTGGGATTCCGCCTTCGTCGCGCTCGGCTTCGACACGTTCGACCGCGACCGCGCGTGGACCGAGCTGGAGACCCTGTTTCGCGCGCAATGGGAGGACGGCTTCCTCCCCCACATCGTCTTCTGGAAGGACGATCCGGGCTATTTTCCCGGCCCCTCGGTGTGGGCGACGGGGCGGCGGCCGGCGACCTCCGGGATCACCCAGCCGCCGGTGGCGGCAAGCGTCGTGCGCCGGCTCTGGGATCGCGCCGTGGAGGCGGGGGAAGGCGCGGCGTACCGCCCCCGACTGGAGGCGCTGTTCCCGAAGCTGATGAACTGGCACCGCTGGTTTCGCGACCATCGCGACCCGGACCGCCGCGGCATCGTCGTCGCGCTTCACCCCTGGGAGACCGGGCGCGACAATTCGCCCGAATGGGACGCCCCCGGCGAGGCGATCGACGTGTCGGGAGTCGGCGAGTATGTGCGCCGCGACACGAGCCATCTCGACGCCAAGATGCGGCCGACCAAGCTCGAATATGATCGCTACCTGGCGCTCGTCCAACATGGCCGGGCGCAGGGCTGGGACCATGCGAGGATCGCCGCCGGCAGTCCGTTCCGGGTGGCCGACGTCGGCATGTCGATGATCCTGCTGCGGGCGAACCGCGACCTCCTCGCTCTGGCGCAGGACCTCGGGCGCGGGCGGGAGGAAGGGGAGCTGATCGAGCTCGCCGCGCGCGGCGAGCGCGGCATCGGCTGGCTGTGGGACGAGGCGAGGCAGGCCTGGTGCTCGCGCGACCTTCTCACCGGCCGTTCGTCCGGCTTCGTCACCAGCGCCTCGTTCCTCAGCTTCTACGCCGGCCTTCGCGACGCCCGGCGGGACTCGGCAATGCTCGGCCATCTGGATCGGATCGCCGCCCGCGTGCGCTACCTGATGCCGAGCCTCGACCCGGACGATCCCGGCTTCCAGATGATCCGCTACTGGCGGGGCCCGGTCTGGTCGGTCGTGAACTACATGATCGGAACCGGCCTCGGCGAAGCGGGCCATGCCGGCTGGGCCGACAAGGTCCGGGCCGACACGCTCGGCCTCATCGAGAGCAGCGGCTTCTACGAGGCGTTCAGCCCCGTCGACGGCACCGGAAGCGGCGGCGACGACTTCTCCTGGACCGCGGCGATCTGGCTCGCCTGGGCCGGGACCGCCGGCTAGAGGCCTCTGCAAGGAGCAAGCGATGACCCGCCGCCTCACCGCCGCAGAGACGCTGTTCTACCGCGAGAACGGCTATGTCCACATAAGCGGCCTGCTGGCGCGGGAGGAAGCCGAGGCCTATCGCGCCGAGCTGCACGCGCTGGCGGGGCGGCAGGGAGACAATGACGCGACCTGGGCCAGCGTCAAAGCGGGCGGCACGCGGATCACCCATTGCCACGACGTCCATTTCCGCTCGGCCGCCTTCACTCGCCTGCTCGTCGACCCTCGCTTCACCGGAATCGCGCAGGACATCATCGGCCCCAACGTCCAGCTCCACCACAACAAGATGTTCATCAAGCCGCCGGAGCGCGGCTCGCCTTTCCCGATGCACCAGGACCATCCCTATTTCCCGCACGAGCGACATTCGATGATCGCCTGCATCCTCCATTTCGACGATGCGCCGGAAGAGAGAGGCTGCCTGCGAGTCTATCCCGGCTCGCACAGGCTGGGGCCGCTCCCGGCCGTCGGCGAGGACCGTCATCTGCCGGAGGACCGCTTCCCGATCGAGGGGGCGACCCCCGTGCCGGCCAAGGCCGGCGACGCGATCTTCATGTCCTATCTGCTGGTCCACGGCTCGGGCGTGAACCGGTCCGACCAGCCCCGCACCACATTGCTGGTGCAGATGCGCGACCCGGAGGACGTCGCGCTGAGCGAAGGCCATAAGTCCCGGGGGCAGGGGATGATGCTCGCGGGCATCGATCCCGCCGCCCGGCCGTTCGCCTTCGCCTGGGAGGAGCGCGCCGCCTAAAGCCTGATCGTCTTAGGTTGAAACGCCGGCGGCGTTTCAACCTAAGACGTGAATCAGGCTCTCGGCATATGTCTGGACCATGATTCACGCTTCAGGCTGATTCAGCCTGAAACGATCATGGTCTAGCCGCGCCGCGCGGCGCTCGCCCGGTTGCGTGCCGAACGTCGTCGTCGAAGCCGCCGAGCCGGCGGGGGAGGGGGCTCCGTCCGCCGGGTCTGCGGCGTCGCCTCGCCCGCGCCGGGACCCCGTTGCCGATGCGCAGCATGACGTGCGGCGCGCGCTGGAAGCCTTGGTAGAGGAGGGAAGGGCGCCGGACTTTCTCGTCGCCCGGCGGATCGGGCGGCACCCGGCGCCTGCTGCCCGAACGGCCGTAACCTTTCGCCTCCACGGGCGGAGACGAGTTGCACCGATTTGGATACAGTACCGCAAGACGCTGCGACCGGGCCGCTGATAGCTTCGCGTCAGCCGGCGACCGGAGTCGCCTCGTCGAGACCGGCGCAGGGGGAACTTCGATTTGTCGCAGACGGTGAGCCTCATCTCGGAATGGTTCGTGGCGCCCGGGCGGATGGAGGAGGCGAGGGCGGCCCTCTCCGCGCTGGCCCTCGAGGTGGAGCGGGGCGAGCCCGACACCCTTACCTATCTCGTCCACGAGCCGTTCAAAGGGGATAGGCGGCTGCAGGCGCTGCCGCCGGCGCGACCCGACTCGATCCTGTTCTTCGAGACCTATCGCTCCCCGGACGCCTTCCTCGCCCATGTCGACGGGCCGATCTTCACGAACTTCGTCGCGGAGCATGGCGACCTATTCCTCGCCGCCAACGGCAAGCCCTACACGACGGTGGAGTTCCTCGCCCGCCGCGCCGGCTTCGTTCGGACGTCGGGGGCGGGCGAGACGGCGGAGGCGTCGGACACGAACAGCCATCCCGCCGTGATGTTCGAGATCATCGCGCAAAACGCCCAGACGAGCGCCGACTTCTACACCGAGGTGTTCGGCTGGGACTACGTCTCCGGCACCGGCGGCTTCCGCTACATCCACTTTCCGGCGGGCTCGCCGCCTCTGCTGGGCGGCATCGGCCAGGCCGACCCGTCGGTGCCGGGCTTCGCGCCGGGGCATAATTTCTATCTGCTCGTCGACGTAATCGAGCCGGTGCTGGACCGGGCCCTCGCCGCCGGGGCCAGCCCGCTGATGCCGCCGACCTCCATCGACGGCTATCGCTTCGCCATGTTCACCGATCCCGAGGGCAATCCCATCGGGCTGATCGAGCCGTTCCAATCCTGACCGCCGTTTCGAAAGGGCCATCAAGATGAGCTACCTCAACCCGCTGCGGCTCCATTTCTTCGGCCAGTTCCAGGCCAATGTGTCGACGGTCAACAACGATCCGGACCATTTCGACAATGCCGGCTTCCAGCCGAGCTACCAGGACATGCAGGGTCCGGGCATGAATCCGCCGAACGGCTGGTTCAACCCGCAGGGCGACGCCGCCTTTCGCCTGCTCGGCTGCACCGTCACCTCGGCCTGGACGGCCTCCGGCGCGGTGGGGAGCTCGGACCCGGTGCTCTCCTGCATCGTCGCGGATTCGAACGATGCGGTCCCTGCCAAGCTGGTCGATCTCGATCCGGAGCAGCAGCTCGTCTCGGAAATCTGGGGCCTGACGGTGCGGATCGCCGATGCCGACGGCAACACTCTGGTGCAGGGCTTCTTCGAGCCGGCGGCCTTCATGGACATCTGGAGCCGCGCCACCGGATCGGGGAGCGACATCAACGCCGGCGCGGCCTATCAATCGGTGCTGACCGGCCTGGTGTGGGGCGACGTCTCCTCCTCGCCCTTCCTCAGCGCGCTCCAGGCGGCCTCGGCCGACCTGCTGTCGATCAAGTTCAACGTCGACGGCCTCAGCATGGATTTCACCTCGCCCGACTTCATGTGCGGGCGCATCGCCGGGACGATCGGCCCGGCGACGAGCGCCGAGCCGCAGCATCTGGTGCTCGGGCGGCAGTTCATGGCCATCGTGCCGCCGAGCAACGGCTTCCCGGTGCCGTCCGGCCAGATCAACTTCTTCCCCGCGATCGTCGACCAGAGCGGCGGCAACGTCTATCTCGACCTCGGCAACGCCCTTCCGACCACCCAGCCCGGCGGGCCGATGGACGGCCTCGGCGACCTGCTCCTGTCGGTCTACGACCCGCTGCTCACCCCGACCGATCCGGCGGGGAGCACGATCCCGCTCGGCACCCTACCGCAAAGCGTCTACACCGACGCCGGCTGGTACGCGCAGACGGCGGGTATCGTGGTCCTGCCGCTGCCGCAGACGCCGATCCCGTGGCTTTCCTCGTCGCCCCTCATCCTGAGCGGCAATGAAGGGGTGGTGATCGCCGAAGCCTCGAGCGGCGCCTTCGTCCGCGCCGACCGCTTCGTCTATCGCATGAGCCCCGGCGACACGGTGCAGATCCCGTTCTACGCGACGCAATGGGGCCAGCCGCTGGCCGGAGTGGAGCTGAGCTTCGTGCTCGACCCGTCGCAGCTGCAGACCCAGGCCTCCTCCTTCCTCGGTCCCGCGCCGCCCGTCGGGGAGCCGACCGACGCCCTGACCTTCTCCGCGACCTCTACCGCCACCGACGGCAGCGGGATTGCGACGCTGAGCGTCACCGCGAGCGATCCCGGCACGCCGCGATGGTTCAACAACGGGCAGGATTACGGCATCGACGGCCAGGTCTACGGAATCCGCGCCTCCTTCGCCGACGCCGACCTCAACGACGGGCCGGTCAACCAGTGGAACTTCGTCAGCTTCCTGCTGTGGAGCGGCTTCACGGCGTCGAACCCCGTGGTGTGGACCGACATCCAGCCGACCATGCAGCAATATGCGAACCTCTATCCGGTGATGAACCGGTTCCTAAACCTGGGCAGCTACGACGATTGCAAGGCCAATGCCGGGCTCCTCCAGCTCGCCTTCGGGCTCAATCCCGACGACCCGAACGCCATGCCGGTCACGCGCGACCTTTCTCCGGCGAAGCGCAACGCGATTCTCGCCTGGCTCGACAATCCGCTCCCAGGGACGCCCCAGGCGGCGACCGAGGCGGTGGACGAAGGGCCGCGCCGGGTCCCGCCGCCGGAGGGTCCGGAAATGGCGGCGAGGGGCGGCAAGGCCGCCGCGCTCGCCCGACGTGTCATCGTCCGCGCTTCCGAGGGAGACCGCTCATGATCCGCCTCAACCCTTCCCTGCTCGCAGGGCTCGACTCCGCAATGCCCAACCCGCAGGCGGTGGTCCAGGCGCTTCAGTCCGCCGTCGAGCTCGAGCATTCCACGATCCCGCTCTACCTCTATGCGCTCTATTCGCTCGATGCGACGAAGAACGCCGAAATCGCGGCGATCATCCAGTCGGTCGTGGTGGAGGAGATGCTCCACATGACGCTGGCATCGAATGTTCTCAACGCGCTGGGCGGCTCGCCGTCGATAAACCAGCCCGGTTTCATCCCGACCTATCCGGGACCGCTTCCGGGCGGCGTCGAAAGCCAGCTCCAGGTCCACCTCGCACCTTTCTCCACCACCCAGCTCCAGACCTTCCTCACCATCGAGGAGCCGGAGAATCCGCTCGACTTCCCGACGGCGGAGACGGCGCAGGACGGGATCACCATCGGCCAGTTCTATGCGGCGATCGCACGCTCCATCCAGCAGCTCGGCAACGGCTATTTCGTCGATCCGCCGCGCAACCAGGTGGGGCCCGACCTGATGTATGGGTCAATCGTCGTCACCGACGTCGATACCGCGCTCCAGGCGATCGACGTCATCGTCCAGCAGGGGGAGGGGACGACCACCTCGCCGCTCGAGGCGGAAGGCACGGGCTACGCCCATTATTACCGCTACATGGAGATCTACAACGGGCGGATGCTGATCCCGGCGCCCAATCCCGGCCCCAATCCCGACCAGAAATACATTTACGGGGGCGATCCGGTGCCGTTCGACCAGAGCGGGGTCTACGGGGTCGCGACCGATCCCGGGCCCTATTCGCCCGGAACGGCGGCGGCGCTCGCCAACGACAATTTCAACTATGCCTATACGAGCCTGCTCAACGCGCTGCACGACATGTTCAACGGCGACGCGACCGAGGGCCAGTTCAACCGCTGCCTGGGGCTGATGATGTCGCTCAAGAGCCAGGCCAAGGCGATGATGTCGGGAATCCCGAATCCGGGCCTTCTGGTCGGACCCACCTTCCAATATCAGCCGGTCAACCCGGCGAACGCCTGATCCTCGGGTGACCGGCGCCGCCGAGGGCGGCGCCGGCTCCCTTCCTACAGATAGAAGTCCGAAGTGTTGATCAGGTGGCCGTCGTTGACGGTGACCGAGATCACCAGGTCGGCGACGCCGTCGCCGTTGGTGTCGCCCTGCACCGTCCACACGCCGCCGCTGTTGACCGCCCGCAGCTCGCCGGCCGCGCCGCTGAAGGCGGCGGCGCCGATGAAGCTGAAGGCCTGGTTGCCGCCGGCGTTCACGTTCGCGTCGATGGTGATGAGGTTGATCCGGTCGCCCGACGAGAAGTCGAGGATCGTATCCATGTTCGCGGCGGTGGATTCGGCGGTGCTGTTATACTCGAAGCTGTCGTTGCCGCCGCCGCCTTTCAGGACGTCGGCGCCGAGGCCGCCGTAGATCTGGTCGTTGCCATGGCCGCCGGTCAGCGTGTCGACGTCGCGGCCGCCGCGGATGTTGAAGGTGCCGTTCGTCTCGGCGGCGCCGTTGAAGACGAGATGCTCGCCCACCTGCAGCGACAGGCCGATCACCATCAGCGACTTGCCCGCGTCGACGTTCGCATCGATCGTCGTCAGGGTATAGTTGTTCGGGTGCGCGGCATCGCCCGAGCTATAGCCGGCGATCTTCTCGATGCCGACGAGATCGTCCGCGTCGAAGGTGATCGTGTAGGTGCCGAGCAGGCCGACCGTGTCGAAACCGGCGCCGCCGTCCACCTTGTCGCCATTGTCGAAGCTGCCGCCGAAGAACAGGAAGTCGTTGCCGCCCCCGCTGTTGACGGTGTCGCTGCCGGCATTGGTCGCGGTGAAGTTCACCGTGTCCGCCAGCACAACGAGGTCGTTGCCGTTGCCCATGTTGATGACGTTGTCGAGCGCATTGCCCCAGACGCCCTGGCCGGCGTTCGACGTGCCGGTGAGGTTCTCGACGTTGTCCGGCAGATAATAGAGGCTGGCGAAGTTGGTCGAGCTTCCGAGCGCGGTGCGGACCTCGTCGATCCCCTCGTTCGCCGCCTCGGTGACCACGTCGCCGCTCGCATCGACGAAATAGACGTCGTTGCCGGTGCCGCCGACCATCGTGTCGTTGCCGGTGCCGCCGTCGAGCGTGTCGTTGCCACCGCGGCCGAGCAGCGTGTCGTCGCCGCCGAGGCCGTTCAGCACGTCCGTGTCGTTCGCCGCGGCGTTGGGCCCGTTATTGCCGTCGAGCAGATCGGCGCCCGCCGTCCCGGTGAAGGTGTCGTCACCCGACCCGCCGAGCACGACGACGACGTCGTTGCCGTTGCCGACCGGCGTCAGCGTGCCGATCGCCGCCGCGGCGTCGAAGGTGACGCCGCCGGTCAGGTTGCGCAGGTTGAAGTCGTCGCCGACCTGCTGGAGGTCGTTGCCCGACAGCGTGATCCCGACGGCATCGATGCCCACGGCGATGCCGGTGCCGAGGCCGTGGAGAACGTTGTCGGTGATCGAGGCCGTCGAGTCCCCGCTCATGTCGAGGTTGATGGCGGTGCGCGACCATTCGATGACGTTGTCGCTGACGACGAGGTCGACCCCGCCGCCGTCGAACCAGATCGCCCGGCCCCACGAGGCCGTTCCGAACTGACCCTGCGACGAGCCCGAGATGAGGTTGTCGGTGATCGTCACCAGGCCGTCGGCAATGACGGCCAGCGAGATCGCCCGGTCGTCGACGCCGCTGGCGCCGCCCGCCACCGCCGACCAGAAGATCGAGTCGGTGACGAGGTGGCCGGTGGCGCCGCCGCCGGTCTGGAACTGCAGCGCCGGGTTCGAAGGCCCGCCGCCGGTGGTCGTCGCGTCGTTGAGGAAGCGAAGGCCGTTCAGAGTGACGTTGTCGGTCGCGGTGACGTGGGCGTGGCCGACGATCGTCGTCTCGCCCGCGCCGCCCGCCGCGTCGCGGCCGCCGACGGCGACGTTCGCCTTGGCGCCGAGGATGGTGACGCCGTGGCTGATCACGAGGTTCTCGTGGAACGTGCCGGCCGCGACCCGGATGACGTAATCGTCCGATGCGGCGTCGATCGCCGCCTGGATGGTCGAGAACGTCCCGACGAGGTTGCCGCCCGAGGCGAACAGCTGGACGGGCAGGGTGGCGTCCAGCGTCATGTCGCTGAACTCGATCCGCTCGATGCTGGTGAAGCTGTCGAGCCCCTCGTCGCCGTTGCTGGTGACGGTGTCCTGCACGAACGTGAAGCCGCTGATCCGCCCGTCGGACTCGGTGATGACGAAGACGTGGTAGTCGGAGCGCACGCCGGAATAGACCGCCGTGTCGGTGCCGCTGCCGCCGTTCAGCTCGTCGTCGCCGAGGCCGCCGTTCAGGCGATCGTCGCCGCCATTGCCGTAGAGGCTGTCGGTGCCCGCGCCGCCCGAGAGGCTGTCGGCCCCGCCTGCGCCCCAGGCCTTGTCGTCGCCGCCGCGGCCGTCGAAGCTGAAGGCGCCGGTGACGCCGTTGGCCGCCGCGGTCTCGCCGTCGAACGCCTCGTTATAGTCGGTGCCGATGACGTTGTGGGTGGCGTTGGTCGGAACGATCTGCACCGGCCGATCGACGCCGCTGTCGGTGATCGTGTTGCCGCTTATGTAGCTGTTGAGGTCGACGCTGTCGGGCCCGGACGGAAACAGGTTCAGCGAGCCCGCATAGAGGCCGTCGAACGTGTTGCCGGTGATCGTGACATGGGTCGTCTCGGAGTTGATGCCGTTGCCGAGGCCCGTCGCTCCGCCCCCGTCGCCCTGGAAGACGTTGTCGTGGATCGAGCCGGTGGTGCCGCCGCCGGAGACGTAGGCGCCGATCGAATAGCCGGTGATGAGGTTGTGGCCGATGTCGAGCCCGGTGACGCTGCCCGTGACGATGGCGAGGTCGCCGGTGCCGTCGAGGATCGAGTTGGCCAGCGTGAAGCCGTTGCCGGTGACGTCGATCGCCGTGCTGCCGATCCCGCCCGGGCCGTCGCCGACGATCTTGAAGCCGTCGAGGGTGACGCCCGCGGCGGTGACGGCGATGTGGCCGTCGATGATCGCCTCGCCGGTGCGCGCGCCGGTGCCCGGGGCACCGGAATTCGGCCCGAGGATGGTGACGTCCTTGTTGATCGTCAGGTTCTCGGCATAGGTGCCGGCGGCGACCAGGATGGTGTCGCCGTCCGAGGCCGCGTCGATCGCCGCCTGGATGGTGGCGAAGCCGCCGTTGCCGACCAGCAGGAACTTGCCGGCGGCATTGTCGTCGACGATCTCGATGTTGGCGAGCGTGTCGGTGCCGCCGGCGTCGGTGACCGTCCAGCCGGTGGCGGTGCGGGCGATCGTCGCCGGCGCCGAGTAGACGGCGGTGTCGATGCCGCTGCCGCCGTCGAGGCTGTCGCTGCCGCTCTTGCCGGTCAGCGTGTCGTCGCCGCCGAGCCCGGTGAGCGTGTCGTTGGCCGCGCCGCCGGAGAGGAAGTCGTCCCCGGCGGTTCCCTCGACCACGTAGGGCGTGGCGAAGGTCGGCGTCGGCTCGAAGTAGAGGCCGGTCGGATCGTTGTCGGTGCCGTCGATATGGGTGACGTCGTTGTCGCCGATGGCGATGCCGTTCGGCGTGATGTCGCCGGTGACGTCGATGCCCTCGTCGACGTACGAGATGGCGTTGCCGCTGATCGAGCCGCCGCTGCTCGCGCCGCCCGACTGGAACACCCAGATGCCGACGATCTTGGCCGCGCCGGTCTCGTCGTTGGCGCCGGTGACGACATTGTCCTGAATGTCGAGATCGGTGTTGCCGAAGGCGAGGATGCCGCCGGAATAGGCGTTGGCCGGGCCGGCATAGCCGATGCCGGTGATCGTGTTGCCGGAGATGGTTCCGGTCGAGTTGCCGACCTGAATTCCGTTCTGCGCCATCACCGTCTGAGCGCCGCCGCCGGTGATCGTGATCCCGGTCAGCGTGAGGTCGGCGCGGTTGAACACCGTCGCGTTCTTCTGGAAGTCGCTGATCGAGCCGCCCGTCATCGTGAAGGCCTTGAGCGTGTCGTTGTCGGCGCCGACGCCGACGCCGCGCTGGACGCCGCTGACGAGGTTGTGGCCGCCGGCCGTCGTGCCGCCCGGATAGGGATCGCGGACGCCGGTGACGTCCACGCCGTTCAGGGTGCCCGAGCTGTTGCGGTAGAAGACGCCGTAGAAATTGGCCTGGCCGCTGCCCGTGCCCTCGTCGACCGTGTTGCCGGCCCCGTGGCCGTCGACGTCGATATGGTCGAGCGTGACGTTGGACGAGTTCTTGACGGTGAAGACCGCGTTGATCTCCCGGTCGCCCGAGGAGCGGGCGGTCTCGTGCACGTCCGCCGGGCTCTGGATGGTCACCTGGGCGCCCGGATAGGCCATGATCGTCAGGTCGTCCTTGCCGTCCACGACGACCTGCTCGACGTAGGTGCCGGCGGCGACGAGGATGGTGTCGCCGTTCTGCGCCGCGTCGACCGCCGCCTGGATGGTGGCGAAGCCGCCGGAGCCGACCAGCAGGGTCCGTCCGGCCGAGCCGTCGATGATCTCGATGCCGGTGAGATGGTCGGTGCCCTCGGTGAGGGTGGTGACGATCCAGCCGGGCTGGTCGCCGGCGGTCTCCGGATCGGCGTCGGACGCCACCGCGATGCTCGCGATGCCGATCGGGTCCGCGTAGGTGGCCGTATCGGTGCCGCTGCCGCCGACGAGGATGTCGTCGCCGTTGCAGCCGTCGAGCGTGTCGTCGCCGGCGCCGGCGTCGATATAATCGTTGCCGCCCTCGCCGCGGAGAGTGCTGCCGCCGCCGGCCGTGGTATCGGCGATGTAATCGTCATAGTCGGTGCCGACGATCTCCTGACCGGCGGTGTAGCCGAAGATTCCGACCGGTCGGCCGCCCGTGGAGTCGAAGTCGTTCCCCGCTCCGAAGAAGGCGCCGACATCCTCGACCGCGTCGAGAGCGCCGTAGCCGACATGACCGAAGCTGCTGTTGGTGAAGTGGTTGCCGGAGACGAACGTGCCGTCCTCCCAATCGTCGCCGGTCAGTGCGACGCCGTTGCCGTCGAAGCTGTTGTCGGTGGCGGAGAACTGGGTGGTCGGGTTGAAATAGGTGCCGTTCGTCCAGTCGTCGATCACGCTGTTGCTGAGCTCGAGGCCGGTGACGCCGCCATTGTAGGGCGTCAGGATCCCGGTGCCGGCGGTGCCGTCGCCCTGCAGGATCATGTTGGTGACGGTGACGTCGTCGGCGTCGACGTAGACGCCGGCCGGGTTGCCCGCCAGCATTCCGCCGCCGAGCACTTCGAGGCCGTCGAGCGTCGCCCCGGCGGCGTGCATGTAGAAGCCGTCGACGGTCGCCTCGGCGCCGCGCGCGCCGGTGCCGGCCACGCCGGCGTTCGGCCCCTTGATGGTGACGTCCTTGTCGACCGTCACCAGCTCGTCGTAGGTGCCGGCCGAGACGACGATGGTGTCGCCGTCATGGGCGCCGTTCACCGCCGCCTGGATGGTCGAGAAGGTGCCGACCAGCTGGTTGGCCCCGTTGAAGACCTGAACGGGCTGGGCGAGGTCGATGGTCGTCCCGCCGAAGCTCAGCTTCTCGATACCGCTCAGCGTGTCGCTGCCCTCGTCGCCGTTGCTGGTGTCGGTGTCGGAGACGGAGGTGAAGCCGATGACGAAGCCGTTGGCGTCGGTCTCGACTCCGACGACATAGCCGCTCCTCGGGCCCGCATAGACGGCGGTGTCCGTGCCGTCGCCGCCGCTGAGGTCGTCGTTGCCGCCGTTGCCGCGCAGCGTGTCGGTGCCGCCGAAGCCCGCCAGCACGTCGTCGCCGGCGCCACCGAACAGGAAGTCGTCCGTCGAGGCCCCGTCCACGTCGAACGGCGTGGCGAGAGCCGGGTTGGGCTCGAAGTCGACGCCCGCCGCATAGGGATCCGTGGCGTCGATGTTGGAGATGCTGTTGTTCGACACGGCGATGCCGTTGGGAGTCACGTCCTCGTAGATGCCGATGCCGGTGTCGACGAAGGAGATCGAGTTGCCGCTCACCGAGCCGCCGCTGTTCGGCGCGCCGCCGTTCTGGAGCAGGAAGATGCCGACCACCTTGGAGTCGAGGCTGTCGTCGTTGGAGCCGACGATGGTGTTGCCCTGGATGTTGAGGTCGGTGTTGCTGAAGCCGAGGATCGCCCCGGAATAGGCGTCGGCGGGGCCGGCATAGCCGATGCCGGTGATGATGTTGTTGGCGAGCGTGCCGGTCGAGTTGGAGACCTGGATGCCGTTCTGAGCCATCACCGTCTGGGCGCCGCCGCCGGTCACCGTCACGTTGCTGACGTTGAGGTCGGCGTGGTTGAAGACGGCCGCGTTCTTCTGGAAGTCGCTGATCGAGCCGCTGATCATGGTGAAGGCCATCAGCGTGTCGTTGTCGACCGCCAGGCCCACGCCGCGCTGGACGCCGCTCACCAGCGGCTCGCCGCCCGGCGCCGTGCCGCCCGGATAGGGATCGCGCACGCCGGTGATGTCGACGCCGATCAGGGTGCCCGAGCTGTTGCGCAGGAAGATGCCGTAGAAATTGGCCTGGCCCGCGCCGGTGCCCTCGTCGACGGTGTTGCCGCGCCCGTCGCCGTTGATGTCGATCTGGGCGAGGGTGAGGTTGACGCTGTCCTTGACGGTGAGGACGGCGTGCACCTCGCGGTCGCCCGACGAGCGGCCGGTCTCGTGAAGGTCGGCCGGCGCCTTGATGACCACGTCGCCGCCGATGGCGCGGATTGAGATGTTGTCCTTGTTGTCGACGACCACCTGCTCGACGTAGGTCCCCGCGGCGACGAGGATGGTGTCGCCGTCATGGGCCGCGTTGACCGCCTCCTGGATGGTCGCGAAGCCGCCGGAGCCGACGAGCAGGGTGCGCGAGCCCGCGCCGCCGTCGTCGACGATCTCGATGCCGATCAGCGTGTCGGTGCCGTCGGAGGAGTCGACGGTCCAGTTGGTGCCGTTGGGCGTGAAGACCGCACCGCTGCCGACATGCGCGGTGTCGATGCCCGCGCCGCCGTCGAGCGTGTCGTCGCCGTCGCCGCCGTGGAGGGAATCGTCGCCGTAGCGGCCGAACAGCATGTCGTCGCCGGCCGCGCCGTCGAGCGTGTCCTGATCCGCCACGGTCAGGTTGCCGGGCCGGTTGTTGGCGTCGATATAGTCGGCGTGCGACGTGCCGGTCAGCGTGTCGTTGCCCGAGCCGCCGAGGATGACGACGAAGTCGTTGGGATCGCCCACGGGGGTGAGGACGTCGATCGCCGTCGAGGCGTCGAAGAACACGTCCTCCGACAGGTTGCGGAAGCTGAAGTCGTCGCCGACGTTCTGGAAGTCGTTGCCGACCGGCGAGAAGCCGTCGTCGCTGATCCCGACGGCGAAGCCGGTGCCGAGATTGCGCAGGACGTTGTCGTTGACGATCGCGACCGAGGTCCCGGCGATGTCGAGGTTGAAGCCGGTGCGGGCCCACTCGACGATGTTGCCGGAGGCGCTGAGGTTGACCCCGCCGCCGTCGAACCACAGGCCGCGGCCCCAGGACGCGGTGGCGAACTGGCCGTGCGACGACCCGGAGATGAGGTTGCCGGTGAGCGTGATGTCGCCGCCGGGGATGACGACGGTCGAAATGGCGCGGTCGTCCACGCCGTTGGCGCCGCCCGCGACGCTCGACCAGAAGATCGAGTTGGTGACGAGATGGCCGGCGCCGGTCAGGAACTGCAGCGTCGGGTTGGACGCGCCGCCGCCCGAGGTGGTGGCGTCGTTGAGGAACCTCAGGCCGTTCAGCGTGACATTGTCCTCGGCCGTGACCTTGGCGTGGCCGACGATGGTCGTCTCGCCGACTCCGTTCGCCGCGTCGCGGCCGGTGACCGCGCTGGTGCGGGCGCCGAGGATGCGCACGCCGACGTTGATGACGAGGTCCTCGTGGAACACGCCCGCGGCGACGCGGATGGTGTAATTGTCCTGGGCGCCGTCGATGGCGGCCTGGATCGTCGAGTAGGTGCCGATCAGCTGGTTGTTCTGGTCGAACAGCTGGACCGGCTGGGTGGTGTCGAGCGTGCGGCCGGTGAAGCGCAGCACCTCGATGCTGTTGAGCGTGTCCAGCCCTTCGTTGCCGTTGCTCTGCTCGTTGTCGGCCACCGCCGAGAAGCCGACGATGCGGCCGCCCGCGCCGGTGATCATCGTCACCGAATAGTCGCCGCGAGTGCCGTCGTAGACCGCGGTGTCGGTGCCCGCGCCGCCGTTCAGCGTATCGTTGCCGGCGCCGCCGTGGAGCGTGTCGTTGCCGTTGCCGCCGTTCAGCGTGTCGTTGCCCGCGCCGCCGTCGATCGTGTCGTCGCCGTCGTCGCCGTTCAGAGTGTCGACGCCGGTGCCGCCCGACAGGGTGTCGTCGCCGGTGCCGCCCGAGAGGCTGTCGTTCTCGCTGCCGCCGGACAGGATGTCGTTGCCGTCGTCGCCGGTCAGCGTGTCGGCGCCGCTGCCGCCGTCGAGATTGTCGTTGCCCGCGCCGCCGTCGAGAATGTCGTTGTCGGCGCCGCCGGAGAGGATGTCGTCGCCGCCATTGCCGAACAGCGTGTCGTTGCCGGCATCGCCGGAGAGCGTGTCGGCGCTCGAGCCGCCGAGGGCGCGGTCATCCCCGCCGTGGCCGGAATAGCTGAAGCCGCCCGTGACTCCCGCCGCCTCGGCGGTCACGCCGTCGAACGTCTCCGCCGTGTCGGTGCCGATCACCGAATGGGTCGAGTTGGTCGGGAAGATCTGCACCGGTCGCGCCACGCCGCTGTGGGTGAAGCTGTTGCCGGTGACGTAGCTGTTGAGGTCGACGCTGTCGGGGCCGAACGGGAAGAGGTTGAGCGATCCCGAATAGAGGCCGTCGAAGCTGTTGTTGGCGATGGCGACGTGCGACGTCTCGGAGTTGACGCCGTTGCCCATGCCGGTCGAGCCGCCGCCGTCGCCCTGGAAGCGGTTGTCGTGGATCGAGCCGGTGGTGCCGCCGCCCGACACGTACATGCCGATCGAATAGCCCTGGAATTTGTTGTTCGCGACCTCGAGGCCGGTGACGCTGCCGGTGATGACGGCAAGGTCGCCGGTGCCGACGAGCAGCGAGTTGACGAGGGTGAAGTTGTTCGCCTCGACGTCGATCGCGGTGGTGCCGAGCACGCCCGCGCCGCCGCCGACGATCTTGACGCCGTCGAGCGTCGCGCCGGCCGCGCCGATCGTGATCAGGCCGTCGATCACCGTCTCCGCGCCCCGCGCGGCGGTGCCGGCGATGCCGTGATTGTTGATGCCGAGGATGGTGACGTCCTTGTTGACGTTCAAATTCTCGGTGTAGGTCCCCGCCTTGACGAGGATCGTGTCGCCGTTCGAGGCGGCGTCGATCGCCGCCTGGATGGTGGCATAGCCGTCATTGCCGACGAGCAGCGTCTTTCCGGACGCGCTGTCGTCGACCATCTCGACGCCCGAGAGCGTGTCGGTGCCGCCCGCGTCGGTGACCGTCCAGCCCGTACCGGTGTCGACGATCGTCGCCGCGCCTGCATAGACGGCGGTGTCGGTGCCGCTGCCGCCCTGGAGCGAGTCGTTGCCGGCGCCGCCGGTCAGCGTGTCGTTGTCGGCGCCGCCGTCGAGCGTGTCGTTGCCGGTGCCGCCGTCGAGGCTGTCATTGCCGGCGCCGCCCTGCAGGAGGTCGTTCTCCGAGCCGCCCGAGAGGGTGTCGTTGCCGCCGTTGCCGTAGAGCTCGTCGTCGCCGGCGCCGCCCGAGAGCGTGTCGCCCTGCTCGCTGCCCCAGGCATGGTCGTTGCCGCCGCGCCCGTCATAGGTCAGCGGTCCGGCGACCCCGTTGTCGCCGATGAACGCCTCGTTGAAATCGGTGCCGAGGATGGTGTGGCTGAGGTCGGTCGGCTGGATCTGCACCGGCCGGGCGATGCCGCTGTTGGTGATGCTGTTGCCGGTGACGTAGCTCTGGAGATCGACCGAGTCCGGGCCGAACGGATAGAGGTTGATCGAGCCGGCATAGATGCCGTCGAAGGCGTTGTTCTGGATCGAGACGTGCGAGGTCTCGGAGTTGACGCCGTTGCCAAGCCCGGTGGCGCCGCCGCCGTCGCCCTGGAAGCGGTTGTCGTGGACGCTTCCGCTCGTTCCGCCGCCCGAGACGTAGACGCCGATCGAATAGCCCTTGATGAGGTTATGGCCGATATCGAGCCCGGCGACCGACCAGGTGATGACGCCGGTGTCGCCATTGCCGTCGAGGATCGAGTTCCGGAGCGAGAAATTGTCCGCCTTGACCTCGACCGCGGTGGTGCCGAGCGAGCCGGCGGCCGCGCCGATCAGCTTGAACCCGTCGATCGTCGCTCCGGCGGCGTTGATCGTGATCTGGCCGTTGATGACGGATTCCGCCCCTCGAGCGCCGGTCGCGTCGATGCCGTGGTTGTTCGCGCCGAGGATCGTGACGTCCTTGTTGACGTTGAGCGTCTCCGTCCAGGTGCCCGAGGCGACGACGATGACGTCGCCGTTCGAGGAGGCGTCGATCGCCGCCTGGATGCTCGAATAGCCGCCGTTGCCGACCAGGCGGGTCACGCCGGAAGCGCTGTCGTCGACGATCTCCACCGCCGTCAGGGTGTCGGTGCCTTCGCTGGAGGTCGTCACCTTCCAGACGCCCGCGACTTCGGTGATCGTCGCCGCATTGTCGTAGAGCGCGGTGTCGGTGCCGCTGCCGCCGTCGAGCGTGTCGTTGCCCGAGCCGCCGTAGAGGCGGTCGTCGCCGCCGAGGCCGTGGAAGGTCGAATCCGTGCCCGAGCCCGGGACGAACTCGGAGGCGAAGATGCCGTCGGAATTCTCCGTGCCGGTGATGACCTGGCCGCCGGCGTCGCCGTCGCCGTAGGCGAAGATGCCGATCGCCCGGCCGGTGCCGGTGAACGTGTTGCCGGTGCCGACGAAGTTGCGCATGTCCTCGACCGACAGATAGGTGCCGTAGCCGATGTGCGAGCCGACGCTGTTGGCGAAGCTGTTATTGTCGATGAACGAGCCCGCGGCCCAGCCGTCGCCGAGAAGGTCGTTGCCGTTGCCGGTGAAGCTGTTGCCGGTGGCGGTGAAGCCGGTGGTCGGGTTGAAATAGGTGCCCGCGCCCCACTCGGTGACGAGGCTGTTGCTGAGGACCAGGCCGGTCACGCCGCCATTGTAGGTCGTCTGGATACCGTAGCCGTTGCCCGGCCCGTCCAGGACGAGGTTGGTGAGGGTGGCGTTGTCGTTGTTGACGAAGAAGCCGGTGATGTCCTGCCCGAAAAGCGGGGCGCCGGTGATCTTGAGGCCGTCGACCGTGACGCCGTCCGCGAGGATCGAGACCAGGCCGTTGACGACCGCCTCGGCTCCGCGCGCGCCCGTTCCGGCGATGCCGGCGTTCGGGCCCTCGATCGTGATGTCCTTGTTGACGTTGAGATTCTCGTTGTAGGTCCCGGCCGAGGCCCAGACCCTGTAGCCGTTCGAGGACGCGTCGATCGCCGCCTGGATGGTCGAGTAGGCGCCGACGAGATTGTTGCTGCCGTCATAGAGCAGCACCGATCCGGTCAGGCTCATCGACGTGTCGCTGAACGAGAGGGTTTCCATGCCGGTCAAGGTGTCGGTGCCCTCGTCGGGCGCGGCCGCCGCGACGAGCGGGAAATTGTCGGTCACCGTGTAGCCGGTGATCACGCCGTTGGTGACGTTCGCGGTGACCGTGTAGTGCGACCGGACTCCGTCGTAGGTTGCGGTGTCGTTGCCGGTGCCGCCGACCAGCGAATCGTTGCCGGCCCCGCCATGCAGCGTGTCGTCGCCGATGCCGCCCTTCAGCACGTCGTTGCCATCGCCGCCGTCGAGATTGTCGTTCCCGCCGGCGCCGTCCAGCGTGTCGTTGCCCGCGCCTCCGTCGAGGCGGTTGGCGCCGCCATCGCCGGTCAGTCCGTCGTCGAAGCCGGACCCGGCGAGATTCTCGATGCCGCCGAGCGTGTCGGTGCCTGCGCCGACGGTATTCTGCGCACCGGTGTTGGACAGGTCCACCGTCACGCCGGCGGTCGCGTCGCTATAGTCGGCCGTGTCGGTGCCGGCGCCGCCGGTCAGCGTGTCGTTGCCCGCGCCGCCGCGCAGCACGTCGTCGCCGTTGCCGCCGTCGAGCGTGTCGTTGCCCGCCAGGCCGATCAGCACGTCGTTGCCGTCGCCGCCGCTCAGCGTGTCGGCCTTCGACGCGCCGGTGAGCGTCTCGTTGAGCGCGCCGATGCCGGTCAGGTTCAGCGACCCGACCATGCCGTCGAAGTTGAAGGTGGTGAACCCGCCCGTGTAGGTGTTCTGGAGGGTGGCGATGGTGACGAAGCCGTTCGTCGCGCTCGCCGATCCGTCGCGGTCGACCTGGAGCAGCATGTCGCTGCCGGACTGGACCAGGCGCATATGGCCGCTGTCGAACAGGTCTTGCGCGGTGCTGGTGAGGCCGAGGAAGTTGGTCGTTGTGATGTAGCTCGTCGCCGTGCTGGAGTTGCGCAGCTCGAACCGGTCGCCGGAGTCTCCGACCGTGAAGTCGCGGACGATCGTCGCACGGGCGACGGTGGTCGTCTGGGCGCCCGAGCCGGCAAGCCAGATGACGTCCTGGCCCGCGCCCGTGGTGATGTCGTAATCGTTGAAGCCCGCGGCGCCGAGGGTGCTGATGCTGACGGTGTCGTTGCCCGTGCCGAGGTCGACCGTGGCGGCGTCGACGCCGGTCAGCACGACGCGGTCGTTGCCGGTGCCGGCGACGACGGTGACGTTGTCGAGGAAGCGGGTGCCGCTGCGGCCGGGAGCCGCATAAAGCACTCCGGAGGATAGTCCGTCCGGATCCGCGGAGTTGCCGTTCGAATCGACGTTCGTGGTCACCGTGCCGGCGAGAAGCTGAATGAGGTCGTCGCCGTCGCCGCCGTCGAGCAGGATGTTGGTCGCGATCGCGGTCGCGGCGCGGGTCACCGACAGGGTGTCGTTGCCGCCATAGCCGAAGAGCGAATCCGTCTGCGTGCCGGTGGTCGGAGTGACGGTGTTGTCGATGATAAGATTGAAATCGTCGTCGCCGCGCAGCGTGTCGCCGAAGCCGGAGCCGGTCAGATACTCGATGCCCGTCAGGGTATCGGTGCCGGCGCCGCCGGTGTTTTGCCCGACGCCGACGATCCTCAGATCGACGGTCACGCCCGCGGTCGAGCTGGCGTAGGTGGCGGTGTCCAGGCCCTCGCCGCCGATCAACGTGTCGTTGCCGAGCCCGCCTTCCAGCGTGTCGTCGCCGTACCAGCCGTCGAGGGTGTCGTCGCCGGCCGACCCGAACAGGCTGTCGAGCGTGCCGCCGCCCTTGACGACGTCGTTGACGTTGGTGCCGCGGAAGGTGACCCGCTCGATGCTGGTGAGCGAACCGACGACGGCGCCGTTCCAGGTGATGTTGCTGTTGCCGGCGAGGTTGCCGAGGTCGAAGGCGATTCCGACGGTGCTCGCGCCGACGCCGGCGCGGCCGTCATAGACCATGTAGGCGATGTCGGTGCCGTCGCCGCCGTCATAGGTGTCGTCGCCCATGTCGAAGCCGACGAAGAACTGGTTGGCCGTATTGCCGATGCCGCCGAGCAGATTGTCGTTGCCGGCGCCGCCGCGCAGGATGTCGTTGCCGAGGCCGCCCGCAAGATAGTCGGAGCCGTCGCCGCCCTCGAGGATGTCGGCGCTGCC
Organism: Alphaproteobacteria bacterium; assembly: GCA_019232625.1. Lineage (GTDB taxonomy): Bacteria > Pseudomonadota > Alphaproteobacteria > Sphingomonadales > Sphingomonadaceae > Allosphingosinicella. The sequence continues at coordinate 93,883 of JAFANP010000033.1, read as the reverse complement.
GTCGTCCGTCGCCTGGCTCGTGCCGCCCAGGAGGATGTCGTTGCCGGCGCCGCCGATGAGCACGTCGTTGCCGTTGCGGCCCTGGATGGTGTCGGCCGCGTTGCCGCCGGTGATCCGGTTGGCCAGGGCGCTGCCTTGCAGGTTGTTGGCGAAGTTGGCCGCGCCGACGAGGTTCTCGATATTGGCGAGCGTGTCCGTCCCGCCGAACGTGCCCGTATTCTGGGCGCCGCCGGTGGTCATGTTGTACGCCACCGTCGAGGTCGCGGCGGAATAATCGACCGTGTCGATCCCGCCCGCGCCGTCATAGGTGTCGTTGCCGCCGCCCTCGAAGAAGATGTTGTCGTTGCCGTCGCCGGTGACGCTGTCGGCGCCGGAACCGGTGCGGACGTTCTCGAAATTGCTGATCGTATCGCTGCCCAGGCCGGTTGCGGTCCCCAAGGCGAGGTTGACCGTAACGCCGGTCGCGCCGCTGAAGGCGACGGTGTCGATGCCCAGGCCGCCGTCGAGTATGTCGTTGCCGAGGCCGCCCTCGATGACATTGGCGTTGGAATCGCCGGTCAGGACGTCGACGCCCGACCCGCCGGTCAGGTTCTCGATGCCGCGCAGGGTGGCGATCGCCAGGCCCCCCACGGTGGCCGTGCCGTCCGTCGCGCCGTTCAGGGTCGCCACGACTCCCGACGCGTTGCCGGCGAAGGACGCCGTGTCGCTGCCCAGCCCGCCGTCGAGCAGGTCGACGGTGCCGCCCGGATTCGCGCCGGGATTCAGGGTGTCGTCGCCCGCCCCGCCCGACAGGGTGTTGGCGTTGGCGTCGCCGGTCAGGCTGTCGTTGAAGCCGGAACCGGCCAGATTCTCGAACCCGCTGAGCGTGTCGGTGCCCGCGTTGACCGTGTTCTGCGCCGAGCCCTGCAAGGCGAGGCTCACCGTCACGCCCGCCGTGGCGCCCGCATAGGAGGCCGTGTCGTTGCCGGCGCCGCCGGCCAGGGTGTCGTTGCCGAGGCCGCCTTCAAGGAAATTGTCGTTGCCGTCGCCGGTCAGCGTGTCGTTGTACTGGGAGCCGATCAGGTTCTCGATTCCCGTCAGGGTGTCGTTGCCGGCCCCCACCGTGTTCTGGGCCGCGCCCTGCAGGTTGAGGTCGACCGTCACGCCGGTCGTGCCGGTGCCCCCGCCATTATAGGCCGTCACGAACGAGGCGGTGTCGTTGCCGTTGCCGCCGGCCAGGGTGTCGTTGCCGAACGTCCCCTGCAGGACGTCGTTGCCCTCGCCGCCGTCCGCGACGAGGCTGCTCGAATTGTTGACCGTGAAGGTGGTCGTTCCGGCGGCGCCCTGCAGCGAGATGTGGAGCTGGTAGGTCTGCCCCGCGATCATCGGCTGGGCGGCGGTGCCGCTGGTGAACCGGCCGACCCGGATGTAGTAGGTCCCCGCCGCGGCGAAGGTGTAGGTAATGTACGGGTCGTCGTTGACGGTGGTGCCGGGATCGCCGGGGCCGGTGTCGTTGCTGGCCAGCACGGTGCCGTTGCTGTCGATCAGCTCGAGGATTCCGTCGGTGAGCGTGCCCGTTCCGTCGATGTCGAAGATCGCCTGCGCGCCGGCGCCGGTCACGTCGATCCGGTAATATTCCACCGAGCCGCCGGCGGCGGTCGCGTTGATCGTCGCGTGCGGGATGGTCGTCGAGTTGGCGATGTTCGGATTGGCGTCGATATCGTAGGCGCCCGCCGTGTTGATCGCGGTCGCGATGCTGCCGTTGTTGGTGGACTGGGGCTTGGTGATGTCCGGCTGCGAGGCCGGGGTGCCGACGATGAAGTTCGAGGTGACGGTGAAGCCGCCGCCGACCAGCCGGTCGTTGCCGTCGAGGCCGGACAGGGTGTCCGCGCCGCTGGAGCCGCCGGTCAGGATATTGTCCTGGCTGTTGCCGGTGATCGTGTCGTTGCCGCTGGTGCCGCCGATATTCTCGATGCTGCGCAGCGTGTCCGTCTCGCCGTCGTGGCTCACGATGACGTCGGTATTGGTATCGTTGAGCGTGACGTTGACGCCGGTGGTGTTGGTGAAGATCACCGTGTCGCTGCCGGCGCCGCCGTCGAGGAAATTGTTGGCGGTGTTGCCGACGAAGATGTCGTTGCCGGAGCCGCCCTTGGCGTTCTCGATCAGCGAACGGCTGTCGTTGTTGTAGAGCAGCGCCATGGCGAAGTTGCCGGGCGCGAAATTGACCAGGTTCTGAGCGGCCAGGTTGTTGGCCAGCTGGTTCTGGTCGACGGTGGAGAACTCGCCCGGGCGCAGGTCGATCGTGACCCCGTTCGCATAGTTGCTGGCGTCGATCGTGTCGTTGCCGCCGCCGTCCCAGATGGTGAGATAGATCTTGTTGCCGGCGGGCACGCCCTGGCCGACGCCGTCGATGAACATCTCGCCGGTCGTCTGGCTGAAGGTGTAGACGGTGTCGCCGCTATTGGTGTTGAAGTTGGCGCCATAGAGATACTGCAGCGCCGCAATGTCGTACTGCATGTAGGATTGGGGCTGGTTGACCTTGTCGCCGGCGAAGTTGCTATTGGTGAAGGGCGCGGGCGTATAGGTCATCAGCGACCAGGACTGGCCGTCCCGATCCGGAGTGAGGGACTGGGTGCCGGGCCGCGGGGACGTGCCGAAGTAGAGGGACAGGTCGGCGCTCGTGTAGTCCTGGTGCCCGTGCTTCAGGCCCATGGTGTGGCCGATCTCGTGCATCATGGTGGCGAACCCCCACGTGCCCTTGAAGGCGAGATCGTAATAAGGCTGGCTGGTGCGGCCGAACCAGATGTCGCCCGCGACACCGCGGAAGTCGGACGGGAAGCCGCCATAAGCGGACGGAGCGTCCTCGTCGGCCGTCTGCGAGATTCGGATGTTGGCGTGGACCGTATCCGTCTCGGTGATCTCGGTGAACGTCAGGCCGGTCAGCGACGCGAGCAAGGCGAAGGCGGCGCGCGCCGCCGCCTGCTGCTGAGGACCGAGGTCGAGATGGTAGACGTTGACCCCGTTGCTGTCCAAGCCCGTGCCGTTGTAGTTCGAGCCCGACGTCGGGAAGCTGAAGGTGAGGTTGGTCGAGGCCCACTTCGAGCCGATCAGGATCGCGTCGACGTTGCGGATGCCGGTGAAGAAGTGGCTTCCGTCTCCGTTGGTGCCGAGCGGAAGGACCGTCCCGACGACTCCGCCCGCCCCATTGGCTGCGGTGGGATTGACGGCCGCGCCGCCGCCCTTCTGGGCGGTGGGATCGTCATCGTCGTCCCGAATCGCCGGTTCCGAGATCGCTACCCAGCTGCCCAGGCCATCGAGGCTGTCGCTAGGCTCGCCGGTCGGCGTGCCGGTGGCGACCGGGGCGACGCCGGACGGGTCGGCGGGCATGTTGTCGACGGGCATGTTGTCGACGGGCGCGACGCCGTCGGGGTTCGGCGCGGTTACGCCGACCTCGGAGCCGGGACCGCCCGGAGCGTCCGTCGTCGGGCCGTCGATGGGGATTTCGAAGCCGGGGTTGCCCAGGTCCTGCGCGGGCGTGCCGACGCCGATCTCGTAGCGATTGAACTGGTCGCCGACGGACGTGTTGCCGTCGAGGGGGGTGTCGTCGCCGAGGGGCCTGGTGCTGCCGAGGGGCGTGGTGCTGCCGCGTTGCGAAATGGTCATTGATACCCCCAGTGAGATTTCGTGAAATCGATTCGGTGCGTGCCGGCGGCGCGCTGGAGATCGGACCGACCTCCGCCACCCGCCCGGGTTCGAACTGCCGCTCGGGCATGATCTCGGTCACGGCCGGCGCGGACGCCGCCGCTACGGTGACTCGAGCGCCCGGATCGTGTAGCAAAAGCCGTGTTCAAGCTCATGACGGGCGTGATGCCCTGCCTCTTGCTGACATGCGGCGCGGCGCTCGTCGGCTGCGATCCTCCGTCCAAGGAAGTCACCATGCGCAACCCCAACCCGGCGCCCGCGACCGACGCGCGTGAAGCGCGCGAGACAGCCGCGCAATCAGCCCGCGAGGCGCCCCCGCAGATTGCCGCGCCGCGGGCGGACTCGCCGGCCGAGGCCGAGGGGCGCCGGACCCTGTCCACGGCCTTCGTCAGGGTCGGGCCCGACGGACGTCTGACGGTGGAGCTGCGCGACGGGCGAGCGCTGGTCCTGCGCGACGTCGTCATGCGCCCGCGCGACTTTTGCGGGATCGAGGTGCTCGGCGGCTCGGCGGGCAAGCGATATTGCGGCGGATATGGCGAGGTTGCGGCGGCCCGGGCCGGCGGCGGACCGGCGCCTAACGCGATCGAGCCTGCGACTCTCGATCCGGCGCAAAGCCCAGCGAAGCGGGAATAGCCGCGATCCGCCGTCGAATGCTGGAGCTCGGCGTCGTCCGCCGGACGGGTCGCGCCGGTCGCTTCGCGGGCGGGAGCCGCCGTGCACGGGACGAGGAGAGGGGACGGCGCACGGAGGCGCCGCATGTACGACGGGCGCGACGAAATCCCGCCGCCTGGCCGAATACGAATCCCCAAAGAGTCCCCCAAAACCCCGAATCGGCGCCTGGCTTCCCCCCATCGGGAGCCGCTCTTGACCGAGTCGCGATTGGGCAAGTTTCTGAGAGTGTTAAACTTTAGTCAATAGAAAGAGCACGAGAGGGGCGAAACGCGCGGCAGGTCGCACGGGAGAGCGCCGCGAGAGGTCGCCGCCTGCGGGCGGGAGGCCGCGCGTCCCATCTGTCCCATGTCGGAGATTCGGCGCTTCCCCCCGGCCGCTCAATCATTTAGGTGGGGTCGCGAGGGGCTGGTTGTCGTTCGTGGACGCCAGGGGGGAAGTTTTTCGTGAAATCACCAGTCGCAGCGGCGCCGACGCGCCGTCATTTGCTCGTCGCGGCAGGATTGGGCCTGGCTGGCGGGTGCGCGGGCACCGCCTCCGCGGCGAAGCTCGTCGCGGGCGGAGACGAGGCGCCGACGGCGCCGCTCTTCCTGCAGAGCGCTTCCGCCGAGGAATGGCGCGCCGCGGTCGGCCGCACCTTCACCGTGCGCGAGAGCGGCGCCAGGCTCCGCCTCGCGGGCGTCGAGACGCTGCCCGCGCCGGGTGGGCGGCCCTCGGGCCTCGACCGCCCGCAAGCCTTCGCGGCGACCTTCGAAGCGGTCGCCGGGACGCTCCCGCAGCGTGACGGACTCTACCGCCTCAGCCACTGGCTGCACGCGCCGCTTCACGTGCATCTCGGCGCGCCTGACCGGGCCGGCGGCAGGGTGCGGCTGGTGGCGATTTTCAACTGAGCCGGCCCGCGGGGCTCCCCACGGCCCGCCAAAGCGTGTAAAGCGCGGAAATCACGTGAATTCGGTCCAGCGGCGACTTGCGGGACGCGGCGCAGGGCCTCTATCATCGTGGCCGGGACTGTCGGGAATGTGGGGAGGACGAGTGAGCGCGATCAGGAACAGGCTGGCATCCTTCGCCGGGGCGGCCTTCAGCTTCGTGTGCTCCAGCGCCGCGGCGGCGCAGGACAGCATGTCGGACCCGGCCGGCTCCGGAGTCATCGTCTCCGCCGTGCGCTGGCTGGAAGGCACGTTGCTCGGCACCATCGCCACCGTCGTCGCGGTGATCGCCGTCGCCTCGGTCGGCTTCCTGATGCTCACCGGCCGGATCAACTGGCGCTACGGCGCCACCGTGATCATCGGCTGCTTCATCCTCTTCGGAGCGGCCAGCATCGTCGCCGGGATCCAGTCGACGGCGAGCCTTGGGAACTAGGCCGTGGACCGGCTCGACCAGGATCCGTTGTTCGTCGCGCTGACGCGGCCGCAGATGTTCGCCGGCGTGACCTACAGCTATTTCGTGGTGAACGCCGTCCTGGCGACCGAGCTCTTCCTCGTCTTCCGCTCGATCTGGGTGCTTCTGGCGTCGGTCGTCATCCACCTCGTCGGCGTCGTCCTGTGCGTGCGTGAGCCGCGCTTCTTCGACCTGTGGCTGACCAAGGTCCGCCGCTGCCCGCGCGTCCGCAACCACGCGATCTGGCGATGCAACTCCTACCGCCCCTGAGCCGCAAGCCCGGGACCGTCCAGCGCGAGCAGCCGGTCGGAAAGCATCTGCCTTACGCGCGGCACGTCGACGATTCGACGATCGAAACCCATGACGGGCTGCTGATCCAGGTCATCCACCTGCGCGGCCTGCTGTTCGAGACGGCCGACACGGAAGAGATCAACTACAGGAAGCGCCTGCGCGACGCGATGCTCCAGGCCGTGGGCTCGTCGCGCTTCGCCCTCTACCACCACATCCTGAGGCGGCGGGTCGACGCGGACCTGGCCGGCGAGCCGGGCGATAAATTCTCGCAGGACCTCGACGCCGCCTGGCAGGCGCGGCTTGCGGCCAAGCAGCTCTACGTCAACGACCTGTTCCTGACGCTGGTGCGTCGCCCGCTCCAGGGGCGGGTCGGCATGCTCGACTGGATCGGCCGCGTCTTCGGCCGCGCCGGCGAGGCGCCGGGGACGAACGCGGCGTGGGAGCTTCGCCAGCTCGCTTCGGCGCGCGAGGCGCTGATGGCGGCGCTCGGCAGCTACGGGCCGCGCCTGCTCGGCCTCCACGAGGGGGCGCAGGGCCTCTGCTCCGAGCCGCTCGAATTCCTCTCCGCCTTGCTCAACGGCGAGATGCGGCCGGTGCTGCTGCCGACCAGCGACATCGGCGATTATCTCCCCTACCGGCGGATCAGCTTCGGCGAGGAGACGATCGAGCTCGGCAAGGCCGGAGCGACGCCGCGCAGCTTCATGGGCATCATCTCGATCAAGGACTATCCGGGCCAGACCCAGCCCGGCATGCTCGACGAGCTGCTGCGCCTTCCCTACGAGATCACCGTCTCCCAGTCCTTCGGCTTCGTCGAGCGCCAGGCGGCGCTGTCGGGCATGAACCTGGCGCTTCGGCGGATGCGCTCCGCCGAGGACGAGGCGGTCAGCCTTCGCGCCGACCTCTCCCGCGCCAAGGACGAGGTCGCCGCCGGCCGCGCCGCGTTCGGCGAGCACCACATGACCGTCGCGGTTCACGGCGAGACGCCGGCGGCGGTGGACGACGCGGTGGCGGAGGTTCAGGCGGCGATGGCCGATCTCGGAATCATCGCGGTGCGCGAGGAGATCGCCCTCGAGCCGGCTTTCTGGGCACAATTCCCCGGCAATTTCAAGTATATCGCCCGGCGCGGCCTCGTCTCCACCGGGAATTTCGCGGGGCTGGCGAGCGGCCACAATTTCCCGATCGGCCGGGCCGCGGGCAATCATTGGGGAGACGCGGTGACGCTCCTCGAGACCACCGCGGCGGGACCCTATTATTTCAACTTCCACCAGGGCGACCTCGGCAACTTCACCGTCATCGGGCCGTCCGGCTCCGGCAAGACGGTGGTGCTCAACTTCCTCCTCGCCCAGGCGCGCAAGTTCCGCCCGCGGATCATCTTCTTCGACAAGGATCGCGGCGCGGAGCTGTTCATCCGCGCGATCGGCGGCCGCTACGACCTGCTTCGGCCCGGCACGCCGTCGGGGCTCAACCCGTTGCGCATCGAGGACAGCGCCGCCAACCGCCAGTTCCTGATCGACTGGGTGGCGCTCCTCGCCGGCGGCGCCGACATAGACGAGCTGGCGAAGATCAAGGACGCGGTCGACGCCAATTTCCAGCAGCCGCCCGAGCATCGGCGCCTGCGCCACCTCGCCGAGCTGTTCCGCGGCGGCCACCGCCCCCATGCCGCGGACATGTGGGCGCGGCTCAGGCCCTGGTGGGGGGAGGGGGAGCGCGCCTGGCTGTTCGACAATCGCGAGGACCGGATCGACCTCGCCGCCGAATCGGTCGGCTTCGACATGACCCAGATCCTCGACGATCCCGCTGTCCGCACGCCGGCGATGATGTATCTCTTCCACCGGGTGGAGGAGCGGCTCGACGGCTCGCCCGCGATCATCGTCGTGGACGAGGGATGGAAGGCGCTCGACGACGACGTCTTCGTCCGCCGCATCAAGGACTGGGAGAAGACGATCCGCAAGCGCAACGGAATCGTCGGCTTCGCCACCCAGAGCGCCCAGGACGCGCTCGAGAGCAAGATCGCCAGCGCCATCATCGAGCAGGCGGCGACTCAGATATTCATGGCCAATCCCAAGGCGCGGGAGGCCGATTATGTCGGCGGCTTCGGCCTCACGCCGCACGAATATGAGATCGTGCGCACGCTTCCCGACGACGCTCATTGCTTCCTCGTCAAGCACGGCGCCGACAGCGTCGTCGTCCGCCTCAACCTCACGGGCGAGAAGGACATCCTGACCATCCTCTCCGGGCGCGAGCGGACCGTGCGGCTGCTCGACGACATCCGCGCCGAGAGCGGCGACGACCCGAGCGAGTGGATCCCCCGCCTCCTGGAGCGGGTGTGATGGCCTGCCCGTCCTTCGCGCCCGAGGGCAACTTCCTGTCGAGCCTGCTGCTCGCGGTCGACTGCCACGCGCGGACCATCGGCGCCGCCGGCTACCAGGCGCTGAGCGCTCCCGGCTCGATCGCCTCGCTGCTGCTCACCGGCATGCTGACGCTGTTCGTCGCGATGTTCGGCTACCGCATGCTCTTCGGCCAGATACCCGACGCGCGCGACGGCGTGGTCGCGGTCGCCAAGGTCGGGGTCGTGCTGGCGCTGGCGACGAGCTGGCCGGCCTTCCGCACCCTCGCCTACGACGTGACGATGAGCGGCCCCGCCGAGCTCGCCGCCAATATCGGCATGCCGGCCGGGCTGCCGGGCTCCGACGGCGGCGTGATCGCCCGCCTTCAGGGCGTCGACGACGAGCTGGCCGAGCTCAACTGGCGCGGCGTCGGCCGGCCGCCCGAGGTCGTCGAGCAGGCCGGGCCGACCGAGGGGCTGACCCCGGCGCAGGTGGCGGCCGAGCAGGCCCGGCTGCGCGACCTCCAGGACCGGCCGCGCTGGAACCCGGCGCAGGACGCCAAGATGCTCGCTCAGGCGCGCACCCTCTATCTCACCGGCGCCATCGCCGGCTTCGCCTCGGTGCGGATCGTCGCCGGGCTGCTTCTCGCGCTCGGACCGTTGTTCGCCTTGTTCCTCCTCTTCGACGGCACGCGCGGCCTGTTCGAGGGCTGGATACGCGGAGTCGCCGGAGCGGCGCTCGGCGCGCTCGCCACCGCCATAGTGCTCGGAGTCGAGCTGGCCCTGCTCGAGCCGTGGCTCGCCGTCATCCTCACCCAGCGCCGCTCCAACATCGCCACGCCCACCGTGCCGATCGAGCTGCTCGCCGCCAACCTCGTCTTCGTCCTCGTCCTCATCGCCGCCCTGGTGGCGACGGCGCGGGTGGCGCGCGGCTTCCGCCTGCCGGAAGCGCTGCGCATCGCCCCGGCGCGGCTGGCGCAGGCGCTGCAGCCCGCCGCCGTGCCCGTCGTCGCCGCCGTCGCCGGCGCCGCCGGGCCGCGGACCGAGCGGATCGACGAGCGGCCGCGCGCCGCCGCCCTCGCCGAGGCGGTGGTGGCGACGCAGCGCCGCGAGAATGCCTCGCCGCCGCCGCCCGCGGCGCGGCTCGGCGCCCAGCGGGTCGGCGACGCGGTGGCGGCGCGCGGCCGGAGCGAGGAGCGGGTGCCCGACGCGGCGCCGCTCGGCCAGAGCTACAGGCGGCGGACTCGCGGGCGGGTGTCCGCCGGCGCCGGCCGCCGGGACAGGACAGCATGAACAAGATCACCCGCGAGACCGTGGACGCCTATTATGGCGAGGCCGAGGGATGGGCGCGCGATCGCCAGGAGATGCTGCGCCGGTCGCGCCGCGTCGCCTGGATCGTCGCGGCCGTCGCCGTCGCCATCGCCCTTTTCGAGGCGATCGCCCTCATCGTCCTGACGCCGCTCAAGACGGTGGTGCCCTACACCCTGCTGGTCGATCGGCAGACCGGCTACGTCCAGGCGCTGAAGCCGCTCGACGCCGACCGCATCGCGCCCGACGCCGCGCTCACCCAATCCTTCCTCGTCCAATATGTCATCGCCCGCGAGGGCTTCGACGTGGACTCCGTCCAGACCGACTATCGCAAGGTGTCTTTATGGTCGGCGGAGCGGGCGCGGGCGGAATATCTCGGCCTGATGCAGGCGAGCAACCCGGAAAGCCCGCTGCAGCGCTACCCGCGCAGCACCGTCATCCAGGCGCGCGTCAAGAGCGTCTCCTCGCTCGGCCGCAACGTCTCGCTGGTCCGCTTCGACACCGTCCGGCGCGACGCCGGCGGCCAGGTGACGCCGGTCGGCTCGTGGGCGGCGATCGTCCGCTACCGGTTCACCACCGGCGCGCTCTCGGCCGAGGACCGCTACGTGAACCCGCTCGGCTTCCAGGTGCTGCGCTACCAGCGCAACCCGGAGGTGCTCCCGCCAGCCGTCGAGGTGGCGCCGACGACCACCGTCGTCACCGGCGGCGCCGCGACGGCGGTCACCGTGCCGCCGGGCTCGACCGTCGTCGTCCCCGGCCGCGTCGCGCCGGCGCCGGTGCCGGGGCCGGTTCCCGCCCGCCCGGTTTCGACCGCGGCGCCGCGGCCGGAGGTCGAGCTGTGAGGAGACGTCTCGCCGCCCTGCTGTTCCTCCTGCTCGCCGCGCCCGCCGCGGCGCAGGTGCGCCCGCAGCCGGCGCCCGACGGCGACCCGCACCTCCAGACGGTCCGCTACGCTCCCGGCCAGCTCGTCCTGCTCGAGCTCGCGCCCGGCTACCAGATGACGGTCGAGCTCGGCTCGGACGAGCAGATCGAGAATGTCGCGGTCGGCGACAGCGCCGCCTGGCAGGTCACCGCCAACCGCCGCGGCGACCGCCTGTTCATCAAGGCGCTTCAGGCCGGCTCCTCGACCAACATGACGGTGATCACCAACGCCCGCCTCTACGCGATGGAATTGTCGCCGCTGGGCGCCTCCTCCTCGACCATGGCCTATGTCGTGAAGTTCGAATATCCGGGCCAGGACCAGGAGGACGGCGCCGACGCCGGCCCCGCCGTCGACGGCCGGTACCGGCTCAGCGGCGAGCGCGCGCTGCGCCCGGTGCGGATCAGCGACGACGGCCGCCACACCTATATCGAATGGCCCAGGGAGGGCGCCATCCCGGCCGTGTTCAGCGTCGACGAGAAGGGGAAGGAGACGCTGGTCAACGGCATGATGCGCGACGAGCTCTACGTCATCGACAATGTCTCGCGCGAGCTCGTCTTCCGCATCGACAAGCGCTCGGCGCGGGCGGTGCGCGCCCGCGACAAGGCGAAGGGGAAGGGCTGATGGCCGCCGGCGCCTCGATCGACCCGCGCACGGAGCCGGGCGTCGCGGACGAGGCCGGGGTGCGCCCGGTCGTCGCGCCGCCCCGCTCCGGCCTGCCTCCGGCGGCGCTCGCCGCGCTCGCCGTGGTCGCGGCGGTGGTCCTGTTCCTGGTGCTCGATTCGCGGCGCCGTACCGAACCGGCGCCGGCCGTGGTGCCGCGCGCCTCCGACCGCGCCGGAGCCCCCGCGCCGGCGCCGACGCTCTACGTCCCGCCGGAGCCCGCGCCGCCGCCGCCGGTCGCCGTCGTCCAGCCCGTGCCGGCGCCCGCCGTGCGGATCGCCCCCGCGCCGCGGCGGCAGCCGACGCCGCCGCAGATCGTCTACGTTCCCCAGCCGCAGCCGCAGCCCGCCCCGTCGCCCGTGCCGACTCCCGAGACGGTGCGCGCGCCCGGTGGCCCGGCTCTCGTCGTCGACACGACGGCGGCGGTGGCGGGCGGCGAGGCGGGCGGCGCGGGCGCCTCGGCGGCGGGCGGCGGCGGGCCCGACAGCGTCGCCTCGTTCGGAACGCCGGCCGCCGCCGCCCGCGCCCGCGCCGGCATGCTCGCCAACCGCGCGACCACCGTGCCGCAGGGCACCCTCATCCCCGCGGTGATGGAGACGGCGTTCGATTCGACCCGCCCGGGCTTCGCCCGCGCCCTCGTCTCGCGCGACATACGCGGCTTCGACGGCACCCGGATCCTCATCCCCCGCGGCAGCCGCTTGATCGGCGAATATCGCTCCGACACCGCGCCCGGGCAGAAGAGGGCCTTGGTCAACTGGACTCGCCTCGTCCGCCCCGACGGGGTGACCATCGCCATCGGCTCGCCGGCCACCGACACGCTCGGCCGAGGCGGCGTCAAGGCGAACGTCAACAGCCACTTCTTCGAGCGTTTCGCGGGCGCGCTGCTGCAGTCGACCATCGACCTCGGCCTCACCCTCGCCGCCCGCTCTGGCGCCAACGGCCAGGTCCTGCTCCTCCCCAACGCGGTGTCGAGCAGCAGCGGCCTGGTTCCGACGAACACGCAGATCCGGCCCACCCTCAAGGTGCCGGCCGCCACCAGCATCAGCGTGTTCGTCGCGCGCGACCTCGATTTCACCGGGGTCGAGAGGCGGCGATGAGCGTCATCCCCGCGGAGGACGTTCCAGGCGTCTACCTGAGGGCCTATCTCGCGCCGCTCACCGGCATGCTGGCGCGGCCCGACGTCACCGACATCTACGTCAACAAGCCCGGCGAGATCTGGGTCGAGACGACGGCCGGCGGGATCGAGCGGCACGACGCGCCGTCGCTCGACGCCACCATGCTCTCCCGCCTCGCCCGTCAGGTCGCGGCGATGACCCACCAGGGGATCAGCCGCGAGCACCCCCTGCTCTCCGCCACCCTGCCCGACGGCGCGCGAATCCAGTTCGTCGCACCGCCGGCGACCCGCGGTCCCATGGCGCTTGCGATCCGCAAGCATGTCGAGACCGACCTCAGCCTCGCCGACTATGTCGCCTCCGGCGCCCTGTCGGAGACGCGCACCCGCTCCGGGCAGGAGCAGGCGGCGCTCGACCGCGCGCTCGACGCCCAGCTCAAGGCGGGGGATGTCGCCGGAATGCTCGCCAGCGCCGTCCGGGCGCGCAAGAACATCCTCATCTCCGGCGGCACCTCGACCGGCAAGACCACCTTCCTCAACGCCCTCATCCGCGAGATACCGGCCGAGGAGCGGCTGATCTTGATTGAGGACACGCCCGAGCTCCACCTCCGCCACGCCAACGGCGTCGGCCTGGTCGCGGCGCGCAGCCGGCTGGGGGAGGGGGAGGTCACCGCCAACGACCTCGTCGCCGCGTCGCTGCGAATGCGGCCCGACCGGATCATCCTGGGCGAGCTGCGCGGCGAGGAGGCCTATGCGTTCCTCCGCGCCGTCAACACCGGCCATCCCGGCTCGATGACCACCGTCCACGCCGACAGCGCCGAGCGCGCGATCGAGCAGATCGCGCTCCTCGTCCTCCAGACCGGCACCCGGCTCGGACGCGACGACGTCCATTTCTACGTGCAGCGCACCGTCGACGTCTTCGTCCAGCTCGCCCGCGCCGGCGGGCGCCGCTATGTCTCGGAAGTGGTCCTCAATACCGACATATCCTAGACCATGACCGCTTCAGGCTGAATCAGCCTGAAGCGTGCGATCAGGCTCCAGAACGCACCGAGTTCAGGATGAGCGGGAGGGGCGCGTCGATCCGATCCCCCGGCGCCCGAGGGTCGGCTTCCGAAAGCCCGTTGGTGCGCCCGCACCGATAGTCCGTCATGCCGGACGTGATCCAGCATCCCCCTTCTTCTCACCTCCGCCGCAAGGGAAAGCGGCGTTGGGGAAGGGATCGCTTCCGAAAGGATCGGTCAGCGGCAGACCCACTTGCTGGCGACATCGACGACGCCGCCGGCTTCCACCTTCACCCAATTGGCCGCCGCGTCGCCCTTGACGTCGTCGCGCAGGATGCGGCCGTTCGCGTCGTAGAGCGTGACGTGGAGCGGCACGTACCAGCCCTGGCCGCAGGCGAGCTTGACCTGCACCATCGTCTGCCGCGCGCGCTGCGTCGCCGGATTCTCCGAGCGGATCCAGAAGCCGTAGACCTTGCCGGTCGCATCGGCGGTCTGCAACGAGCCCCTCTTGAGGAACCAGGAAACGCCGTCCGCGGTCTTGAGCAGCGGCTGCCAGATCGCCGAACCCTGGGCGGCCCCGGCGGCGAGCGCCAGCGACAGCGCCGCACCCAGCATCAGCTTGCTCATATTCCATCCCCCGATTGAAGCCCGCCACAAACCAGTTGCCGCGCCTTTTGGCAAGGCCCTTCGCTTCCCGGGCCCTGTCTACTTTCCCGTCATCCAGGCGAAGGCCCCCGCCCCGGGACGGGAGAGACCCGGACGGCAGGTGGCCCCAACCCCTTGCATCCTTCGGACGGGCCCGTTACGGGCGTTACATCGTATTAACACGGTGTAACAAGATGACCGTTCAGACCGCTCCCCTCGGCCCGACCCGGGACGCCGCCGCCCTCAGCGCCGATCTGTGCGCGGCGCTTCTCGCCCCGCGCGATCCGCAGGGGATGGCGCGCCTCCTCGCCGATCTCTGCACCCCCGCCGAGATACGCACCCTGGCGGAGCGCTGGCACGTCGCGCGCCTGCTCGATTCCACCGACCTTTCCTATCGCGACATCCACGATGCGACGGGGGTGAGCACGACGACGATCGTCCGCGTCGCCCGCTTCCTGCGGCAGGAGCCCAATCGCGGCTATCGGGCCGCCCTCGACGCGCTGGCCGGCTCCGATGACCGCTGACGCCCGCCGCCTCCACCTCGCCCTGCAGAAGTCGGGGCGTCTCGCCGACTACAGCCGGCAGCTGCTGCGCGACGCGGGCCTCAGGATCCAGGACGGCAAGAACGACCTCGCAGCCCGGGTGGAGAATTTCCCCGCCGACCTGATGTTCGTTCGCGACGACGACATCCCGACCTTCGTCGGCGACGGGGTCTGCGATTTCGGCATCGTCGGGGAGAATGTGCTGCGGGAGTTCGTGCTCGGCCGCCCGGACGCGCGGATCGAGGTCGCGGCGCGGCTCGGCTTCGGCCGATGCAGCCTGCGCATCGCCGCCCCGGAGACTGCGCGCTACGACGGCGCGGAGACGCTCGCCGGCGCCCGCATCGCCACCTCCTATCCTTTCATCGTCCGCGACTTCCTCGCCCGGCGGGGCATAGCGGCCGACGTCGTCAAGATGAGCGGCGCGGTCGAGCTCGCCCCGCGGCTCGGCATCGCGCCCTTCGTCTGCGACCTCGTCTCCACCGGGGCGACGCTCGAGGCGAACGGCCTTCGCGCGGTCGAGACGGTGCTCGAGAGCGAGGCGGTCCTCATCCGCACCCTCGCGCCGGCCGGCGAAGGCGCCGCGGCGCTCGGCGGGCAGCTGATGAGCCGGCTCGAGGGCGTCCTCGCCACGCGCGATTCCAAATATATCATGCTCAACGCCTCCGGGGAGGCGCTGAAGCGGATCACCGACCTGCTGCCCGGGGCGGAGGCGCCGACCATTCTCCCGCTCCACGGCCGGCCCGGACATTTCGCGGTCCACGCCGTCTGCCAGGAATCGGTCTTCTGGGAGACTCTGCAGGCGCTGAAGCAGGCCGGCGCCTCGGCGATCCTCGTCGTGCCGATCGAAAAGATGATGCTGTGAGGCGGGTCGACTGGAACGGGCTCGACGCCGCCGCGCGCGCGGAGGCGCTGGCGCGGCCGCCGCAGCGGCGCGATCCGACGCTTCAGGCGGCGGTGAGGCAGATCCTTGCCGACGTGCGCGAGCGGGGGTGGGAAGGGCTCTGCGAGCAGGCGGAGCGGCTGGACGGGTCGCCGCCGAGGCGGGTCGACGTCGCGCCGGTCGCGGCGGAGGCCAGGCGCCTCCTCTCCCTCGCGCAGCGCGAGGCGGTGGAGATGGCGGCGCGCAACGTCGCCGCCTTCCACGAAGGGAGCCTGCCGCGCGAGCATCGAGTCGAGACCGTCCCGGGTCTCGTCGTCCGCAAGCTGTGGCGGCCGATCGACCGCGTCGGCCTCTACATACCGGGCGGCCGCACGCCGCTTTTCTCGACCCTGCTCATGCTCGCGCTCCCGGCCCGCGCGGCCGGGGTGGGGGAGCTGGTGGCGGTGACGCCGCCGCGGCCTGACGGCGGCCTCGATCCCCTCGTCGCCTTGGCCGCCCGGCTCTGCGGAATCGAGGCGGTGTGGACCGTCGGCGGCGCCCAGGCGATCGCGGCTCTGGCCTTCGGGGCGGGGGACATCCCGCGGGTCGACAAGATATGCGGCCCGGGCAATGCCTGGGTCGCCGAGGCGAAGACCGCGGTCGCCGCCATGGCGGGCGGGCCGGCGATCGACATGCCCGCCGGGCCGAGCGAGCTGATGGTGATCGCCGACGAAGGCGCCGACGCCTCCACCGTGGCCGCCGACCTGCTGAGCCAGGCCGAGCACGACGCCGCGGCGCAGGTGCTGCTCGTCACCCCGTCGGCCCCGCTGCGCGATCGGGTCGAGGCGGAGGTGACGCGCCAGCTCGCCTCCCTGCCGAGGCGCGAGGCCGCCCGGGCCTCCCTGGCGGAGGCGCGGCTCATCCTCGCCGCCGATCTGGCGCAGGCGGTTGAGATCGCCAACGCCTATGCGCCCGAGCATCTCTCGCTGGCCGTGGCCGACGCCGAGCCGCTCGTCGCCGGGATCCGCAACGCCGGGGCGGTGTTCGCCGGGCCGGCGGCGGCCGAGACGTTCGGCGACTATCTCGCCGGCTCCAGCCACGTCCTTCCCACGGACGGCGCCGCCCGGGCGTGGAGCGGAGTCTCGGTGCACAGCTTCCTGAAGGCGATGAGCGTGCAGACGGTGACCGCGGCCGCCGCAGCCCGGGTCGCCGCGCCGGCCGCAATCCTGGCGCGGCTCGAAGGGCTCGAGGCGCACGCCCGCGCCGCCGACGCCCGCCTCTCCATCCTGCCCGCGGCGGAGGGGCCGGCGGAAGACCCCGCCCTGGGCCGCGCCGGCTCCGGCATCGAAAGGCTCGCCCGTCCCGAAATCCTCGCGCTGGCGCCGTTCGACATCGCCGCCAACGCCAACGACGCGTTCGGCCCCGACGCCATCCGCCTCGACGCCAACGAAAACCCCTATCCGCCACTCAGCGACGGCAGCCTCGCCGCCGGGCTCAACCGCTATCCGGAGCCGCAGCCCGCGCGGCTCAAGCAGGCGATGGCGGCTCTGTGGGGCGTCACTCAGGACTCACTCGCCGTCACCCGCGGCGCGGACGACGCCATCGACATCCTCGTCCGCGCCTTCTGCCGGCCGGCCCTCGACGCGGTCGCCGTCTGCACCCCCACTTTCTCCGCCTACGCCCATTTCGCCGCGCTTCAGGGCGCGAGGGTCAAGGAGGTCGAGCTCGAGGCCGGATTCCGGTTCGATCCCGACGTCTTCCTCGCCGCCGTCGCCGATGAGCCGTCGCTCAAGCTCGCCTTCCTCTGCTCGCCCAACAATCCGACTGGCGACGTGATCGATCCGGACGACCTGCTCCGCGTCGCCGGGGCGCTGCCCGAGACGATCGTCGTCGTCGACGAGGCCTATCTCGACTTTTCCGACACGCCGAGCCTCGCCGCCGAGGCGATGCGGCGGCCCAACCTCGTCGTGCTCAAGACCCTGTCCAAGGCCTATGGCCTCGCCGGGGCGCGGGTGGGCGCGCTGGTCGCCGCGCCGGAGCTGGTCGCGGTGGCGGCGCGGGCGCTGCCGCCTTATCCGCTGCCCAGCCTCTCGATCGAGGCGGGGCTGGCGGCGCTGGCGCCGGCGCGCAGGATCGTCCACGACGAGCGGGTCCGGCGGATCAAGGCGGAGCGCGGGCGGATGGCGGCGCGTCTCGCCGCCGCGCCCGGGGTGCGCAGCGTCAGGAGCGGCGGCGGCAACTTCCTCTTCCTCGAGGTGGAGGCGCCCGAGGCGCTCGCCGCGCGGCTGCGCGGGCTCGGCATACGAGTCCGCTTTCGCCCCAATGCCGCGCCCGGCGGCCTGCGCCTCACCGTCGGCAGCGAGGCGGAAAACGAGGCGGCGCTGGCGGCGTTCGGCGTGGGTGAGGGGAGGGCGGCCGCCCGCCGCGCCGAGCTGGTGCGCGAGACGAAGGAGACGCGAATCGCGGTCGCCGTCGACCTCGACCGCCCCGCGCCGCGCCGCATCGCCACCGGAATCCCCTTCTTCGACCACATGCTCGACCAGGTCGCAGCCCATGGCGGCTTCTCCCTGCTCCTCTCCTGCGAGGGGGATCTCGACATCGACGCCCACCACAGCGTCGAGGATTGCGCCCTCGCTTTTGGCCAGGCGCTGGCGCGGGCGCTCGGCGACCGGCGCGGCATCGGCCGCTTCGGCTTCTCGCTGCCGATGGACGAGGCCGAGGGGCATGTCCTCGTCGATCTCTCCGGCCGGCCCTACGCCGCCTTCGAGGGGCGGTTCGAGGCGAGCCATATCGGCGCCTACGCCACCGAGATGACGCCGCACGTCTTCCGCTCCCTCGCCGAGAGCCTCGGCGCCGCCATCCACGTCCGGGTGACCGGCGAGAACGATCATCACAAGACCGAGGCCGCCTTCAAGGCCTTCGGCCGGGCACTCCGCCAGGCGTTGGCCCGCGAGGCCGCCGGCGACGGCGTCCCAAGCACCAAGGGCGTGCTGTGAGCGGCGTCGCGGTCGTCGACCTCGGCTGCGGCAATGTCGGCTCTGTGGGGATAGCCCTGGAACGGTTCGGCCTCGCCGCCGCGATCACCGCCGACCCCGCCGCCATCGCCGCAGCGGACCGGGTGATCCTCCCCGGCGTGGGCGCCGCCGGCTACGCCATGGAGCAGGTCCGCGCCCGGGGCCTGCACGAGACGCTGCGCGGCCTCGTCCGGCCCGTCCTCGGCATATGCCTCGGCATGCAGCTCCTGTTCGAGGCGAGCGAGGAGGACGGCGCGCCGGGGCTCGGCCTTATCCCCGGCCGGGTGCGGCGGCTGGCGCCGGCGCCCGGCCGGCCGGTGCCGCACATGGGCTGGAGCCGTCTCGCCATGGCGGCGCCGGTCCTCGGCCTCGTCGACGGCGACTATGTCTACTTCGCCCACAGCTTCGCCGCGGACCCCGGCGGCTCGACCCTCGCCGCGGCCGACTACGGGCGGACCGTCCCGGCGGTCGTCCGGCACCGCAATTTCATCGGCGCCCAGTTCCACCCCGAGCGCTCGGGGGAGGCGGGCGCCCGCTTCCTCCGGGCCTTCCTCGCCGCATGATCCTCTATCCCGCCATGGACCTGATGGGCGGCCGGGTCGTCCGACTGGCGCAGGGCCGGTTCGACGAGGCTACCCATTATCCGGCCGATCCGGCCGAGGCGCTCGCCGGCTTCGCCGCCTCCGGCGCGGCCTGGGCCCATGTCGTCGACCTCGACGGCGCGCGGGCGGGGGTGCCGGTCCAGCACGACCTTCTCGCCCGTCTCGCCGCCGAGGCGCCGCTCGACCTCCAGGTCGCCGGCGGGATCCGCACCGCCGACCAGGTCGCCCGCCTTCTCGACGCCGGGGTCGAGAGGGTGACGGTCGGCAGCCTCGCCGTCACCGACCCCGATCTGGTCCGCGGCTTCCTGGAGCGCTTCGGGCCGGAGCGGATCACCTTGGCCCTGGACGTGGGCATGGAGGCGGGAGAACCGCTCGTCCTTACCCGCGGCTGGACCGAAGGTTCGGGGCGCAGCCTGTGGGAGATCGCCGCCCTCTATCCCGAGGCGCGCCATATCCTCGTCACCGACGTCTCGCGCGACGGCATGCTCTCCGGCCCCAACCTCGCCTTGCTCGATGCCGCGGCCCGGCGCCTTCCCGGGGTCGCCCTCCAGGCCTCGGGCGGAGTCGCCTCGCTGGGCGACCTTATCCGCCTGCCCACCGCCGGCGCGATCGTCGGCAAGGCGCTTTGGGAGGGCCGCATCGACCTGGCGGAGGCGATACGTGCCTGCGCGTAGGATCATCCCCTGCCTCGACGTCAGGGACGGCCGGGTGGTCAAGGGCATCCGCTTCCGCGACCATCGCGACGTCGGCGACATCGTCGAGCATGCCCTGCGCTACCGGGAGGAAGGCGCCGACGAGCTGGTCTTCTACGACATCTCGGCGAGCAGCGAGGGCCGCGGCCTCGACCTGGAATGGGTGCGGCGCGTCGCCCGGGTGATCGACATACCCTTCGCCGTCGCCGGCGGAATCCGCAGCCGCGACCAGGCCGCCGCCTGCCTCGAGGCCGGCGCCGACAAGGTCTCGATCAACTCCCCGGCGCTGGAGCGGCCGGCGCTGATCGACTCGCTCGCCCGCGACTTCGGTAGCCAGTGCGTCGTGCTCGGCGTCGACAGCTTCGCGGAGGGCGGCGGCTACCGGGTCAAGCAATATACCGGCTCCCCCGAGTCGACGCGCGACTCCGGCCGCTCGACGCTCGACTGGGTGCGCGAGGCGGTGGAGCGCGGCGCCGGCGAGATCGTCCTCAACTGCATGCGCCGCGACGGCGTGCGCGGCGGCTACGACCTCCTCCATACCCGGGCCGTGGTGGAGGCGGTGCCGGTGCCGGTCGTGGCGTCCGGGGGCGCGGGCGCGCCGGCCCATTTCCGCGACGCCTTCGTAGAGACCGGCGCGAGCGGGGCGCTTGCCGCCACCGTCTTCCACGACCGTCTGATCCCCATCCCCGAGCTCAAGGAGTATCTCGCCCGATGCGGGATCGAAATCCGCCGCTGACGCCGTCCGGCGTCGACGCCCTCGCCTGGGGGAAGATGGAGGGGCTGCTGCCCGCCGCCGTGCAGGACGCCTTGAGCGGCGAGCTGCTGATGCTCGGCTACATGGACCGCGACGCGCTCGCCGCGACCCTGGAGAGCGGCTACGCGACCTTCTTCAGCCGCTCGAAGGGGCGGCTGTGGCGGAAGGGCGAGACCAGCGGCAACCGCCTGCGCGTCGCCTCGGTGCACGAGGATTGCGACGGCGACGCGCTGCTCGTCCGAGCCTATGCGGAAGGGCCGACCTGCCACACCGGCGCGCGAAGCTGCTTCGGCGGCGAGCCGCACGGCCCCGGCTGGCTCGCCTTGCTCTCCCGCATCGTGGCGGAGCGGGCACAAGCGGACCCGGCCGAGAGCTACACCGCCCGCCTCATCGCCGAAGGGCCCGCGCGGATCGCGCAGAAGGTCGGGGAGGAGGGGGTCGAGCTCGCCCTCGCCGCCGTCACCCGCGACTCGGCGGGCTGCGCCGAAGAGGCGGCCGACCTCCTCTATCACCTCGCCGTGCTGATGGAGGCGAAGGGGTTCGGCTGGGACGAGGTTGTCGCCGTCCTCCGCCGCCGCCACCCAGGCTAATCTGGGCCGGACCGCCTTCACCGTTCGCCCTGAGCCTGTCGAAGGGCCTTCTTCTCAAAAGGGAAAGGAGGGCTTCGACAAGCTCAGCCCGAACGGCATCGCTTGGCTCAACTCAGGCGAGGGCCTCGAGCGCCGCCTCGAACAGGGCCGGGGTCGCCGCCGCGACGATCCGGCCGCCTTCGTAGTCCTGGCCGCCCCGCCAGTCGCCGATCGCCCCGCCGGCGGCGCGGACGACCGGGATCAGCGCATTGTAATCGTGCGGCTTCAGCCCCGCCTCCATCACGAGGTCGATCGAGCCGGCGGCGAGGCGGGCATAGCCGTAGGCGTCGAGGCCGTAGCGGACGGTGCGGACCCGGCCGCGCACCCGCTCCCAGGCCTCGCCCTCCTCGCCCCGGAAGAGATAGGGGTCGGTCGTCGACAGCCGCGCCTCGGCCAGCGCCGTGCAGCCGCGAGCCTTTAGCGGCGCGGCGCCGCCGGCCCTGTGGAGGAGCCCCGAGCCCGGCGCTGCGACGTAGCGCTCGTCGAGCGCCGGCGCGTCGATCAGGCCGAGCACGGGCCGTCCCTCGTCGAGCAGCGCGATCAGGGTCGTCCAGCTCGGAAGCCCGCAGACGAAGGCGCGGGTGCCGTCGACCGGGTCGAGGCTCCAGCCCCAGCGGCCCGAGCCCCGCCGCGCCCCATGCTCCTCGCCCTCGATGCCGTGGTCCGGATGCTCCGCCTCGATCATCCGCCGGATCGCGGTCTCGGCCTCCCGGTCCGCGTCGGTCACCGGATCCCAGGCCCCGCCCTCGTTCTTGTCGTCCGCCACGCAGCCCGCGGCGAAGCGGGCGAGGGTCTCGGCCCGCGCCGCGTCGGCGAGGCGGTGGGCGAGGGGAAGGAAGTCGGCGGCCGCGTCGGTCACCGCCCTGGCCTGCCCGCGGCCGCCGCCAGGGTCAACCGGCCGCCGTCCCGGGCGACCACAAGGCGCGGCGGTAGCGGGCGAAGCAGCGGGCGCCGGCGGCGAGGCGGATCAGCGCCCCTTCCGCGATGGCGGCGGCGCGGCGCGGCTCCTCCTCGACCAGCGGGCGCAGCACCTTGGCGTTCCAGTCGGCGCTGTGCCTTAGGTCGAGAGTCGCGTGGAGCTCGAAATAGCGCCGTGCCTTGCCGCCGAAGCCGAGCCGCCTGAGGCCGTCGGCGACGGCGCGGCTGCGGCCCGGCGCGGTCAGCTCGATGGCGCCCAGCGCCCCCACCGAATGCCAGGCATAGCCGCGGTTGGCCGCCATCGCCGTCATCGCGTTGGCGAGGGCGAGGCTCTCCCACACCGTCGTCTCGATCTCGGGCGCGAGGCCGAGCTCGTCGAGCAGCCCGGACAGCATCGGGCCGTGCATGCCCTTCGGGTTGCCGCGGCCCATCTCGTCCCAGAAATTGTTGGCCAGCTCCATCTTCGCCGTCGCCGGCATCCGCACCAGGGTGAGCGCGGTGAGGTCGTCGAAGCCGGCCTCGCCGGCCGCCTCCTGCTCCAGGAAATAGCGGAAGGGCTCGACGCCCGCCGTCTCGGCGAGCCACGGGAAGAGGGGATCGCCCTGTCCCGGCCCGCTTTCCTTCAGCGCCTCGAACCAGGCGATGAAGCCGTCGGGATCGTCGGGCGCCTCAGCGGCGCGCTCCGTCACCTCGGAGCGCAGGGCGTCGAGGAAGCCGAGCTCCTCCGCCTGAAGGCGCGCTTCCTCCTCGCGCTGCCGGGTCCAGGCGGCGGAGGGGAAGCCCGGCGCCAGTCGGCGGCGGTTCCAGCGGGCGAGCTTCCGCTGGAAACCGTCGTTGAGAAAGGGGGATCGTCCGTCGCTCTCGGCGCGGCGATAGGCGGTGGCCATGTGGGGGAAGCTCCGTGGAAAGAGAGGCGTTTCCCCACACAACCGGCGGCGCGCTTTCCCGTTCCTTTCCGCGCCTTACCGGTCGCGCATCGTATCGTCTTCGAGCCGGCTCGCCGGCAGATGGGCGTTCGCGGGGATGGAGCGCTGCCCGCGCCTCGGCGACGCCGAGGCCGGGCGCCTCGCCCGGATGCTGATCCGCATCCCCGGGCCGTCCCCTCCGCTCGCCAGTTTGATGCAAATCAAGTATAAGAGGACATGCTCAATCCCTGGGCCATGAAGATGGAGCAGTTCACCGCCTTCACGGCCGAGCAGCGCGCGCGGCTGGACGCGCTTCTTTGCGAGCGGCGCCAGGATTACGCCCCCGGCGAGCGGATCCTTACCGAGGACCAGCCGGTCCACGAATGCCACGTCATCGTCTCCGGCCTCGCCGCGCGCTACAAGCTGCTCCCGGACGGGGAGCGCCAGATCGTCGGCTTCCTCGTCCCCGGCGACCTGTGCGACGCCGAGGTCTTCATCCTCGACAAGATGGACCACAATGTCGGTGCGCTCGTGCCGACCACCTGCGCGATCATCTCGGCCCAGACGATGAGAGGCCTGCTCCGGGAGATATCCGCGCTGGCGGAAGCGCTCTGGTGGGGCACGATGACCGACCTGGCGGTATTGCGCGAGCGGGTCGTCGATCTCGGCCGGCGCGAGGCGCACGAGCGCATCGGCCATCTCATCTACGAGATGCTGGTCCGCTACCGGATCGTCGGTGCGAGCGTCGACGGGACCATGCCGTGGCCGCTCACCCAGGAGGACCTTGCCGACGCGACCGGCCTGACGCCGGTCCATGTCAACCGGACGCTGAAGCGGCTGCGCGAGCAGGGGCTGATCGCGTTCAACCGGCGCGAGCTCAAGGTGCTCGACCCGGAGCGGCTGAGGGCGGTCGCGCAATTCAACGCCAATTATCTCCACCTCAACCGGACGGAGCGGCGGGAAGCGGCGGTGGCCGAACGGGCCGGGGACCTCGTCCCGCCGTCCTGACCCATATTAAAGGCCAATTTCCCATCATAGGTGAAGGTCTGCCGCTCTAACGTGTGATACACGTTGCTCACCGTCGAAAAGCTGCTCGGGCTTCGATGGCTGAGAGATGCTTCGTGCTCCCGCCCCGATGCCTTGCGGGAGACGTCTCGTTCATATCGACGACCACCCCCTCAAGCGCCTCTTGCGCAGGCTGGAGCAGAGCGCCGTCCTCGACGAGGAGGATCGCCGGGCCGTCCTGGCGCTTCCCTACACGCTCAAGTCCCTCGACCCCTCGACCTACATCGTCCGCGAGGGCGACCCGCCGCTGCAATGCGGCGTTCTCCTCTCCGGCTTCGCCTTTCGGCAGAAGCTGACCGGGGACGGCCTGAGGCAGATCATCGCCGTCCACATGCCGGGCGATGCGATGGACTTTCAGAACCTGTTCCTCGACGTCGCGGACCACAGCGTGCAGATGCTGACGCGCGGCGAGGTCGCGTTCGTCGCGCGGCGCGACTTCCAGGCGCTCGCCCGCTCCCGCGCGGGGGTCGGCCACGCCATCCTGATCAACATCCTGATCGACGCCTCCATCTTCCGGGAGTGGGTGCTCAACGTCGGTCGCCGCGACTCGCGCAGCCGCCTCGCCCATGTCCTGTGCGAATTCGCCGTCCGGCTGAAGGCGCAGGGGCTGGCGCCGGAATATGGCTATGAGCTGCCGATGACGCAGGAGCAGCTCGCCGACGCGCTCGGGCTGACGCCGGTCCACGTCAACCGGGTCCTCAAGGCGCTGGAAGCGGAGGGGCTGATCAGCCGCAACCGCCGCTCGGTCAGCTTCCCGGACTGGGAGCGGATGCGCCAGGTCGCCGATTTCAACGAGCGCTACCTCCACCTCGAGCCCCAGCGGCAGGCGAGCGGGCCCAGCCCCGCGCGTCAGGCGGCCTGCAGGCCGTCGAGCAGCAGCTTGCCGCCCGTGACCAGCATCAGCAGGTAGACGATCGTGTAGAATTTCCGGGCGGGCACCCGTCTGACGAGCTTCACGCCCGCCAGGCTCGAGCCGACCGCGAGGGGGAAAAGGGCGGCGGCGGCGAGCAGGTTCTCGCGGCTGAACTGGCCGAGCGCGACATAGGCCGGCACCTTGATCCAGTTCAGGACCGCGAAGAAGATCGCCGACGTGCCGACGAACATGTCGCGCGGCAGCCGGCGCGGCATCACCCACATCTGGAAGGGCGGCCCGCCGGCATGGGCGATCTGGCTGGTGAAGCCGGTGGCGATCCCGAACAGCGTGCCGAGGAAGCGATCCCCGATCCTCCCCGTCCGCGAAGCGGATGGGGAGGGGGACCGCGCGGAGCGCGGTGGAGGGGCCTTCCGAGTCGGCGACGCCCCTCCACCAGCCTCAGGCTCGCGGTCGGTGACGACTGGTACGCGCTCCGCCCACAGCCGATAGGCGCCGAACAGGATCGAGACGGCGCCCACCGCCGCCATCACCGCCTCCTCGCTCACCGAGGCCGCGAAGGCGTAGCCGAGCCCCACGCCCGCGACCGCGCCGGGAAGCATGACCGCGAGCACGAAGCCGTCCCAGCTCCGGCGGAAGGCGGCGACGCCGACCGCGTCCTGCACGATCAGGATCGGCAGCAGGATGGCGGCGCCGCGCACCGGGTCGATGCCGAGCGCGATGAGCGGCGTGCCGAGCGCGCCGAGGCCGGAGAAGCCGCCCTTGGCCAGCCCGATCAGGATCACCGCCGGCACGGCGAACAGGTAGAAATGAAGGTCGGTGGGCATGGTCAGGCAGAGCGAGTCCGCCCGGACCCCCCTCCCTGCACGCAGGGAGGGGCCGGGGGTGGGTCGGTCTCCACCGGCCGCGAGTCTTTCGGAGACGCACCCACCCCCAACCCCTCCCTGCGTGCAGGGAGGGGAGCAATTCCCCTCAGCACACCTCCGCCTGCGCGAGGCGCGGAGTCAGCAGGTGGATGACGGCGAGGGCCACCAGGTAGACCGAGCCCGCCACGTAGAAGATCAGGCTGTAGGTGCCGAGCCGCTCCAGCACCTGGCCGATGTAGAGCGAGAAGATCATCCCGCCGACCGCGCCGGCGGTGCCGCCGATGCCGATCACCGAGCCCACGGCCTTCCTCGGGAACATGTCCGAGGGGAGGGTATAGAGGTTGGCCGACCAGGCCTGGTGCGCCGCGGTGGCGAGGCTGATGATCGCCACGGCGACCCACAGGCTGTCGACATATTGGGCGAAGAAGATCGGAGTCACCGCCAGGGCGCAGACCAGCATCGTCGTCTTGCGCGCGCGGTTGATCGTCCAGCCGCGGTGGATGAGGCGCGACGACATCCAGCCGCCGAAGATCGAGCCGAGGTCGGAGACGACGTAGATCACCACCAGCGGCGGGCCGAACGTCTTCAAGTCCAGGCCGTGGCGCTTCACCAGGAAGTCGGGCAGCCAGAAGAGGAACATCCACCACACCGGATCGGTGAGGAACTTGCCGATGGCGAACGCCCAGGTCTCGCGCCGGCCGAGCAGGCGCAGCCACGGCACCTTGGCGGCCGGGTCGGCGGGATCGCTCTCGATATAGGCGAGCTCGCCGGCCGACAGCCGCTTCGATTCGCGCGGACGGCGGTAGACGGCGAGCCAGGCGACGAGCCACAGCAGGCTCACCGCGCCGGTGACGACGAAGGCGCCGCGCCAGCCGTAGGCGAGGGTCAGCGCCGGGACGATGAGCGGCGTCACGATCGCGCCGACGTTCGCGCCGGCGTTGAAGATGCCGGTGGCGAAGGCGCGCTCCTTCTTCGGGAACCATTCGGTCACTGCCTTGAGGCCGGCGGGGAAGTTGCCGCTCTCGCCGACGCCGAGCAGGAAGCGGACGGCACCGAAGCCGAACACGCTATGGGCGACGGCGTGCAGCATGTGCGCGCCCGTCCAGATCACGAAGGCGACGGCATAGCCGAGGCGCGCGCCGATCCGGTCGACGACGTTGCCGAAGACGATGTAGCCGATCGCGTAGGCGAGCTGGAAATAGAAGACGATGTCGGCATAGGTCGTCTCCTTCCAGCCGAACTCGGCCTGCAGGGTCGGCTTCAGGAGGCCGATCATCTGCCGGTCGACATAGTTGATCGCGGTCGCCGCGAAGAGCAGCCCCACGATCACCCAGCGCACCCGGCCGATGCGCGCCTCGGGCGCGCGCGCGGCGCCGCCGTTCGGATAGTCAGTCGCCATCAGTCACCCTCCACTGGCCCGCACCGGGCCGCCTTCGCCGGCCGCGCTTGCTACGCTTGTTCCGGACGGGCCTCGATCAATCTGCACGAAAGCGAATAAAGCTCGCCGAAACGCGCCTCCACCGTCTGTCCGGCGGTCGCGTCGTGGACGCCGCTGACCGCGCCCGACGAGATCCACTGGCCGGGCTGAAGCGCGATGCCGCGCCGGGCCATAAGCTCGAACAGGAAGCGGGCCGCGCCGATCGCCCCGTCCGGGAAGGCGGAGGCTCGGCCGGTGCCGGCCTCGGCCCCGTCGATCCAGGTCGTCACCGGCCAGTCCTCGAACCCGCTGGCGCGCCAGTCCGGGATGGCCGGACCGACGACGAGGCCGTTATTGTTGCCGAAGTCGGAGATCACCGCGATCGGGCCGAGCCTGTTGATCGCGCCGAGCGGCGAGCTGGCTATCTCGATCCCGACATGGACGGCGTCGATCAGGTCGGCCGTTTCGTCCAGGGTGAAGCGGGTCTGGCCCGCCGGCGGGCGGCGTCCGATGCGCAGCAGGAACTCCGCCTCGCCCGCCGCGAACCCGGCGGCGAAGACAGGCATTTCGGGCGGCTCGCCCGCGGCGGCGACGCTGGAGCGGAAGATCGGCCCGGCGAGCCGGTCGGCCCCGTAGCGCTCGGACAGAGGCGGGTTGATGCGGCCGACCTTCCAGCCGACCACCGGCCGCGCCCAGGCGGCGATCGCCTCGTCCTGGACGGCATAAGCGGCGTCCAGCGTCTCCGGGAAGTCGCCCGGATAGCCGTCGAGGCCGCCGGCGGCGCGGCGCGCGGAAAGGAAACGGCCGGCGATGCCCGCCGCGTCGTCGGTCGACAGATTCACCTCAGGACCCCTCGATCTTCTGTTTGCGAATCTCCTATAGGAAACCGGTGTCATTGGCAATGGCCCGATGCCTCCCGCCC
This sequence comes from Alphaproteobacteria bacterium, assembly GCA_019232625.1. Classification (GTDB taxonomy): domain Bacteria; phylum Pseudomonadota; class Alphaproteobacteria; order Sphingomonadales; family Sphingomonadaceae; genus Allosphingosinicella. Next base: position 65,836 of record JAFANP010000033.1, on the reverse strand, counting down.
GTGTACCTAATGGTTCGCGAGGAGCGTGCGGGGGCCGTTCGCGCGCATTCGCGCCGCCGCGGCGAGGACGGCGCTGCGGAACGCGCCCGGCCCGGCCAGCGACGGCGGGAAGACCTCGCCGAGCGCCAGAAGCCCCTCGGCGGCATTCGCTTCCCGGCCTATCTCTGCGAGCCGCGGCGCCAGCGGGTCGACGATCTCCGCTCCGGCCCGGGCCTGGCGCTCGACGAACAGCATCCACGCCGCCACCGGGACGGCGAGGCGGGCGACGCCGCGGCCGGCGGCGAGCGCGTCGGCGACCGTGTCGAGCAGCCGGTAGGGCAGCTTCTGGGTCCCGTCCCAGGCGATCTGCGACAGCCTGTGGCCTATCGCGGGGTTGCGGAAGCGCTCCAATATCTCGCCGGCATAGGCCTGGAGGTCGAGCGGGGAGGGGGTGAGCGACGGGATCACGTCCTCCCTCACCAGCCGCTCGACGAAGCCGGCGAGGTCGGAGTCGGCCATCGCCTCGGCAACCGTCTCGTGGCCGAGCAGCAGGCCGAGATAGGCGAGGCTGGAATGGGCGCCGTTGAGGAGGCGCAGCTTGGCCTTCTCCCAGGCGCCGACGTCGGCGGCGAGGGTTGCGCCGGCGGCGGCCAGGTCCGGCGAGCCGGGCGGCAGCACGTCCTCCACCACCCATTCGGAATAGGCCTCGCGGCTGACCGGAATGGAATCGTCCAGCCCCCTTTCCCGGACCAGTGCGAGGAGGCGCGAGTCGGTCGCGGGGGTGATCGAATCGACCATCGTGTCGGGGAAGACGGCCTCGCCCCCGATCCACGCCGCCAGCTCCGGGTCGATCCGCCCCGCAAAAGCGATCACCGCGGCGCGCAGCTTCCGGCCGTTCGCGACCATGTTGTCGCAGCACAAAGGCGTGAAGGCCGGGAGCCCGGCGGCGCGGCGGTCGGCGAGGCCGAGCGCCAGCCAGCCGACGAGGCTGATCGGATGCTCCGGGTCGGCGAGGTCGCGCACGACGTCGCCATGGCCCATGTCGAGCGTGCCGTCGGCGGCGAGGCAATAGCCCTTCTCGGTCACCGTCGAGGAGACGATCCGCACCGCCGGGTCGGCCAGCCGCGCCCGCACGCCGGCGGCGTCCCCCGGCCCGTGGAAGGCGCGGTGCGCGGCGAGGGTGCGCAAGCAAGGCTCGGAGTCGAGGATGGCGAGGGTGTAGCGCCCCTTCTGCCGTCTCAACGCTTCGATCGTGCCGGGCGAGCGCAGCGACACCGCCGCGATGCCCCAGCGCGGGTCGCCGGCGAGCAGGCGGTCGACATAATCGGCCTGGTGCGCGCGGTGGAACGCGCCCGGCCCGAAGTGGACGATGCCGACCCCGCTCACAAGGTGACGCCGCGCTTCCAGATGGCGATCTCGCGCTCGCCGCCCCGCTCCGAGGCGGTACGCTCGCCCGAGGCGACGGCGACGATCAGCGCGGCGAGCGCGTCCGCCGCCGTCTCCATCCCGTCCTCGATCGCGCACCCCGCATCGAAGTCTATCCAGGCCGGCTTGCGCCGCGCCAGCGCGCTGTTCGACGCGATCTTCACCGTCGGCGCCGGGAAGCCGAGCGGCGTGCCGCGGCCGGTCGTGAACAGGATCAGGGTCGCGCCCGCCGCCGCCAGGGCGGTGGAGGAGACGGCGTCGTTGCCCGGCGCCTCGAGCAGGCTGAGCCCGCGCCGCCGTACCCGCTCGCCATAGCGCAGCACGTCCTCGAGCGGCGCGTGCCCCGCTTTCTGCACCGCGCCGAGCGACTTCTCCTCCAGCGTGGTGATGCCGCCGGCGATGTTGCCGGGGGAGGGGTTCTCCGACACCGGCTCGCCATGAGCGAGGAAGTAGCGCTTGAAGTCGTTGACCAGCGCCACCGCTGCGTCGAACACCTCCCGGTCGCGGGCCCGCGCCATCAGCAGCCGCTCGGCGCCGAATATCTCGGGTATCTCGCTGAGGATGGCGGTGCCGCCCGCCGCGACCGCCCGGTCCGCCATCCGGCCGACGAGCGGGTTGGCGGTGAGGCCGGAAAGGCCGTCCGAGCCGCCGCATTTGAGGCCGAGGACGAGCTCGCCGAAACCGGCCGCCTCGCGGCGTGTCGGGGCGGCGTGCGCGACCAGCTCGTCGACCAGGGCAAGCCCCGCCTCGATCTCGTCCTCCACGCCCTGCGCCCCCAGCGTCCGCACCCGCCCCCTTAGCGGCGCCGGTATCTCCTCGACCAGCCGGTCGAGCTGGTTCGATTCGCAGCCGAGGCCGACGAGCAGGACCCCGCCGGCATTGGGATGGCAGGCGAGCGCCGCCAGGATGCGCCGCGTGCCGCCGAGATCCTCGCCGAGCTGCGAGCAGCCGAACGGATGGGTGAAGGCATGGACTCCGTCCACCGCACCGGCGTGGCGCGCGTCGGCAAGGGCGGCGATCTTCTGCGCGGTGCGGGCGACGCAGCCCACCGTCGGCAGGATCCATATCTCGTTGCGCGTGCCGACCCGCCCGTCGGCCCGCCGGTAGCCGAGGAAAGTGGCCTCCGTCGCGCCCCCGCTTTGGCCGCGGTCCGCCGGCCGCCACTTATAGCCTTCCTCGCCCTCCAGCCGCGTCGCCAGATTGTGGACGTGGACGGGCTCGCCCGCGCGCACCGGGGCGGTGAGGCGGCCGATCGGGTGGCCGAACTTGTGGACGATCTCCCCGGCCGCCATGTCGCGCAGCGCCACCTTGTGGCCGTTGGCCGCCGCGCTCCGCACGGTCAGCGCCCGCCCGTCGACCTCGAGCGCCTCGCCGGCGGCGACGTCCCTCAGCGCCACCGCCACGTCATCGCGCGGGTCGAGGCGGAGCAGCGCGCGCCCGGCGGCCGCGGTCTTGGGAAGCGTGTCTTGCATCTTGGGGTAACCGGTGTCAGATCGACGTTAGCGCAGGGTGGGCCCGCTCGCAAGGCGGAGCGGCACTTTCGCGGCGCCCGAGCGTCGTTTAGGGCGGAGAGGGGAGAGCGTAACGTGGTCACGAGTCCAGACGAGGATCCGGCGCGGGGCGCGCAGCGCGCCGGCAAGCCCACCATCAACGATGTCGCGCGCCTCTCGGGCGTCTCCAAGAAGACGGTGAGCCGGGTGATCAACCGCTCGCCGCTGCTCAACGCCGAGACTCGCGAGCGCGTGCAGAAGGTCATCCGCGAGCTTGGCTACGTGCCCAACCCGCAGGCGCGCGCGCTGGCGCTCGGGACCAACTTCCTGATCGGCCTCATCCACGACAATCCCAACGCGCAGATGGTGCTCAACGTCCAGCAGGGCATATTGGAGGCCTTGCAGGGGACGGATTTCGCGATGGTGGTGCGTCCGGTCGACCGCGGCTCGGCGGCTTTGCTCGACGACGTCCGCCACTTCCTGGAGCGCCAGCGGCCCTACGGCGTCGTCATCCTTCCGCCGCTTTCCGAAAATGACGGCATCGCGCGGCTCTGCCTCGAGCTCGGCTGCCGCTACGTGAGGATGGGCTCGGCCGCTCTCGACGATGCCGACCACATGGTCGCCTCGAACGACCGCGAGGCCGTCGCCGAGGCGGTTCAGTTCCTCTACGACCAGGGGCACAAGCTGATCGGCCTCATCGCCGGGCCTCACGGCTTCCGTTCCGCCGCCGAGCGCCGCCGCGGCTTCGAGGATGCGCTCGCCGCCGCCTCGATCAAGCTGCCCCGCAGCCTGATCGCGGAAGGCAATTACACGTTCGAATCGGGCATCGCCGCGGCCGAGAAGCTGCTCGACCTGACTCCGCGGCCGACGGCGATCTTCGCCAGCAACGACGAGATGGCGGCGGGCGTGGTCCATGCGGCACGCGAGCGCGGCATCGGCATTCCCGACGAGCTTTCGGTGATCGGGTTCGACGATACGCCGATCGCCGGGCACATCTGGCCGCCGCTCACCACCGTGCGCTGGCCGATCGTGTCGATGGCCCGCGCCGCCGCGCTCAAGCTGCTCGCCGGGCAGGGCGAGGCCGGCGAATCCGTGGCCGAGCCTTCCATGTTCCTGTCGCGCCTGGTCAAGCGCGCTTCCGTCGCGCCCCGGCCGAAAGGCTGATCGGATCCGCCCTCCCGTCGCCCAAGGCGATCGGACCTTCCCTTACGCCGCCAGCTCCTGAGGCCCCGCCTGCCACGCACCGGTCCGGGCTGAGCGGGAATGCTTCGTCCAGGCGGCCCGCGTCCGCTCCAGCGCCTTGCGCGCGTAGATCCGGTCCGGCGCCGCCGAGTGGTGGAGGGCGAACTCCAAGCGATGCACCGCCCGCGCGACGCTCTCGGCCAGGGCGACCTCGGCCGCGGGGGCCCCCGCCCGCGCCAGCGCCTCGATCGCCTCGTACAGCCCGCGCCGGGCGTCCGGCGGCACGCAATCCTCCGCCGAGATCCTGCTCAGCAACGCGCCTATTCGCTCGCCAGCCGCGGCCGTACCGCGCACGCCGTGCAGCATCTTGAGTCCCCCAATGTTCCCCGCCCGTAACAATCGAGGAAAGAGGTTAACATCGCGTTTACGCTGATCCGCCGGCCGTCCGGACGAATCGTCTCAACTTGCCCTTGGCCTTGTAGCTGCGCAGCAGGCGGCTGCGGCCGGCGAGGAAGCCGGCCAACCCGTAGCCGAGAGCGGAATGGGCCCATTGCTTCGGATCGCAATCGTCCTCGTGCCGCCAGATCGCGCCATCGCGGAAGAGGAACCTGGAGTGGATCTCGTTGCGGACGTGACGGCCGGCGAACGGGGGCCGCTCGGAACGGCCGTAGGTATAGTGGTCGACGACATGGACATGGCCGTCGCGTTCGTCGGCATCGAGCACCTCGAATGTCGCCTTGATGTCGCCATGACAGATCATCCGCCACATCGCGTGTATCTCTTCACGACCTTTGCGGTGGAACGCTATGTCGCGAAACCGGGCGTCGGAAGAATAGCAGGATGCCATCATATCATGGTCGTGATCGTTGAGCGCCGTGAAAAGCTTGGCGAGCAACACGCCGTTCGGATGCATGGACCTCTCCTCAGCTTAGGATTGTAAGCACACGTCTTGGGAGTTTCGTGCTGGAGCCCAAAAATGGGGGTGCGGTCCGCAACGCTATATTTCATCGTTTCTTACGCCCGGTGACCCAGGGGCACAATGCGGTTCACGGTCGAACGCCCCTTGCGCTCGATGATGACACCGGTTACCTGCTGAATCCGCACGGCCGCGGAGACGGCGCGGCGATCAAGGCGTTGAGGAGAGCGGATGCCGAGGCCCCTGAAGCTCGATCCGGACCGGCTGCTGCCGGCCGATCCGTCCACCCGCGCCGTCGCGCGCGGGCTGTACGAGAGCGTGGCCGGCCTTCCGATCGTCAGCCCGCACGGCCATACCGACCCGGCCTGGTTCGCCTCCGATTCGGCCTGGACCAACCCCACCGAGCTGCTGCTCGCGCCCGATCATTATCTCTACCGCATGCTCTACAGCCAAAGCGTGCCGCTCCAGGCGCTCGGCGTCGCCGGCCGCGCCGGGCCCTCGCCGGCCGATCCGCGCGAGGCGTGGCGGCTCTTCGCCCGCCATTATCGCCTGTTCCGCGGCACGCCGTCCCGCCTCTGGCTGGACCATGTGTTCGCCCACGTGTTCGACATCGACGTCGCGCTCGAGGAGGAGACGGCGGATCTTTATTACGACCGGATCGACGAGGCGCTCGCCACGCCCGCCTTCCGGCCGCGCGCTTTGTTCGATCGCTTCGGCATCGAGCTTCTCGCGACGACGGAAGGGCCGCACGAGGATCTGAGGAATCACGCCGCGATCCGCGCCTCCGGCTGGAAGGGAAGGGTGGTCACCACCTATCGTCCCGACGCCGTCGTCGATCCGGAGCATGAGCAGTTCGCGGAGGCGCTCGCCCGCTTCGCCGAGCTGACCGGCGAGGACGTGCGCGACTGGAGGGGCTATCTCGCCGCCCATCGCAGGCGCCGCGCCGACTTCCGCGCCGCGGGGGCGACGGCGACCGATCACGGCCATCCGACCGCCGCGACCGCCGATCTCGGCGCGCAGGCGGCGGAGGCGCTGTTCCGCCGCATCGTCACCGGCAATTGGTCGCCCGAGGACGCCGAGCTGTTCCGCGCCCAGATGCTGACCGAGATGGCGGCGATGAGCGTCGAGGACGGGATGGTGATGCAGATCCATCCCGGCGCCTTCCGCAACCACAATCGTTGGCTCCACCAGCATTACGGCCGCGACAAGGGCGCGGACATTCCGATGCCCACCGATTACGTGCGCGGGCTGAAGCCGCTGCTCGACCGGTTCGGCAACGAGCCGCGCCTGTCGATCATCCTCTTCACGCTCGACGAGACCGCCTATGCCCGCGAGCTGGCGCCGCTCGCCGGCCATTATCCATGCCTCAAGCTGGGGCCGGCCTGGTGGTTCCACGATTCGCCCGAGGGGATGCGCCGCTTCCGCGAGATGACGACGGAGACGGCGGGCTTCTACAACAGCGTCGGCTTCAACGACGACACACGGGCCTTTCTCTCCATCCCCGCCCGCCACGACGTCGCCCGCCGCGTCGACTGCGCCTTCCTCGCCCGGCTCGTCGCCGAGGGCCGGCTGCAGGACTGGGAGGCGGCCGAGGTCGCGCACGATCTAGCCTACGGCCTCGTCAAGCGCGCGTACAAGCTTGACCCCGCAGAGGGGTCCCCCTCCCTGCACGCAGGGAGGGGCTAGGGGTGGGTACGCCTCCGCAAAAGTCACGGCGCGTCATCGACGCACCCACCCCCATCCCCTCCCTGCGTGCAGGGAGGGGCGTCATTCACCGGAGACCCTGATGTACGACCGCACCTATTACGCCACCCACCCCGACATGATGGAGTGCGTCTCCAACGAGGAGCTGCGCGACCGCTACCTGATCCAGGGGCTGTTCCGCGAGGGCGAGTGCGTCCTCAACTACACCCATGCCGACCGCTTCGTGATCGGCGGAGTCGTCGTCGCCGGGGGCGAGGTGCGGCTTCCCGACCAGGTGGAGCCCGCCTCGGCCGCCGGCCATCCGTTCCTCGATCGCCGCGAGCTCGCCATCGTCAACGTCGGCCGGGCGGCCGGCACCGTCACCGTCGACGGCGAGGCCTTCGCGCTCGGCGGCAAGGACTGCCTGTTCGTCACCATGGGCGCGAAGGAGGTCGTCTTCTCGGGAGAGGGCGCGCGCTTCTACCTCGCCTCCTGCCCGGCCCACAAAGCCTTCCGCACCCGCAAGCTGGAGATCGCCCAGGCCAATGCGCTGGAGCGCGGCAGCCTCGAGGAATCGAACGAGCGGACCATCTACCAGCTCGTCATCCCCGGCGTCTGCGACAGCGCGCAGCTGGTCATGGGCCTCACAGTGCTCAAGCCGGGCAGCGTCTGGAACACCATGCCCCCGCACATCCACGAGCGGCGCAGCGAGATCTATTTCTACTTCGAGCTCGACGGCGAGAACGACCGAGTCTTCCACTTCATGGGCGAGGGCGACCAGCTCCGCCACATCGTCATGGCGAACGAGGAAGCGGTGATCAGCCCCGTCTGGTCGGTGCACATGGGCGCCGGCACCAAGGCCTATGCCTTCATCTGGGCGATGGCCGGCGAGAACCAGGACTATACCGACATGAACGTCCTCGACATCTGCCAGCTGCAGTGAGGGGATTCGAACGAGGCAAGAGCGATATCGCTCATCCTGAGTAGCCGGTGAGCCTGTCGAACCGGCGTATCGAAGGACGGTCCTTCGATACGGGACTTCGCCAGGCTCAGTCCCTACTCAGGATGAGCGGAATGGAGACCAGATGAACCCCTTCGATCTCACCGGCCGCGTCGCCCTCGTCACCGGCGCCAATACCGGCATCGGCCAGGGCATCGCCGTCGCCCTCGCCGAGGCGGGGGCGGACGTCGCGCTCGCCGGCCGCTCGTCCGCCGAGGAGACGGCGGGGCTGGTGCGCGCCGCCGGCCGCCGCGCCGCCCTGATCGCCGCCGACCTCTCCACCATCGCGCCCGTCGGCGACGTCGTCGAGAGCACCCTGGCGGAGCTCGGCGGCCTCGACATCCTCGTCAACAATGCCGGCATCATCCGCCGCTCCGACGCGGTCGATTTCTCCGAGGCGGACTGGGACGCCGTCGTCGACACCAACCTCAAGTCGGTCTTCTTCCTCTGCCAGGCGGCCGGCCGGCACATGATCGGGCAGGGGAGGGGGAAGATCGTCAACATCGCCTCGATGCTCAGCTTCCAGGGCGGCATACGCGTGCCGAGCTACACCGCCTCCAAGAGCGGCGTCGCCGGCCTGACGAAATTGCTCGCCAACGAATGGGCGGCGAAGGGGGTGAACGTGAACGCGATCGCGCCGGGCTACATCGCCACCAACAACACCGCCGCCTTGCAGGCGGACGCGCAGCGCAACCGCGCGATCCTCGAGCGCATCCCGGCCGGCCGCTGGGGCGCGCCGGCCGATCTCGGTGGCGCCGCGGTGTTCCTCGCCTCCTCCGCCTCCGATTATGTCAACGGCCACATCCTCGCCGTCGACGGCGGCTGGCTGGCGCGGTGACGTCCTTCGAGACACGGCTTCGACAAGCTCAGCCGTTCCTCAGGATGAGCGGAACAAAGGCCATTTCCGCTCATGCTGAGGAGGCATTGAGCGAAGTCGAAATGCCGTCTCGAAGCACGCCTTGTGAGGAGCCGATATGACCGTCGCCTGTTTCGGGGAGATCCTCCTCCGGATGACCGCGCCCGGGCGCGAGCTGATGCTTCAGAAGCCGCATCTCGACGTCTATGTCGCCGGCGCCGAGGCCAATGTCGGCGTCGGCCTCGCCAATCTCGGCCATCCGGTGCGGATGGTCACCTGCCTCCCCGACAACGCCCTCGGCGACGCCGCCCTGCGGGAGGTCCGCCGGCACGGCGTCGACGTCTCCGGCATCGCCCGCACGCCGGGGCGGATGGGCCTCTATTTCCTTACCCAGGGCGCCGGCCTGCGCGCGTCCGAGATCTTCTACGACCGCCGCGACAGCAGCTTCGCGCGGGCCGGGCCGGGCGATTTCGACTGGGACGCCCTGCTTGCCGGCGCCGACCTCCTCCACCTTTCGGGCATCACCCCCGCGCTCGGGCCGCGCTCCGCCGAGGCGGCGGTGGCGGCGGCCGAGGCGGCTGGGCGGCTCGGCGTGCCGATCTCGTTCGACGGCAATTACCGCGCCCAGCTGTGGGAGGCATGGGACAGCGATCCCAAGGCCATCCTCACCCGGCTGGTTTCCAAGGCGCGGATCCTGTTCGGCAACCACCGCGACATCTCGCTGCTGCTCGGCAAGACGTTCGGCGGCGAAGGCTCGGGGCGGCGGCGCGAGGCGGCCGAGGCGGCCTTCGCCGCCTTCCCGAACCTGCGCATGATCGCCTCCACCGCGCGCCACGTCGAGGACGCCGACCGCCACCGCATCGCCGCCCGGATCGACACGCCCGACGGCGCGGTGCAGACGGAGGAAGCGGCGGTCTCCGGCATCGTCGACCGGATCGGCGCGGGCGACGCCTTCGCCGCCGGCATCCTCCACGGCGTGCGCACCGGCCGCGACCTCGACTGGACGGTGCGCTCCGGGCTCGCCTTGACCGCCCTCAAACATTCTCTGCCGGGCGACTTCAGCCTGTTCGGGCCGCGCGACATCGAGGCGTTCATGACGGGCGGCCTGGACGTCCGGCGATGATCGGCCGCCGCCGCTTCCTCGCCGGCGCGGGCGCCGCCGCCGCCGTGCCCGCCCTCGCCGCCGCGCCGGCCGGGGATCCGGTCGTCGCAACCACGCTCGGCCGCATCCGCGGAACGAGGGAAGGGGGGCTCTGCGTCTTTCGCGGCATCCGCTACGGCGTCGCCGAGCGCTTCCGCGCGCCCGCCGCGCCGCGTCCGTCGGCGGACATCGTCGACGCGCTTCGCTTCGGCCCCTCCTCGCCCCAGCGCAGCGGCCGCTACGCCGAGACCGGCGAGGATTGCCTCTACCTCAACGTCTGGACTCCGGACGCCCGGCCGGGGGGGCTCCGGCCGGTGATGGTCTACATCCACGGCGGCGCCTATTCGTCCGGCTCGGTCGTCGACCCGCTCAACGATGGCCGACATCTCGCGGCCTCCGGCGACGCCGTGGTCGTTACCGTCAATCATCGGCTGAACGTCTTCGGCTACCTCTACCTCGCTCGGCTGGACCCGCGCTTTCCGGACAGCGGCAATGCCGGCCAGCTCGACCTCGTCCTCGCCTTGCGGTGGTTGCGCGACAACATCGCCGGCTTCGGCGGCGATCCCTCCCGGATCATGGTCTTCGGCCAGTCGGGCGGCGGCGCCAAGATCGCGACCCTGATGGGCATGCCCGCCGCCCGCGGCCTGTTCCACCGCGCCGTCACGATGAGCGGCCAGCAGGTCACCGCCTCCGGGCCGCTCAACGCCACCGCCCGCGCCGCCGCCTATCTCGCCTCTCTCAAGACCACGCCCGACGCGCTGCTCGCCTTGCCGACGGAGCGCCTCGTCGAGGGCCTCGCCGCGGTCGATCCGATCCTCGGCGGCGGCGTCTACATGGGGCCGGTGCTCGACATGAAGTGGTTGGTCCGCCACCCTTTCTGGCCCGACTCCAACCCCCAGTCGAACGCCGTCCCGATGATGCTCGGCAACACCCGCGACGAGACTCGCGCCTTCATCGATCCCGAGAGCGAGAAGGTCCGCGGCCTGACCTTCGCGAACCTCGCCGAGCGGATGGCGCCCGAGCTCCGGATCGACCTGCCGCCGGAATGGATCGTCGCCCAATACCGGCAGCATTTCCCCGCCTGGTCGGCGGAGCGCGTCTTCTACGCCGCGACGACAGCGGGGCGGAGCTGGCCCGGGCAGGTGATCGAAGCCGACGCCCGGGCGCGCGCGGGGACGCGAACCTGGGTCTACCAGGTCGATTTCCAGTCCCCCACCCAGCCCCGCCGCGGCGCGCCGCACACGATGGACATCGCCCTTTCCTTCGGCACGCTCGACGCGGAAGGCTCGTTCACCGGCACCGGCGCCGCCGCCCGGGCGGTGAGCGAGCGGATGATGCGCGCCTTCACCGCCTTCGCCCGCAACGGCGATCCGAACGGCCCCGGCGTTCCGCGCTGGCCGGTCTACGCGCTGCCGCGGCGGGCGACGATGATCTTCGACGTCGAGACCCGCGCGCAGGACGATCCGCGGCGCTGGGAGCGTGAGCTGTTCGCCCGCGCTCCCTACATCCAGCCGGGGAGCTGAAAAGGCGGGCCGGCTTGACAGCCTGGCACCTTGGAGGCAAAGGGATGACACCGGTTACTTAAGCCGGCGGGGCGACTCGGCAGCGATAGCCGAGCGGTCCGGAGAGAGGATGGAGCGGACGCCCTTCGACGTTTGCGCACCTCCCGAATCGCGGCCTCGGGCCGCCACTTTTTCGCCGGTCTTAGACACCGGTGTCATAAGGGGATGGATTCTCGCCCGCGGCGGGTTGTAACGGGAGGACTAGATGGTTTCGGAACGGCTTTTCGGACGAGCTCGGTTGATGGCACGCATCCTCGGCGCGGCCTCGCTGGCGGTCGTCGCGATATCGACCTCGGCGCCCGCCTTCGCCCAGGGGGCGGACCAGCCGCCGGCGCAGACGCAGCCGCCGAGCGAGCCGAACGACGCGGCACCCGGAGTCTCGGCCCCGGAAACCGGCACCCAGGCCGTCGCCGCTGCGCCCGCCGAGGGCACCGAGACGACGGAAGGGGAAGCGATCGTCGTCACCGGCTTCCGCCGCTCCCTCGATCAGGCGCTGAGCGTAAAGCGCAACTCCGTCTCGGCCATCGACGCGATCGTCGCCGAGGACATCGCCAAGTTCCCCGACCAGAATCTCGCCGAATCGCTGCAGCGCATCCCCGGCATCTCGATCCAGCGCGACGGCGGCGAGGGCCGCGCCATCACCGTGCGAGGCCTCGGCGCGCAGTTCACCCGCGTGCGCGTGAACGGGCTGGAGACGGTCGCCACCTCGACCGACGGCGCCAGCGCCAACCGCGACCGCGCCTTCGACTTCAACGTCTTCGCGTCCGAGCTGTTCAACTCGATCGTCGTCCACAAGACCGCCGAGGCGTCCCTCGACGAGGGCTCGCTGGGCGCGGTCGTCGATCTCAACACCGGCAACCCGCTCGGAGGCAAGCGCGGCTTCACCTTCGTCGCCTCCGCCCAGGGCTCGTACAACGACCTCAGCAAGGATCTCGGCCCGCGGGTCGCCGGCCTCGCCTCCTGGAAATCTGAGGACGGCACGTTCGGCGTCGCGGTCTCCGCCGCCTACCAGAAGACCGACACGCTCGAGCTCGGCAACAACACGGTTCGCTGGGCGCAGGCCCGCTTCGACTCCGTCGCCGGCACGCCCTGCTTCTACACCACCGCGACCGGCACGGTCCGCGCGTCCAACAGCGGCGGCGTCTACCGCCCGAGCGCGGCCTGCGACTCGGTGGCGCTGGCCTTCCACCCACGCATTCCGCGCTACGGCGAGGTCCGCCACGGCCGCGAGCGCCTCGGACTCACGGGCAGCATCCAATGGGCGCCGACCGACGCCACCAAGGTGTCGATCGACGGCCTCTATTCCACGTTCAAGGAAGAGCGCGAGGAGAAGTGGGGCGAGGTCCTGTTCCGCTCCAACGAACGGTCGATCGACGTGGTCGACTACAAGATCGACGCCTCTACCAACAACCTCGTCAGCGGCACCTTCAACGATGCCTGGGTACGCACCGAGCATTACCTGCGGCGGTCCAAGACCGAATTCTACCAGCTTGGCGCAACCTGGGACCAGGACGTCACCGACAAGTTCCGCTTCACCCTGCTCGGCGGCTTTTCGCGGTCGGATGCCGATATTCCCCTGGAATCGACGATCGTGTTCGACGACCGCGACGCGCAGGGATACCATTACGATTATTCGGACTCGCGTCATCCGGTCCTGGCGTTCGGGACCGACGTCACCAATCCGGCGAACTTCCAGCTCGCCGAGATCCGCGACCGCCCCTCGGACACGGTCAACAAGTTCCGTACGGCGCAGCTGCGCACGGAATATGACGTGGCCGAAGGGTTCAAGGTGAAGGTCGGCGGCGTCTATCGGCGCTTCAGCTTCGACACGGCCGGCTTCACCCGCGACGCCATCGTCTGCGGCAATGGCGGGAAGGACATCGTGCTGGGCACCATCACCTGCTCGCCGACCTCCGCCTTCGGTCCGACGGCCGTCTACGGCTTCCAGGTCACTCCGGCGCTGGGCGAGCTGTTCCAGCTCGGCAAGGCCGGGCAGCCCTCCGGGACCACCACCAGCTGGCTCATCCCGAACCTGGCGGCGAGCGCTGAGTATACCGGCCTCTACAACCGTCCGCTGGCGATCGATGCCGGCAACACCCGCGGCGTCGTGGAGACGGTGAAGGGCGGCTACCTGCAGTTCGACATGGAAGGCGACATCTTCGGGATGCGCTACGCCGCCAATGCCGGAGTCCGCTACGTCCATACCGGACAGCGCTCGACCGGCCTCAGCAGCGGAGTCGCCGTCACTGTCAACCGCGATTACGAAGACTGGCTTCCGGCGGTGAACATCGCCTTCTTCCCCACCGAGAAGCTGATCATCCGCGCCGCCGCGGCCGACGTGGTCACGCGTCCTACCCTCGGCAACCTGACTCCCGGCGGTTCGGTGGACGGGTTCAACTACCGCATCACGTTCGGCAACCCGTTCCTCGACCCGTTCCGGGCCACCGCCTACGACCTCGCCGTGGAATGGTATTTCGCGCCGCAGTCGATCTTCTCGGTGGCGGCGTTCAAGAAGGACGTGGCGAGCTTCCCGGTGTCGGTGACCCGCTCCGGCACCTTCGCCTCGACCGGACTTCCGACCTCGATCATCCCGCCCTCCTCGCCCGCCTCGGTCAATCCGGAGGGGCAGCTGTGGACGATCAACTCGATCACCAACGGCACCGGAGCGAGCCTCAAGGGCCTGGAAGTGTCGCTGCAGGCGCCGTTCCGCTTCCTTCCCGGCTTCTTCAGGAATTTCGGCGGGATCATCAACGGCACGCTGGTCGATTCGAGCGCCGTCTACAACGTCGCCGGCCCGTCGGTGACGCCCGGCGGCGCAAACGTGGCGGCGACCCGCCGCGGAACCCTGTTCGGCCTGTCGAAGCGCGCGGTGAACGGCACCCTCTATTACGAGGACAAGAAGTTCAGCGCCCGCGTCTCGGGGAGCTATCGCAGCGGCTATGCCGACGCGAACAGCGGCACCGGCAACGTCTTCGAGGGCTATAACGCGACCTGGAACGTCGACGCGTCCGTCCGCTACAAGGTCACCGATCAGCTCGAGCTGTCGCTGGAGGGCGTCAACCTGCTCGACACCTATCGGGACCGCTACACCGACATCGATGCGAACCGGAATTACGAGTACAACCATTTCGGCCGCACCATCCTGTTCGGCGCCCGCTTCAAGATGTGACCTTCCCCGGGGCTGCTTCGGTTCGGCAGCCCCCTCGGCCAGCCTCCGCCCCGGCGGCGGCTGGCCTTTTTCTTCCGGCAGGGGCCTTCCCGATGATCAGCCGCAGGACCAGCCTCAAGCTTCTCGCCGGCGCCGGCACGGCGTCGCTGGCGGCCGGCGGCGGCGCGACGCGACTTCTCGCCCAGGGATCGGCGGCGACGAGCTCGCTCGATCCCTACGAGGCGATGATATGGGGCAAGGGCTATGAGGGCCAGCGCCGCGCCGACCTCGGCGACGGCCGCTTCCTCAACCCCGTCTTCGCGGGCGATCATCCCGATCCCACCATCCTTCGCGACGGTGAGGATTACTACCTCACCTTCTCGAGCTTCGACGCCTATCCGGGCATCGTCATCTGGCACAGCCGCGACCTGGTGAACTGGAGTCCCGTCACGGCCGCGCTGAAGACGCCGATCGGCTCGGTCTGGGCGCCGGAGCTCGCCAGGCACAAGGGCCGCTTCTATTGCTACATCCCGGCCCGCTTCCCCGAGAGGAAGTCGATCTACGTCATCCACGCCGAGCGGATCGAGGGCCCGTGGTCGGAGCCTGTCGACCTCCATCTGCCCGAGCATATCGACCCCGGCCACATCGTCGACCGGGACGGCCGGCGATGGCTTTTCCTGAGCGGCGGGGACCGCGTGCCGCTCGCCGCCGACGGCCTCTCGACCGCCGGCCCGGTCGAGCATGTCTACGACCCGTGGCGTTACCCCGAGGACTGGATCGTCGAGACCTTCTCGCCCGAGGGTCCGAAGGTCTTCCGCCGCGGCGCGTTCTTCTACATGGTGACGGCGGTGGGCGGCACCGCCGGGCCCCCCACCGGGCACATGGTGATCGTCGCCCGCTCCCGCTCGCTCGCCGGGCCGTGGGAGAACGACCCCGCCAACCCGATCGTCCGGACGCGGTCGGCGCGCGAGAAATGGTGGTCGCGCGGCCACGCGACTCCCTTCGAAGGTCCCGGCGGACGCTGGTGGATGATCCACCACGGCTATGAGAACGGCTATTGGACGCTCGGCCGGCAGGCCCTGCTCGAGCCGATCGAGTGGACCGCGGACGGCTGGTTCCGCCCGACCGGAGGCGACCTCTCGGCGCCGCTGCCCATGCCGCGCAGCCTTGCCGGAGAGAAGCACGGCTTCCCGCTGAGCGACGATTTCACCACCGACAAGCTCGGCGTCCAATGGTCCTTCTACGATCCCGCCCGCCGGGGCGAGGCGGGCCGGGTGCGCCGCGACAAGGGCATCCTCCACCTGCGGGCGAAGGGCTCGACGCCGAGCGACAGCTCACCGATCACCTTCATCGCCGGCGACCATGCCTATCGCATCGAGGCCGACGTCGAGGTCGACCCGGAAGCCGAGGCGGGGCTGCTCCTCTTCTACAATCGCCGCCTCTATGCCGGCCTCGGCCTCGGACCCAAGGGCCTGGTCATGCACCGCTACGGGCTTCAGCGCCTGCGCGGCACGCCTCCGGGCCAGCGCGACTCGGCCGGAACGGGGCCGGCGCGGGCGCTGCGGCTGAGGCTCACCAACGACCGCAACATCCTCACCCTCCACACCAGCGAAGATCGCGGCGGCACCTGGCGCAAGTTCGACGTGCAGATGGAGGTTTCCGGCTATCACCACAACGTGGCCTACGATTTCCTCAGCCTGCGCCCCGCTTTGTACGCGGCCGGAACGGGGGAGGCGCGCTTCGCCAACTTCACCTACCAGGCGCTGGCATGAGCCTCGACCGCCGCACCGCCCTCCTCGGGACCCTCGCCCTCGGCCTGGCGGGGCAGGCGACGGCCGAGCCGACCCCTATGAGCGCGCCCGGTCCCGGCGAGACGATCGACTTGTGGCCCGCCGGCGCGCCCGGCGCGCCTTCGTCCCTCCCGGTCGAGACGGTGAAGGAGCGCAGCACCGACCCGGCCTATAACGACCGTTACGTGCTCGGCATCGGCCGGCCGCGCCTCGTCCTGTTCCGTCCGGCGAGGCCGAACGGCGCCGCGGTGATGATCGCGCCCGGCGGCGGCTATTCCTGGGTGGTGATCGACAAGGAAGGCTATGAGCTGGCGCGCTGGCTCGCCGCCCGCGGAGTCACCGCCTTCGTGCTCTTCTACCGCCTGCCGCACGAAGGCTGGGCGGCAGGGCCCGACACGCCCCTTCAGGATTCGCAGCGGGCGATGCGCCTCATCCGCCGCCGCGCCGCCGCCTTCGGGATCGACCCGAAGCGGGTCTGCGCCATGGGCTTCTCCGCCGGCGGCCACGTCTGCGCCGACCTCCTCGCCCGCTTCTCCGCCCTCGTCTATTCGCCCGTCGACTCCGCCGACCGGCTCTCCGCCCGGCCGGACCTCGCCGCCCCTATCTATCCCGTCGTCTCGATGACCCTGCCGGTCGCCCATGCCGGGTCGCGCAGGAACCTCGTCGGCGAGGCCGCCTCGCCCGAGCGGGAGCGCGCCCACTCGCCGCACCTCAACATCCCCGCCGACGCGCCGCCCGCCTTCCTCCTCCACGCCGAGGACGATCCGGCCGTGCCCGTCGCCAACACTTTGCTGCTGCGCGAGGCCTTGCTGGCGCGCCGGGTTCCGGTCGAGACCCACCTCTTCGCCGACGGCGGCCACGGCTTCGGCCTTCGCCTCGCCAGGGGGAAGAGCGTCGAGGGGTGGCAGGAGATATTCTGGGCCTGGGCCCGCAAGAAAGGGTTGTTCGAATGAAGCTGGTCCCGCGTCTCCTCGCCCTCGTCCTCGCCCTCCTCTTCGCGGCGATCCCCGCCCACGCCCAGAGCCGCGCCGAGATCGAGCGGACGATGAAGTTTGCGACCACCTTCATGACCGAGAAGGTGGCGACCAACGGCGGCTATGTCTGGTCCTACCTGCCGGACCTGTCCCGCCGCTGGGGCGAGATCGAGGCGAAGCCGTCGATGGTGTGGATCCAGCCGCCGGGCACGGCGACGATGGGCCATCTCTTCCTCGACGCCTATCACGCCACCGGCGACGAATATTACTACCAGGCGGCGGAGAAGGTCGCCGGCGCGCTCATCTGGGGCCAGCACAGGAGCGGCGGCTGGAACTATTTCATCGACTTCGACGGGCCCGCCTCGACGAAGCGCTGGTACGAGACGATCGGCCACAACGCCTGGCGCATGGAGGAATTCCAGCATTATTCCGACAACGCCACGTTCGACGACGCCGGCACCTCCGAGGCGATGCAGTTCCTCCTCCGGCTCTACGTCGAGAAGCGCGATCCCAAATACCGGCCGGCGCTGGAGCGGGCGATCCAGTTCGTGCTCGACAGCCAGTATCCGATCGGCGGCTGGCCGCAGCGCTGGCCCTACGATCCGAACTACCCCGACTATCAGAAGTACATCACGTTCAACGACGACGTCGCGGTGGAGAACATCAAGTTCCTGACCATGGTCTACCAGGCGCTCGGCGACACCCGGGTGCTCGACCCGATCAACCGCGCGATGAACGTCTTCCTGGTGACGCAGCAGGGCCAGCCGCAGCCGGGCTGGGGCCTTCAATACACGCTCGACCTCAAGCCCGCCGGCGCGCGCACCTACGAGCCCAGGTCGCTCGTCACCCACACCACGGCGGCGAACGTCGAGGCCCTGATGAGCTTCTATCGCCTCACCGGCGAGACCAAGTTCCTCGCCCGCATTCCCGAGGCGCTGGCCTGGCTGGAGTCGGTCAGGCTGCCGGCCGACCAGGTGAAGAACGGCCGCGCCTACCCGACCTTCATCGAGATCGGCACCAACCGCCCGCTCTACGTCCACCGCCGCGGCTCCAACATCGTCAACGGCGCTTATTACGTCGATTACGACCCGGCCGCGACGCTCGGACATTATTCGGCCTTCCGCGCCATCGACGTGCCGAAGCTGAGGGCCGAGTACGAGGCGCTGGTCCGCACTCCGCCCGAGGCCGCCGCAAAGGATTCGCCGCTCTTCGCCGCCGATCCCGCGCCGCTGCCGCGCTATTTCATGAGCAGCGGCCTCGCCGCCGGCTCCGACCTCAACGCCGGCTCGGCGGGGGCGACTCCCGCCGCGATCATCCGCGCCCTCAACGCCCAGGGCTGGTGGCCGACCGAGCTCAAGGCGACCAGCAATCCCTATCGCGGCGACGGCCCGCCGACGCCGGTGCCGGGCGACTATCGCACCACCCGCGTCGGCGATCCCAGCGACACCTCGCCCTACATCGCCGACAAGCCGGTCATCGGCATCTCCACCGCCGACTATATCGCCAACATGGCGAGGCTGATCGAGGCGCTGCGGACGGCGCGGTAACGGCCCGGGAAAACCCCTCTCCCCTTGGGGGGAGAGGGTAGGGAGAGGGGGCTCGGCTCCGGCGGAATATCGCCGAGCCGGTTCCCCCTCACCCCAGCCCTCTCCCCACCGGGGAGGGGGCGTTGAGGGCGGAATGTCGATACCGCTCGATATATGTCTAGCGCGGCGGCAGGCGGTAGGGGGTGAAGTCGCCGAGGATGCAGACCGGGCCTGGTATGCCGCCGCCATAAGGCGTGCTGCGGACATGGTCGCCGCGGCAATGTTGGCCGCCGTGGGTCTCGACGATCAGCGTGTCCATCGGCCTAAGGCCGGGGCAGTCGCTCTCCAGCCGGTTGACCCACAAGGTGCGGCCCCGGCGGTAGGTGAGGGTGCGCGCATCGACGATGTGGAGCGAGGTCTGCGGCTCGCTCGGCACGCAGCTCTCCGCCCGGCCCTCGATCCGGCCGGCGAGCTCGGCCTGGAGGTCGGCGGCCTCGCCGCCGCCGCGCGGCTGGGGCGCGGCGCAACCGGCGGCGGCCAGGAGCAGGGTGAAAGCGGCCTTGCGCATCTTCATCTCCTTCGCCCCCTTAATGCGCCGTCCGCGAAATGGGGACAGTAACTATTTGTCCGGGAATGCGGACAAATAGTTACTGTCCCCATTTTTCGTCAGCGCCTCGAGCGCGCCGACGGACAGGGGCCCGTGCCGCAGCATCGCCTCGTGGAAGGCGCGCAGGTCCGCCCCCCGCCGGCTCGCCGCCAGCCGCCGAAGCGTGAGGGCGACGAGCGCGTCGCCGGCAAAGGCCGCAGGCTCGGCGCAATAACGGTCGACCTCGAGCTCGAACGGGAAGAACAGCGCGAAGCCGACCGTGTCGGAGAGGTGCCGCACCGCCCGCGCCCGGTCCCAGCCGCGGACATGGAGGCCGATGTCGGCGCTCACCCGGGCGAGGCGGAAGAGGAGGGACTGGCAGAAGCCGATCTGCTCGGCCGGCGCGAGAAGCCCCGTCCGGTCGGCGAGGCTCTCGGCATAGACCGCCCAGCCTTCCGGATAGCCCGCGGCGTGGCGAAGCTGCAGCGGGTGGGGGTCCGCATCGGCCTGGCGGCGGAGCTGGAGGAGGTGGCCGGGGATCGTCTCGTGATAGGCGACGGTGGTCAGAGTCCAGGCCGGCCGCTCGCCGAGCGCGGAAAGGTCGGGATAATAGGCGCCCGGGCCGGCGGCGGAGGCGGCGTCGCGATAGCCGCGCCGGCGCGCCCGCTCGTCGGCGGCCGACATCGCGCGGACCGACGCGGCGGCCTCGAACGGCGGGTCGAACAGGGCCGGCAGCCGCGGCCGCAGGCGCGCGAGCGCCTCGTTCATTCCGGCGATCGCCGCGGTCCTGCCGGCTTGGTCGTTGGGATAGACGCCGCGCCGGCCGAAGGCCCTGAGCCGCGCGCCGACCGCGCCTCGCGCCAGCCCCTCGGCGCGAAGCAGCCGGTCGAGGCGGGCGAGCAGCTTGTTCATCTCCGCGGCGACCCTCCGCTCCAGCCACGCCGGGCTTACGTCGCTTCCGGCGGTGCACCGCAGCCGGGCCTCGTACCAGGCGAGCCCCCGCGGCAGCCGGCCGACCCCGGTCCCTGGAACCGGCCGGAGCGCTGCGAGCGCCGCCGCCTGCCGCGCCGCCGCCGAGGCGAGGGCGGCGGGAAGGTCGCACGGCCGGCGCAGCCCGGCCGCGACCGCCGCTGCCATGAAGTCGGGCGGGACGATGCCGCGACCGGCGTCCGCGACGAGCCGCCGGGTCTCCTCGTCGAGCCGCTCGGCGAGCCCCGGCTTCGGGGCGTCGAGCTCCAGCCACGCGCCGTGCCGCTGGCTGACGACGTAGGGCGAGGCGCCGTCGGCGCGGCCGAACGGGAAGCGGCGCGCGAGGTCCGCCTCCCGCTCGGTGCCGCGCGCAACCATCCGCCAGATCGCCATGTCGACCGGGCTCATCGCCCCGGCCGCCCCTGCCCGGAGGACGGCGAGCCTCGCCCCCGCATCCGCCTCGGCCGCGGCCCGGTCGAGGAGAATTCTCAGCGCCGAGGCGGGCGCCGCCGCAGCGGCCGGGGGGAAGAGGCCGGCGGCCGCGGCCGCGGCCAGCAATTCGCGGCGGGAGAGGGGCGCCAGATCCATGCCGGGGCTCTACGCGGCCGGTAAGACTTTGTTAACCATGGGCGCGTAGCAGGAAGCCATGCGCCTTTCCGCCCGCCTCGAACGTTCGTCCGTCCAGGACCAGCGCCGGCACCTCCGCCACTCCGTCCATGTCGGCGGCGGCCTCGGTGCGCCGGAGCGGCCCACCAGCGCGATCACGGTCGTCGACCTTTCCACCCACGGCTGCGGCATCGAGCTCACCAGCCATGTCGAAGCGGGCGCTCGCGTCTGGCTGAAGCTTCCCGGGCTGGAGAGCTGGAGCGCCCGCATCGTCTGGGAGCAGGATGGCCGCGCCGGCCTCGCCTTCGATCGCTCGCTCCACCCGTCGGTGGTCGAGCGCTACCTCTAGGCGGCATCGACCTCGACCCTCGAACCTTCCTCTTCACCCTGGGCAGAGAAATTTCGCGGTCTTGGCGGTGGGCGGGCGTCCGTCCGAAGCGCGGCCGACACCTGCTTTAGACCCTATGGCCGGGCGGCCTGCAACTTTCGTTAACTTCCGGCATTGCATTGGCTGCGCCAGCGGGTAAGGCCCGGGCCAATTCGTTCTTGGACAGCTTCGGGACCCTCCGCCCTGACCACCCTCATTCCCCGCCCCCGCGCCAGGCTGTCGATAGGGCTGGCGATCCTCCTCCTTACCGCCTGCGGCGGCGGCAGCTCGGCGGACGGAAATGCCGGCGGCCGCGGCGGCCGCGGGGGCGGCGGGACGCCCGAGGCGGGCTATATCGTCGTCCAGCAGACCAGCGTGCCGCTCGTCGCGGAGCTTGCCGGCCGGACCAGCGCCTATGAGGTTTCGGAGGTCCGGCCGCAGGTTTCCGGCGTAATCCGCGCCCGCCAGTTCACCGAAGGCTCGGTCGTCAAGGCGGGCCAGACGCTCTACCAGATCGATCCTTCGCTCTACCAGGCGTCGGCGGCGCAGGCGCGGGCGAACCTCGCAGCCGCCCAGGCGAGCCGCAGCGCAGCGCAGGCCCGCGCCAACCGCTACGCGCCGCTGGCGAAGATCCAGGCGGTAAGCCAGCAGGAATATACCGACGCCGTCGCCCAGGCCCGCCAGGCGGGCGCCTCGGTCGCCCAGAACCAGGCGGCGCTGCAGACCGCCAACATCAACCTTCGCTACACCCGCGTGCCGGCGCCGATCACCGGCCGCATCGGCCGCTCCGCCTTCACCACCGGCGCCCTCGTCACTGCCAACCAGACCGAGCCGCTCACCACGATCCAGCGCCTCGATCCGATGTTCGTCGACATCCAGCAGTCGAGCGCCGCCCTGCTGGCCCTACGCCGCTCGATCGCCGGGGGCGGGGCGGTTCCGGCCCGCGCGCAGGTCCGCCTCACGCTCGAGGACGGCTCGGACTACGGCTTCACCGGCACGCTGCAATTCGCCGAGGCGATGGTCGATCCCGCCACCGGCACGGTGACGCTGCGGGCGAGCTTCCCGAACCCCCAGGGGCTGCTCCTGCCCGGCATGTACGTGCGCGCGCGGCTGGTGCAGCAGACGGTGCAGAACGCCTTCCTCGTCCCCCAGGGCGCGCTCTCGCGCGACCCCAAGGGGAATGCGACGATCATGGTGGTCGGCCCCGGCGACAAGGCGTTGCGCCGCACCGTCAAGGCGGACCGGACCTCCGGCTCGAACTGGATCGTCACGGAGGGTCTGCGGCCCGGCGACAAGGTGATCGTCGAGGGCCTCGGCAAGATCAAGCCGAACCAGAAGGTCGTGCCGGTCCCGGCCGGTTCGCCGCCACGGCAGCGGCGGGGCGGGCAGGGCGGCGGCGCGGGCGGCGGCTCCGGAACGGGTGGAGGCGGCGCCGGCGGCGGGCGCGGCGGCGGCGGCTGACCCGCCGATGATCTCACGCATCTTCATCGATCGCCCGATCTTCGCGTGGGTGATCGCGATCGTCATCATGCTGGGCGGCATCGGCGGCATATTGTCGCTTCCGGTCGAGCAATATCCGGACATCGCGCCGCCCTCGGTGAACATCCGGGCGAACTATCCCGGCGCCTCGGCCGAGACGGTCGAGACCAGCGTCACCCAGGTGATCGAGCAGCAGCTCACCGGGATCAGCGGCCTCCTCTATTTCTCGGCCAATTCGAACGCGTCGGGCGGCGTCGGCATCACCGCCACCTTCGACAAGGGCGTGGATCCGGACATCGCCCAGGTTCAGGTTCAGAACAAGGTCCAGCAGGCCCTGCCGCGCCTGCCGCAGCAGGTGCAGCAGCAGGGGCTCGTCGTCACCAAGTCCAACCAGGACTTCCTGATGGTGGTCTCGGTCTACGACGAGAGCGACGCGCTGAGCGGCGCCGACGTCTCGGACTATCTCGTCTCCAACCTCCAGGATCCGCTCGGCCGCGTGCCCGGCGTCGGCGACGTCAACGTCTTCGGCTCGCAATATGCGATGCGGATCTGGCTCGATCCGTTCAAGCTCGCCAGCTTCTCGCTCATCCCCCGCGACGTCATCTCCGCCATCCAGGCGCAGAACACCCAGGTCGCCGCCGGCCAGATCGGCGGCCAGCCCTCTCCCGCGGAGCAGATGCTGAACGCGACGGTCACCGCCCGCTCGCGCCTCTCGACGCCGGAGCAATTCCGCCAGATCATCCTCAAGACGCAGCCGGACGGCTCGCAGGTCCTGCTCCAGGACGTCGCCCGCGTCGAGCTGGGCAGCGAGAGCTACAATGCCCTGACCCGCCTCAACGGCCATCCCGGCGCCGGAATCGCCATCCAGCTCGCGCCCGGGGCCGACGCGCTCGAGACCGCCAAGCTCGTCCGCCAGGAGGTGGAGCGGAGGGCCGAGTCCTTCCCCGCCGGCTTCCGCTTCGCCTATCCGAACGACAGCACCCTGTTCATCAAGCTCTCGGTCCACGAGGTCATCAAGACTCTGATCGAGGCGATCCTGCTCGTCGTCCTCGTCATGTTCGTCTTCCTGCAGAGCTGGCGGGCGACCCTCATCCCGGCGATCGCCGTGCCGGTCGTCCTGCTCGGCACGTTCGGAGTCCTCGCCGTCTTCGGCTTCTCGATCAACACGCTCACCCTGTTCGGCCTGGTCCTCTCGATCGGCCTGCTCGTCGACGACGCCATCGTCGTCGTCGAGAATGTCGAGCGGGTGATGGAGGAGGAGGGGCTGTCGCCGCACGACGCGACGATCAAGTCGATGGGCGAGATCAACATGGCGCTGATCGCCATCGCCCTCGTCCTTTCGGCCGTGTTCCTGCCCATGGCCTTCTTCGGCGGCTCGGTGGGCGTCATCTACCGCCAGTTCTCGATCACCATCGTCTCCTCGATGGTGTTGTCGGTCGTCGTCGCGCTCGTCCTCTCGCCGGCGCTGACCGCGACCTTGCTGAAGCCGCCCAGGACCGCCGGGGAGAAAGCCGCGGGGGAGGGGAGGTTCGCCGGCTACGCCCACCGCGCCGGCGACCGCTTCAACGCCTGGTTCGAGCGGACTAGGGAGCGCTACCGGCGCGGCGTCGAATGGACCATCGCCCGGCCGCGGCCGATGATGCTCGGCTACGTCGTCCTCACCGCCCTTCTGGCGATCATCTTCTTCCGCCTGCCGACGAGCTTCCTGCCCAGCGAGGACCAGGGCTTCGCCCAGCTCCAGATCACCCTCCCGCCCGGCGCCACGCAGGCGCGGACGCTGGAGGCGGCGAAGACCGTCGAGCGCTATTTCCTCGACAAGGAAAAGAAGAATATCGGCGCCATCTTCACCGTCGTCGGCGGCAACCAGGCGGGGTCGGGCCAGAATGCCGGCCGCGGCTTCCTGTCGCTCGCTCCCTGGGACGAGCGCAAGGGAACGGAGAACAGCGCCCAGGGCATCACCCAGCGGGCGACGCGCAGCCTCTCCTCGCTGCGCGACGTCCAGTTCGTCGCGCTCAATCCGCCGCCGGTGCGCGGCCTCGGCCAGTCGAGCGGCTTCACCATGCAGCTCCTCAACACGAGCGGGATGAGCCGCGAGGACTTCAAGGCGGCCCGCGACCGCATCCTCGCCGCGGCGACGGACGATCCGGCGCTGACCGGAGTCCGCCTGGGCACGCTCGAGGACAATCCCACCCTCGAAGTGCATGAGGACCAGGCCAAGATCGGCGCCCTCGGGCTCAATCAGGCCGACGTCGATTCGACCCTCGGCGCCGCCTGGGGCGGCAATTACGTCAACGACTTCATCGACCGCGGCCGGGTGAAGCGGGTCTACGTCCAGGGCGACGCGCCCTATCGCAGCCGCCCCGAGGACCTTGGAAACTGGTACGTTCGGACCGGCACCGGCGGGATGGCGCCCTTCTCGGCCTTCGCGACGACGAGCTGGGGCCAGGCCCCTTCCGCGCTCGGCCGGTTCAACGGCGTCCCCTCCTACGAGTTCAACGGCCAGGCGGCCGAGGGGCACAGCTCGGGCGAGGCGATGGACCGGATCGCGGCGCTGGCGGCGCAGGAGCGCGGCGTCGGAGTCGACTGGAGCGGCCTCTCCTACCAGGAGCGTCTCTCCGGTGGCCAGGCGCCCTATCTCTACGCCTTGTCCCTGCTCGTCGTCTTCCTCTGCCTCGCCGCCCTCTACGAGAGCTGGTCGATCCCGATCTCGGTCTTGATGGTCATCCCGCTCGGACTGCTCGGCGCCGCCGTCGCCGTGGCGCTGCGCGGCCTCACCAACGACGTCTATTTCCAGGTCGGCCTGCTCACCACCATGGGCCTCTCCGCCAAGAACGCGATCCTCATCGTCGAGTTCGCCGAGCTCGCCGAGAAGCGCGGCGAGAGCCCGATCGCCGCCGCGGTCGAGGCGGCGCGCCTGCGCCTGCGCCCGATCCTGATGACCAGCCTCGCCTTCATCTTCGGCGTCCTGCCGCTCGCCGTCTCGACCGGGGCGGGGGCGAAGAGCCGCGTCGCCATCGGGACGGCCGTGATGGGCGGCATGATCACGGCGACGATCCTCGCCATCTTCTTCGTCCCGCTCTTCTTCGTGCTGGTCCGCCGCCTGTTCAGCCGCAAGGAGAAGAGGGCGGTCCTCGCCAGGGAGGCCCCCGCCGAATGAGCCGCCGCTTCGCCTCCGGGCTGCTCGCCCTCGCGCTCGCCGGTTGCACCAGCCTCGAGCCCAAATATGTCCGGCCCGAGCCGCCGGTGCCGCTCTCCTGGCCGGTCGGCGATTCCTACCTGCGCCAGAGCGAGGCCGGCCTTCCGATCGTCGGCTACCGCGACATCTTCCGCGATCCCCGGCTCCAGGCCCTGGTCGAGCAGGCGCTTGCGAACAATCGCGACCTCAGGATCGCCGCCGCCAACATCGCCTCCGCGCGCGCCCAATATAGCGTCCAGCGCGCCGAGCGGCTGCCCCAGGTCGCGGCCGGCGCCGGCGCCGGAGTCAGCGGCGGCGGGGGGGGGCGGGGGACCGACACCAATTTCTCGATCGACGTCGGCGTCAGCCGCTTCGAGCTCGACCTGTTCGGCCGCGTCCGAAGCCTCAGCCGTTCGGCGCTGGACCAATATTTCTCGACCGAGGCGGCGGCGCGCGCCACCCGCCTCTCCCTCGTCGGCGAGATCGCAAGCGCCTATTTCACCCTCGCCGCGGACCGCAGCCTTCTCGCCGTCGCCCGCGCCACCGAGGCGAACGCCGCCCGCTCGGTCGAGCTGACCGGGGCCCGCCTGCGCGGCGGCATCGCTTCGCGGATCGACCTCAGGCAGGCGCAGACCGTGCTCGAGCAGGCGAGGAGCGACGCCGCCGCGCAGGTGACCCGGGTGGCGCAGGACCGCAACGCCCTCCAGCTTCTCGTCGGGGCCCCGCTCGACGAGGCGAACCTGCCGCCGTCGATCGAGGCGGTGGACGGCCTCGTCGCCGAGCTTCCCGCCGGGCTCAGCTCGACCGTGCTGCTGCGCCGCCCCGACGTCGTCGAGGCCGAGTTCCAGCTGCGCGCCGCCAATGCGCGGATCGGCGCCGCCCGCGCCGCCTTCTTCCCGACGATCAGCCTCACCGGCCTGCTCGGCCTCGCCTCCGGCGGCCTCACCTCGCTCTTCTCCGGCGGCGCGTTCAACTTCAACGCCGGCGTCAATGCCTCGGTGCCGATCTTCGATGCCGGCGCCAATCGCGGCAACCTCCAATATGCCCGGGCCCAGCGCGAGCTGTTCCTCGCCCGCTACGAGCAGACCATCCAGACCGCGTTCCGCGAGGTCTCCGACGCGCTCGCCCGGCGCGGAACGATCGGCGAGCAGTTCGGCGCCGAGAGCCGCCTCGTCGCCGACGCGCAGGACAATTACCGCCTCACCGACGCGCGCTACCGCGAGGGGATCGAGAATTTCCTCGCCACGCTCGACGCGCAGCGCACCCTCTATTCCGCGCAGCAGCGTCTGGTCCGCACCCGTCTCGAGCGCGCCACCAACCTCGCCGACCTCTACCGCACCCTCGGCGGCGACGCTCTGATCGACACCGGAAGCTTCGCCAAACCCTAGATCCTCCCCGAAACGGGGAGGGGGACCGGCCGAAGGCCGGTGGAGGGGCCGGCACGAAGGTCGAAGAAGCCCGCCACCGCCTCTCCCTTCCCTTGGCAGGGCAGGACCTACCGGGCGAAGCGCAGTGCGCCGTCCTCGATCGCCCCGAGCTTCAGGGTCAGCGCGTCGAGGGCGTAATTCTGGTAGAGCCGCCACGGCTTGCGGTCGCCCTGTCGGGGCAGGAGCGGCAGCGCCCGCCTGACATAGCCCGAGGTGAAGTCGAGGAAGGGGATCGGCGCCACCTCCGGTCCCGCTACCGGAGTCGCCGAGACGTGGCCCTTCTCGTCCATATGGTTGATCAGCCGGCATACATAGTCGGCGGCGAGGTCGGCCTTCAGGGTCCATGAGGCGTTGGTGTAGCCGAAGATGAAGGCCATGTTCGGCACGCCGCTGAACATGATCGCCTTGTAGGCCAGCCGCTCGGCGAGGTCCTGGCGGACCCCGTCGACGAACAGGGCCGCGCCGCCCATCAGGCTGATCCTGAGGCCGGTCGCGGTGACGACGATGTCGGCGGGGATCTCGCGGCCGGAGCGAAGCCTTATCCCGCCGGGCGTGAACCGATCGATCTCGCCCGTCTCGACCTCGGCCTTCCCCTCCCTGATCGCCGCGAACAGGTCGCCGTCCGGCACCAGGCAGACGCGCTGGTCCCACGGCGCGTAGCGCGGCGTGAAATGCGTCTCGACGTCGTAATCGGGCCCCAGCTCGGCGCGCACCATGTCGATCATCTTTGCCTTGACCTTGGCCGGTCGCCCGCGCGCCAGCCGGTAGAAGGCCATTTGCAGCGCGACGTTCTTGAGCCGCGCCAGGCGGTAGGCGAGGGTGGCGGGCAGCACCCGCTTCAGCGCCTCCGCGACCCGGTCGACCGCCGGCCGCGACACCACGTAGGAGGGCGAGCGCTGCAGCATCGTCACCCGCGCCGCGGTCTTCGCCATCTCCGGCACCAGGGTCACCGCCGTCGCGCCGCTGCCGATCACCACCACCCGCTTGCCCGCATGATCGAGATCGGACGGCCAGGACTGGGGGTGGACGAGACGGCCGGCGAACGCCTCCTCGCCCGGGAATTCGGGCCGGTAGCCGCCGCCATAGTCGTAATAGCCGCTGCCCATCACCAGGAAGCGGCAGGTGAAGCGGCGTGCCTCCCCCTCATGCTCGGCCTCCACCGTCCACCGCCCCTCGGCCGACGACCAGGACGCCCGAATCACCTTGTGGCCGAAGCGGATATGCTCCGTCACGCCGTGGTCCCGCGCCGTCTCCTCGATATAGGCGCGGATGGTCGGCCCGTCGGCGATCGCCTTCGCCTCCCGCCACGGCCGGAAGACGTAGCCCAGGGTGTACATGTCGCTGTCGGAGCGGATGCCGGGATAGCGGAACAGGTCCCACGTCCCGCCGATCGCGTCCCGCGCCTCTAGGATCGCGTAGCGCTTGCCGGGACAGCGCATGGCCAGATGGCAGGCCATGCCGACGCCCGACAGGCCCGCGCCCACGATCAGAACGTCGAAATCCGAGCCCATGCGACAGACCTCGACGGGGAGGCCGGCCCTTGTCAATGCGCGCATGTCGTCTAATCACGCCAGGCGAAGGAGACGCGGCATCGCCGGCGACGAGACGAAGTCGAACCTGATGTGGGGCGGTCGCTTCAAGGGCGGCCCGTCGGCGCTGATGCGCGAGATCAACGCTTCGATCGCCTTCGACAAGAGGCTGTGGCGCGAGGACATCCAGGCCAGCCTCGCCCATGTCGTCATGCTCGAGGCGCAGGCCATTATCGGCGAGGACGACGCCTCGGCCATCGCCGAGGGCCTGGAGCGGATCGCCGACGAATATGCGCTGAAGGGCGTGCCCGAGGATCCGGCGCTCGAGGACATCCACATGCACGTCGAGGCGCGCCTTGCCGAGCTGATCGGCCCCGCCGCCGGGCGCCTTCACACCGCCCGCTCGCGCAACGACCAGGTCGCCACCGACTTCCGCCTCTGGACCCGCAACGCGATCGACGAGGCGGACGCGGCGCTCGCCGCCTTCGGCCGGGTCCTCGTCGCGCGCGCCGAGGCCCATTGCGACGCGGTGATGCCGGGCTTCACCCATCTCCAGTCGGCCCAGCCCGTCACCCTCGGCCACCATCTCATGGCCTGGTTCGAGATGCTGCGCCGCGACCGCTCCCGCTTCGCCGACGCCCGCGCCCGCTTGAACGAGAGCCCGCTCGGCGCCGCGGCCCTCGCCGGCACCAGCTTCCCCATCGACCGCGACGCCACCGCCGCGGCCCTCGGCTTCGACCGGCCGATGGCGAACAGCCTCGACGCCGTCTCCGACCGCGATTTCGCGCTCGACTATCTCGCCTCGGCGGCCTTCTGCGCGCTCCACCTCTCGCGCATGGCCGAGGAGCTGGTTCTGTGGGCGAGCCAGCCCTTCGCCTTCGTCGCCCTCCCCGACGATTTCTCGACCGGCTCCTCGATCATGCCTCAGAAGCGCAACCCCGACGCGGCCGAGCTGGTGCGCGGCCACGCCGGCCGCATCGCCGGCCAGCTCGTCTCGCTGGTGGTGACGATGAAGGGCCTGCCGCTCGCTTATTCCAAGGACATGCAGGACGACAAGGAGCCGGTCTTCCTCGCCCACGACCTCCTCCTCCTCTCGCTCCAGGCCCTGGCGGCGATGGTCGAGAAGACCGCCTTCCGCACCGAGCGGATGCGCGCCGCCGCCGAGGCCGGCTTCGCCACCGCCACCGACCTCGCCGACTGGCTGGTCCGCTGCGCCGGCCTTCCCTTCCGCGAGGCCCACCACGTCACCGGGCGGGTCGTCGCCTTGGCCGAGGAGAGAGGCTGCGCCCTCGCCGATCTCGACCTCGCCGCGCTCCAGGCGATCGACGCAAGGATCGACTCGCGGGTCTTCGAAATCCTCACCGTCGACGCCTCCGTCAAAAGCCGCACCAGCTACGGCGGCACCGCCCCGGAACGCGTCAAGGAGCAGATCAAGCGCGCCAAGAAGACGCTGAACGTCTAATCCTCCCGATGCCCTTCGCGCACGGGGAGGATGGGACGGTTTCAATCCTCCCTGTGGAGCGCAGCTCCATGGGGAGGGGGACCGGGCGCAGCCCGGTGGAGGGGCTATGAGAGGTACGACAAAGAAAACGGTCGACCGCGCCCGCACTCTCCGCCGCCAGCTCAGCCAGCCGGAGGCGCGGCTGTGGCAGGTCCTTCGGCAGCGGCCGGACGGTCTCAAGTTCCGCCGGCAGCATCCCGTTGGCCCGTTCGTGCTGGACTTCTACTGCCCCGCGGCGAGGCTCGGCATAGAGATCGACGGCGAAGCGCATGATCGGGGCGACAACCCGCAACGGGACGCCCGGCGCGACGCCTTCCTTCGCGAGCGTGGTCTGCGCGTCCTCCGCATTCCCGCGCGGCACCTCTACGGCGATATCGAGCCCGCCGTGACGCTGATCCTGAACCATTGCCGCGCCCGGCCCCTCCACCGGGCTTCGCCCGGTCCCCCTCCCCATGGAGCTTCGCTCCACGGGGAGGACTAACCGCCCGATCCTCCCCGTCGCGAAGCGATGGGGAGGGGGACCATGCGAAGCATGGTGGAGGGGCGAGCTCTGCCCGCTATCCCTTCGTCGCTCGGCGCGCGCCGATCCTGAGGCGCAGGGCGTTGAGTCGGATGAAGCCGGCGGCGTCGCGCTGGTCGTAGGAGCCGGAGCCTTCCTCGAAGGTGACGAGGTCCTGGTCGTAGAGCGCGAGCGGGCTCTCCCGCCCGACCACCGTGACGTTGCCCTTGTAGAGCTTGACCCGCACCGTCCCGGCGACGTGGCGCTGCGACAGGTCGATCGCCGCCTGAAGCATCTCGCGCTCGGGCGAGAACCAGAAGCCGTTGTAGATGAGCTCGGCATAGCGCGGCATCAGCTCGTCCTTGAGGTGCATGGCGCCGCGGTCGAGGGTGATCGATTCGATGCCGCGGTGGGCGGCGAGCAGGATCGTGCCCCCCGGCGTCTCGTAGACGCCGCGCGACTTCATGCCGACGAAGCGGTTCTCGACCAGGTCGAGCCGGCCGATGCCGTTGTCCCGGCCGAGGTCGTTGAGCCGCGCCAGCAGGGTGGCCGGCGACAGCGCCTCGCCGTCGATCGACACCGCGTCGCCGCCCTCGAAGCCGATCTCGATCACCGTCGCCTTGTCCGGCGCGTCCTCCGGCGCGATGGTGCGCTGGTGGACATATTCGGGCGCCTCGACCGCCGGATCCTCCAGCACCTTTCCTTCCGAGGAGGAGTGGAGGAGGTTGGCGTCGATGGAGAAGGGCGCCTCGCCGCGCTTGTCCTTCGCGATCGGTATCTGGTTCTTCTCGGCGAAGTCGAGCAGCGCCTCGCGGCTGGCATATTCCCATTCCCGCCACGGCGCGATGACTCGTATGTCGGGCTCCAGCGCATAATAGCCGAGCTCGAAGCGGACCTGGTCGTTGCCCTTGCCGGTGGCGCCGTGGCAGACCGCGTCGGCGCCGACCGCCCGCGCGATCTCGATCTGCCGCTTGGCGATGAGCGGCCGGGCGATCGACGTGCCGAGCAGATACTGCCCTTCATAGACGGTATTGGCGCGGAACATCGGGAAGACGAAGTCGCGGACGAACTCCTCCCTCAGATCCTCGATGAAGATGTTCTCGGGGCGGATGCCGAGCAGCTCGGCCTTGGCCCTCGCCGGCTCCACCTCCTCGCCCTGGCCGAGGTCCGCTGTGAAGGTGACGACCTCCGCGCGATATTCGGTCTGCAGCCACTTGAGGATGATCGAGGTGTCGAGCCCGCCCGAATAAGCGAGCACGACCTTCTTGGGAGGGGGAGGGGTCATGGCTTGGTCTCCTCCCTCACCGCATGCGGGGAGGGGCTGGGGGTAGGTCCTTGGAGGGGGCGCCGCGCCGCCCGGCTCACGCCTGGTCCTCCGAGAGGCGGCGCAGCCGCGCCGCGAACATCGCCGGCACCACCTCGTCGCGCAGCGCGACGAAGAGGGTGTCGTCGCCGCTGATCGTGCCCGCCACCTCGGAAAGCTTCGCCTGGTCGAAGGCGAGGCCGACGATATGGGCGGAGCCGGGCGGGGTGCGCAGGACGAGCAGCGGCCCGGCCGGCTCGATCGACTGCACCCACTGGACGAGGACGCGCCCGAGCCGCCCCGCCGCCCAGTCCGTGTCGCCGATCTCGTCGGGGAGCATGTAGCGCAGCGAGCCGCCCTTCTTGACCTTGACCGCGCCCAACTGGTCGAGGTCGCGCGACACGGTCGCCTGGGTGACGCTGAAGCCGGCCGCCGAAAGGCGCTCCGTGACCTCCTCCTGGCTGGCGATCGCCTCGCCGCGAAGCAGGTCGGCGATGACCCGCTGCCGCCGGAGCCGCGCGTCGGTCATCTCGATCCTCCCCTGCATCCGCGGGGGAGGGGGGCCGTGCGAAACAGGGTGGAGCCGGCCCTTTTTCTCGGAAGCCCCTCCACCGCGCTACGCGCGGTCCCCCTCCCCCGCAAAGGCGGGGGAGGATTGCGAAGGGCGCTCACGCCCTTGCCCCCATCAGCCAGGCGAGGGCGCCGCGGGCGGTGTGCATGCGGTTCTCGGCCTGGCGCCAGACCGCGCTCCGCGGCCCTTCGATCACGGCGTCGGTCACCTCCTCGCCGCGGCGGGCGGGGAGGCAGTGGAGGAAGCGCGCGCCGGGGCAGCGGGCCATCAAAGCCGCGTCCACCTGGTAGGGCGCCAGCGCCGCCGTCCGCGCCTCGGCTTCCCCGTCCTGGCCCATCGAGACCCAGACGTCGGTATAGACGAAGTCTGCGCCCTCCACCGCTTCGGCCGGGTCGGCGGTCTGGCGGACGCCGTCGACGCCGGTCAGCGCATAGCCCTGCGGGCTGGCCACGGTCAGCTCCGCGCCGAGCAGCAGGCTCGCCTCGGCGAGGGAGCGGCAGACATTGTTGTCGCCGTCGCCGAGATAGGCGATCCGCGCCCCCGCCACCGTTCCGCGCAGCTGCTTGACGGTGAGGAGGTCGGCGAGGGCCTGCAGCGGGTGCGAGCGGTCGGAGAGCATGTTGAGCACCGGCCTGGGCGAGACGGCGGCCATGCGCTCCAGGTCGCGATGGTCCTTCACCCGGGCGGCGACGACGGCGTGGTAGCAGGCGAGGGTGCGCACGACGTCCTCGGCGCTCTCGCGGACGCCGAGGCCGACCTCGTCCTTCTGGATGTAGACGGGATGGCCGCCCAGCTGGACGACCGCCATCTCCATCGAGTTGCGGGTCCGCGCCGAGGGCTTCTGGAAGACGAGGGCGACGCCCTGCCCGGCGAGCGGGCGGCCGAGGTCCGGCGCTTCCGACAGGGCGAGGATCGCCTCCAGTCCCTCGCGGCCGAGCGCGGCGACGTCGAGGAGGTGCATCGTCACCTCCCCCCCCAAATGGGGACAGTAACCATTTGTCCGGTTCGCGGCGGGTAGGCCGAAATGGGGACAGTAACTATTTTTCCCGACCGTAGCGGATGGGCCTCGCCGGCCGACGCGGGAAAAATAGTTACTGTCCCCATTCCCTCGCGGAGGGAAAAAACACTCGCCCTCCCCATTCCTGTCGTTGCCGTCCCCATTTCCTCCTCCGTCACCACGTCTTCTCCCGCCTGACCATGGTGCCGATGCCCTCGTCGGTGAGCAGCTCGATGAGCAGAGCGTGGGGCACTCGGCCGTCGATGATGTGCGCGGTGCCGACGCCGGCGTCGACCGCCTCGGCGCAGGCCCGCAGCTTGGGGATCATGCCCTTGGAGACGCTCTCATGCTCGATCCGGCCGTAAAGCTCGGCGGAGGTGAGGCGCGGGACGAGGCTGTCCTCGTCGTCGACGTCCTCGAGCAGGCCCGGCGCCGCGGTCAGGTAGACGATCTTCTCCGCCGCCATGGCGACGGCGATCGCCCGCGCCGCCTCGTCGGCGTTGATGTTGTAGGGCTGGCCCGCCTCGTCGGCGCCGATCGTCGAGACGACGGGGGTAAGCCCCTCGTCGAGCAGCCGCTCGAGAACCGAGGCGCGGACATGGCTGACGTCGCCGACGAAACCGAGCGAGGATTCGCGCGGCGTCACGGTGAGCAGCCCGCCATCCTCGCCCGAGACTCCGACGGCGACCGGGTCGTCAAGCGCCTCCCGGTTGATCGTGCCGACGAGATCGCGGTTGATCTTGCCGACCAGCACCATCCGAACGACGTCCAGAGTGTCCGCATTGGTGACGCGCAGCCCGTCCTTGAACTCCGGCTTCATGTCCAGCCGCCGCATCATGTCGTCCACCTGCGGGCCGCCGCCATGGACGAGGACGACCCGCACCCCGACCGACCGGAGCAGCAGCACGTCCTGCGCCAGCGCCCGGTCGAGCGCCGCGTCGAGCGCCGCGCCGCCGAGCTTCACCACCACCGAGCGGCCGGCGAAGCGGCGGATATAGGGCAGGGCCTGGACGAGGACCCGCGCGGTGGCGGAGGCGTCGCGCATCACGATCTCCCCCCTCCCTGCACGCAGGGAGGGGCAGGGGTGGGTATGTCGATATAGGGCCGGCCGTCCTCCGGAGAGGCACCCACCCCCGGACCCTCCCTGCGTGCAGGGAGGGGAGTCGAAAACCGCAGGGCGTTCTCTCCCATCCTCACGACGTCCTCGAATTCTCTTTGATGTAGCCCGGGCCGAGGTCGATCCCGATCACCTGCGCGGAGCCGGTGCCGAGGCCGAGCGCGACCTCGATCTCGATCCTCTCGTTCCTCATGTGCGCCGCCACCGCCTCGGCATCGTGGCGGGCGTTGGTGCCGCCGCGCGAGACGACGACGCCGCCATAGGCCACCATGCTCTTCTCCGTCTCGAACGCGATCCCCGCGGATCCCGCGGCGCCGAGCAGCCGGCCCCAATAGGGATCGCCGCCATACCAGGAGCATTTGACGAGGTTGTTTTCGGCGATGCTCTTGGCGGCGATGCGCGCCTCGTCGTCGCTGGCGGCGCCGGTGACGCGGAGCATCACCATCTTGGTCATGCCCTCGGCATCGCGCGCCATCTGGTAGGTCAGGTCCTCGCACAATTTATGAACGGCGTCGGCGAACTCCTTCATGTCGGGGGCGCCGCGCCGCCCGCCGGCGAGCAGGATTGCAGTGTCGTTGGTCGAGGTGGCGCCGTCGACGTTCAAGGTGTTGAAGGTCCGGTCCGAGGCGTCGCGCAGGATCGCCTGCAGCGCATCCCGCTCCACCTCGGCGTCGGTGGTGAGGAAGGCGAGCATCGTCGCCATGTTGGGCGCGATCATCCCGCAGCCCTTGGCCATCCCGCCCAGGGTGAAGGTCGACCCGCGGACCACCGCCTCCTTGGCCTTGTGATCGGTCGTCAGGATGCCGCGCGCCGCGTCGTGGCCGCCCGCGCGCGACCT
The DNA here is from genome assembly GCA_019232625.1 of Alphaproteobacteria bacterium. GTDB lineage: Bacteria > Pseudomonadota > Alphaproteobacteria > Sphingomonadales > Sphingomonadaceae > Allosphingosinicella. The sequence continues at coordinate 30,200 of JAFANP010000033.1, read as the reverse complement.
TTTGGCCACCAGCTTCGGAGTAGCTTCCAGTATCTTCTCCATCGGCAGCGGCGTGCCGATGATCCCGGTCGAGCAGACCAGCACCGTCTCCTTCGGAACTCCGAGCGCCCCCGCCGTGGCGACGGTCATCGCCTCGGCGTCGGCCAGGCCCTGCTTGCCGGTGCCGGCATTGGCGTTGCCGGAATTGACGACGATCGCGGCCGCGCGCCCGCCATTCTCCCGCAGGCGGCGACGGTCGAGCAGCACCGGCGGGGCGGCGAACTTGTTCTGCGTGAAGACGGCCGCGGCGGCGACCGGCTTCAGATCCTCGGTGGCGACCAGCGCCATGTCGTAGCGACGGCGCTTCACGCCGGCATGGCAGCCGGCCGCGACGAACCCCTCGGCGGCAGTGACGCTCACGGCCACACCCCCACGCGGGGGAGGCCCGCCGTCTCTTCGAGGCCGAGCATCAGATTGGCGCACTGGATCATCTGTCCGGCGGCTCCTTTCACGAGGTTGTCGAGCGCCGCGATGGCGAGCACGCGGCCGGTGCGCGGGTCGTAGCGGGCGGTGAGGTGGACGGCGTTCGAGCCGAGCGTCCATTTGGTCGAGGGGGGACGCTCGGAGACGTGGATGAAGGGCTCGTCCGCATAGGCGTCGCGCAGGCGTTCCAGGGGGTTGCAAGATTTTCTTGCTACCCCGTAGCAGGTGGCGAGGATGCCGCGGTTCATCGGCGCGAGGTGCGGCGTGAACAGCACCCGGCCGCCGAGCGCCATCTCCATTTCCGCGGTGTGGCGGTGGGCGAGGAGGCCGTAGGCGGTGAAATTCTCGTCCACCGTGTCGAAATGCGTTTCCTCCTTGAGGCCCTTGCCCGCGCCGCTGACACCGGACGCGGCGTCGACGACGAGGCTATCCGGCTCGATGAGGTCGATCAGCGGCTTGAGGGCGAGGATCGCGGAGGTGGGATAGCAGCCCGCCGCCGCCACCGCTCGGGCCGAGGCGACGGCTTCACGGCCGAGCTCGGGAATGCCGTAGGCGAAGCGCTCAAGCAGCTCCGGCGCCTCGTGCGGCTCGCCGTACCAGCGCTCGTAGGCGGCGGGGTCGCGGAGCCGGAAGTCGGCGCCGAGGTCCACCCAGCGCGCGCCCGAGCCGAGAATCGCGGCGGCGAGGCGCTGCGATTCGCCGTGGGGGAGCGCCGAGACGACGAGGTCGATCCCGTCCAGCCGACCGGCCGACCAGCGCTCGACCGTCGAGTCCGGATAGGCGAGGGCGAGGTGGGGGTGGATGGCGGCGAGGTCGCGCCCCGCCTGGCTGTCGCCGAACAGGACGGCCGGCTCCAGGTCCGGGTGCTGGGCGCAGAGGCGCAGCAGCTCCGCTCCGACGAAACCGGAGGCTCCCAGGATGGCGACGCGAATCATGTTGGCCGCATGCAGAAAAGTGCATAACTATGCAACCACCGAGGTCAGGCGCCGGGCTGCGGTGCTGCTCGAGCAATCCAGGCCGCGAAAAGTTCCGGCCAGCGCGCGCCGGGCAGGACGGGCGGCAGATGCAGGCCGAAGCCGTGGCCGCCTTCCTGCAGCAGATGCGCCTCCACCTTCCCTCCCGCTGCACGGCATGCCGCGATCCAGCCTAGGCTATGCTCGAGCGGCACCACCGGATCGTCCAGTGCATGGACCAGGAAGCTCGTCATGATGGCGGGCGTTATCCGCCGCACCGGCGACCGCGCCTCGACGATCGCCGCCGGCGGCGCGGCGCCGCCCCCGCTCAGCATCGTCGCCGCGGTGCCGATCCTGAGGTCGGTGACCGGATAGACGAGGCCCGCGAAAGCGGGGCGGGCCGAGAGCCGGTCGGCGGCGTCCACGGGATCGTAGACCCGCTCGTCATGGGCGACGGCGAGGTCCGCCGCGAGGTGCCCGCCGGCTGAGAATCCGACGACGCCGAGCCGCGCCGAGTCGATCCGCAGGTCCCCGGCCCGCGCGCGGATCAGCCGCATCGCCCGCTGCGCGTCCTGCAGCGGCACGGAATGCGGTCGCGCCCATCCCTCGCCCGGAAGCCGGTAGGCGAGGACGAAGACGGTGGTGCCGAGCGCGTTGAAGCGCTGGGCGACGTCGAGCCCCTCGTTCTGGAAGGACACGAACTGATAGCCGCCGCCGGGCAGCGCGAGCAGCGAGGCGCCGTTCGGCCGCGCCGGCCGGTAGACATGGACCTCAGGCACCGCGATGCCGCGCAGCCACAGCTCCCGCGCGCCCTTCGGGCCGTTCATGGTCGGGGCGAGGACCGGGGCGCGCGCCGGGCTGCCCGGCGGCGGGCCCGGCCAAAGCGCAAGACGCTCGCGCGCCGGAAAGGGCGGCGCATCGGGATCGCCGGCGGCGGGCGTCGCCGGATCGCCCCAGCCTTGGGCGTCGCCTCGCGCCGCCGTCAGCAAACCGGCGCTGAGCGCCGCCCCGAAAAATTCGCGCCGGTGGATCGCCATCGACTCTCTCCTGCTGCCCCGCCCTTGCTAGATGTTAGCGTTCCCAATTAACAGCGGCGGGAGCAGGCAGGAGGTGAGCATGCGGGCGATCGGGCGGGTGCTGGCGGCGGCGGCGGCGATGGCGGCGACGGCAGGATGCACCGCGGCGGGACAAGGCCCCGCCGCGGTCCGCTGGCCCCACGTCGTCAGCCGCGTCCACCGCAGCGCCGCCGACGAGGCGCGCCTTTCCGCGATCATCGCGCGGATGAGCCTCGAGGAGAAGGTCGCCCAGATCGTCCAGCCCGATATTTCCGCAGTCACGCCGGCCGACATGCGGCGCTATCGCTTCGGCTCGATCCTGGCCGGCGGCAACAGCGCGCCGGGCGGCGTCGAAACCGCCCCGGCGGCGGAATGGCTGAAGCTCGCCGACGCCTTCTGGGACGCGTCGATGGAAGGGTCGGAAGGCGCCGCGCGCGTGCCGATGATGTTCGGCATCGACGCCGTCCACGGCCATGCCAATATCGTCGGCGCGACCATCTTCCCTCACAATATCGGCCTCGGCGCGGCGCGCGACCCGGAGCTGATCCGCCGCATCGGCGAGGTGACGGCGCGCGAGATGGCGGTGACCGGCTTCGACTGGGATTTCTCGCCGACCCTCGCGGTCGTCCGCGACGACCGCTGGGGCCGCACCTACGAAGGCTTCGCCGAGGATCCGGAGGTCGTGCGCGCCTATGCCGGCAAGATGGTCGAGGGCCTGCAGGGCCGGCCCGGCACGCCGGAATTCCTCCGCGCGGGCAAGGTGATCGCCACGGCCAAGCATTTCGTCGGCGACGGCGGCACGGCAGGCGGCAAGGACCAGGGCGACAATCCCTCCACCCCGCAGCAGCTGCGCGACATACACGGCGCCGGCTACCCGCCCGCCATAGAGGCCGGGGTCCAGGCGGTGATGGCGAGCTTCTCGTCGGTGCGCGGCGAGAAGGTGCACGGCAGCCGCGCCCTCCTCACCGGCGCCTTGAAGCAGGACATGGGCTTCGACGGCCTCGTCGTCGGCGACTGGAACGCCCACGGCCAGGTGCCGGGCTGCACCAACACCTCCTGCCCAACCTCGATCAACGCCGGCCTCGACATGTTCATGGCGCCCGACAGCTGGAAGGGGCTCTACGAGAGCACGCTCGCCCAGGCCCGGTCGGGCGAAATCCCCGTCGCCCGCCTCGACGATGCGGTCCGCCGCATCCTCCGCGTCAAGCTGCGCGCGGGCTTGTTCGACAAGGGCCGACCGTCCTCGCGGCCCCTTGCCGGGCGCTTCGAGCTGCTCGGCGCGCCCGAGCATCGCGCCGTCGCCCGTCAGGCGGTGCGGGAGTCGCTGGTGCTGCTCAAGAACCGGGGACAGCTGCTGCCCCTCTCGCCGAAGCTCGACGTGCTGGTGGCGGGGGACGGCGCCGACAATATCGCCAAGCAGGCGGGCGGCTGGACGATCACCTGGCAGGGCACCGGCCTCGAGGCCAGGGACTTCCCGCACGCCCAGTCCATCTGGTCCGGCATAAGCGAGACCGTCGCGGCCGCGGGCGGTCGGGCGACGCTCAGCCCCGACGGGAGCTTCGTCCGCAAGCCCGACGTGGCGATCGTCGTGTTCGGCGAGGATCCCTATGCCGAGTTCGTCGGCGACCGTCCGCGCTCGCTCGAGTTCAGCCCTGCCGACAAGAAGGACCTCGATCTGCTTCGCCGGCTCCAAGCGGCGGGCGTGCCGGTCGTCGCGATCTTCCTCTCGGGACGGCCGATGTGGGTCAATCCGGAGATCAACGCCTCCGACGCCTTCGTCGCCGCCTTCCTTCCCGGCAGCGAAGGCGGCGGCATCGCCGACGTCCTCTTCCGTCAGCCGGGCGGGGCGATACGCTACGATTTCCGCGGCAGGCTCTCTTATTCCTGGCCGAGGCGCGCCGACCAGACGCCGCTCAACCGCGGCGACCGCGATTACGACCCGCTCTTCGCCTATGGCTTCGGGCTTAGCTACGCCGATGCAGGCGACCTTCCGGCCCTCGCCGAGGCGCGGCCGGCCGGCGCCGGCATGGCCGAAGGCGTGTTCTTCGCGCGCGGCGCGCTGCCGCAGGGCTGGCGGTGGGCGTTCGAGGGAGAGCCGGGGGCCGTGATGCGGGGCGTGGACCGGCGCGCTCAGGAGGATGCGCGCAGCTTCGCCTGGCCGGGCGGCGGGGAGGCGACGGCCTCGATCGCGGCGGTGCCGCCGGTGGACATCTCCCGCGAGGCGACCGGGGAGCTCAGCCTCGTCGCGGAATATCGGGTCGACGCGGCTCCGGACGACGCCGTGATGCTGTGGATGGCGTGCGGCGACCATTGCGGCGGCGAGGTGCCGATCGCCGGCCTGCTCCGCGCCGCACCGGTGGGAGAATGGCGGACCCTGACGGTGCCGCTGCGCTGCTTCGTCCGTGCCGGGCTGGACCCGAAGGCGGTGCGCACGCCGTTCGCGATCACGACCTCGGGCCGCCTGCGCCTGTCGCTGTCCGACGTGAGGATCGCAAGCGCGGCGGTGCCGCAGGATCGATGCGGCGGGTGAGGACGCGGCGGGACATACCGGCTAAGGCGATGTCCCGGTATAAGGGGCGAGGCGAGGGAGCGGGGGAAAGGACTTGGCCGGCCACTCGATCATAGGCGAGCGCGCACCGATCTTCTGGGGCGCCTGCATCGCGATCGCGGCGGGGGTGCTGATGCACCTGCCGATGCTCGCCATGGCGCACCGCATGGGCAACCACCTCGCCGGCATGCCGATGGACCTGAAGATGTGGGCCGGGATGGTGCTGATCGTGCTCGGCGTGCCGGCCGCGATCTACGGCGCCCTGCCGCGCCGCCGCACCACCCACAGCGACCATGCGGGGACCAATTACGAGGCGCCGGATTCGACGCCTCTCACCCTGTGGCATGCCGGGGTGCTCTCGGTGCTGACCATCGGCCTCGTCATCGACGTGATGAAGCCGGCGACTCTCGGCTTCGTCCTGCCGGGAATGCGCGGCGAATACGGGATCAGCAAGACGACGGTGGCCTGGTTCCCGTTCACCGCGCTGGTCGGCACGACGGTCGGCTCGTTCGTCTGGGGCTGGATCGCCGACGCTTATGGGCGGCGGGTCTCGATCCTCCTCTCGACCATCCTCTTCGTCTCGACCTCGATCTGCGGCGCGATGCCGCTGTTCCAGCTCAACCTCCTGATGTGCTTCCTGATGGGATGCTCGGCCGGCGGAATGCTGCCCGTCGTCTACACGCTGCTCGCCGAGGTGATGCCGCCGCGGCATCGCAGCTGGGTGCTGGTGCTCGTCGGCGGCACGGGGCTCGTCGGCGGCTACCTGGCGGCGAGCGGCGCGGCTCACGCCTTCGAGCCGACGTTCGGCTGGCGGGTGCTGTGGTTGCAGGGCTTCCCGACCGGCATCCTCCTCCTCCTGCTCGCCCGGCTGATCCCCGAATCCCCCCGCTTCCTCGCCGAGCAGGGGCGCGAGGCCGAGCTCGCCGACATGCGCCGCAAGTTCGGGATCGTGCCCAGGGCGCGCGAGGCGGTGCCCGCCGATGCGGCGACGGCGGCGCAGCGCCACGGCAAGCTCACGGCGGCGCTGGTCATCACCGCGCTGTCCTGGAGCTTCATCAATTTCGGGCTGCTGCTCTGGCTCCCGTCGGATCTCCAGGCGCGGGGCTACAGCTCCGCGCTGGCGAGCGGGATCCTCGCCAGCTCGGCCCTGATCGCCCTGCCGACCATCATGCTCGCCGCCTGGGTCTATGCGCGGGTGAGCAGCAAGTGGACTTTGGTGGGCGCGATCCTGCTCACCCTTGCCGGCCTCGTCGGCGCGCTTCTGCCGGGGAGCGTGCTGCGGTCCGAGGCGGTGGTGGTGGGGGTCATCGCCATGCTCATCGTCGGCACAAACGGCATGATCGCCGTCCTCCTTCCCTATGCCGCCGAGAACTATCCGCTCGGCATAAGGGGGAGGGCGACCGGGCTGATCGCCGGCGCCAGCAAGTTCGGCGGAGTCGCGGTGCAGAGCTTCGCGCTCGTCGGCCTCATCCCCACTCTGACCGGCGCGGCTTCCGCCTTGCTGGCGCCGATGCTGCTCTCCGGCGCCCTCGTCGCTTATGCCGGCCGGGAGACTCGCGGCCGAAGCCTTCGCGAGCTGGAGGCGGGGACGGCATGATCCGGGTCGGGCTGGTCGGCTACGGCCTGGCCGGATCGGTCTTCCACGCGCCGCTGATCCGCGCGGCGAAACGCCTCGAGCTCGCCGCCGTCATGACGTCACGCGACGTGGCCGGCGCGGTGCGGGATCTCGGCGCGCTTCTCGAACGGTCGGCCTCGTCGTCATCGCTTCCCCGCACCCGACCCACTTCCCGCTCGCCAAGGCGGCACTGGAGGCCGGCCGGCACGTCGTCGTGGACAAGCCGTTCACCCCCACCGCCGCCGAGGCGGAGGCGCTGATCGCCCTTGCCGGGGAACGCAGGCGGGCCCTCATTCCCTTTCACAACCGCCGCTGGGACGGCGACTTCCTGACGGTCGCCCGGCTGCTGCCGCGGCTCGGCGAGATCGGGCTGTTCGAAGCCCATTGGGACCGCTTCCGCCCCGGCTTGCGGGAGGGCTGGAAGGAGGAAGCGGGGGCTGGGCTGCTGATCGACCTCGGCCCCCATCTCGTCGACCAGGCGCTCACTTTGTTCGGGCCGCCGCGGGCGGTGAGCGCCGACATCCTCGCCCAGCGGCCGGGGAGCCGCGTCGACGATTATTTCGCTCTGACACTCGATTACGGGCCGCGGCGGGTGCGGCTCTCGGCCTCGAGCCTGATCGCCGAGCCGCGCCCCCGTTTCGCCGTGCACGGCAGCGGCGGCAGCTACGTGAAGCACGGCGTCGACCCGCAGGAGGCGCAGCTCAAGGCGGGGGTGGACCCGCGCGAGGCGGGGGAGGACGAGCGGGACGGACTGCTGACGCTGCCCGACGGACGCCGCGAAGCGGTGCCGACGGAGCGCGGGCGCTACCTCGCCTTCTACGAAGCGGTCGCCGCCGCATTGCTCGATGGAGGTCCACTGCCGGTCGATCCGCGCGACGCGCTGGCGGGACTGCGTCTGATCGAGGCGGCGCGGAGGAGCTCGGAGGAGCGGCGAAGCGTGGCGCTCTGAGGGGATGGGGACAGTAACTATTTTCCGGCCGAGCCTTCGAGGATCGCGAGCGGCATGCCAGAAAATAGTTACTGTCCCCATTTCAGGGGCCGGCGGCATGTCGGAAAGTAGTTACTGTCCCCGCATTCAGTCCCCGTAGTCAGGGGCGCCAGCTTGCCGGCAGGACGCGCGCCGGGAGGCGAACGGTAACGGTGTCCTTGATGTCGCGTGAGGAGGCGCCGAGCAGCAGCTTGTAGCTTCCTCCCGCGATCCGCCACTGATTGCCCGAGAAGGTGGCGAGCAGCCGCGGGTCGAGCGTCAGCGCGACATTCGCCGAGGCGCCGGGCGCGAGGTCGAGCTTGCGGAAGCCGGCCAGGCGCTTGGGCGCTTCCCAGCCCGAGCCGGCGACGTAGACCTGCGGCACGTCCATGCCGCGCCGCCGGCCGGTATTGGTGACGCGGAAGCTCACCGTCACCGTCCCTCGCGCCGCCGAGGCCCTGAGGCCGGAATAGGCGAAGCGTGTGTAGGAAAGGCCGTGGCCGAACGGGAAGAGCGGCTCCAGCCCCTTGGCGTCGTAATATTTGTAGCCGACGGCCGCGCCCTCGGCATAGTCGATCGCGAACATCTCGCCGTCCGCAAGGCCCGTGCCGGGCCGGACCGGGCGGGGGAGCTGGCTCTCGTCGCGCGGGAAGGTGACGGGAAGGCGGCCGGACGGGTTCGCCTTGCCGAAGAGCAGATTGGCGATCGCCTCGCCGCCGGCGGTGCCCGGATACCAGGCTTCGAGGATCGCGCCGACACGTCCGGCCCAAGGCATCAGCACCGGCCCGCCCGTCTCAAGCACCGCAACCGTCCGCGGATTGGCCGCCGCGACCGCTTCGACCAGCGCGTCCTGTCCGTCGGGGAGGACGAGCGGCGCATCGATCGACTCGCTGGTCCACTGGTTGAGGAAGACGACGGCCGCGTCGGCTCCGGCCGCGGCCCGGGCGGCGGCGGCGGGATCCCCGCCGTCGACGAAGACCAGCTCGGCATTGGGAGCAAGGGACTTCATCGCGAGCAGGGGCGAATTGGGATAATAGATGACCGGCCCCGGCCAGCCGGTCGGCTCAAGGCCCGGCACCGCGTTGCCGCCGACCGGATAGGTTTGCGACGAGCCGCCGCCCGACAGCACGCCGCGGTCGGCATGGCTGCCGATGACGACGATGCGCCGCGCCGCGGGCGAGAGCGGCAGGAGGTTGCCTTCGTTCCTCAGCAGCACGGCCGCCTGCTCGGCGTCCGCCCGGGTGACGGAGGCATGGGCGGCCATGTCGATCGGCCCGGGCGCGACCGGGCTGTCGACGAGGCCGTGGGCGAACATCGAGCGCAGGATGCGGCCCGCCATCTCGTCGAGGCGCGCGGGCGGAACCCGGCCGGCGGCGACGGCGGAGCGCAGCGGTTCGCCGAAATAAGGCTCCTTGTCGAACGGGAAGCCCGAATCCTGGTCCAGCCCGGCATTGGCCGCCGCCTCGGTGCTGTGGGTCGCCCCCCAGTCCGACATCACATAGCCCTTCCAGCCGAAGTCGCCGCGCAGCAGGTCGGTGAGCAGCCACTTGTTCTCGCAGGCGTGGGTGCCGTTCACCCGGTTGTAGGCGCACATCACCGAGCCCGGATCCGACCGCTCGATCGCGAACTGAAAGGCGAGCAGGTCCGACATGCGCGCCGCCTCGGGCGCGATGCGGGCGTCGTGATAGTCGCGGCCGGTCTCGAGGTCGTTCATCGCGTAATGCTTCACCGTCGAGACGATCCGGTTCGACTGGATGCCGGCGATCTGGGCGCCGACCATCGTGCCCGCGAGCAGCGGATCCTCCCCGCCATATTCGAAGTTGCGGCCGTTGCGGGGGTCCCGCAGCAGGTTGACGCCGCCCGCCAGCATCACGTTGAAGCCCGAGGCGCGCGCCTCGGCGCCGATCATCCGCCCGCCCTGGAAGGCGAGGTCGGGATTCCAGGTCGCCGTCGTGGCGAGGCCGGAGGGGAGGGCGGTGCGCTCCCGCTTCACCTTGGCGCCGCCCTGGCTGGCGACGCCGATCCCGGCGTCGGTCTGCCATTGCGGCGGAATGCCGAGGCGCAGGATGCCGGGCACGTACCCCGCAGAGCCTTCCCGCCCGCCCTCCGGCATCCTGTATTTCTTCGGCGGGAAGTCGGTGGAGAAATAGCCGAAGACGAGGCGGAGCTTCTCCTCGCGCGTCATCGCCTCGAGAGCGAGGGCCGCGCGCCGGTCGGGCGAAAGACCGGGCGCCATCCAGGGCCTCGCCGGCCGTTGAGCGGGCGCGGCGAGGGCGAGGCTGGCGCCGGTCGCGGCGAGCAGCAGGGCGGCAAGGCTTTTTGTCATCTCGGGCATCCTCCGGCGGAACGATTTGTTCTCTGCGCCACTTCACGTTACACGGCCGGCGCGCGGATTGGTAGCGCTACCACATGACAGGCAGGCGGCGAGGGGACGGCAGTGATCCAGGGCGAGATGTTCATCGGCGGTCGCGCCGTCAAAGGCTCGGTCGGCGAATTGCGCGGCATCGATCCGTCGACGGGCGAGGCGCTCGAGCCGGCTTATGGCGGCGCGACACCGGAGCAGCTCGACGAGGCCTGCCGCCTCGCCGACGAGGCGTTCGACCCCTATCGCGCCCTCGGCCGGGACCGCCGCGCCGCCTTCCTCGAGGCGATCGCGCAGAACATCCTCGATCTCGGCGACGCGCTCGTCGAACGGACCGTCGCGGAGAGCGGGCTGCCGAGGGGGCGCGTCGAAGGAGAGCGCGGCCGCGCCGTCGGGCAGCTCCGGTTGTTCGCGCAGGTCGTGCGGGAAGGCCGCTATCTCGGCGTGCGGATAGACCCGGCCCAGCCGGAGAGGACTCCGCTGCCGCGGCCGGACGTTCGGTCCTGGCGGATCCCGCTCGGGCCGGTGGCGGTGTTCGGCGCCTCGAATTTCCCGCTCGCTTTCTCCGTGGCGGGGGGCGACACCGCTTCCGCTCTGGCGGCGGGCTGCCCGGTCGTCGCCAAGGCGCATCCGGCCCATCCCGGCACGTCCGAGCTGGTCGGCCGAGCGATACGCGACGCCGTCGCCTCGAGCGGCTTGCCGGAAGGTGTCTTCTCGCTGATTTTCGACTCGGGCTACGAGATCGGCCAGGCCCTCGTCGCCGATCCGCGCATCAAGGCGGTCGGCTTCACCGGCTCGCGCCGCGGCGGCCTCGCGCTGATGAAGATCGCTCAGGAGAGGCCGGAGCCGATCCCCGTCTATGCGGAGATGAGCTCGATCAATCCCGTCATCCTCTTCGCCGGCGCGCTGGACGAGAGAGGGCCGGACATCGCCCGCGCCTTCGTCGCCTCGCTGATGATGGGCGCGGGCCAGTTCTGCACGAGCCCCGGCCTGATCCTGGGGCTCGAAGGCGAGGGGCTGGACCGTTTCACCCGGGCGGCGGGCGAGGCCCTCGCGGAGGCGGCCGCGGGCACGATGCTGACTCCCGGCATCCACAAGGCCTATTGCGAAGGCGTCGAGGCGCTGGCGCGGCACGCGCGCGTCGAAACGGTCGCGCGGGGCCGGGCCGGGCACAATCACCAGGGGCAGGCGGCGCTCTTCTCGACCGAGGCGGCGGATTTCCTGGCCGACCCGCGGCTGCGCGAGGAGGTGTTCGGATCGAGCTCGCTGATCGTCCGGTGCGCGGACGAGCCGGCGCTGGCGCAGGTGGTCGAGAGCCTGGAGGGGCAACTCACCGCCGCCCTCCACATCTCCGACTCCGACCATGACGACGTCCGGCGCCTGCTGCCGGTGCTCGAGCGCAAGGTCGGCCGGATCCTCGTCAACGGCTTCGGGACCGGCGTCGAGGTCAACCACGCCATGGTCCATGGCGGACCGTTCCCGTCGACGTCCGACGGCCGCTCCACCTCGGTCGGCACCATGGCCATCGAGCGCTTCCTGCGGCCGGTGGCCTATCAGGACCTTCCCGAGGACCTGCTCCCGGAGCCGCTGCGGGACGGGGCCGAGGGCGCGGTCGACCGCCTCGTCGATGGCCGGCCGGTCCTCGCCGGCTGATCGCGCCCCGGCGCTTGACAGGGTAGGGCGCGCGGGATGATTGGTAGCGCTACCAACAACGCGGACCATGTCGGGCGGAGAGGCTTGGAACAGGAATTCACGGCGGCGATGCTGCCCGCGGACGGCGACCGCGCCGTCCTGGCGGGACGGCTGGATTTGGGCGAGGGCCCTACCCCCGTCCTGATCCGGGGCGGCGAGGTGCTCGACGTCTCCCGCGCCGCGCCCACCATGGCCGACCTGCTCGACCGCGAGGCGCCCGCCGCGACGCCGGGCCGGCGCCTGTTCGACGTCGGCGAGATGGCCGAGCGCATCTCCCGCGCCGCGCCCGGTTCCTTCCTCCTCTCTCCGGTCGACCTACAGGTGGTGAAGGCGGCGGGCGTCACCTTCGCCGTCTCAGCGGTCGAGCGGGTCATCGAGGAGCGCGCCCGCGGCGATGCCGACAAGGCCGCCGCCATCCGCGCGCTGCTGGAAGGCCGCATCGGCGGGGGCATACGCGCGGTCGTGCCCGGCTCCGACGAAGCGGCGCGGCTCAAGGCGGCGCTGATCGACGAGGGGATGTGGTCGCAATATCTCGAGGTCGCCATCGGGCCGGACGCGGAGATCTTCACCAAGTCCGCTTTGCTCTCGACCGTCGGCTGGGGCGGCGACATCGGCGTTCGTTCCGATTCCACCTGGAACAATCCCGAGCCCGAGGTGGTGCTCATCGTCGACAGCGCCGGCGAGGCGAAGGGGGCGACGCTTGGCAACGACGTCAATCTTCGCGACTTCGAGGGCCGCAGCGCTCTGCTCCTCTCCAAGGCGAAGGACAATAACGCCTCCTGCGCGATCGGCCCGTTCATCCGACTGTTCGACGAGAGCTTTACGATGGACGACGTGCGCCGCGCCGAGGTCGAGCTCGTCGTCGAGGGGCGCGACGATTTCAGGCTCGAGGGCCACAGCTCGATGGGCCAGATCAGCCGCGACCCGGAGGAGCTGGTCCGCCAGGCGCTCAGCGAGCATCATTTCCCGGACGGCTTCACCCTGTTCCTCGGCACCCTGTTCGCCCCGGTCCAGGACCGCGACGAGCCGGGCCGCGGCTTCACCCACAAGGAGGGGGACGTCGTGCGGATCTCGACTCCGGCTCTGGGCGCCCTGGTCAATCGCGTGACCACGTCGCGCGACGCACCGCCCTGGACGTTCGGCGTGCGTCGGCTCATGCGCAACCTCGCCGCCCGGGGCCTTCTCAACAGCAACGACGACATCGTGAATTCGGGGGAGTGACGTGAGCGAAGCGAAGGACCTGCGAGCCATCTATCCCAGCCTCAGGGGAAAGCGCGTCCTCGTCACCGGCGGCGGATCCGGAATAGGCGCCGGGATCGTCGAGGGCTTCGTGCGGCAGGGCGCGGAAGTCACCTTCTTCGACATAGCGGACGAGGATTCGCAGGCTCTGGTCACCGGCCTCGGCGCCGGCCCCGGCCTGCGCTACGAGCGGGTCGACCTGACGGACATAGCCGGGGCGAAGGCGACGATCGCCCGGCTCGTCGAGGAAGGCGGCGGGTTCGACATCCTCGTCAACAACGCCGCCAACGACGACCGCCACGGCATCGACGAGGTGACGGAGGAATATTGGGACAACCGGCTCGCCGTGAACCTCAAGCACCTCTTCTTCTGCGCCCAGGCGGTGATCCCTGGAATGCGGAGGAAAGGCGGCGGCGCGATCGTCAACCTGGGCTCGATCTCCTGGCATCTCGGCATGGCCGACCTGGCGCTCTACCAGACCGCGAAGGCGGCGATCGAAGGGCTGACCCGATCGCTCGCACGGGAGCTGGGGCCGGAGAATATCCGCGTCACCTGCGTCGTCCCGGGCAACGTTCGGACGCCGCGGCAGCTGCGCTGGTACACGCCCGAGGGCGAGGCCGAGATCGTCGAGTCGCAATGCCTCGACGGCCGGCTGGTGCCGGAGGACATCGCCGCCATGGTGCTGTTCCTCGCCTCCGACGACGCGCGGCTGGTAACGGGGCACAATTATTTCGTGGACGCGGGATGGCGCTGACATGACGAGCGAGCCGAGAAACGTCTGGGACCTCCACTGCGAGCTGGGAGAGGGCCCGGTCTGGGTCGACGGCGCGCTCTGGTTCACCGACATCAAGACGCAGAAGGTCCATCGCTACGCGCCCGCGACCGGCGCCAGGAAGAGCTGGAGCGCGCCGGAGCAGATCGGCTTCGTGCTGCCGGCGGAGGGCGGCGGCTTCGTCGCCGGGCTTCAGAGCGGCCTCCACCGTTTCGACCCGGAGAGCGGCGCCTTCGCGCTGATCGCCGAGATGGAGCCGGAGCGGCCGAACAACCGGCTGAACGACGGTGCGGTCGATCCGCTCGGCCGGCTCTGGTTCGGAACCATGGACAATGGCGAGAAGGAGAAGAGCGGCGCCTTCTACCGCTTCGAGCGCGGCGCGCTGACACGTACCGGGATCGAAGGGATCGCCATCACCAACGGGCCTTGCCTCTCGCCCGACGGCCGCATCCTCTATTTCGTCGACACGCTCGCCGGCACGATCGAGGCGGCGGACGTCGACGAACGCGGCGCACTCTCGAACCGCCGCCCGTTCGTCGCGATCGACCCCCGGGAGGGCCATCCCGACGGCCCCACGATCGACAGCGAGGGTTGCGTCTGGATCGGCCTTTACGCCGGATGGGAGGCGCGGCGTTATTCGCCGGCGGGCGAGCTGATCGAGCGGGTGCGCTTTCCAGTCTCCAACATCACCAAGATCGCCTTTGGCGGCGACGACCTGCGCACCGTCTACGCGACCACCGCGCGGCAGCTTCTGAAGCCCGACCGGATCGCGAAGCAGCCGGAGATAGGGGATTTGTTCGAGTTCCGAGTCGCAGTGCCGGGGATCCCATGTCCGCGCGTCGCGCTCTAGCGGGGGCCGCTCTCGCGGTGCTGCTCGCCTCGGCTTCCGGGGCGGCGCCGACCCTCGACCCGCTCTTCTCCGACCATGCTGTCCTCCAACGCGACCACCCGCTCGCCGTCCGTGGCAAGGCCGAGCCGGACGAGCGGCTGACGGTCCGTCTCGGCAGCGCGAGCAGGAGCGTCACCGCCGGCAAGGACGGCGCCTGGCGCGCCGAGCTGCCGCCCATGGCGGCGGGCGGCCCCTATACGCTCACCGTCACCGGCAGCAGCGGCTCCGCCGCAACCGCCTCGGATATCCTGGTCGGCGACGTCTGGCTCTGCTCGGGCCAGTCCAACATGGAGCTGGCGGTCGGCCAGGCGCTGAACGGCTGGAACGAGTCGCAATCCGCCGACGATCCCGAGCTGCGCCTTCTGACGGTGCCTCACCGCACCTCGCTCGTCCCCCTCGACAGCTTCGGCGACCCCGTCGCCTGGTCGCCCGCGACGGGAGACAAGGTTCGGGGCTTCTCCGCCGCTTGCTATTACATGGCCAAGCAGCTGCGGGCGTCGGAGAAGGTGCCGGTCGGCGCGATCAACGACAGCTGGGGCGGCACCCAGATCCTCCCCTGGGTCGCTCCCGCCGAGGCGCGTCCCTTGCTCGGCCGCGACGTGGGCCTGCTCGACCTCTACAAGCGCGATCCGGTGGCGGCGAACCGCCGCTTCGGCGCGACCTGGCAGGAATGGTGGAAGGCGAAGGCGGGGACCGAGCCCTGGGCCGATCCGTCGCGCCTCGCGTGGAAGCCGATGCCGTCCCTCTCCTATTGGGAGACGTGGGGCGTGCCGGAGCTCGCGAACTTCAACGGCATGGTCTGGGCCCGCAAGACGGTGACGCTGACGGCACAGGAGGCGGCGCGCGCCGCCTCGCTCTCGCTCGGCGTGATCGACGAGATCGACGAGACCTGGGTCAACGGCGTTGCCGTCGGCAACAGCTTCGGCTGGGACATCCCGCGCGAATACAAGCTGCCGAAGGGGCTGCTGCATGCCGGCGAGAACGAGATCCTCGTCAGCCTGTTCGACGCTTATGCCTGGGGCGGCTTCCAGGGGCCGGCCGCGGCGGTGAAGCTGAGCCTGGAAGGCGGCGCGGCGAAGCCGCTCGGCGAGGGCTGGCTCTATTCGATCGTGTCGGCGGGCCTCGGCGAGCCGCCGCGATCGCCCTGGGACACCAATGCCGGCGCCTCGCTGATCCACAATGCGATGATCGCCCCTCTCGGCCGCTTCGGCTTCCGCGGCGTCGCCTGGTACCAGGGCGAATCCGACGTTTCGAACCCGGCGCCTTATGCGGACAAGCTGGCCGCGCTGATGGCCGGGTGGCGGCGCCAGTTCGGGTCGCCCGGCCTGCCCTTCCTGATCGTCGGCCTCGCCAATTACGGCGCCGAGCAGACGGCGCCGCGGGCGAGCGGCTGGGCGGAGCTTCGCGAGCAGCAGAGGCGGGCGGCGGCGCGCGATCCCCGCGCGGCCCTGGTCGTCGCCATGGATCTCGGCGAGCGGCTCGACATCCATCCTGCCAACAAGCCGGAGCTCGGCCGGCGCCTCGCCCGGGCGGCGCGGGCGCTCGCTTACGGCGCGAGCGAGCCGGTCGGGCCCGAGATTGCCGACGCAAGCCGCGCGCAGGGTGGGGTGGTGCTCCGCTTCCGCGGCGTCACGGGCGGTCTTGCGACGTGGAGCGGCAACCGCGCCCTGGCCTTCGAGCTGTGCGCCGAGACGCAGCAGAGCTGTCGTTTCGCCGAGGCCGTGGCGGAGGGGGCGACGGTGCGTATCGCGGGCGATGGCCGTCCGTTCACGCGGGTTCGCTACGCCTGGGCCGACACGCCGGTCACCAACCTCTACGACGCGGCGCCGCTGCCGGTCGGCCCGTTCGAGGTGGCGGTGCCCTGATCTCGGTCGCAAGGCAGGCGACGACGAGGCGGATTAGTGGTTGTGGCGCGGCGTCTTCGCGGAGGTGCCGCGATATTTCAACGCGAAGTCCAGCACCCCGCCTTCGGAAAGCTGCCCGGTCTTCTCCCGGTAGAGCTCTTCCCAAGGCGTCCGGCTCTCCGGGACGGGCGGCGCGCCTTCGCGCTTGCGACGCTCGATCTCCGCCGCATCGACCAGCGCGTCGCAGGTGCCGCGGTTGAGGTCGATCCGGATCCTGTCGCCCGTGCGCAGCCAGGCCAGGCCGCCGCCGGCAGCGCTCTCGGGCGAGGCGTTGAGGATGGAGGGACTGTCGGAGGTGCCGGACTGGCGGCCGTCGCCGAGGGTCGGCAGGCTCATGATGCCGCGCCTGAGAAGGTGGTCGGGTGGCTGCATGTTGACGACTTCCGCCGAGCCCGGCCAGCCGAGCGGGCCCGCGCCGCGGATGACGAGGATGCAATCCTCGTCGATGCCCAATCCAGGATCGTTGATGCGATGATGATAATCGTCGGATCCGTCGAAGACGATCGCCCGCGCCTCGAACGCACCCTCGTCGCCGTCGCGCGAAAGGTAGCGCGCGCGAAATTCGGGGGAGATGACGCTCGTCTTCATGATCGCGAAGTCGAACAGATTGCCCCTCAGGACCAGGAAGCCGGCGCGCTCCTTGAGCGGCGCCGAATAGGGGAAGATGACCTCGCGGTCGGTCGCCTCGCGTCCTTCCAGATTGTCGGACTGGCTGCGGCCGGTGACGGTGAGGGCGGCGCCGTCGAGCCGGCCGGCCTGGAGAAGCTCCCACATCACCGCCGGGACGCCGCCCGCCCGGTGGAAGCGCTCGGAGAGATATTTTCCAGCCGGCTGCATGTTGACGAGGAGGGGAAGATCGTAGCCTTCCGCCATCCAGTCCTCGGCGCGGAGCTCGATCCCGGCATGGCGGGCCATGGCGACGATGTGGGGCTGGGCGTTGGACGAGCCGCCGATCGCGGTGTTGAGGCGGATGGCGTTCAGGAAGGCGGCGCGCGTCAGGATCTTCGACGGGCGAAGGTCCTCATAGGCCATGTCGACGACGCGGCGCCCCGTCTCATAGGCCATCTGGCCGCGCTCGCGATAGGGCGCCGGGATGGCGGCGTTGCCGGGCAGCGACATGCCGAGCGCCTCGGAGATCGCGTTCATGGTCGAGGCCGTGCCCATGGTGTTGCAATGGCCGGCGGAGGGGGCGGAGTCGGTGGCGCGGCGGAGGAACTCCTCCTCGTCTATCTCGCCCGCGCCCATCGCGCGGCGCGAGCGCCAGATCACCGTCCCGGAGCCGACCAGCTCGCCCTCGTGCCAGCCGTCGAGCATCGGGCCGCCGGACAGCGTTATGGCGGGGATGTCGACGGTGGACGCCGCCATGATCGACGAGGGCGTCGTCTTGTCGCAGCCGGTGGTGAGGACGACGGCGTCGATCGGATAGCCGTTCAATATCTCGACGAGGCCGAGATAGGCGAGGTTCCGGTCCAGGGCCGCGGTCGGCCGCCGGCAATTCTCGAAGATCGGGTGGAGCGGGAACTCCATGGGGATGCCGCCCGCGTCGCGTATCCCGGCTCGGATTCGTCCGGCGAGCTCCAGGTGGATCCGGTTGCACGGCGCGATATCGGAACCGGACTGGGCGATGCCGACGATCGGCTTCCCGCAGCGCAGCTCCTCCGGCGTGATGCCGTAGTTCATGAAGCGCTCCAGGTAGAGCGCGGCCATGTCGCTCCGGCCGGGCGCCGCGAACCACTCGCGGGAACGGAACGGGCGGGCGGGGATGCGGTGGGTCATGGAAGCTCCGTCTTACCACCGCGCTTCGCGCGGTCCCCCTCCCCTCGAAATCGAGGGGAGGAAATCTAGCCCACCATCTCCTCGAGCTCCTTGCCCTTGGTTTCGCGGATGAACTTCTGGACCAGGAAGAAGCTGATCACCGCGCACACGCCGTAGAAGGTGTAGCTGGCGGCGAGCCCGAGGTTCTTCGCCATTCCGGGGAAGGTGAACGAGACGACGAAGTTCGCGAACCACTGGAAGAAGCCGGCGACGGCCAGCGCCGAGCCGCGGATCTGGTTCGGGAACATCTCGCCCAGCATCACCCACATGACGGGCCCCCACGAGACGTTGAAGAAGATCACGTAGAGGTTGGCGGCGACGACGGCGATCATGCCGAGGTCCTTCGACAGGACGAGGTTGCCGGCGGGATCCAGCGAGCCGTGGCTGAAGGCGTACACCATCACGAACAAAGTCGCGGCCATGCCCGCCGACCCGATCAGCAGCAGCGGCTTGCGGCCGATCTTGTCGATGACGGCGATGGTGACGAAGCAGGCGGCGATCGACACCGCGCCGGAGACGATGTTGATCAGCAGCGAGTCGCTTTCGCTGAAGCCCGCGAGCTGCCAGAGCGTCGCGCCGTAATAGAAGATGACGTTGATCCCGACGAGCTGCTGGAACACCGCCAGCATGATCCCGACCCAGACGATCGGGCGCATGCCGAGCAGGCTTCGCGTGCCGGCCGGCGCGGCCACGTCGCTGAGCCGCGGCCGGTGGTCCTCGTTGAACGTCGCCCGGATTTCGCCGAGCTTCGCGTCCGCGACCTCGCTGCCGAACAGCCTGGTAAGGACGGCGAGGGCGGCGGCGTTCCGGCCCTTGGAGACGAGATAGCGGGGGCTCTCCGGAATGAGGAGGAGGGCGATCAGGAAGATGGCGGCGGGGAGCGCCTGCATCAGGTACATCCAGCGCCACGCCTCGATCCCAGCCCAGAAGGCGGCCGTCGACTGTCCCGCCGACGCGGCGAGGAAATAGTTCACCAGGAAGGCGGCCGTGAGCCCGGTGATGATCATGATCTGCTGGACCGTCGTCATCCGGCCGCGGATGCTCGCCGGGGCGACCTCCGAAATGTAGGCCGGCGAGAGCACGCTTGCAGCGCCGACGGCCATTCCGCCCATGATCCGGGCCGAGAGGAACAGGCCGTGGCTATGCGCCACGCCCTGGAGGATGGCGCCGATCAGGAAGAGGAGTGCGGCCAGCATCATCGTGTTGCGCCGCCCCATCAGGTCGGCGAGCCGGCCCGCGAAGAAGGCGCCGATGAAGCAGCCGATCAGCAGCGAGGCGACGGTGAAGCCGAGCCCGTTGCTGGGCGAGAAGCTTCCGGGAACGAGGCCGAAGGCCTTGGCGAGGCCGTCCTGCGTGCCGTTCACCGCGCCGCTGTCGTAGCCGAACAGGAAGCCGCCGATCGTCGCGACGGCGACGATGGCGCCGATGAAGCCCATATTGGCCCGTGCCGGGCTCGCCTCAGTCATCTGCTTCTCCCCCATTTTCGATGTCTTGTTATGTGTTAGCGGTAACACGCGTCCCGCGGCCGGTGCAATCTCCTTCGCCCTCAGCCGGCGACCTGCTGGGGCCGAACGCGCCGGGCGCCGAGGGGCGCGCCGGAGGATTCCCGGACGATGAGCGCATGTTCGAGCACCCGCTCGGCGAAGCGCCGCGGCGTTCCGGCGCGTCGTCCCCGGAGGTCCGCGAGGAGCAGCTCGAGAGCGGCTTCGGCCATTGCTGAGATGGGCTGCTTGACGGTGGTGAGCTCCGGCCAGACGCTGGTGGCGAGCGCGGTGTCGTCGAAGCCGACGACGCTCAGATCCTCGGGCACGACCAGGCCGCGGCGATGGGCGACGCTGACCGTCGCCGCCGCCATGTCGTCGTTGCTCGCGAAGATCGCGGTCGGCGGATTGGGGCGGGAGAGGAGGCGCTCCGAGGCGGTGAGGCCCGAGCGATAGGTGAAATAGCCTTGCTCGATCGGGGCGCGCGCGGTGTCGATATCATATTCGGCCAGGGCGTCGAGATAGCCGCGGGCGCGGTCGTGGCTGGCGATATGGTTGGGGTGGCCCTTGATGAAGCCGATATGGCGGTGGCCGAGATCGAGCAGGTGGCGGGTCATCTCGCCCGCGGCGGCATAATCGTCGATGCGGACGTTGAGGCTATCCTCCTGCGGCGTCCCCATCGCGACGGTCACGACCGGAATCCCGATCGCCGAAAGCTCCGCCATGATCGGGTGCGACTCGGAGAGCGGCGGAGGCAGGATGACCCCTTCGACGTCGCTGGTGGCGAAGCGGCGGGTGACTTCGGCCTGCTCGTCGGCATCTTCCGACTCGCACGATTCGATGACGAGGTGGGCGCCGGCCCGGCGCGCCGCGTGGAGGGCGCCGATCAGGAACTGGCTGAGATAGGCGGCGGAGGGATTGGCGTAGAGGAGGCCGATATGGGTCGCCTCCCCAGCGGCCAGGCTCCGCGCGGCGGTGTTGGGCGAGAAGTTGAGCGTCCGCACCGCCTCGAGCACGGCGGCGCGCGTGGATTCGCGCACGTTCTTGCCGCCGTTGATGACGCGCGAGACGGTCATCGCTGAGACTCCGGCGGCGCGGGCGACGTCCTCTATCGTGATGGTGCCGCGGCGTCTGCGGCTGGGCTTCGACATGGTCCCTCTCTCCGCCGCCAGCCTATGAGGGGACGCGCGCCTTGGCAATTGCGGCCCGCGTTGACCGGCGCGCCGGCCAGGGCCTATGGTAGCGCTACCAAGCGGCCGCAGAGCCGCGGCGCGAGAGGATGGGAGCGGAACATGCACGAGACCGTGCGCACGACCTTCGACCGGACGGTTCGAGCCGTCTCGCTCGCCGCCACCGCGGCCGCGCTCGGCCTGCTGGCCGTCGGCTCCGCCTTGCCGGCGAAGCCCGCTCCCGCGGACGCGCAACGCCCGGCCTACAAGGATCCGTCGCAGCCGGTCGAGCGGCGCGTCGAGGACCTCCTGGGGCGGATGACGCTCGAGGAGAAGGTCGCGCAGATGCTCACCGTCTGGGAGCATAAGGACAAGATCCAGACGCCCGACGGGACCTTCTCGCCGCTGAAGGCGAGCGCGGCCTTTCCGAACGGGATCGGCCAGATCGCCCGGCCTTCCGACCGCCGCGGCGTGACGGTGGCGACGAACGGCGCCGCCGGCGCGGCGGCGGGCTCGGTCGGCCGCGACGCCCGGGAGACGGCCGACTATATCAACGCCGCGCAACGCTGGGCGGTCGAGCATACGAGGCTCGGCATCCCGATCCTGATGCACGAGGAATCCCTGCACGGCTACGTCGCGCGCGGCGCGACCAGCTTCCCGCAGGCGATCGGCCTCGCCAGCACCTGGGACCCTGAGCTGCTGACCCGGATCTTCTCGGTGGCCGCTCGCGAGATGCGGGCGCGCGGCGCCACCCTCGCGCTCGCGCCGGTGGTGGACGTCGCGCGCGACCCGCGTTGGGGGCGGATCGAGGAGACCTACGGCGAGGACCCCTATCTCGTCAGCGAGATGGGCCTCGCCGCCATCCGGGGCTTCCAGGGCGCGAAGCTGCCGCTGCCGCGCGACAAGGTGTTCGCGACGCTCAAGCACCTGACCGGCCACGGCCAGCCGGAGAACGGCACCAATGTCGGCCCTGCGAGCCTGGGCGAGAGGGAGCTGCGCACCGACTTCTTCCCGCCCTTCGAGCGCGCGGTGAAGGAACTGCCGGTCCGCTCGGTCATGGCCTCCTACAATGAGATCGACGGCATACCGAGCCACGCCAACCGCTGGCTCCTGACCGACGTGCTGCGCGGCGAGTGGGGATATAAGGGCGCCGTCGTCAGCGACTATTTCGCCATCCGGGAGATGATGACTCGGCACCACATGTTCTCGGACATCGGGGAGGCCGCCGTCCGGTCGCTGGCCGCGGGCGTCGATTCCGAGACGCCGGACGGGGAGGCGTTCGCGACGCTGCCTGAGCTGGTGCGCTCGGGCCGGGTGCCGATGGCGGAGGTCGACAATGCGGTGCGCCGCATCCTCCGGATGAAGTTCGAGGCCGGCCTGTTCGAATATCCCTATGCCGATGCGCGCACCGCGCAGCGCCGGACGGCGGCGCCGGACGCCGTCGCCCTCGCCCGCGAGGCGGCGCGCGCGGCGATGGTCCTCCTCAAGAACGAGAACGGCCTGCTGCCGCTCGACGCGGGGCGGATCAAGCGGCTGGCGGTGCTCGGCACCCACGCCCGGGACACGCCGATCGGCGGCTATAGCGACGAGCCGGGGCATGTGGTGAGCGTGCTCGAAGGGCTGCAGCGCGAAGGCAAGGGACGCTTCGAGGTCGATTATGCCGAAGGCGTGCGAATCACCGAGAAGAGGATTTGGGCGGCCGACGAGGTCAAGCTGGTTCCCGAGGCCGTGAACCGGCAGCTGATCGCGGAGGCGGTGGAGACCGCCCGCAACGCGGACGTGGTGGTGATGGTGCTCGGCGACAACGAGCAGACGAGCCGCGAGGCGTGGGCCGACACCCATCTCGGGGATCGTTCCTCGCTCGACCTGGTCGGCCAGCAGAACGACCTTGCCCGCGCCGTCCTCGCGCTCGGCAAGCCGACCGTCGTGATCCTGCTCAACGGGCGTCCGCTGTCGGTCAACTATCTGGCCGCAGAGGCGCCGGCCCTGATCGAGGGCTGGTATCTCGGCCAGGAGACCGGCAACGCGGTGGCCGACGTGCTGTTCGGGCGCGCCAATCCGGGCGGCAAGCTGCCCGTGTCGATCGCCCGCCACGTCGGCCAGCTGCCCATCTACTACAATCGAAAGCCGACCGCGCGGCGCGGCTACCTGTTCGACACGACGGCGCCGCTCTATCCGTTCGGTTACGGGCTCAGCTACACCCGCTTCGAGATCGGAGCGCCGAGGTTGGCGCGTGAGTCGGTGGGCGTAGGCGACGAAGTCCGGGTCAGCGTCGACGTCGCCAATACCGGGCGCCGAGCCGGGGACGAAGTGGTCCAGCTCTACGTGCGCGACGATCAATCCTCGGTGACGCGGCCGGTGCTCGAGCTCAAGCGGTTCCGCCGTGTGACCCTCCAGCCGGGCGAGCGCCGCACGGTGACGTTCGAGCTCGCTCCCGACGATCTCGCGCTGTGGAACGTCGAGATGAAGCGGGTGGTGGAGCCGGGCACGTTCACGATCAGCGCCGGCTCCAGCTCGGTCGATCTCAAGAGCGCGACTCTGACGGTCCGCTAGCCGGAGGCGGGCCGGCTCGGCGTCGTTCCTCGCGCTCGGCGAGCCAGGCGGAGACCCAGACCAGCGGGGCGTTCCAGTTGATGGCGACCTCGTTGAGGCTGTAGGCGCGCGCGTCGTCCACCCAGCAGGCCTGCGGCGCGCATCGGCCCTTCAGTCCGGCGGCGACGCCGTCGGCCATGGCGGTGGAGTTCGGGCCGCCCGAAAGCACGCCGGGCGGGGGAGGCGGGAGCGTCGGGTCGAGCTGGTGCGTCCAGAACCGGTGGTGCGGGTTCTGCATCGGACGGGCGCCATATCCGCTGACGAAGGAGCGATCGAGCGGATTGCGGCCGAGGATGAAGTCCATGCCCGCGATCGCCCCGTCGCGATAGCGCGCCTCCCCGGTGAAGTCGTGCGCCAGGGCGAGGATGAGGCTGCGATTGAGGATGGAGGAGGTCGAGCCCCAGGGCCAACCGCGCTGGGGGGCGTAAGGGACCCCGAAGCCGTTCCGCCCGATATCGCCGAGGAAGGCGTCGGCGGCGGCGACGAGGCTGCCCCTCAGCCTCCGCTTCTCCTCCGCCGCAAGAGCGTTCGGGACGAGCGCGAGCGAGATGGTGCCGAGGCTCGCCACCCGGTTCCAGCCCAGCTCGGGGGCCGGAGAGAAGCGGAACCACGACGAGGAGCCGAGCGCCGCTCGATACTCGGCGCGCGCCGTCGTGACGTAAAGCTCCGCGGCGGCCCAAAAGAATTCGTCGCCGAGGTCCTGGTCGCCATAGCCGCCGCTTCCGGTGAAATCCGCGATGGCATAGACTTCGGGGTTGCGGGCCGCCGCGGCCCAGGCGCGTTCGGCGGCGGCGAGGCAGCGGGCCGCGAAGGCCGGGTCGATGCCGCGCCAGATGCGGGCGCCTTGCGCGGCGGCGGCGGCGAGGTTGAGCGTGGCACCGGTCGACGGCGGGAAGAGCAGGCGCGGCTCACGGTCCAGGTGCGGCGGCGTGGGGAGCGGCGTCCAGCGCGCATCGCCCACCTTGTGGTGCGCCATGCCGGACGCGTCTATCTCCTCGAACTTCAGGCCGGCGGCGTTGCGCTTCTCGCCGACCGGGACGCGGAGGCGCGTACCCTCCGGCACCTGCATCTTGAGGAGGAACTCCAGCTCCCACCGCGCCTCGTCGAGCAGATCGTCGACTCCATTGCCTCTCTCCGGGAGGGCCGCCTTGCCGTCGGCATAGGGGGTGGGGCGGCCGAGCGCGCGGCTGCGTTCGTAGAGGTCGAGCAGGGTCCAGAGCGCGATGCCGCCGTTGACGACATATTTGCCCTGATCGCCGGCATCGTACCAGCCGCCGGTGACGTCCAGCGAATAGGCGCAGCCGGGCCAGATGTTGCCGTGGCCGTCCGGGCCGGCGACGCAGCGCGCTATCTCGGGTCGGTGGCCGGCGGGGCGGGCCCAGCCTGCTCCGCCCGCCCAGCGCGCCTCGATCGGGGCCCCGGCTCGGCTCTGGTAGAAATAGTTGAGGCTGTCGTAGCGCAGCCGGTCGTAGAGGGTCGGCGACACCGCGAAGGCGCGGCTGCGGACGTTACCCACCGCCAGATGATAGGTGCCGGCGCTCCGCAACGCCGAGAAGTCGATCCGGTGGACGGCCATTCCGGACGCTGGGTCGGCGCCGTAGGGCCGGCTCCTTCCGGCGAGGCGTACGCGCCCTTTCGAATCGACGACCCGCCAGGGGATCGGGCCGCGGGCCTCGCTCCGGACGATGGCGCGCTTGGCTCCTCCGGGAAGGAAGCCGAGCTGGTTCAGCAGGGGAGGCTGCGCGGGGGAGGAGAGGGCGGCGGCGACCGCGAGGGCGGCTTTCAGGGCTTGCCTCCCGATCGGGCGTAGACGCCGAATACGGCGCCGACGAAGCCCCCCGCGGTCTTGGTGCTGAGCAGGGTGCCGTCCTCGTCCGCCCGCAGCACGCGCCACGGCCCGCGCGGCCCGGAATAAGTGAAGCTGTAGCGTCCGCCGCGCGCCTCGATCCGCAGGCGGGCCGAGGTCGGGGCGAACGGGGCGGAGGCGAGCACGACGCCTTGGGCGGGATCGCCCGGGCCGGCCCGCCGCCGCACCTGCACGACCCGGTGCCCGGCGCGCGAGGCGAGGGCGATCGAATACCAATATTCGTCGTTCTGGAGAGCGGCGAGACCGGCTTCGTCGCCCTCCGCAGCCGGGCGGAAGCGCACCAGGGTGGAGGCGCTCGCATTCATATTCTGCTGGCGCCGCGCCAGGAAGGACGGATTGGCGAAGTCGCCGAGCCCGGCCGGCCGCGGCGTCAGGCGGAGTCGTCCGTCGGCAAGGCCGTACCAGCGCCCCCGCGGGTTGCGCATCATCATCCAATAAGGCGGAAGCGTCGGCCCGTTGAACTCGTCCCGCACGGCGACAGCGCCGGTGGTAGGAACGGGCGGCTTCGCTCCAGCGGGCAGGCGCGGACGGCGATGGACGTACGGAATCGCCTCGCCCGGGCCGGTGATCCGAGGCCAGCCGTCCTTCCACTGGACGGGGAGCAGGAAGGTCTCGCGCCCGGTGTTGTAGAAATCGCCCTGGTAGGGGCGGACGGCGAGGAACGTCGCCCACCAGTCCCCCGCCGGCGTCTGCACCAATTGGGCGTGACCGGCCGAGGTGACCGGGAAGGGGCGGTCGCGCGGCAGGTCCCGCTGCGTCAGGATGGGGTTGCCCTGGAAGGGAGCGTAGGGGCCGGCGACCGATCGGCTGCGCAGGACGACCTGGCTGTGACCCTCCGCCGTTCCGCCCTCGGCGCAGACGAGGTAATAGAAGCCGTCCTTCTTGAGGATGTGCGGACCTTCGATCCACACCGGCTTCTTCGACAGGTCCACGCCGCCGTTCACCAGCAAGGTGCGCGGGCCGACCGTCTTGTTCGAGGCGAGGTCGAAGCGCTGCAGCCAGATCGCCCGGTGCCCTTCGTAGAGCGGCCTGCCCTCGGGCGGGCCGTTGTTCACCACCCAGGCGCTTCCGTCGTCGTCGAAGAAGAGCGCGGGATCGATGCCGCCTTCGAGGTCGGGCAGCCAGACGGGGTCGGACCAGGGGCCGGCGGGGTTGCGCGCGGTGACGAGGAAGTTGCCGCCGCAATCGACGCAGGTGTTGAGGATGTAGAAGACGCCGTCATGCGCCTGGATGGAGGGGGCGAATACGCCCCGGGACAGGCCCAGCCGCGCGAAGTCGAGCTGGCCGGGCCGGTCGATCGCATTGCCGATCTGCGTCCAGCCGACCAGGTCGCGGCTGTGGAAGACCGGGATGCCGGGGAACCAGGCGAAGGTCGAGGCGACGAGATAATAATCGTCCCCGACCCGGGTGACGCTGGGATCCGGATAGAAGCCCTGGAGGATCGGGTTGCGATATTCGCCGGCCCGCGGAGTCCCGCCGTCGGGGTCCGAGCCGCGATAGTCGAACCAGTCGAACTCGGCGGGAGCGGCGAGGGCGATGAGCGTGGCGAGAAGCATGTCAGAGCGTCTCCAGGATCCGGCGCAGCGTCTCGCGCATGCGTCCGAGCAGTTCGGGGCTCGCCTCTCCGAGCACCCCCCGTGCGGACGCCGGCAGGTGCTCGGCCGGATCCGCGTCCGGGCAGAAGACGTAATGGTCGAACATCTGCCGCCATATCGCGCGCTGTTCGGGCGGGAGGTGCTTCAGCGCGTAGAAGCCGTACATGAGCGCGTCGTACGCGCTGCCGAGGCCGGGGCGGGCGTCGTTCCACCAATAATTGACGAAGAGGTTCACCGGCTCCAGCGAGTCGACGCCGTGCCACCAGTGGAAGGGTATGTAGATGGCGTCCCCGGGGGCGAGCTCCGCCGTCTGCGCATGCGCCATCGCCTCGGCGAAGCGTGGGAAGCGATCCAGGTCCGGCGCCGCGAGGTCGACGAGGCTCACCGGCGTGCCGGCCGGGGTAAGCTCGAGCGGGCCGGCATAGAGGTTGCCGACCTGATCCGGCGGGAAGAGGGTGAAGCGGCGGCGGCCGGCGACGACGATGCCGACATTCTCCATCAGGTCGTAATGCGGCGCCACCCTGATCCGGTTGCCGATCCAGGCGCGCGGCGCGATGTCGGCGCGAAGCAGGTCGGTGCCATTCTCCCGCTCGAAGCCCGGCAGCAGCTCGCCGACCGGCTCCGACTGAACCGCCATGGCGAGCGGGCGCGGATGCTCCCGGTCCTTGATCAGCCGATCGAGGAAGGGCTGCAGCGGCGACAGGCCGCGGGCGAAGTTGAGGGCGGTGAGGTCGCGCGTGTAGAAGAACCGGCCCTCGATCTCCGGCTCGCCGACCAGCGCCACCACCGGCCGAGCGACGGCGAAGCGCTTCAGATAGGCCACCAGCGCCTCGTCGGATCGGCGGGCCGCCGCGACCGCCGGCCAGCCTTCGGCAAGGCCGCGCAGGACCGCGGGCTGGCGGGCGGGGCGGATTTCGCCGTCCAGGCGGGCGCGGTCGACCTGCCGATATTCCCGCACCGGGCGCGGCTCGGGCAGGGGCATCAGGAGGCGCGCCTCAGGCTGACGCCGCTCGCGCTCCCCTGCGCGCGCAGGAAGTCCGGCTGGGCAGGCATCAGCTCCGCGGTGTGGGCGATCACCTCGCGGATATGGGCGAGGCGCTTCAGAGTCTCGTCGTCGGGGAGGATGTCCGCCGCCGGGTGGTAGCCGCCTGCCTCGATCCCCTGGCCGACCATGACCGCGAGCCAGCTCGTTTCCGTGAAGAGCTCGTTATCCTCGCGGAAGATGCGGCCGTTGCGCCGGAACATGTCGAGCTTGGCGGCCAGCCCCTCGGGCGGCTCCAGCGTGCGGCAATAATCCCAGAAGGGCGTGTCGTCGCGCTCGGTGGCCTTGTAGTGCAGCACCAGGAAATCGCGAATGTCGACATATTCCCGGACGCTCAGCGCGTTGTACCGGGCGATCTCGACCGGGTCGAAGGCGCGCGTCGGGAACAGCGTCATCAGCCGCGCGATTCCGGTCTGGACGAGGTGGATGCTGGTCGACTCGAGCGGCTCGAGGAACCCGCCCGCCAGGCCGAGCGCCACCACGTTCTTGACCCAGGCCTTGCGGCGGTGTCCGGCGAGGAAGCGCAGCGGCCGAGGATCGGCCAGCGCCGGCGCGTCGAGACCGGCCATCAGCGTCGCCGCGGCCTCGTCGTCGGAGACGTGGGCGCTCGAATAGACGTAGCCGTTGCCGGTGCGATGCTGCAGCGGGATGCGCCACTGCCAGCCGGCCGCGCGAGCGGTCGAGCGGGTGAGGGGCTGGGTGTCGGCGCTGCTCTCGCAGGGCACGGCGAGGGCGCGGTCGCAGGGGAGCCATTTCGACCAGTCCTCGAAGCCGGCGCCCAGCGTCTGCTCGATGAGCAGGCCGCGGAAGCCCGAGCAGTCGATGAACAGCTCGCCCTCGACGCGCGTGCCGTCCTGCAGGAGGACCGCTTCGACGAAGCCGCTCTCGCCGTTCTGGACGACCTCGACGATGCGCCCCTCGGTCCGAGTGACGCCGGCCTTTTCCGAGAGGGCGCGCAGATAGCGGGCGTAGAGGCTCGCATCGAACTGGAAGGCGTAGCCGATCTTGGAAAGCGGCGAGCCCGGCTGGTCGGGGCGGGGATGGGCGAAGCGGCCCTGGAGCCCTGCCACGACCCCCAGCGAATAGAGGTCAAGCGGGTGGGGATCGCCCAGCGCCTTGCCCTTGAGCCAATGGTGGTGGAACTCCACGCCCTTCATGTTGAGGCCGTAGAAGCCGAACGGGTGGACGTAGCGGTGGCCGATCCGCGTCCAGTCCCGAAACTCTATCCCCAGCTTGTAGGTGGCGTGGGTGGCGCGGACGAAATCCGCCTCGTCGATGCCGAGCAGCTGGTTGAAGAGCACGATCTGCGGGATGGTGGCCTCGCCCACGCCGACCGTGCCGATTTCCTCGGATTCGACCAGCTCGATGCGGAAATCGGGTATCTCGCCCATGATGCGGGAGAGCGCCGCCGCCGCCATCCAGCCGGCGGTACCGCCGCCGACCACCACCACCTTGCGGACGGCGTCCCGCCTCAAAAGACGAACTCCGGCAGCGGCGGCGGCGCGGCCGGGTTCCGGGCGCCGCAGGTGCGCGCGATGAACTCGGCGTGGGTGGGGAGATGCGCGGCCGCGTCGAGATAGCCCTGGCGCATCTCCTCGAGCGCCTGCGCGACCCGGTCCGGGTCGAGCGCGTCGGCGGCCGGCTCGTACGTCTCGGGCACGATCCCCTGGCCGAGGAACACCGCCACCCAGCTCGTCGTGGCGAACAGCTCCAGCCCTTCCCGGAACAGCCGGCCCTTGGCGCGCCACAGCTCGATCTTCCCGGCCAGGCTGTCGGGGATCGACATGTCGCGGCAGCTTTTCCACAGCGCCGAATCGTCGCGGCGGGTGGCGTGGTAGTGGAGGATGATGAAGTCGCGGACGTCCTCGAACAGGTCCTGCATCTGCCGGTTGTATTCGTCGCGCTCGACCGGGTTGAAGCGCTTGTCCGGGAACAGGGCAATGAGCTTGGCGATGCCCGCCTGGATGAGGTGGATGCTGGTCGATTCGAGCGGCTCGACGAAGCCGCTCGACAGGCCCAGCGAGACGACGTTCCGGTTCCAGGCCTGCTTGCGCCGCCCCGTGGTGAAGGTCAGGCGGCGCGGCTCCTGCAGGGGAGCACCTTCCAGATTGTCGAGCAGCACCCGCTCGGCCTCGTCGTCGGAGATGAACGCACTCGAATAGACATGGCCGTTGCCCATCC